>VTTJ01000001.1 GCA_008364785.1 Bacillus sp. BGMRC 2118 | reverse complement strand
CAGACGGGAGCCATTTTCATTCTCTGTGGTGAATCGCCGTTTTTGCGATTCATGGATGGCTATAGGGGGCTATAGCACAATAAGAAGGTCTAAAAAGAAGGTCTAAAAAGAAGGTCAAAAAAGGGGCTCAGATATAATCCATTCCCCTTCGTTTCCTTTGAAAAACAAATCTGCTTAAAAAAAGTTTTTAAAAATTCTAAGTAACTCTTTTTATGAAATATAATAAGCTTTTAATTTTGTTATCCTCTCAAAAATATCCTCAGTATCATTTACTACAATACTAAATTTCAGTTCGTGTAATTGTTTGAAAAATTGCTCAGCTCCTTGTAGGAGAGCAATGATTGTTTCTTCTCTAGGTAATTCCCAGCTATCAATAATGGTCTTCTCTCGAGTAATGGAAATTGTTAGTTTATCACGATTGGCTGGATCATGAGTAAATGAGAGCTCATAGGGATGATAAATAAATGGAGCAGAAGCATGTTGCTGTTTCGTTAGGGAGTGTAGGCATGTGATGATGTTATACCATAATCCATCAATGCTATCGTTATAGGCTATCCCTAGTATCGTTGTTTGCAAGTGCTTGATTTCTATTGATCCTGGGTAGACGGGGTGATTAGGAAAAATATGCCGTGTCACTTTTTCTGTATCGTTGACATTAATGAAATAGTGATTCCGATTTATTGAGGCTTTTTCTAAATGATCGATGAATACGTTAGGTTTTAAGAAATAGCTGTTTACTTCAATCATAGTTAGGAAGACTCCTTTCTGAATAGTGAAGATAGGGAGTATTCCTCTCCCTATCAAGTTGTATTTTATTTTTTTACACCGAGTCCCCAGCCGTCGGGATACATCGTGATGATTTTCCCACCTTTTACAACTAACTTCACTTTATTTGCTGTATTTCCATTAATGTATCCATATACAACAGTACCCGAACTAGAAAATCCGTTGTTAGCGATTTGAGTTTTGTTACTGTTCACAATATCTGCAATTACATCTTCATAAAAGCCAATAGAGCTTCCAGGATTAAAAAAGGATTGTGTTGTGGTGGGGTTACCGATAAATTGTTCCGGTACGTGTCGTGATAAAATATGTGTCATTCCATAGCTTGAACAGCTTCCAAAATCCAGTTTTACTGTTTTGTTTGTAGCGACCGTATAACTGGCGATTGTTTGATCTGAGTATGTAGTGGATAGCCTGAAATAACCTTGTGTAGAATTATTTACCTGACCACAAGATTTGTTATAAAAGTCTTGGCCAGTTGGTTGGTATTCAATGTAGTTGCTGTAGATATTCCAAGAATACGATGCAGCATGAGCATTGAACGTTGGAGCAAGAAAAAGTGCTACAGTTACTAATGACAATAACCAATTACGTATAAGTTTTTGTTTCATTCGTAGATCCCTCCATTTTTTGATTGACTAACGAATGAAACTATAGCATCTAATTGTTACTGAAGAGTTAAAATTTTCTCAATTTTATTGCGGGGTGATTAAGTAATCGTTAAATTTTGGACAATTAAACAAAAAAAGGAAGAAGGAACTATGTGTTTCTTCCTCTTTTTATGACTTTAGTACTGAACATTATAAAAAGATTACTTCTCTGATTAACTGATATAAAAGAACGATTGCAATGCCCCATATAATGAAAGCTGAGAGGATGTTAATCCTTTTTAACAGTTTTGTAGATGTACTAAGTCTCCCTAATGCTCTTCCAGCTAAAGCTAAGGCAAAAAACCAAATCCATGACATGGCTACACACCCGGTGGCAAATAAAAATTTGTCAGTTCCTTCGTATACAATGGAACTTGTACCGATCACACCGATTGTATCAAGAATCGCATGTGGGTTTAACAACGAGACGGATAGGGCAAAGGCAATTTGTTCTTTACTAGATAAAGGAAATTCCTTCCCTACTTGTGCAGATGTGCTAGACCTCCAAATGGCCCATCCCATATAGAGTAAGAAAAGTGAACCAATCAATAGAATGATTGATTTCAACCACATCAGTTGAAAAATCAGTAAAGAAACTCCTGATATGGCAAGACTGATTAATAGTGTATCGCATATGGATGCCGTAATAACAGCTGGTAAGGCATAAAGGTAGGACCTTTGAGTTGCACCTTGGTTAAAGATAAATACATTTTGTACACCTAGAGGTAGAATTAGGCCAAAGGCTAAAAGTACTCCGTGGGAGAGTGCTACCATGAAAATCACCACCAAACAGAAATAGAACCGAAGTGTCTGTCACTCCGGTTACTCGCGATTACAACCATCCACGTTCATATTGCTTAGGAGTAGGTATTGAAACTCCTAATTGTTTCGCTGCTGTTCGTGGCCAATATGGATCTCTTAATAGTTCACGGGCTACAAAAATAAGGTCCGATCTGTCATTTTGCAAAATTTCTTCAGCTTGGTTGCCTGTTGTAATAAGGCCCACTGCTCCAGTTGGAATCATGGCACCGCTTCTGATTGTTTCCGCAAAGCCTACCTGATAACCAGGATACACATTGATTGCTGCAGGAACTACAGCGCCAGAACTGACATCAATTAAGTCTACTCCTTGCTCCTTCATCCATTTTGCATATGTAACATAATCCTCTGGTGTAAGTCCTTCAGGGTGGTAGTCGTTAGCCGACACTCTCACGAATAAAGGCCCTTCCCAGACTGTTTTGACTGCTTCAATAATTTCACGAAGGAATCGATAACGATTTTCTGGTGTTCCGCCATATTCATCTTCTCTTTTATTTGAAAGAGGGGAGAGGAACTCATTTATCAAGTATCCGTGTGCTCCATGAAGCTCAATGATATCAAACCCAGCTTCCTTTGCACGAGCAACACCTGCTTTGAATGCTTCAATTGTTTCATTAATTGATTCAATACTCATCGCAGTCGGTGTTTTTGATTTTTCATTAAATGCAATAGCAGAAGGGGCAATGATTTCACTATCTGTCATCGATTTGCGTCCAGCATGTGCAATTTGAATGGCTGTTTTTGACCCTTGTTCCTTCACCATATCAACAAGTTTCTTTAAACCCGGGACATGTTCATCACTCCATATCCCAAGGTCTTGATTAGAGATACGACCTTGTGGTGTTACGGCTGTAGCCTCTACCATAATTAGACCTACTTGCCCGACTGCACGGCTTACATAGTGAGTATAATGCCATTTTTGAACAAGTCCGTCTTCATTATGTGAAGAGTACATGCACATAGGTGACATCACGATTCGGTTTTTTAACGAAACATCTTTTATTTGAAAAGGGCTAAAAAGCTTTGCTTCCATTTGATTTCCTCCTTTAGAAATAATCCTTCTCCTATAGTACCACTAAGTTGTCAAAACCTTCTAGAAATGTGCTTTCTTTTTTCGAAGGAGGAAAACCCGTTTTTCCTACAGAATTATACAGTATACTTTTAAGTTGGGAGACATGTATGAAAGAAAAAATTATTATCCTTCTCATCATTTTTATTTATATGATTCTACTCATTTCTTCACTTTTTTATAATAGTGATGAAACGACTGTCGTAACAGATGTAAGCCAGCTTATGCCGGTAAAAGTAGAAAGAATAGTAAAAGGGAAAGAGGAACAGTCTATTTTGCAAGTAATAAAAGAGGCGAAAAAGGAAGGCAAGAAGATTTCGATTGCAGGAAAGCGGCACAGTATGGGAGGTCATACGTATTATAAGGATGCCGTTGTACTAGACATGACCTCTTATAATGAAATACTAAAACTTGATCCCAAGCAAAAAACCATCACAGTTCAAAGCGGTGCAACGTGGAATGATATTCAACAATATGTCAATCCCCATGGACTAGCTGTCAAAGTGATGCAGTCGCAGAATATCTTTACAATTGGTGGATCACTCAGTGTGAATGCACATGGGCGTGATATACGGTTTGGTTCTCTCATTGATACAGTTCGTTCATTTCGCTTGTTAACGGCAGAGGGTGAAATTGTTCATGTAAGTCGGGAGGATCAGGAAGAATTATTTAATCTCGTTATTGGTGGTTATGGTCTGTTTGGTGTCATTTTAGATGTGGAATTGGAATTAACGGATGATGAGCTTTATGTCATGCAAACAAATGCCATGAGCTTTGATGAGTACACCCATTATTTTGTTAATCGTGTAAAGGACAATGAAGAGGTGCGCATGCATTTAGCTAGAATCTCAACTTCTCCTGAAAATTTCCTAACAAAGATGTACGTTACAGATTATGTACTAGCTTCAGAACAGGAGCAGTTAATAGAGCATGATGAATTAAAGGAAGACCGGGCGACGTGGTTAACGAAGTTTTTACTTGGGCTATCTCGGAGGTATGATTGGGGCAAGGAAATGCTGTGGAATATGCAAGAAAGGTATTTTCATTCTATTAATGGTGAACTCGTTTCCAGAAATAATGTGATGAGATCTGAATCAAAGTTTCTAGAATATGAGAATGCAAAAGATACAGACGTGCTGCAGGAGTATTTTGTACCGATTCATCAATTCACTCCATACATAGATGATTTGAGAGCAGAATTATCAGATGAAGAACTGAACTTAGTTAATATCACCATTCGCTATGTAAATAAAAATGAAGATGCCGTTCTTTCTTATGCTAAAGATGATATGTTTGCACTTGTACTATTAATCAATCAAGGGTTATCTAAGGAAGAGACAGAGAAGACGAAGCAAATCGTCCAAAAAATGATTCAAGTAACACTTGAGCATGACGGTAGCTATTATTTACCGTATATGCCTTATCCAACAAAGGAACAGTTACTAAGAGCTTATCCAAATTCAAAAGAGTTTTTTGAACAAAAGCGTAAATATGACCCAGAAGAGTTGTTTTATAACTATTTTTATGAGGAGTATAAGGAATGAATTCACCTAGGCGATTAAAGATTTTCATGATGTCACAAAGCATCACGTTCTTTGCCAGCAGCCTTATCTTTCCTTTTTATATTTTGTTTCTGAAAAATGTGGGTTCATCCTTTACAGCCTTTGGTTTTTCTTATGGATTATTTGGTTTAAGCTCAGCTTTACTTTATCCTCTTCTAGGGAAAATTTCGATGCTTATTGAAAACAGGGTATTTATGTACGTTCACTGTTTTGGAATGGCATTAGTTTTACTTTCATTTCCACATATAACGGAAGTTAGTGAGGTATATGTCGTTCAAGTGATACTTGGCATACTTGGTGCATTTCAGAAGCATGGTGAAAAGATGATCTTAGTTGATTATACGAATGAAGGCAATAGAGGACAGAAACTTGGGAACTATCACTTCTGGACAGCTTTATGTTCCTCGTTTGCGGTCATGTCAGCAGGATTGTTAGCAGACTTTTTTACGATACATGCCATCTTCTATGGTAGTTCTATTTTATATTTTGTTAGTGGTCTTTTGCTTTTAAATAAGAAACTAACTTCTAAGTAAGGAAAAAGAATCGTACTAGTAAGATTTTTTTACAACTGTTGTTCACAAAGGAGAAATGAAATGATTATTAACAATAAAGAATTCACGATTAAAGGGCTTCATTATACGATAAGGTCAGCTGTTATAGAGGATGCTGAATCCCTCTCTCAATTAAGACTTCAAATTGATGGTGAAACTGAAAATTTAGACCGTGAGAAAGGTGAAGCCTTCATCGACACTGAAGGATTTTCACAACTAATAAAAGTAGATACTGAGAGTGCGAGGAATTTATTTTTAGTTGCAGAAGTCAAAGGTCAACTTGTTGCCTTTTCCCGTTGTGAAGGTAACCCGTTAAAAAGATTTTCACATAAAGTCGAGTTTGGGGTAGGTGTATTACAAGAATTTTGGGGATATGCAATCGGAAAAAATCTATTAATAGAGTCGATTGCCTGGGCAGAGGCTAACAACATAACTAAAATGACGTTACAAGTTTTAGAGACAAATGAAAAGGCTGTCAAACTATATGAATCTCTTGGATTTGAAGTAGAAGGCGTGTTAAAGAGAGACAAAATCCTTTCGGATGGAAACTACTATAACACCATTGTAATGGGTAGGTTTATGGAAGAGTGACGATGCACGTAAGGAAAAGAACACAGCAATTGTGTTCTTTTTATTATTGATTATCTAAATTATTTGAAAATAACAACAAACGTAAATGGAAAAGCGAATCTTCCATGATATAATTATTGTAAGAAAATTAGTTGCATAGGATGGAGGGTAACCGTTGAATAGGCTTACTTCTTACTCAAATGGAATCCATTGTATTAGTTTACCAACTCCATTTGCTGTTGGTGATGTAAATGTTCATCTAATTGAATCTGAAAAATTAACGCTAATAGATGCAGGTGTAAAAACGAATGAAGCCTGGAGTATATTTAAAGAAGAGCTAGGACATATCGGATACTCTTACACCGATATTTCACTCACCACCATCCTGACCATGTTGGGATGTTAGATTATCTATCTAAAGATATTCCGGTTTATGGTCACCGTTTCAATCGTCCGTGGATCACAAATGATGAAGAATTCTTCGAGCGACATGATCAATTTTACTTAGATCTGTTTGTGAGGCTTGGTTTGAATGAATCTCAACTGAAAATTGCGGCCCATTTAAAGGACCCACTTGTATACAATTGCAATCGTGAGTTAACACACGAATTACAAGAAGGAGATAAGATTCCAGGTTTACCTGGTTTTGTGGTAATGGAAACTCCAGGACATGCGCAAAGTCATATTGCCCTCTATCATAAAGAATACAATTGTTTAGTAGGTGGCGATGTATTAATAGGTCATATTTCCTCGAATCCGTTATTTGAACCACCAATGGAAGGCAACGAAAGACCGAAAACCCTTTTGCAATATAACAGCTCATTAAGAAAAATAAGTGAACTTGAAATTGATGTCATTTATACTGGACATGGTAGTATAATAAAAAATGCAACAACGTTAATAAAAGAAAGACTACATAAACAAGAGAAGCGGGCAGAACATGTGTTAGAGCTGCTAAAGAAAAATGGACCACAAACGTGCTTGCAGCTTTGTCAGGCTTTATTTCCTCAAGTTTATAAAAGAGAACTCGCCCTTACATTGTCTGAGACGTTAGGGCAACTAGATTATTTAGAGGTAGATTGTTATATAAAGGCTGATCGGACGAAAGTACCGTGGCTGTTTTATTCTATATAAAGGTGGAGCAAGAATGAGGTTACATGGAAAAAATATCATCATAACGGGTGCATCAAGTGGTATTGGAGAAGAAATTGCCTATTTAATTGCCCAAAACGGTGGGACACCCATTTTAATTGCGAGAAGTGAAGATCAATTAATTCGGGTCTCCACTACGATTAAAGAAAAATACCAACTAGATAGTCCCTACTATGTGTTGGATGTTCAACAGCTTGAACTCATTGATGAAACCATTCAGCATATTACGAATCGAGTCGGCACAATTCATGTACTGATTAACAATGCAGGATTTGGTGTATTCGATGCGGTGGAAGATATTAATTTGAATGATATGAAGTCAATGTTTGAGGTAAATGTGTTTGGTCTTATTGCTATGACGAAGTCAGTCTTACCGTTTATGATGAAGCAGAATGAAGGTCATATAATTAACATTGCATCACAAGCAGGGAAAATTGCGAGTCCGAAATCAAGCGTTTACTCGGCAACGAAGCATGCAGTTTTAGGATTTACCAATAGCTTACGTATGGAACTAAGTAAAACAAATATTAATGTAACATCCGTAAACCCTGGTCCGATTCGAACAAGATTTTTCGATATTGCAGACAAATCAGGGAACTATGTTAAAAATGTACAACGATATATGCTGGATTCGAGGTACGTTGCAGCTAAGGTAGTGGATGCCATCTTTACATCAAAGCGAGAAATTAACTTGCCTAAATGGATGAATGCAGGTAGTGTCTTATTTCAACTATTTCCAACGTTTATGGAAAAGACAGCTGGAAAAGTAGTATTTAAAAAATAAAGTTTTGTAATTTGCAGACTAAACGATTAGTTTAGTCTGTTCTTCTTTCATTGTAACGGAGGTGTTCATATGGAGAAGGAAGATATAATCGCACTGATAGAGAATATGCCAACTGGCTTGATGGTAGTAGATGCAAAAGGTTTTGTTCATTATATTAATGAAACAGGGAAGCACTTATTAGAAATAGTATCCTCTGACGAATTAAGAGAGATTGCTTCACGGTTTCTAACACGCCAAAAAACAACAATGAGCTTCGAACAATTATGTACACCTGTCAACAATATGCAAGTACTCTATCAAAAAGAAGATAGAACAATGAAGCCGTTTCTTCTATCTTCTCGTTATCGTAATGAAGATGAAATAGCGCTAACTTTCACAGAAGATGTAAGTGTTTATAACGAACCAAAGGGCATTGATCAACATTTTCTCTTTAACACGTTAAATACGATTGTAGGATTAATTCGGTTTAACCCGGACGGAGCACGTCATGTAACGGTACAATTAGCAAATTATTTAAGAATAAGTGAAAGTCTAAAATCTCTTGACTTAGTTTCGCTAGCCAAAGAGTTGGAACTTGTTCAGGCATATATCGAAATTATCTTCATTCGCTTTTCTGACAGAGTTGAAATAGTCTTGAATTCTTCTATAGAGGAAGCAACGGCTGTTTCAATCCCGCCATTTACATTGAAAGCTATACTTGAAAACATTTTGGAGAACAGTTTGTTAAGGAGAGGACTGGGAGGTAAAATAATCCTAACTATAAATGAAACGAACGATGGTTGTATAGTGTCGTTTGAGTATAATTGTGAGGATGAAACAGAGCTTAACCACGGACTACATGCCATTAATGATGAATTATTTAAACAGTTAGGTGAAGGTTCAAGGTTGGTGCTTAAAAGTGAAGAAGGTGTAACAAGATTAACGTTTCTTCTTCCTTTTTCTAAAGAAAGGTTGATTTAACAATGATAAAGGTAATGATTGCTGAGGATGAAAGACTAGCTAGGGAAGAACTAGAATATTTACTTCAGCAGGAGAAAGACATTCAGCTGTTACCAAGTGCGAGCAATGGAAAAGAATTAGTAGAACTTGTTGACAAGTACGATCCACATGTTGTCTTTTTAGACATACAAATGCCGGAGCTCGGTGGTACGAAAGCTGCAGCACTGCTACGTACAAAAGAGAATGGTGGCCCTCTCATTGTATTTTGTACAGCTTATCAAGACTTTGCACTAGAAGCATTCGGCTTGAATGCGTTAGATTATCTGCTGAAACCTTACGATGTGAAGCGGCTACATGAAAGTCTGAACAGGATAAGAAATCGTTTGCGTCACCTACATTCAAAGATACATGCTACTACTTCAGATCAAGTGCTAATTGATGAAGGTGATACGATGGTTGTCCTTCCTACCAGTGATATCGTATACGCAGAGAAAGAGGACAAATTTTTAAAAATCTATACAAATAAAAGAGTCCTTACATCAAGAATGTCTATGCAACATTTTGAACAATTACTAAATAATAAAAATTTTTTAAGGCCACATCGAAGCTATATCGTCAATATGAATTATGTTACAGAAATTAGACCATGGTTTAATGGTGCCTACAATATGATTGTGAATTATAATGCTGAAACGATCATACCAATTCCACGAACGATGATTAAGAGTGTTCTATCCGCATTCAAAAGCAGTCACTAAGACTGCTTTTTTTGTATTACAACTTCAAATTATGACAATTCGCACTCCTCTATCTACATTTCACTCCATTTCTAATAGAAAGTGAACAAAAATCATTTACACTTTCTATAATGAAATTTCCTAGCACTAAGGAGAGATACGTATGGAGACGAAAAAACAAGATGACCAATTAATTGCCCTATTATTAAGCTTACGTGAGAAGGATATGACAACCTATTTACACTCCATTCAATCTGCTACGTTAATAAAGATGATGGCTAGAGAATTACAATTACCAGATAGTGAGGCATTGGTACGCTCTGCCCTATTACATGATATCGGAAAAACGCTTTTACCTTCAGAAATCTTGCAAAAACAGACCATGCTGAGGATAGATGAGTGGGAACAAATAAGGAAACACCCATTGTACAGTGTGGAATTATTAACTAAGCATTACACAGAATCTGAGTTAGATTATGACCTTGTTAGCTATCACCACGAAAATGTAGATGGGACAGGTTATCCTTATGGAAAAGGGATAGATGAGATTCCCTTACAAGCAAGACTATTTCGGATTATTGACAGCTATGAAGCCATGACAGGACAGCGTCCATATCGAAAATCTATAACAAAGGAGCAAGCAATAGAAGAGTTGAACCGATACCGAGACATCTATTACGATTCATCTTTATTAGATTCATTTATTTCGGCCATTACGAAAAATGATTTGTAATTCAACTCATCAAACCTAGGAGGAACAACCATGATCAAAAACAACAAGCGGAGACAAAAGGAAGTATCTATATTTTCAAATATAAGCGAGATAGATACAAAAATTGAGTTAATGAATAATAGCGATTATGTAACACAGGTCAAAATGATTAGTTTGACGGAAGAAAACCTACGCCATTTAAAGGCAATGCAGCCTTTTATAAAAGAGAAGCTAGACTATATTGTTGAACGGTTTTATTCAAACCTTGCCAAGCAGCCGGCACTGATGCAGATAATTCATGATCATAGTACGGTTAATCGATTGAAAGTGACGTTGCAAAAGCATATATACGAAATGTTTAACGGCGTAATTGATGAATCATTTATTAAGCAAAGGTTTATCATTGCTCATGTTCACGTTAGAATCGGGTTAGAACCAAAGTGGTATATGTGTGCGTTTCAGGAACTGTTTGAAACAGTACTGGAAATTCTAGAAAATCAATTAACCAATCAAACAGACTATAAATATGCGGTTCTAGCTATCTCCAAAATATTTAATTTAGAACAGCAAATTGTTCTTGAGGCATTTGATAAAGAAAATGAAAAAATTAGAATGGAAGAAGAAAACATAAAAAATACAATTAAACAGAACGTCGCGAAAAATGCAGAAGAGCTAGCTGCTATTAGTGAGCAGACAAGCTCATCTATTCAACAGATCGCGGGGAAATCGAGAGATATAGAGGTTCTCACAAAACTTGGTTCATCGAACGCACTAGAAACTGTCGGTAAATCCAAACAAGGAATTGAGTTAATAAAAAAATTAGAGAACCTCATGGGAGAGTCAGAAGCGAGAATGAACAAGATTTCAATTGATATGGAGTCACTTATTCGCAGCTCTAAGAAAATTGAAGAAATTGCAACCATTGTAACCTCGATTGCAGAACAAACTAACTTGCTGTCACTGAATGCGGCAATTGAAGCAGCCAGAGCAGGTGAACATGGTAAAGGCTTTGCTGTCGTGGCAGGGGAAGTGAGGAAATTAGCTGACCATACAAAGAAGGCTGTAACGGAAGTATATACATTAATACATGAAATCGAGAATTCTTCTAAGCAAATGTCCACTACAATTGGTGAAATTCAAAATGGTATAAAAAAGGGGACTCTGCAAACAAAGGAAACATCAGTCTTTTTTGATCAAATTCTTGATTCAATGGCAACAATGAAGGAACAAAACCTCCAAATAGCTGACGAGATGAGCAGTCTGAATCAAATTTTTGAGGATATTAATTCAGCGGTCGAACAAGTTGCTTTTTCTTCTGATGAATTAAATCATATAACGAATCAATTATAGTTCCCTTAAACTGGATATCATACAATACTCTAAATATCCACAGAAATGTCGATAATTCTCATAGAGATGAAAGTTTGGCTTTAAATTTGCCTCATTTCATACACATTTTACAAGACAGAAGGGGCTATAGGAATGAAAAAGTTCAAATTGAAGATTGGCAGTAAAATTAATATGATAGTCTTATCGATTATATTAATACTGGCATCAGTTACAGGGATTGTTTCTTATATTGAAATTTCTAAAGGTGTTAAAGAATTTGCTGTTGAAAAGGCAAAAGGAGACTTAAGCCTGGCCAATCGTCTAATTAATACGAAATATCCAGGGTTCTGGGAAGTAAAGAATGATAGATTATATAAAGGCTCTACGTTGATGAGTGAGAACTATGATCTCGTTGATTTAATAGGAAAAGATACAAATGACACAGTCACCCTCTTTTTAGGAGATACTCGTGTTGCGACAAATGTACAAATTGACGGCAAACGTGCAATCGGTACAAAAGTTTCACAAGAAGTGGCAGATGTAGTTCTAAAAAAAGGAGAAAATTATTATGGTGAAGCACAAGTAGCAGGTAATTGGTATCAAACAGCATATATGCCAATTAAAAATGGCGCCGGTGAAACAATTGGGATTTTTTATGTAGGAGCTTCACAGGATAAAATTGATCATATAATTAAGGAATTCACTATCCTTTTCCTCCCACTATTAGCCATTATTATTATTCTATCTTTAACGGTTATTATGCTATTTACAAGAAAGATGACGAAGAGATTATCTTCAATTTCTCTAGCTCTTCAATCTGCAGGTAATGGTGACTTTACGACTAAAGTGTCGGATACTACAGGTGATGAACTAACTGATCTTGCTAACAGCTTCAATCAAATGGGTGGAAACTTACAAACTATGATCTCCGATGTAGTGTTGACGGCTGAACAAGTGGCTGCCTCGTCAGAGCAACTAACCGCAGGAGCAGAGCAAACAAGTAAGGCAACAGAGGTCATTACAGAATCGATTCAACAGGTTGCCAGTGGTGCTGAAAGCCAAACGGTTAGTGTAGAAGAAACGGCAACTGCATTAGAAGAAGTAACAATTGGTGTTCAATCAATTGCTGAAAATGCTTCATTAGTAGCAGAGGTGAGTTCACAAGCAACTCAAAAGGCAAAAGACGGAAGTGGGTATGTTGGACAAACTGTAAGGCAAATTCAAGCTATTAATCAATCAGTACGAGATACAGGTGAAGTAATCCTTTCACTTGATACGAGATCAAAGCAGATTGGTGATATTACAAAGGTTATTACTGATATTGCAGACCAAACGAACCTTTTAGCGCTTAATGCAGCAATTGAAGCAGCACGAGCAGGAGAGCATGGGAAAGGATTCGCCGTTGTAGCAGATGAAGTACGAAAGCTTGCAGAGCAATCGCAAACATCGTCTGCACAAATTTCTAGCCTCATTAAAGAAATCCAGCAAGACATGGATCGCTCTACTCACTCTATGAACCAAGTACAAGAAGAAGTAGAGGAAGGCTTAGAAATTGTAGCAAAGACAGAAACGAACTTTAACGAAATTCTAGAGTTTATGGAGCGTGCAAGTGAGCAAATTACAGAAATGGCAGCGACAGCAGAGGAAATGTCTGCAAGCTCCGAGGAAGTAAGTGCAACAGTAGCGGGAATTACACATATTTCTCGAAACACATCAATGCATTCTCAAAATGTTGCGGCTTCCGCCGAAGAGCAACTAGCTTCTATGGAAGAAATTACAGCATCAGCAAACTCGCTTTCAAAAATTGCAGATAACTTACAACAACTTGTAAGCAAATTTAAAGTATAAATCGTTAAAAATAGAGTGTATACTGCACTCTATTTTTTTATATTTATTGAAGGGAAAGTACGTTCGGTTGTAGAAGTTAATATAAAGTACACAAACCGAGTTGGAGGGAAACATGGAACGAAAAGTAGCGTTATTTATAGCAACAAGTTTAGATGGGTATATTGCAACAGTAGAGGATTCATTGGAATGGTTATTTAACGTGGAAGGTGAAGGAGATTCTGGTTATTCTGAGTTTTACGAAACAGTTGACACCATTATTCTTGGTAGACGAACATACGACTGGATTATGGAGCATGAAAATGGGAATTTTCCTTATAAAAACAAACAGTGCTATGTGTTCTCAGAAAACATTTCGGGTCAAACTGAGTTTGTTCAGTTTGTGAATGAAGATGTAGCACAATTTACAAAGTTCTTAAAGGACAAACCAGGAGGGAAGATATGGATTGTTGGTGGAGGGAAATTACTACAGGATTTCGTAAAAGAGAATTTAATAGATGAATATTTAATAACAGTAGCACCGTCCATTATTGGAGATGGAATACCATTATTTAAGCAAGGAGACTATGAAGTCGATCTCATATTAAGGGACGTGAAGCAATACAATCAATTTGTTCAACTAACTTATGAAAAGAAATAAAGCTTTGATGGCAGATTCTAGCTCTTTGAATCAGTGACTATTTACGTCAGAAATAGTTGAATGTTATACAAATCAAAACGAGAAGGAGCTACAAGCATGTCCCTAATTGATTGGACATTTTTAATTCTGGCATGGATATTAATAGGTATCCTCTATTACCGTATCTATCAACGTAAGGAAGTTAAGCCGAAACTATGGAAATCAGTCGTTGCGGTTCTCATGGGATTATTTTCTTTTTCTATCAATATAACTTTCAGGGAATCTATGTTAAATATCTCAATCTTGCCATTAGGGGTATTCCTCTTGTATTTGGTTCTAGGTCGTAATCATCAAGAAGAACGATGGTTACGATACCGTTCATTCGCATGGCTAGGGTTTCTTGCTAATTATGTGTTTCTGGTGTTTGCATTCATTACCCCTTTTATTGGGGATTTATTATACTCAAAAGCTTCACTCAGCACCTATCTATCTTCTATAGAAGAGGCTCGTATCATCACTACTCATCCATCAGGCTCTTTTAATGCCGTGGACAAAACCAGTCTTCAACAACAAATAAATCTTGCTACAAAGCAGGAGATTGATAGTGAGGCATGGTTTGCAGAAACACTTGAGTCATTCGAAATAAAAGGGAGAAATGAAAAGTTCCCGTATCAGTTAGTTGGAGTCGATTCGAAAGTAGGAAGTGGCTTACAAACGTTGATTTACATAGAAGATGATGGAAAAGGCATGCTAGTATCCACTCAAAAGCAGCAAGTATATTTTCGCATGGAACAACCAATCTTGACGTGGGAAAAGGTGGATTGAAATGAATAAAAAAATAGTAGTATTATTCGGTATTCTATTTGTCCTTTTAGTATCCATTGCTGCTTATTTCTTTTATTACACAGGAGCCTCACAACCAGCTGCCTTTCCAAATCATCACTCTATTCTTACAGGAATAAATGAATTGCAATCAGAAATCCAGGCAGAGACCGTGCAGGATACAATCTTTTTAACAGATCGTGATGTCTTTGTTCCATTCATTTCAAATGAAGGAACCTATGGATCTAGTTATTGGACATGGAAAAGAGGGAAGTGGAGGATTGCTCATATTGAAGAAAACGTTGATTTAAGGATTTGGAAAGTCAATCCTAACGATCCATCCACTTTTCATTTCGTATGGAATTTGCCTCCTAACGATGAAGTTCATCATG
This sequence comes from Bacillus sp. BGMRC 2118, assembly GCA_008364785.1. Taxonomy (GTDB): domain Bacteria; phylum Bacillota; class Bacilli; order Bacillales; family SA4; genus Bacillus_BS. The sequence continues at coordinate 651,468 of VTTJ01000001.1, read as the reverse complement.
TATCTTTGTATTTAACGAAATCGTGATTTTCTAGTTTCAGAAGGAGTTGGAATCTACAGTCCGCGAGTTCAGATGAATGTATCCTTACCTATGAACTCGCTTACGTATGGGACACTCAAGCTACCAGATGATTGGAATCTGGTTCTACAAGATTTTATGAAAACCAATCATTCCAATCTGTCGCTTGACCACTTTTATTCATTTCAATGGAGTACTCACACTAGAAATGGTACAGAGTATATTCCATTATCGGGGTCGTCTAGCTCGGCTCATTATGAAGATGAGGTTATTGATTTTGTGCCGTTCCTAAATGAAATTGAACTAGAATAGTAGTAAGAAGCGGCTGGTTTTCAGTCGCTTTTCGTTACAGCTTCGAATGAATTTATTTTATATTCAAGAAAACGGAGGTGATACAACATGACGAAGAAAAATGTAATTGATCAACTTCTCGTAAAAGAAAGCTCAAGCCGCTTACAACCCTTATATTCATACGTTGAACGAATTCAACAGCAAATTTCTGCCTCAGCAGCTGCTGTATATGTGATTCAACATGATCAAGTGATTGGAGAATGGTACGCTGGTATACATAGCTTTTCAAGTGACCTAAAGATACAAGAAAATTCACGATTTAATGTGCATTCTGTGAGAAAAAGCTATATCGGTTTAGCAACAGCTATTGTGATGGAAAATGGCCACATACAGGACATTGATGATTCAGTCTTGGATTACCTTGATGAAGAACATGATTTACTAAAAGGTATAACCATTCGCCATCTCGTCACACACACGCACGGTCTAGATTTAATGGATGGAAGGCTTGTGCGTAAATTTTTCCCAGGTTATGGCTGGGACTATAATAATGCCGGGTTGTCGTTATTATATAAAATTATACTACAAACAACTGGACATACGGTGAATGAGATTCTGCAAGAAAATGTGTTCAAACCATTAGGATTTCAAGAAACGGGATGGGAGAGAATGGAAAAGTCAAATTTAGTTTATGATGTGTTTGAACCAACAAATGAGGCAAGATTAAGACTTGATGATGAATCGGGATTTGAGCGTAATATGTACGTCAGTGCGCATGAATTAGCGCATTTTGGCTATTTTCACTTAAAGCGTGGGGAAATCGGAGGAAAGCAAATCGTTCCTTCTGTCTTATTTGACCTTACAACTGCTGTTCAAACACCTTCAACTCCACATCCTACTCCTCAAAACGGTTTTTTCTGGTTTAGAAATGTAAATAACTACTCCTCTAGTGAAATAGGTGAACACGTACCAAAGGGAGCATATCAAATGCTTGGTTCCTCTGGTTGTACAGTTTTGGTTATCCCGGAGTATGAAGCCGTTGTAGTTCGTATGTACAATAAAGTTGGGAATCCTCCTATTTATCACTACCTACAAGATATAAACCAATTTGGTAACCTTGTCAGTTCCCTGTTACATGAATCGAATTAAGTGACAGTGGACCTTCCAAAGAGAAGGTCCTTTTTTCATTTTTTTTCGATTTCTTTTTTAGTTCCATTTGTCTCATTTCCTGTTACGTACTCATAGCTCGCTTCTAAGCCGGAATCCTTTGCTTTATGACCTTTCACCACTTTATATTGATCCCTGTTTCGCCTGGCCATATGATCGCCTCCTCCCTAAGAGAGTTTCTATGGTAGTATTTGCTTATAAAAAAAATTTAAAAAATAAAAACCTTTTTATACAGTACAATGTCTAATTACTAAACAGAAGAATTTCACAGAGCTGTCAGGGAGCGATTTTATGGAGAACGAGGTGCTCATTAAACGAGCGATTAAAGGAGATGAACAAGCATTTTACACGTTAATGCTTGAACATAAAGAACAATTATATCGAATGGCTTTCTCTTACTTAAGAAATCAAGAGGATTCATTAGAAGCCTTGCAAGAGGTGACATACCGAGCCTTTAAAGCAATTAAGACGGTGAGGGAACCTGCCTACTTTACTACTTGGCTCGTTCGAATTATGTTGAACTACTGTAATGATGAACTTCGAAAGAAAAAGCGTGTGTCTGTCCAGTCTCATGAATTTGAACATATGACGGCTTCGGAAGATCATCTCGAAAGAATTGAACTGGAAGAAGCAGTAGATGCACTAGATGAACGAAGCAAACAAGTCATTACCTTAAAATATTTTCATGACTACAAAATTAGCGACATTGCGAAAGTGATGGACTGTCCAGAAGGCACCGTGAAAACGTGGCTGCATAAAGCGCTAAATGGATTGCGGAAACAGTTTGAGGACAAAGGTGGGGAGAAGCATGTTTGATAAAGAAGAAGCAAAGTTAAGACATGTAAAACAACAATACGATGAAATTCCAATTCCAGATTCGATAGATCACTATATCCAAGCAGGTATTCAAAGTGCAAAGTTGAAACGAAAAAGAGGATCTATTTACCGTTTTAGTGGCCTCGTTGCAGTGGTTATGTTAATTGCAATGTTATCATTAATCCGTGTTTCTCCAACCTTTGCTGGCTATATTAGTAGTATTCCCGGATTTGAAAAAATTGTAGAGCTTGTGCGGTCTGATAAAGGATTGATTTCAGCAATTGAGAATGATTTCATCCAGCCGATTGGTGTGTCAGATGTGCAGGATGGAGTAAAGGTGACGATGGACTCTGTAATAGTCGATAACAATGAAATGGTATTATTTTATACGGTAGAAAGTGATCGGAATTTAGGAGATATTATGCCAGGGAAGATAGCAATTAAAGACATGGAAACAAATGAAGGGTTTGATGCGACATTCTCTTACGAATCCTTACAGGAAGTTACGACTGATCCAGTTTCGGGAACTATTGAATTTTATGCAGATGAATGGCCATCTTCTATGGAACTTTCTTTACAATTGTTTAGCACGTTATCAGATAAAGAACGACCTGTTACCACTAGGTTTACCATCCCTTTTACAATTGATGTACAGAAGTTTGAGGGAATGCAATCAGTGTTTAGCATTAATAAGACAGCTTCTATTGAAAACCAAAAGTTTACCATTAACAAGATGGTAGTTCATCCTACAGAAATGGAATTATATCTTCAATTTGACCCTGCTAACGACAAGGAAATATTTAATTTCGATGATCTAAAAATTGTCGATGAAAAGGGTGAACACTGGAATGCTAAAGGATCAATAAGAAATGAAAATGAACATATTGTAACGTTTGAGAGCAATTATTTTCATGAGCCTAAGAAGTTGTATGTAGAGTTTTCTTCGGTTCGTGCAGTGGATAAGGATGAGTTGGAAGTTGTGGTGGATGTAGAGAACCAAAAAATACTAAAAGCGCCGTCTGATGAGAGATTTTTAAGTGTTCAACGATCGGGTCATGATCTTAGTTTTCTATTGAAGAACGAGAATGCTCAAGACCAAAATCACTCGTATAACCTATTTGGAGGCGATATGGTCGATGCTACGGGTGCTACCTACAGTATTAGCTCTAGATTTAGTTCACCTGCTTCAGATGATAGCAATAATGTTCAAATAGAAGGGATTGTACTCCCAACATTAGATTTTGCGAATCCAATAACATTAACACTAAGTGACTACCCTGCCCGTCTTAAAGAAAAAGTCAGAATTCAAATTAAATAAAGCTCGCCAATTGGCGAGCTTTTGTCATTGTGTTAAATATTCATACACAACATCTTGAATGATTTCATTTATATCTGTATGATCTTGTCTGTGAATCATCATAATCCTCTCATATAGTTCTGTGTAATCTTCTTTACTCAGCGGCACTGACTCAATCGTATGTTGATATTGATACAGGCAATTTCGAATCATTTTTTCAATTAATGTTCTATCCACAAATCTTACTCCTAGTTGTTTTTTCTTGCTTCATTATAAAGGCTGTTTCGTATAAATTGTTGCTTTGCGTAAAAATCCCAAAAATCGGATTTTTACCTTAGTATTTAGATACTACTATACAAAAAGAGAGTTGCTCTCTTCTAATCCAATCCCAATTTGCTTCTAAAACTGGTTGTAAACCCAGAATCATTGTACTAAAAGTAACAAAGTTTTAGAAGAGAGCCTTTATAAATATTGGCTTTCTATATTACAACGCAAAATTTTAAGAGGTCCTAAAATTACCATTTGAAATCGAACGTATATTCCCTTATTATTATGAGTATAATAAAAAAGCGAACATACATTCTTTTTGAAAGAAGGAAACAGTGATGGATTACAGTCAATTTCCATATGAGCGAATATTGTGTGTGGACATGAAAAGCTTCTATGCAAGCTGTTCGGCAGTCATGCTGGGTCTGGATCCAATGACTTGTTATTTGGCAGTAGTGGGAGATACGAATCGGCAAGGAAGCATCGTGCTGGCAGCAACGCCGAGAATGAAAGAAGAGTTTGGCATTAAGACAGGGTCGAGGCTATTTGAAATCCCGGACGATCCTCGTATTCAAATTGTTAATCCGAAAATGGGAACGTATGTGAGGATTTCAACTGAGATTACGAGATTATTTCATCGCTACGTTCCAAAAGAAGCCATTCACACTTATAGCGTGGACGAAAGTTTTTTAAAAGTGGATGGTGTTGAACATATATGGGGAGACGCCCATACGATTGCTCAAAAGATTAAAAGTGAAATTTACAAAGAGTTTGGCCTTCACTGTGCGATTGGAATTGGTCCCAATATGCTGTTATCCAAGCTTTGTTTAGATTTAGAAGCTAAGAAAAAGGGAATTGCGGAGTGGACGTTCGACGATGTTGAGAAAAAGCTATGGCCACTTTCTCCGTTGAGTAAAATGTGGGGAATTGGGAGCCGGATGGAACGAAATCTAAACCGTATGGGCATTTTTACAATAGGGCAGCTGGCTAACTATCCGCTTGAATTACTCGAAAAGAAATTTGGAGTGATGGGCAATCAGCTTTATTATCATGCTCATGGCGTAGATTTATCAGATATCGGCGCTCCGATTATGCAGGGGCAAGTCAGCTTTGGAAAAGGCCAAATATTATTACGAGACTACCCTGATCCAGATGAAGTAAAACATGTCATTTTAGAAATGTGTGAGGAAGTTGGTCGCAGAGCACGCCAACATAAAAAAGCGGGAAGAACGATAAGTCTAGGTATTGGATACAGCAAGGAAGAGTATGGTGGAGGCTTTCACCGTTCAAGAACCATCGACGAGCCGACAAATATTACACTAGATTTATATAAAGTGTGTCTAGAATTATTTGAAGAAAATTATCAAGGAAAAACGGTAAGACGAATTGATATTGCCCTTTCAAACATTGTCGAGGATACAGAAATGCAATTGAATTTATTTTATACGAATAAACCGAAGCAGCGGACGCTTGGCTATACGATGGATGCAATTAGAGAAAAATATGGTTCTACTGCTATTCTACGTGCAGTTTCTTATACAGATGCCGGAACAGCCCGTCATCGCAGCAAGCTGGTAGGAGGACATAAAGCATGAGGAATGAAGATCGAAAAGGAAGTGATGAGTGATGATTCGAGACCGCGGAAATATAAAATGGACTTCGATGATGCTTCCTGAGCATGTAAAGCTACTTAGAGATTGGGCAAAAGAGGATGAATTTGAAACGAAGGAAGAAATTGATGAACAGCAGCTTGAACAAATGAATGAAGTGATATGCGAAGCTATGTCTTATGGAGCAAGCATTTGTATTACGTACTTTGAAGGAACAAAGCACCATACTGTAACAGGTATGGTTCATTATGTTGATGAAATAGAGGGAAAGCTCCGCGTTCTTACAACTGAAGGAGTACGAAAGCACGTAGATATTCAGGCAATAACAGATGTAAAAGAGGTTGATAATGAAGGGTTTTAAGTAATGAGTAACGAATAAATATAAATCAATAATTAGGAACGTGAATTTAGTAGGTGGTGTTGTTTTTTTTGAGAAATCGAGGCTCTGCAGTTATCATTCAAGATGGAGAAGTAGCATTAATTAAGAGAATCAAAAACGATGAAGTGTATTATGTCTTTCCTGGTGGTGGCATGGAGGAAGGTGAATCCCCAGAAGAGACAACCGTTAGAGAAGTGAAAGAAGAATTAGGAGTAACAATCGATATTAAGTATTTAGTAGCGACGGTTCAGTTTGAGGGAACGCAATATTTTTATGTAGCAGATATCCTGTCTGGCCACTTTGGAACAGGAACAGGAGAAGAGTTTGCAGACCCAAGCCGGGGCTACTATGAGCCAATTTGGGTAGAAATTACTTCCCTTTCTTCTTTGGATGTAAAACCAAAACGAGTAGCTGAATTAATTCAAACACTAACGAAAAAAAGTTAGTGTTTTTTTTTTTGTGCCTATTGCACAAAAATGGAAAATGTTATATAGTACATTACAACACTAATGTACTATATTAGTGAAGGGAGGATGTATGTTTGGTCTTACAACAGGACAGTTCAAAGCCGATTTATGTTCAAATAGCAGAATGGATTGAAACAGAAATACTGAATGAAAATATACAGTCAGATGAAAAAGTTTATTCCCAGTACCAGCTTGCAGAAATGTTTACTATTAACCCAGCAACAGCTGGAAAAGGATTAAGTATACTAGCAGACGAAAACGTTTTGTATAAGAAACGTGGGCTAGGGATGTTCGTGTCACACCAGGCAAAGGATCTCATTCTAAGAAAAAGGAAGAGTCAAACATTGAAAAAAATGGTCAGGGAAATTGTGTTAGAAGCAAAAAGGTTACACGTAACACAGGAGGAGTTAGTTGAGATGATTGTATTGGCAAGTAAAGAAGAGGAGGGGAATGAATGAAGGTTATTGAGATCAAGGGATTGGTAAAAAAGTACGGCAAAAAAACAGCGTTAAATCAACTGGATTTTTCGATCGAAGCGAACAAGATTACGGGTGTGATTGGACGAAATGGAGCGGGAAAAACAACGCTATTAAAAATAATGGCCGGTTTTATGAGAAAAACATCAGGAGAAATTAACGTGTTTTCGGAAGATCCGTTTGATAACTTAAAGGTGTCAGCAAATATGGTGTTTATTGACGACAATATGAGCTTTTCACCATCCTTAACATTACAGGAAATAGTAAAAATAGCAGAAGAATTTTATGAAAATTGGGATGCAGAACTTGCCAAAAGATTGTTCCATTATTTTCAGTTTCAGTCGAACGAGCGTCATCAGAAGCTTTCTAAAGGAAAGAAGAGCACGTTTAACGCAATAATAGGTCTGGCAGCAAGATGTCCATTAACCATATTTGATGAACCGACAACAGGAATGGATGCGGCTGTGAGAAAAGACTTTTATCGTGCATTGCTTAAGGAATATATTGAATATCCTCGTACCATTTTATTATCAAGTCACCACTTGACAGAAATAGAAGATTTATTAGAGGATGTGTTGCTCATCAAAAATGGAGAAGTAAGTCTGCATACCACCATTTCGGACCTGAAGGAGTATGCAATTGGAATAAGCGGTAAGAGAGAAATAATAAAAGATTGGATAGAGTCCTGTGATGTATTAGCGGAGAAAAATCTAGGTGCAGGAAACTCATATATAGTAGTCAAAAATTCAGGACTGGATATAGAGAAAGCTAGATTACAAGGATTAGAGATTCATCATGTATCAGCAGAAGATGTTTCAGTATATATTACGGGAACAACAGGGAGGGAAATTGATGATGTCCTTAACCGAAGTTAGCGTTATAGACAGTGTGAAAAGACAGTTTAAGTTTAAATTGAGATCGTATATAGGAGCATTTACAACATTAGTAGCTGTGCAACTGATTGCTTTATTATTTTCTTCTTCGGGAACTGGGTCAATGGGATCAGGATCAGAAAGTTATTCCATAAATGTAAGCTATTATTCATCTGATCTAGTTATCATGTTCACCATGCTATGGTCATTTATTACAGCCATTCTTATTACTACAAAATCATATCGATACGAAGATTTTATGTTTGTAACAAGTCGCTTAACGAGTGGTCTTGCAAATGTTGTATTTCTACTTATATCGAGTGTAATTGGTGGATTATTTTCTGTGCTGGCAGGCTACGTTCAGAAGGTTTATTTACTCTATTTAAGTGATAGCATGAATTTGCTAAATGCAGCGCCATCTATTTCTGAAATAGTAGTCGGTATTCTTGGAGCAATTTTTTACATGATTCTCTTTAGCGCTTTAGGTTACTTTGTAGGAATGCTAACGCAGTTTCATAAACTATTTATCATACTAGTACCAGCCTACTTTTTTGGATCATTATTTATGAGTGCGAAAAATGATGAAGAGGGATTAATTACGAAGTTGTTTAACTTTTTCGTAGAAGAAACATCACTCTTAGTCTTTATAGGAAAGGTACTATTAGTGGCAGCAACTCTATTTTACGGGTCCTACTTACTATCCAAAAGATTGGAGGTACGAAAATGACAGCTTTGCTAATTGTACTTCCGATTATCCTCCTACTATTCATAGTGTTTATGATAAAAACAGGTGTAAGGTGGAAGTTTATAAATGTAAGAGGATCAAGATGGATTATCGTAGGCTATGGAACTATTCTAGCAATCTCAACCATTATATTTATAATTTTGCCGCATGACAGTGATAAAGAGTATCGTAGGTTATCAGATAAAGAGATGGAGCAAATAAATAATTACGATTACACATTGGATGTCTTGGATTCTGCAAAAAAAGGAAAAATTGAAAATACGAAGGGTGTATATCGTAATAAAAAATGGGAATTTGATTTTACAGGAGAAAAATTATCGCTAGTCAAAGGTGATGGAATCGGTACCCTAGTGGTAGTAGAGAAGAAGGATAAGAATGACGGGAAAGTTGAAGTTAGCAGTTATGCATCTGAACTAATTATTGAAAATGTAGCGTCACAGGAAAAACTAAATCCTCCAGGGGTCGAGTTGAATGGAGAGAATCTGCGTATAATAATGCCTGAGATGCAGGAGTTAAACTATTCGATGATTAATAAGGAGTTTACAATTACGCAATTTAAACAAAAGAAGAGCATTAATGACTATCAAGGTAGCATGACCATGGCACATGAAATTTTATATATACGTATTCCAAAAGATGTGATTATAAGTGGTAGTGATTTTGAATTTGTTGAAAAGTAAGATGGAACAAGGAAAGATGACTCTAAAAGGTTGTTAGAAGAAGACCTTTTAGAGTCATCTTTTTGTCTTTTTATCATTGGAATTTCACCTCGAATATATGTTAACTTATATCATTTTAGGTTGACATAAGTACATGAAAACTATTATTCTATGAAAAGAGGAAGATTTACCAATTGTAAACAGAGGTGGAAGTATGAAAACAAAAAACAGATTTAGAACGGTAGATTTAACTTTTGTAAGCTTGTTTGTAGCCTTAATGGCTGTTGGCGCAAACATTACTTCAATGGCACCCTTTTTAAGAATCGGTGATGTCCCGATTACCTTGCAAACCTTCTTTTGTGTATTAGCAGGAGCGGTGTTAGGAAGTAGATTAGGAGCATTATCCATGATTGTGTATACATTACTCGGTCTAGTTGGGGCACCTGTATTTGCACAATTTAGTGGTGGACCGTCAATTATACTTAGTCCAACATTTGGATTTATTCTTTCATTTACAGCAGCAGCCTATGTAACAGGTAAAATTGTTGAAAAGCGCCATACGGTGAGAGCTTTCTTTGTGGCATCAATTGCGGGATTACTTGTTAATTACTTAGTCGGAACAAACATCATGTACTTGGCATATAAGCTATGGGCCGCAGCACCAGAAGGATTTACGTATACAATGGCCTGGCTTTGGATGGTACCTCCACTACCAAAAGATGTAGTATTGGTGTTATTTGCAGCAACGTTAGCTATGAGACTGCGTCGTACGTTATCAAAAAGCTCATCACAATATAAAATTGCAAGTTAAGAAAAGGCTCTTTTCTAAAGCTTTGTTGCCTTTAGTACAATTATTCTGGGTGTACAACCAGATTTATAAGGAAATTGAGGTCGGATTAGAGAAGAGCAACTCTCTTTATTTATTAGTAACTAGATATTAAGGTAAAAATCCGGCTTTTGGGATTTTTACTAGAAAGCAACAACCTATACGAAAACAGCCTAAGTAAAAGACCTTCGAGATGGAGGTCTTTTTCTATATTACTGAATGTAGCAGTCTATGGTTGATACCTGTGTTATCGATTAGAGCTAGTACAGCTGTTTTACTCAATAGTTTTAGTTGAATAAATGGTAAAGAAAGTATAGACTATCAAACAAAGATAAAGGGAGGAATGGGGATGGATATACGATTACTGACAGGAGAAGATGCAGGTGTGTATTGGGAGTTACGACTAGAAGCACTACAACAAAATCCAGAGGCGTTCTCTTCAAGCTATGAAGAAGCAATAAAGAGAGAATCTCCGGTAGAGCAGGTTGCTAAAAATTTTGCAGCACCTGGAAACTTTACTTTCGGAGCATTTAATAAAGGTGTATTAGTTGGGATTGTCACACTAATTCAGGAACAAAACCTCAAGCTGCGTCATATTGCACATATTTTTGCTATGTATGTCACACCTGGTCATCAAGGAAAAGGAATTGGAAAGTTATTAGTGACAGCAGCAATAAATAAAGCAAAAACAGTAGAAGATATTGAGAAAATAAAACTGTCGGTTGTATCAACGAATGAAAAGGCAAACAGACTTTATAATAGTCTAGGTTTTGAGGCGTTTGGTTTTGAAGAAAAAGCATTGAAAGTCAATGGCAAATATTATGATGAATACCATATGAGTTTACTGTTACAAAAATGATAGGAAACAATGTGAGGGATTGAAATGGGACGGAAAAGATACGAAAATATGGACCGTATCGAGAATAAGAAAACATTTTCTGATATGAGAAATTGGCAAAGGGAAAGAAGGTCTAAGCAAAAAGATTTATCTGTGCAAATTCCACAGGCAAGTGAGAAGGCAGTGGGAGAACTCGGTAGAAATCGAACCAACCCTTCTATTACATGGATTGGCCACTCTACATTCTTGATACAATTAGAGGGACTAAATATTCTGACAGATCCTGTATGGGCCAAACGAATGGGGGCACAAAAGAGATTAACAGAGCCGGGTATTGAACTTCGTGAAATTCCTGAGATTGATATTGTGTTGATTTCTCATGGACATTATGATCATCTGGATTTTCCAACTATAAAGAAATTAAAAGGAAGTCCGACCTTTTATGTTCCGATTGGGTTGAAAGCTTCCTTCTTAAAAAGAGGGTACAAAAAAGTTGTGGAAGGAAACTGGTGGGATCAATTCGAACATGAAGACCTGCGAATTTCCTTTGTTCCGGCTCAACATTGGACAAGAAGAACGTTGACAGATAGTAATACATCCCATTGGGGAGGATGGATTGTAGAGAGTGAAAGAGACTCTGTTTATTTTGTCGGTGATACAGGCTATTTTCGTGGTTTCCAAGAAATCGCTGCAAAATACGAAGTGGATATCGTGTTAATGCCGATAGGGGCATATGAACCAGAGTGGTTTATGGCGATCAGTCATATCAATCCTGAAGATAGTGTAAAGGCGTTTCTTGAGCTAAAAGGAAAAACCTTCATACCTATGCATTACGGAGCCTATCGACTTGCAGATGATACAGGACCAGAGGCATTGGCTCGGTTAGAGAAAGAATGGGAGCGACTACAAATTGATCAAAACCAGCTAAAGGTGTTGGCAATTGGAGAAACATTATGGCTCTCCTCAACTAATGAATAAACTAAAAAAGCTAGGAGTGGCAGAACCCCCTGCAAAGGTAGAATCTTACCTCTAACCTTCGGGGTGCAGTACCATTCCTAGCTTTTTATTTTTCGAAGAAACCAAGAGCTAATATAGCATCAATTGCTTCTGAATTATCCTCTGCTTCAATCTCTACTTCTTGACCAGGTTGTAGTGATAATGCCAAAACACCTAGTAAACTTTTCGCATCAACAACCCAGTGTTCTTTTTTAAGTAAGATTGTACCATCGTAATTATTCGTTGTATTCACTAATTGGCTTGCTGAATCAGCAAACACAGGCTTTGTAACCTTCACGATCATATGTATCAACTCCTTTAGTAGTATATAGTTAGTATAGAAGGAATGAACGGGAGAATACAAGAAGAAATGAAAAAAAGTAAATCTTTGTTCTAGTCATAGTAAGTCCTTATATATTGTAATAGACAGGCAATTTTTTAGTTGGAGGTTGTTATGTTTATTCAACCAAAGAAACAAGCTGTAAGTAGATATGTATGGTTATTTATTATTCCTCTCTTATTTCTGCTGGTTGCTCCTGTTTTTATCATTAACAACTCATTCTTTACTGTTAGTAAAGTTGGAAATCATGTCCCAGTTTTATCCTCAACGCAATTATTGGAAGTGATAAGCAGTGAGAATCAACACTTTTCCTCAGTCATTCCGGTAAAGGAAGAAGTGTCCGCAATTAAAGTAGGGGCCGAATTTGTATCAAATATTAAATTTGATGATATAAGGAGTTTGCTAGGGGCAGAAATTCCAGGAATGCAGAGCTATCATGCAAGGATATTAGTTGCAGGTGAAGGGACAAATTTTACAAACATCCCAATTGAGTCAGCACCACCGATGGAGGTTTTATTGCAAGAAAGAGAGATGGCAGAGGAGCAGCTAAAGGAGCTTCTGGCGGATAAGGACAGTACACAACTGCCGGCTAGTGAGCGCTCGGAAGACACATTCTTTATCTACCATACGCACAGCTATGAGTCATACTTCCCGTTACTTGGAATGAAAGACGTCGAGGATGCCAATAAAGCAAGTGATGCCAAGACAAACATCACACTAATTGGGGAACTATTAGGAAAGAGGCTACAAGAAAAGGGGATACAAACCATTGTCGATCAGACGAACATGGGACAAGAATTAGCAAACCGCAACCTAAAGCACCCCAGTGCGTATCGGGTATCAAGAGAAATTGTAACAAAAGCAATGAATAGTGAGAAAAAACCGACGTATTTTCTTGATTTACATCGAGATTCTTTAAGAAAGTCAGATACGACAGTCACGATCAATAATCAACGCTATGCTAAAGTAGCCTTCGTCATAGGAGAAGAAAATAAAAATTTTGAAAAGAATGCTGCATTGGCTCTGCAACTGCATAACCTTGTAGAAGAAAAGTATCCAGGGTTAAGTCGAGGGCTTGTTCCACAAGGTGGAACAGGTGTGAATGGTGTATATAATCAAGACCTTTCTCCTAACGTATTATTAATTGAGATAGGTGGCGTGGACAATGATATGGCAGAGTTAAAAAATACAGTGAATGTGTTAGCAGATGTCATAAGTGATCACTATTGGAAGGCAGAAAAAGTAAATGTGGAGAATTAAAGAGACGCATGTATGGTTAGGGTGGACGTTTCTTTCCACAACAATTACGTATTATTTATTCAGCTTTACCATCGTCGTTGCCTGCTTTATTACTGGAATTATATTTTGCTGTAAGGCAATGATTAGTGAAGTTATATCTAGCACGAAAGATGTCTAATCGGACATCTTTTTTTAGTTCAAAAGGTGGAATTATATGAATTGAATGGATATGATTTGAAAAATAGTAGAATGATAGATTATCATCTTTATATAGGAGGTGGATGAATGAGAAAAAGAATCGGAAAATTATTAATAGGATTTGTTGCAATTGCCATTTTTATAGGTGTAGCAGAATCAAGCACTGATTATGCTAAAAAGCATAACAAATTAAAGGAAGAAGCCACGCATCAACTACATGAGAATGAGTACCTACTTTAATATATAGATGAAAAAGCCATAGACATGTTCTATGGCTTTGTTGTGTTTACGTGGTAAAGAATAAAAATCATTTATATTCACAAATTCTAAAGACGAATATGGTCAAAAGGAACAAATGATAAATGTATTAAGTGATTTTAGGAAGTAGAAACCTTATTTGGTTGCAGGACGTATGTATGTAGGAAAGGGGGAGGTGTATTATGGCTCATTTATTTACTGGAACAGCAGTATTACTGGCAGCATTTTTATTATTTCTCATTGATCGGTACTATCCTTATGTTGATTTTATGTCGAGTTTTTCGGCAAAGGGTTATCGGAGATTAGTAGGTGGACTTGTTGTTGCAGGAATAGTTCTCTTAAGCTTTGGAGTGTATAGCTACATAACGTATCAACCACCATTCATGAAGCTGGCAATCGAGGATCATACCTATTTTGTAGAAGGTGACTAACATAAGGCTGCATATGTTCAAGAAGCAACAGAGGTGTATAAGGTGTCTGAAAAGCTATCGATTAAGGTCGTACTATGGGAAGAGGTAGAGGCAAGTAATCTTACTGTACATCTTGAAGGAGAGAATGGAATTTTATTATCCAATTCGAAAATTGAAAAATTGGAAGACTTTATTTCTAGAAAAATCGTAAATAAACAAGAAGCGAATGCCCTATATCAATTTCCTATGATGTTTAATACAGAAGGAGAATGGAAAGTCACCTTAAAAGAGGGAGAGGACATAATAGGCTCATTTGTTATCAATGTATCACAATAAAAAAACAGCGAAGGAATTTAATCATACGCTGTTTTTAAAGGATATAAGAAAGCTTCCTTAACGCATACAAAACGATGGCCGAATTATTATGCTCAAGACTCGGTAATTTACAAGGTTATTTGAAATTTATTCAGTTTTACCCTTCACAACAGAATCAAATTTCCCTTTATGTGTACCATCACAGTATGGTAGTCTTGAAGATTTTCCACAGCGACATAAAGAGAATACTTGTTTTGTTTCGAAAACATTCCCATCTGCATCTACTAGCTCAACATCACCGGTAATTCGATAGGGTCCATTATTCATTACTTTTATTTGTACCTTTGACATTCAATCCCCTCCTTATTTCCATATATGTACACTATTTGGATAAAATGAAAAAAATATTCGTTATGAGTCAAAAAAACGGACCAGCTTCAAGGCGGGAAGCTGGTCTAATAAAGGAGGCAAACATCATGACGGTTACTACCGACTCAAATTAGTTATAAAAAGTAGCGCCAACAATAATAAGAAGAATGAACAATACTACGATTAAAGCAAAGTTATTGCCGTAGCCACCACCGTAGCCGTAACCACCGTATCCATATCCGTAACCCATTTTAACACGCTCCTTATTTCTGAAATTAGATAATATAAGTTAACAATTTATATTACCTACTATAAGGTATGTGGAGAATAGAAAAGTGTATGGACAAATACACAGAAATTAACGAAATGGACGTCAGCCCTATAAAATTCATTTCTATCCTAGAAAGTCTTGAACCTGTTTTTTACAGGAAGTGAGATCGTAGCCTTTATATAAATTACTTTGTAACTTAATCGGGTCACCAAAGAAAAAACGCTCATATAAGGTTTGCCTTGAACCAAATGCACTCATGCAATAATCCCAGGCTAAACGAAACAACTTCACTCGTTCTTCCGCAGGAACTGTTGCTGACTGCAGATAAAGATCTAAATCAGGGCGGATATCAGATGTAAAATCTCCTTCTGTAGGTAACGAGGCTAAACCACTGGCTCCTAGTTGTTGCAGGATTTCAGTAATTCTTGGATAAAGTGCAGAGAATGTTGTTGCACCTGCGTATAATGGTGTAATGTCAGGAAGAAATGTTCCAAACTTATCAATTTTTCCATGGTGTTCGGAAGAAAATAATAAAGCCTTTATCGTTTCTAAATGAATAATGATTTCACTCATCTTACTTTTAACGTGTTCGTAATCTTGAATTTGGATAGATTGAACGAGTAATTCAGCAATACCGAGTAGAAATTGAAGCTTTACAAGTCTCCTTGTTGTAACTTGGTGAAGAACTAAGGGAAAAAAGCTGCTCTCTGAGAAAAATTGCCCCACTAAAGGGATATCATCATGGAAGAAGATTCGATTCCAAGGCACTAAAACATTGTCAAATACAACGATTGCATCCACTTCATCAAATCTCGATGAAAGAGGATGATCAAAACTGGAGCTACGATAAGAATAGGGTTCACGGCAAATGAATTTTAGTCCTTTCGTATCGCTTGGAATAGAGAATGCATAAGCCATTGAATTGCTTTGAAGTCCTCCACCTGATGGGAAAACGATGATTTCATCTGTAATTCCACCTTGAGTAGCGAGTAATCTTGCACCTTTAATGACAATTCCTTCTTCGTGCTGATCGACAATTTGAGCAGCAATAATTTCGTCTTCTAATTCAGGAAAGTAAAAAGCAGAACGGTTAATTTGAGGATTGACAAAGGTATGAGTAAAGGATAAATCCTGCTCTCGTGCCATTTCATAAAAGTTCCATACATTTTGCTCCCATTTCGAATTGCGAGCCCCAAATAATTCTTTTGAAGCAGCAAATGACATGAGGGCAGTGTTCATATAGTCAGGTGAACGTCCCATGACCCCGGCTGAACTCTTTGCCCATTCTTCAATCATCAATCGGCGAAACACTAAATCATCTTTTGATTTCGGTATTAAATAGGAAGCACCAACAGCATTACCAGACAACGGTGAGGAGAAGGTCATCTTATTTTTGAGATTTGGATGTAGTTGTAAGTCATATAGTTGTGCTTGACTTTTCATAACCCCTTTAAATGCATAATGATTTGATATTTTACCAATCACTTTTTCTCCATCAACCCAAACGTTTGAATCTAAACTGTCTATTCTGTCTATATATTCACGTCCAGATATAGCAGGCATATGAGTATCACCCCATTTTTTTCATGCTTATAACGTATGCAAACAGAAAGGTTCTGTTACATTATTTAGTTGAGTTTTAGGAGGGATGAAACGAGTGCTTGTAATGAAGATGGTAATGGGATGAATTCTCAAATAAAAAAACTGACTTCTATGAAATCAGCTCTTTTTTGCATAAATAAAATCTCTCAAAAAGTCATCCAGTACTTTTTCATATAGCTCAGGATTATCCCCAAGGGAATAAGCATGCGGACCTTTTGGTGTAATCACCAACTTCTTTGGACCTACCTTTTTATCATATAGTTTTCTAGACATACTAGGAAGGATGTAGCTATCATCTTTACTGTGAACGAATAATATGGGACTTTGGACGGTTTGTATATAAGAGATAGGTGATACGTCCTTAATATCGTATTTGTCCCTCATTTTTAAAAAGGTCTTACCGATCGGCAGCACGATATGTTTAGGGAGTTTAAAATCTCTTCGCAACAGGTAAGCTAATTGCTCCTCAAAATCTGAGAATGCACAGTCGGCAATATAAAAGTCAGCACCGTCTTCTAACATACCTGCATATAGCAATGTTGTAACGGCACCCATTGATTCACCGTGTATACCGAGTAGGATATCTTCACCAAACGTCTCCTTCGTCCAATTTACAACAGCCTGTAAATCATATTTTTCATAATGTCCATAACTAGTCGTTTTACCACCACTTTCTCCATGACGTCTATGGTCATACATTACAACATGGAAATCGCGGTTATGAAATAGATACATATATTTAATCGAATTAATGCGATTCATCGTAACACCGTGACAGATGATCATATATTTGTTCGTCTCAATGTCACTAGGAATAAAGGTGCCTTTTATGTCATAGCCGAAGGTTGAAGGAATGGTAATATCATGTTTCTCTAAAGAATCATATTCAGATAATATAAATCGCTTTTCGTTCAGTTCTCTGTTAAGAATTGTCTCATCTGTCTTCTTTTTTATATACATCACTCGATTTGTAAAGAATAAGCCCATTGTGATGATATATAGAAATAGAAGACCAATAGTTGTAATGAATTTACGCATAAAAAGTCCTCCGCTTCAATGTGAAATTATTATTGTTAGTTTACCATAATTATCCTGAATACTCACGTATGTGAAGGAAATTTACAGGATTGTCACCAAATCTGATGCTTTTTTATGCTATATTGCTTTACAATAAATAGAAAGGAAAAAAGACAAGAGGTGACGACCATGGAAATTATCTTACTGTCTGCATTAGGAATTGTTATACTTATAGCAGGTATCATATGGACGATTGTTTTAGCAGGAAAGAATGATGAAAACTATAGCACGTCTACAAAAGGAAATATCACAAGACTTACCTTGATTTATATAGGCTTAGTTGTATTACTAGTAATAGGAATTGGACTATATCTATATTTAAATTAAGGATTTTTCAAATCCATGGTGGTAACTACAAGAGCAAAAGCAAACCATGTTCTTACTTACTCCCAAAAATATCCGTTGATATGTAAAACTGTTTTGAAAGGAAGCTGAAATGATGACATTAATGAATTGGTTTGAAAAGGGCACGTCATTTAAACAATATGTTGATAAGATGACCGTAAACAAGAAAGAGCTTGAAAATGTATATAATCAGCTAGAGCTACAACAAGATGATGTATTATTTTTTCAAAATAATTTACCTAATACGTGGAAGAGCATTGTCCTGACAGCTGACTGGTGCGGAGATGCAGCTCTGTGTGTACCTGTACTCCAAAGAATTTCAGAAATTAGCGATGTAGAACTCAGCTATTTAATTAGAGATGAAAACCTCGAACTTATGGATCAATACTTAACGAATGCAACATCTCGAGCAATACCTATTTTCATTTTTATTGATCAAGATGGAAATGAGAAAATGGTATGGGGACCACGCTCGAGAGAAGTACAGGAAATGGTTGACAATGGGAGAGCTCTGTTACCATCACCTGAAGCATCCGATTTTCAGGAAAAACAACAACAGTTTTATAAAGAATTTAAAGAAAAAACAACATCTGACCCAAGCATTTGGAGAACAGTTGTAGAAAGTGTGAAAGAAAGATT
The DNA here is from genome assembly GCA_008364785.1 of Bacillus sp. BGMRC 2118. Taxonomy (GTDB): domain Bacteria; phylum Bacillota; class Bacilli; order Bacillales; family SA4; genus Bacillus_BS. Next base: position 632,681 of record VTTJ01000001.1, on the reverse strand, counting down.
ATAGAGAAAAAGCAGAATGCTAACAAAAAGTAGCTTCTGCTTTTTTTATACACATGTATTATTGCTCTGAATTCTGTCTGCCAGTTGGATGAATAGCTTTTTTCATTTCTTCTGCAGCCATCACATTTTTTGTATTAATGGCCTCGTTACTTGTCTTACCTTTTTGACTTCTTTGTTTAGACTTTGACATGATCTCACCATCCTTTCCCATATCCTGTTATTAAGCTTTCCAGGCAGAAATGGAAATATGTAAAGTAAGAAGCATATCTTTTACAAGGCTATGGCGTAACCATTGTTCATAGTAATGAAATCATGACATTTAGTTTTCGACCATGCAGGATAGGTATTGTTACATTGACTAAATTAGAAGCAAATCAAGGTTGGATTTGTATTGTAGTAACTAGCTGCTAATTTAAGAATCCAACTTTTGGGATTTTTACGCAACGCAACAATCTATACGAAAACAGCCTATACAAAGAAAAAACAAGTCAGACTTTACTGACTTGCCAAAGCTAAACGATCATATTTACTTTCAATCGGCCTTGAAATATGTGGACGAATCATATCAACAGCTTTTTTTATACCATCTAGATCAATGCCTGTTTCAATATTCATCTGATGGAGCATAAATACAACATCTTCCGTTGCGACGTTTCCAGTTGCGCCCTTTGCAAATGGGCACCCACCAAGACCACCAGCAGAAGTGTCAAATCGAGACACACCAGCTTGTAGAGTGGCGAGAACATTCGCTAATGCCATACCTCTTGTGTCATGGAAGTGAGCCGTTAATAAGGTGTTTGGAAATCTCCCTTTTAAAGTAGAGAATAGCTCATAGCTTTCTTTCGGATTTGCCATTCCAATTGTATCGGCTACACTTAGCTCGTCTACACCAAAATCTACGAAAGATGAACATAATTTTAAAACATCTTCTATGTTCATTTTCCCTTCATATGGACAATAAAAGGATGTAGATATACATGCTCGCACAAAAATTCCTTGATCCTTTAATTCAGTGATAATAGGCTGTAATTCTAGTAAACTTTCAGCAGTCGTTTTATTGATATTTTTTTTATTAAATGTATCACTGACACCGACGAATACAGCTACTGATTGGCAGTTAGATTCAAGTGCCAAATCTACACCTTTACGATTAGGTGTCAGTACAATGTTGTGTGAAGTATTTTGAACTTTGGCGACAATTTCCTTAGCATCTCCCATTTGTGGTATCCACTTAGGAGAAACGAAGCTCGTAATTTCCATTTCCTTTATTCCTGAGGCTTGTAGTGCCGAGATGAATTCAATCTTCACATTAGTTGGAACGATGCTTTTATCATTTTGCAAACCATCCCTTGGTCCTACTTCAATAATTGTTACGTGTTTAGGCAAATTCACGTTGTTGACCTCCTGTCAAAAAATTACTCTAACCCTATTCTATTCAAATATAAATGTGAAAAGCAAGAATAATAGAAAAGTTGACAAAATTAAAGGAATTTTGCCACTTTAATAGAAGTAAATATAAGTTAGAAGGTTTAATAAGGAGGACAAAAAATGAGTACAAAAGATGTAGTTATTGTTAGTGCTGTACGTACCGCAATTGGTAGCTTCAATGGTTCACTTGCTTCTGTAAAGGCCACAACACTTGGTGCCACTGTCATTAAAGAAGCGCTATCACGTGCAGGATTAGCAGCCGATCAAGTAGATGAAGTAATTATGGGGAATGTGCTGCAGGCAGGTTTAGGTCAAAACCCAGCAAGACAAGCGGCAATTGAAGCTGGTTTACCTGTTGGAACACCATCCATGACGATAAACAAAGTGTGTGGATCAGGATTAAAGGCAGTTCATCTGGCAACTCAAGCCATTATAGCTGGAGATGCAGATATCGTTGTTGCCGGTGGAATGGAGAACATGAGCCAGGCACCTTACCTGCTAAGAGGAGCACGTGACGGATTTAAGATGGGTGATCAAAAGCTTGTAGATAGTATGATTCATGATGGTTTATGGTGTGCCTTTAATGATTATCACATGGGAATTACAGCAGAAAATCTCTGTGATCAATATTCTATTTCAAGAGAAGAACAAGATACATTTGCTGCGCTAAGTCAGCAAAAAGCAGTAGCAGCTATAGAGGCAGGGAAGTTCGAAGATGAAATCGTACCTGTCGAAATTAAAACAAGAAAAGAAACGATTACATTTGCCACAGATGAATATCCTAAGCCGAACTCTTCAGCTGAGAAGTTAGGCGGATTACGTCCAGCCTTCAAAAAAGACGGTTCTGTAACAGCTGGTAATGCTTCTGGAATAAATGATGGAGCAGCAGTTGTGGTTGTAATGAGTAGGGAAAAGGCGGAATCACTTGGTATTAAGCCATTAGTTACGATTAAGGCAAATGCAAGTGCTGGAGTTGACCCTTCCACAATGGGAATAGGACCTGTACCAGCAGTAAAGAAAGCGCTTGAAAAGGTATCTATGTCATTAGCGGATATTGAATTAATTGAAGCAAACGAAGCATTCGCAGCACAATCACTAGCAGTAGACAGAGAACTTCAATTTAATAAAGATATTTTAAATGTAAATGGCGGTGCTATTGCATTAGGACATCCAATAGGAGCAAGTGGAACAAGAATTTTAGTTACACTTATTCATGAGATGAAAAAGCGTGATGCAAAAACAGGACTCGCAACATTATGTATTGGTGGTGGCCAAGGGGTAGCTACACTGATTGAAAACGTATAAATCGAAAGCGTTTACACAGAAGGAGAGGTTAGCTATGAAACAACTATATACTTCTTTTCAAGAGGCAGTAAAGGAAATCAAAGACGGCTCAACAATCATGGTTGGTGGCTTTGGCTTATGTGGAATCCCTGAAAATTTAATTCTCGCACTTGTTGAAACGGGAGTTAAAGATTTAACGGTTATTTCTAATAACTGTGGTGTGGATGATTGGGGTCTTGGTTTATTAATGAAAAATAAACAAATCAAGAAAATGATTGGCTCATACGTTGGAGAAAACAAAGAATTTGAACGGCAGGTGCTATTAGGTGAAATTGAAGTGGAGTTAGTTCCACAGGGGACGTTAGCAGAAAAAATACGTGCAGGTGGAGCGGGAATTCCGGCTTTCTACACACCGGCCGGGGTGGGTACACCGATTGCTGAAGGAAAAGAAACGAGAGTCTTTAATGGAAAAGAATATTTGCTTGAGGAAGCCTACACAGCTGATTTTAGTTTAGTTCGTGAGTGGAAAGCAGATAAAATGGGGAATTTGATTTATAACAAAACAGCTCAAAACTTTAATCCTATGATTGCTACTGCAGGGAAAGTGACAATTGCTGAAGTAGAAGAGCTTTATGAAATAGGAGAACTGGCACCAGATCAAATTCATACACCAAGTGTGTATGTTCAAGCACTTATTATAGGTAATCAAGAAAAACGAATTGAACGTAAAACGGTGAAACAATAGGAAGGAGGGTACATATGTCAAATATCCGTGAAAGAATTGCCAAACGTGCAGAGAAAGAAATTGAAAATGGTTACTACGTGAATCTGGGAATTGGAATGCCAACATTAGTAGCAAACTTTATCTCAGAAGATAAACAAGTTGTCCTGCAGTCTGAAAATGGATTACTAGGAATTGGCCCCTATCCAACGGAAGAAAATGTGGATGCTGATTTGATTAATGCAGGAAAAGAAACAGTAACAGCCATACCAGGGGCTGCATACTTCAACAGTGCAGAATCATTTGCAATGATCCGTGGTGGTCATATTAACATTGCAATTCTTGGTGGAATGGAAGTATCTGAACAAGGTGACTTAGCAAACTGGATGATTCCTGGAAAGATGATTAAAGGTATGGGAGGGGCAATGGATCTTGTTCACGGCGCTCAAAGGATTATTGTCATTATGGAGCACGTGAACCGTGATGGTGCACCCAAGATATTAAAGGAATGTACACTTCCTCTGACGGGTAAAGGCGTTGTGAATCGAATTATAACAGACCGTGCTGTTCTCGATGTAACGGAAAATGGGTTAAAGCTTATAGAGGTAGCAGAGGGTTATACAGTGGAAGACATTCAAAACTCAACAGGGACAGAACTAATCATAGACGGAGCTGTTAAAATGAATAGTTTCTAAACAGTATTGTGATCTAACTGGTGATACTTCCTAGTTTAAAACTAAGATACAATGAAAGTAAGAGATAGGGAAGAGATGGAAGTAGCCCAGTAGGAGCCGAAATGAGTCGTTTAGGTCCGTAATTATTGATTTAGCAGTGCTTTTTGATATAATAATTTCATCTGAAAGGGTGAAATCAATGGCGAAGAAACGAAACAAGCAACAGTCCACGAGTAAAGTAGAAAACGATAAACTCCTTCTTCATGATCGTCTTCAAGGTGATTTAGTTGAGAAGCTAAAAGCTAAGCAAAAATCACTTCGTGAAGACCAGGAGCGTAAAAATGAAGAAGAACTTGCTAGAAAAAGAGAAGAAGCTAGATTACGAGAAAAAAATAAATCGTTTGAAGAGCTATTGAACGAAAGCTCGCTGGATTGGAATAAATATAAATGACAACAAGGCAGACACCAAAAACTGTGGTGTCTGCCTTGTTGTTACCTTCTGTTTTCAGGGATCTCAGTTGAATTAAAATGAGTCGCTAGGTCAGTCAGCCCATCTTTTAGTTCTTGTCCGGTCAGTGGTAACCCATGTCCTGTAATTGCAACAGAAGCATTTAGTTCAGAAAGTATTTTGACTGAATCAGATGCTGCTGCCCAATCACTTGTGAAATAGGCAGGTGGTCCATGAAGTTCTTGTTTTTGAGTGAGAACTTCATATAACGACTCTTGCTCAACTGTCACGAAGGCGTCTCCTGCAATTAAAGAACCGTCCTCTTCTCTAAATAGAGAAATATGTCCAGGTGTATGTCCTGGGGTATGGATATACTTCCAGTTTGGTAAGGCGGGAATGGATCCATCATCTGGCAAAACTTTTAAAGAAGAAGATATATCAATACTATGTCTAGGGAAAAATGGAGACATCTTTGCTACAAGTCCTTCTGCCTCAGTATTAGGCGAGGGATAATCTTCTTTCCCAGTGAGATAGGGTTCTTCTAATTTGTGCGCATATACGGGAACGTTCCATTTTTCAATCAACGAATGTATGGCGCCAATATGGTCAAAGTGACCATGAGTTAAGATAATAGCAGTGCATTTGGCATGTTGGCCGAAACGGTTTTCAACCTCGGCTAATATCATATCTTCAGAATCTGGCATACCAGCATCAACTAGTACAAATTCCTTCGTATCCGGTTTACCGATAAATATAATGTTGACAATTTGCACAGGGAAACAGTATAAATCCGGTAATACCTCCATTCCTATTCCACTCGTAATACTTGTTAATGGCATTTTAGTCACAATCATTACCTCCAATATGGTTCTAGAAATAGTATGGTTGCCAAAGGTACAAATTATCATGAAGAGGATTGTTAATTTATTGTACTAGAATAATTTGTTATTCAAAAAATGAATAAAGAAAGGGAAAGTGATGAGGAAAATTGAAGTGGTTCCGTACCAAAAGAAGTGGAAAAGCTTATATGCCTTTGAAGAAAAATTAATAAGTTCTATTTTAGGTGAACAGGTCGTTCATATTCATCATATTGGAAGTACGGCTATACCGAATATGATGGCAAAGCCTGTCATTGATATTTTAGTCGAAGTGAAAGACATCGACAAAGTGGATGAATTTAACTGTAAATTTATTGAGGTTGGTTATGAACCAAAAGGAGAAAATGGAATCTTACATCGTCGCTACTTCCAAAAGGGAGGGGATGTGAGAACTCACCATGTTCATATATTCAAGGCTAATCATCCTGAAGTAACAAGGCATGTAGCCTTCAGAGATTATTTAATTGAACATCCTGCTGAAGCGAAGGAATATGAAGAGTTAAAGAAAAATCTCGCATTGCAACATATGTTTGATGCTAATAAATATAATAATGGGAAAAGTGAATTCATTCGTGAATTGGATGAGAAAGCAAAAAAGTGGTACAAATAGTACCACTTTATCTATGCTGTTGATATTGATCTGCACGTATTAGGTCATTAATTATATTGACTTCTTCTTTCGTTAGAGGAGTAGATAAAGCAGATGTAACATTATCTTCCACCTGTTGGATAGAACTTGCTCCTGGCATAACGGATGCAATAGCATCCTGATACAAGCAATAGCGAAGTGCATATTCCTGTAGTGGCCTTTTTCCTAGTGCTTGTTGCATGTGTTCTAGGCTTTGTGTTAATTCTTGATTTGATAAATGTAGATAACCGTTCGTAGAGATCTTCTTGCGCCATTTATCTGTTAACAGTCCCTTAGCCAATGGGCCTCTTGCAATCATACTAATATTGTTTTCAGAAAGTAGGTTAATGATTTCTTCAGCAGGTCTTTGATCTAAGATGCTATACTGCATCATTACACTGATAATGGAAGATTTCTTTATATACTCTCGAATGACATTAGGGCGAATCGAGGAGATGCCGTAATACCTGATAATTCCTTCTTGCTTTAGCTCCTCAAATGCTTCAATTGTCTCGTCTATCGGATCCTCAATTGTACCGCCATGCAGCTGATATAAATCAATATAATCAGTACCAAGTCTTCTAAGACTATGTTTGACAGCATTTTTTATATATTCTTTGCTGGGATCCCAGCTCCAGCCTTCTTTACCAGGTTCAAACCGGTTACCAACTTTAGTTGCAAGTATCACATCATTACGCCGATGTTTAATTGCTGAGCCGATAATTTCCTCATTTACACCAGTGTCATATAAGTCAGCTGTATCGAAATAGTTAATGCCAAAGTCAAGAGAACGGTCAATGATTGACTGTGCCTTACTCTTTTCGGTCCCAAGCGACATACACCCTAATCCAATTTCACTTACGACCAAATCAGAGTTACCTATTGTTCTATAATTCATATAATCCCTCCCGTACTACTTTTATCATATCAAAAATTACAATTAATATTAGTTATAAAATGTATTTTTCCCTCAGTAGGACAAACTACTGTCAAACAACCGAAAGGAGCTTTTCTATGGAATATAAACAAAGAGAGCAACTGCTCGATGATTTTATTCATTCACTTGAATCAATCTTGGAGAAGTATGACTTAGATGATATCGGTATTTATGAAGAGGAAGGGCAAGGCACTCATTACTTTATGGGCTATACAATTCGTAAAAATGGAAAAGTATTTATGTTGAATCGTCCATACGTGAAAAATGAAAACAATGAGCTATCATTAGAGAATAACGAATGGACGATTCAGACAGATGAAGGTAATGAGATAAAAGGAATTTCTTCAATGGAAGAAGTGTTCGAAAAAATTAATGAGGGAATCATTCATTGAAATGAGCCAGTAGTTAACTGGTTCATTTCAAATTAACATGCTTAACTGGAAAGGGTATTACATTGCTTTGTTTTTGCGGTGATGTTCGTTCATTCTTAATCCAATCAGAAATGGTGACATAATCTTTACTATATTCTTTAAGTTTCTCTCTTATTTCCCACGACTTCCCAACTAAAGCAATACTAGATTCTTTTATGTAGATCTTCAAGACGCACACCCTCCTAACTTACTATGGTAGAATGTATGAAGAGCTTGAAAAAGATAGAACGAGGAGAGAGAAGAATGAATAAATTTAAAGAAAACACTCTATCATCTCAAACCATTTTTCAAGGTAGAGTCATCGACTTACTTGTAGAAGAAGTACAATTGCCGGATGGAAAAACGAGTAATCGTGAAATTGTAAAACATCCTGGTGCGGTTGCAGTTATACCAGTTACGAATGAAGGTAAAGTGATTATGGTTGAGCAATATAGAAAGGCGTTAGAGAGATCAATTATTGAAATACCTGCTGGTAAGCTTGAGAAAGGAGAAGAGCCTGAACATACAGCGAGAAGAGAGCTGGAAGAAGAAACGGGTTACATTTGTGAAACTCTTACACATGTAATATCCTTTTACACATCACCGGGATTTGCAGATGAAATTGTTCATCTATACATTGCAGAAGGACTGACTAAAAAAGAGAATAAACTAGAGTTAGATGAAGATGAATTTGTTGAAGTAATGGAAGTATCTTTGGACGAGGCTATCCAACTAGTACATGAGCAGAGAATATTTGATGCGAAGACAGCGTATGCAGTTCAATACTTACAGATGAAAAAGGTAGTTGAGCAAAAGTAATGGAAGAGTATTTTGCAGACTTACATATACATATTGGAAGAACAGCTTCAGGTAAGCCGGTTAAAATTACAGGTGCGAGATCGTTGACCATTGAAAATATTTTAAAAGAATCAACGAATGTAAAGGGCATTGACTTAATAGGAGTAATAGACTGTCATGTTCCAGAGGTTATAGGGGAGTTACAGGCACTTATGAAGTCAGGTGAAGTGGTTGAGTTGGAAGAAGGAGGACTTCGCTTCCAACACGTAACTCTCATCTTAGGTAGTGAAATTGAAATTTATGATGAACAATGTAAAGGTCCGATTCATGTCTTGGCATTCATTCCTACCATTACCCAGATGCTGGAGTTCTCTTCGTGGATGTCAGAACGAATGAAAAATATTACGTTAAGCTCCCAACGTATGTACGAAACAGGAAGAAACCTACAAGCTAAGGTGAAAGAGCTAAATGGGATCTTTATTCCAGCACATATATTCACTCCATACAAAAGTCTGTATGGGCGAGGTGTGACGTCAACTCTTGAGGAAGTATTTCATCCTGATGATATTGATGCTGTTGAACTTGGGTTGAGCTCTGATACAAGTATGGCAGATCAGATTGAAGAATTGCATCGATATAGCTTTGTTACGAATTCTGATGCCCATTCATTGCCGAAGATAGGTAGGGAATATCAAAAAATTAGAATGAAGCATCCATCCTTTGAAGAACTAAGGAAAGCTCTTCATCAATCTGAAGGTAGGCAAATTGTAGCGAATTACGGACTAGATCCGAAGTTAGGTAAATATCACCGTACAACGTGTGATGACTGTTTAACGATTTTAGAAGATCCAACAGAAGCGTGTACAAATTGCGGGAAGAGTAAAGTAATTAAAGGTGTGTATGATCGTCTACTTGAGTTAAAGACCCATTCGGGAGAGAACCCATCACGTCCCCCGTATGTCCATCAGGTTCCTCTTGAATTCATACCTGGACTTGGGAAAAAGACGATGACGAAGCTTCGAGACTATTTCAGAACAGAAATGAATATTATTCATGAAGCACCAGAAGAAGCCCTACGATCCCTTTTACCAGAAACAGTGGCAGTTTCCATTATAAAAGCAAGAAATGGAACACTTTCCTTCCAAGAAGGTGGAGGCGGTAAATATGGCAAGGTGAATGTGGAGTGAGCCCCAATGTATGGGGCTTATTTAATTTTAGCAAATATGCACGTATCTCTTAATACAGTTCCTGTCATATCAAACGAGTCATAACGAAGAATTCCCTCTAAGTCAAATCCAAGTCTTTCTGCTACAGCACGGCTTTTACTATTTTTAGTATCACAACGAATTTCAACACGTCTTGCCTCAAGTTCCTTAAAGGCAAACTCTGTAATACCTTGAACAGCCTCCGTCATATAGCCTTTTCCACTATGCCTTGTATCAATCCAGTAGCCAATTTCAAACTTTCGGATTTTCCAATTGATACGGTGTAACCCTGAAGAGGCAATAAATTCTCCAGTTTCTTTATGGAAAACTAGCAATCTTAAATCCTCTCTTTTTAAAAATTCTACATGCGATTCACGAATGTTGATTTCAGTTTCTTCCTCAGTTTGATCTTTTTGTGCAAAGGGTAACCAATCCTTTAATTCGTTTTTAGAAGCTACAATGGCTTCGTGTACTGCCTTTCCGTCTCCGGGTAAAGGTAAGCGAATAAGAAGTCTATCTGTTGTAAATTCGGTTGGGAAGTCTAGCATAATCGGATTCATATTGTTCACACTCCTAAGCTTTTGGAGAGTATATCATATTTTATACAAAAAGTGGGAATATTTTCTTCTAGTATTTGGTCATAGATTTTAATTTTTCTCATAGAATCAAGTAAGGGTTACTACTAGATTACGAATGTAACATGATCACTCATGAGGTTAATAAAAGGAATAATAAGCTGGAAATTAGATATAGCATCGCTATTAACCGTAAATATAGACTTTCCAGAAACGAAATAGGAGGATGAACAATGCGGAAACATTCATGGAAACAAACAATTACGCAGCACTTAAAAGACCACTCTTCAATCTATTTATTTGTCACTGTTTTATTTATGATGGGTATTGTTTTTGGAGCAATTGTTGTGAATAGTTTGAGTATCAGTCAAAAAACAGACCTATACTTATATATTAGCCGCTTTTTCGGACAAGTTTCTAAAGGAGAACTTACAAGTTCAAATGAAGTATTTATTCAAAGCTACCTTCATCATATTAAATATGTTGCACTAATGTGGATACTTGGAATTTCAATTATTGGTCTTCCAGTTATTTTAATACTTTTATTTTTAAAAGGAATTGTAGTAGGCTTTACAGTTGGATTCCTTGTAAATCAGCTTAAGTGGGAAGGTTTCTTATTATCATTTGTTTCGGTTTTACCACAAAATTTAATAATAATTCCTGCTTTAATCATTATGGGTACGGTATCAGTTTCCTTCTCATTAAGATTAATCGGACAAATAGTAGTAAAACGGGCAAACATGCCGTTCATGCAGTTCTTTGTTAGATATACGGCTGTAGCAGTTGTTGTTTGTCTATTTATTTTAGCTGCTTCTGCCTTCGAGGCATATAGTTCACCAATCTTAATGAAACAAGTTGTAAATATTATTAATAAATAATAATTATTATCTAAAAATATATTTAAATCTAAGATGATAATTATTTTATTTTGACACTTTCCTCTCATTTGCTATAATTAGGTAGTGAAGGGCGAGGGAGGGAATTTATTCATGGAAAATAGAATCGACCGGATAAAAAAGCATTTGCATTCTTCCAGTTACAAACTTACTCCTCAACGCGAGGCAACGGTTAGAGTACTCCTGGAACATGAGGAAGATCATTTAAGCGCGGAAGATGTTTACCTCCTCGTAAAGGAAAAATCACCTGAAATTGGACTAGCTACTGTATATCGTACGTTAGAATTACTAACAGAGCTAAAAGTTGTAGATAAAATTAATTTCGGCGACGGAGTTTCTAGATATGACCTTAGACAAGAAGGTGCAGCGCATTTCCATCATCACTTAGTTTGTATGGAATGTGGTGCTGTTGATGAAATTCAAGAGGATTTATTAGAGGATGTTGAGCAAATCGTTGAACGCGATTGGAACTTTAAAATAAAGGATCACCGTCTAACTTTCCATGGTATTTGCTATCGTTGTCATGACAAGGTAGAAACGGAAGAAGAGTAATAGAATATGGGAAAGGAGGCTATCCGAGTTGGATAGCCTCTTTTTTATGACATGAACTACATTCTATTTTTAGGTTATTTACATAAGAATAACAGGATAACCAAGTTATAGTTGTTGTTGAACGATCTTATGCCATATATTTTGATATCTCTTTATAAAAACTCCATCATTTATGTATAAAGTTTGTCCTTATTGGCATATCTTCTAATAATGAAGAGAAGGTGTATTGGGGGCAAGGAGATGAAAACGTGGCTATCACTTGTATTAAATACATTAAAAGTCTTCCTGTTATTTACGGGATGCACGATTATGTTTTATTATGGACTTATGTGGATCAATCAGGAGTATCAGAATTATCATCGTTATGATGAGCCTAAGGGTTCTGCTATTAAGGTTACAGCAAGTGTAACCGAGCAGGAATCTACTCTGATTGACCGTTTATTGTTATTTTATAAGTCCGGGGAGTAGAATACATTGAATGATCAATTACAAGATTTCTTACACTATTTAGTCGTTGAACGGGGATTGTCGAATAATACAATTACTTCTTATAACAGGGACTTGAAGAGTTATATTCACTTTCAACAGGAGGTTGAGAATATTCAATCCTTCGAGGAAGTCTCGCGAATTCATATTATTAGCTTTTTAAAGTTTATAAAAGATAAGGGACATTCTTCTAGGACGATTGCCAGACATATCGCCTCTATTAGATCCTTTCATCAGTTTTTATTGCGAGATAAAGCCGTCACACATGATCCATCTGTTCATATTGAAACACCACAACCAGAGAGATCATTACCTAAGGTATTGTCAATGTCTGAAGTAGAGCAGTTATTGGAGGCCCCTAAGCTTGATACGGCATTTGGTCTTCGTGATAAGGCGATGATTGAAGTATTATATGCTACCGGTATCCGTGTTTCTGAGTTAATCAGCTTGAACTTAGGGGACATTCATTTAACGATGGGTTTCTTAAGATGTATGGGAAAAGGAAACAAGGAAAGAATCATTCCTATTGGCCGGGCAGCAACGGAATCACTTGAAGTCTACATTGATCATGCTAGAAGTAAGTTAGTCGGTAAAACGAAAACAGATGCTTTGTTTTTAAATCATCACGGGAACCGCTTATCGAGACAAGGTTTTTGGAAAATCTTAAAGAGACTGACCGAGGAGGCCGATATCAAAAAGGAGCTAACTCCTCATACGTTAAGACACTCCTTTGCCACACATTTATTAGAAAATGGGGCAGACCTACGAGCTGTTCAAGAAATGCTCGGTCATGCGGATATATCAACTACACAAATATACACACACGTTACAAAAGCAAGGTTAAAAGACGTCTATAAGAGCTTTCATCCACGAGCTTAGTAGAGAAGAAATTTCTCTACTTTTTTTCATGTTATAGATTGATAGTTTTATAAATCAACGTTATACTTTAGTTGTCTGACCTCTGACAAATACAGACATAAAGGTTTCTTAGTAATGGGAATAATGAATGGATATAATACAAAAACTATTAATCGTTACTTTAGGAGGTAAAACATGAATAAATATCCTTTTAATCGAGTTTTTTTAATTGTAATGGATTCAGTAGGTATTGGAGAAGCACCTGATGCTGCGAAATTTAACGATATTGGTTCAGATACATTAGGACATATCGCTGAGCACCGTAATGGACTACATATGCCTAATATGGCCAAGCTCGGACTAAGTAATATTAGAGAAATTAAAGGCATTGAAAAAGCGGAAACACCTCTTGCTTATTTTACAAAGATGGAAGAGTCATCAAATGGTAAAGATACAATGACAGGACACTGGGAAATTATGGGATTACATATTGAAACACCTTTTAAAACATTTCCTGATGGCTTTCCAGATGAGTTAATTCAAGATATAGAATCCAAGACAGGACGTAAGGTAATAGGGAATAAGCCTGCGTCAGGTACGGAGATTTTAGATGAGCTAGGAAAAGAGCATATGGAAACAGGAGCATTAATTGTGTATACGTCAGCTGATTCTGTACTGCAGATTGCAGCTCACGAAGAGATTGTGCCATTAGAAGAACTATATGAAATTTGTGAGTATGCTAGAAAAATTACATTGGATGAAAAGTATATGGTTGGCCGTATTATTGCTCGTCCATTTGTAGGTGAACCTGGAGATTTTAAACGAACTGCTAATCGACATGATTATGCATTAAAGCCTTTTGGACGTACTGTGATGAATGAGTTGGCTGATAATCAATTAGATGTTATTGCGATTGGGAAAATCTCTGACATTTATGACAATGAAGGTGTGACAAATACACTCCGTACAAAATCCAACATGGATGGTATGGATAAGTTAAATGAAACATTAGCAATGGATTTTACAGGCTTAAGTTTCCTAAACTTAGTGGATTTTGATGCACTATTTGGACACAGAAGAGATCCGGATGGATACGGGGTAGCACTAGAAGAATACGATGCCAGGTTACCCGAAGTGCTTAACAAGTTGAAGAACGACGATTTGTTAATTATCACTGCTGACCACGGTAATGACCCTGTTCATCACGGTACGGACCATACACGTGAATATGTGCCGTTACTTGTATATAGTCCATCCTTCTCGGGTGGAAAAGAATTGTCCATCCGATCAACATTTGCTGATATAGGTGCGACGATTGCAGATAATTTTAAAGTGAAACTACCAAGTCATGGAACTAGCTTTTTGAATGAATTGAAATAGGGGGATGTAATCATGGACAAAATGCAAATTGAACGTGCTGCTTCTTATATTAAAGAAAAATTAAATTCCGAGCCTAAAATAGGGTTAATCTTAGGATCAGGTCTTGGGGTTTTAGCTGAAGAAATTCAAAACCCAACAACCTTGCCGTATCATGAAATACCTGAATTCCCTGTTTCAACTGTAGAGGGACATGCAGGACAACTAGTGATTGGGGAATTAGAGGGAGTACAAGTTGTTGCAATGCAAGGGAGATTTCATTTCTATGAAGGCTATGGATTAGATAAGGTTACATTCCCTGTACGAGTTATGAAGGAAATTGGAGTAGAAACAGTAATTGTTACAAATGCTGCTGGTGGAGTTAATACTTCATTTAAAGCAGGTGATTTAATGTTAATTACTGATCATATTAATAATATGGGACAAAATCCATTAATTGGTCCGAATAACGCTGAATTTGGTGTTCGTTTCCCGGATATGTCGGCTGCTTATTGCCCTTCATTACGTGCAAAAGCAAAAGAGGTGGCATCAGGCTTAGGAATTTCTCTGCAAGAGGGAATATATGTGGGGAACACTGGTCCTTCTTATGAAACTCCAGCTGAGGTACGCATGATTCGTACACTTGGTGGAGATGCCGTTGGTATGTCTACTGTTCCAGAAGTAATCGTTGCGCGTCATGCAGGTTTAAAGGTATTAGGTATCTCATGTATTTCGAATATGGCTGCAGGGATATTAGATCAACCACTAACGCATGATGAAGTAATGGAAACGACGGAAATGGTAAAGACGAGTTTCTTATCACTAGTAAAGGGAACAGTGAAGGAGATCGGAGGAAACAAATAGTGGATAACATATATGGGAAGATGAGAGAAGCGGTTGATTATATTGTAAGTCAAACAAAGATTAAACCAGAATTTGGGCTCATATTAGGTTCTGGACTTGGGGAACTTGCTAATGAAATTGAAGATGCTGTCAAAATTGAGTATGAAAATATCCCGAACTTTCCAGTCTCAACGGTTGAAGGACATGCCGGGAAATTAGTAATCGGTAAACTATTAGGTAAAACAGTGATTGCAATGCAAGGTAGATTTCATTATTATGAAGGCTACTCTATGCAAGAAGTTACATTCCCGGTTCGTGTCATGAAGGGGCTCGATGTTCATTCAATCGTTGTCACAAATGCATGTGGTGGAATGAATAGTGAATTTGCACCTGGTGACTTAATGTTAATAGATGATCATTTAAATATGACAGGAGCCAATCCTTTAATTGGACCAAATGAAGCGAACTTCGGTCCTCGTTTCCCGGATATGAGCCGTGCATATACACCTGAATATTTAACAAAGGCAAAGGAAGTCGCACAATCGTTAAACATTAAGGTTCAACAAGGAGTATATGCTGGGGTAACAGGGCCAACATACATGACGCCAGCTGAACTAATTATGCTTCGTAACCTGGGTGCCGATACAGTTGGGATGTCAACAGTACCTGAAGTTATAGTAGCGAGTCATATGGGATTAAAAGTATTAGGAATATCATGTGTAACAGATATGGCAATCGGTGAAGAACTAGAGCCATTAACACATGAACAGGTTGTAGAAGTAGCTAACTCCGCAAAACCTAAATTCATAAGCTTAGTGAAAGAATTTTTAGCAGTTGTTTAATTTGTCATAAGATGAGGTGCTTGACTAATGAGAATGGTTGATATTATTGAAAAGAAGAGAGACGGAGAAGCTCTTACAAAAGAAGAGATTCATTTCGTCATACAAGGATATACAAATGGAGAAATACCAGATTATCAAATGAGTGCCTTTTCAATGGCGATTTACTTTCAAGATATGTCACCTGAAGAGCGTGCTTACCTAACAATGGCAATGGTGGAATCAGGTGATCAAATTGATTTATCGATGATCGAGGGTATTAAGGTAGATAAGCATAGTACTGGAGGAGTTGGTGATACAACAACCTTAGTATTAGGACCCTTAGTTGCAGCAGTTGGTGTTCCAGTAGCCAAAATGTCTGGCCGTGGATTAGGACATACTGGTGGAACGATTGATAAATTAGAAGCTGTAGATGGTTTTACAGTTGAAATCTCGAGTAATCAATTTGTTGATTTAGTAAACGAACATAAAATTGCAATTATCGGTCAAAGTGGAAACTTAACTCCTGCTGATAAGAAGCTATATGCATTGCGAGATGTAACGGCAACTGTAAATGCAATTCCACTTATTGCCAGCTCCATTATGAGTAAGAAAATTGCGGCTGGAGCAGATGCAATTGTACTAGATGTAAAAACAGGTGCAGGAGCTTTTATGAAAGACCTAGAAGGTTCAAAGCAACTGGCAAAAGCAATGGTTGAGATTGGTAACAATGTGGGACGTAAGACAATGGCGGTTATCTCTGATATGAGTCAACCTTTAGGACTAGCGATCGGAAACTCATTAGAAGTAAAAGAAGCAATTGATACATTGCAGGGTAAAGGTCCCAAGGATTTAGAAGAGCTGTGCTTAACACTTGGAAGTTACATGGTTTATCTGGCTAATGAAGCATCTTCTCTTGAAGAAGCAAGACAAAAGTTAGTAGATGTGATGAATAACGGAGAAGCATTGGAAACGTTTAAAACCTTCCTTGCTAATCAGGGCGGTGATGCATCGGTAGTAGATAATCCTGAGAAGCTTCCTCAAGCAAGCTATATCATTGAAGTTCCGGCTCAAAAGGATGGATATGTTTCAGAAATTATTGCAGATGAAATTGGTACGGCTGCCATGATTTTAGGGGCTGGAAGAGCAACAAAGGAATCGACTATTGATTTAGCAGTAGGATTAGTACTGAATAAAAAAGTCGGGGATGCTGTTACTAAAGGTGACTCGCTTGTGACGATTCATAGTAACTCAGAAAATGTAGAAGAAATTATGAACAGAATTTATCAATCCATTTCACTTTCTGATGCATTGGTAGAAGCACCAACGCTAATTTATACAACCATTACTTCATAAACTGGGGAAATTTCCCCAGTTTTTTTATTTCTCCCTCAATAACTTCCCCATGTGAATAGTTTCTAATGAAAAATTTGGATATACTTCCAAAATTCTTGTATAAATGTCATCTCTTTTGAAAATAATGACAGGTATAAAGAATGGAGGGTTTCTGTAATGATGAAAAAACTTTTACACCGTATTGTATACATGTCTATTGCGTTATCATTGTTTTTACCCACTTTTGCAATGGCTGAAGAATCAGAATTAAATTTGGCTGCGGATGCAAAATCTGCTATCTTGATTGAACGAGACACTGGAACAGTTCTATATGATAAAAATAGTAAGGAAAAGCTTCCACCAGCAAGTATGACAAAGATTATGACAATGATCCTGATAATGGAGGCAATTGATAAAGGAAACTTAATGCTTGATGAAAAAGTCCGTACAAGTGAATATGCCGCATCCATGGGAGGCTCTCAAATTTTCCTAGAACCTGGTGAGGAAATGACAGTGGAGCAAATGCTAAAAGGAATTGCAATCGCATCTGGTAACGATGCTTCCGTTGCTATGGCTGAAAGAATTGCAGGATCTGAGGAAAACTTCGTGAAGATGATGAATGAAAAGGTAAAAGAGCTTGAATTAAAGGACACACATTTCGTAAACCCTACTGGTCTTCCTGCAAAAGATCATTACAGTACAGCTCATGATATGTCATTAATGGCGAAAGAACTATTAAAATACGAGTTAATCACAAAGTTTACTAGCCTATATGAAGATTATTTGCGTGAAGGTACTGACAAAAAGTTTTGGCTAGTTAATACAAACCGCTTAGTAAAGTTTTATCCTGGAGTAGATGGACTGAAGACAGGTTATACGAGTGAAGCGAAATATTGCTTAACTGCAACAGCGAAAAAGGATAATATGCGTGTTATTGCAGTTGTAATGGGTGCTTCTACACCGAAAGATCGTAACGCACAAGTAACGAAGATGCTAGATTATGCATTTAGTCAATACAAAACACACCCAATGCTGGAGCGTTCTGCAATTGTATCAAAGGTGAAAATTAGCAAGGGAGCAACAAAGTCTGTTGATGCTGTTACATCTGAGAGTATTTCGATCTTAACGAAAAAAGGTGAAGCAGTGGACGATGTTACACAAGAAATCGTACTAAAAGATCATGTTAAGGCTCCTGTTAAAAAAGGAGACGAGATTGGACAGTTGTTATTAAAAAAGGATGATAAGGTCATTATTGATAGTAAACTTGTCGCAGCCAATGATGTTGAGTTGGCATCGTGGTGGCAATTATTTAAACGTACTGTCGGTTTATTCACGAAAACTTCCTAATATGTTGACTAATTTAGGCGAATTAGCACTAGTTTTGTCAGGTGGGAAGGAATTTGAAATCTTTTATAGAAATTGACTCACTAGCTTAAATTAAGGAGGAATAGGTAGTGAGTCTTTCCATCGACTTAGAAGTGAAACACAATGTGCTATGCATCCGTCTTGTAGGAGAGTTAGATCATCATACAGCGGAAGATTTACGTACAAGAGTTACCGATTCAATAGAGAAGAATTCAATTAATCACATTATATTAAATCTAGAACACCTTTCATTTATGGACAGTTCTGGTTTGGGTGTTATTTTAGGACGCTACAAGCAAATTAAAAATACAGGTGGAGAGATGGTTGTTTGTTCAATCTCACCAGCAGTAAAAAGATTGTTTGACATGTCAGGTTTATTTAAAATCATTCGTTTGGAAGAAAGCGAACAATTTGCACTCCAAACATTGGGGGTGGCCTAACATGAGAAACGAAATGCACATTCAATTTTCTGCCCTTAGCCAAAATGAATCATTTGCTCGTGTTACGGTAGCTGCTTTTATTACTCAACTTGATCCGACTATGGATGAGCTAACTGAGATTAAAACAGTTGTTTCAGAAGCAGTAACGAATGCGATTATTCATGGATATGAAAATGATCCAAAAGGGATCGTTTATATCTCAGTGGTACTGGATGAAAATACAGTACAAATTACAATCCGAGATGAAGGTATTGGAATTTTAGATGTTGAAGAAGCTCGTCAGCCATTATTTACAACAAAGCCAGAGCTTGAGCGTTCTGGAATGGGCTTTACGATTATGGAGAACTTTATGGATGATTTTGATATTGATTCTCATGAAACGAGAGGAACTACCATCCGTCTAACTAAGCATTTAACGAACAACAAAGCGCTTTGTAATTAAGGGAGAATGGTGTATGGATGTGGAGGTCAAGAAAGAGAAGAAAGAGACATACTTAAAAGATCATGAGGTAAAAGAATTAATTAAGCGTAGTCAAACTGGTGAGCAGGCAGCAAGGGACTTGATCATTCAAAAAAACATGCGTTTAGTCTGGTCAGTGGTTCAACGATTCTTAAATAGAGGGTATGAGCCTGATGATTTATTCCAAATTGGCTGCATTGGTCTCCTAAAATCAGTTGATAAATTCGATCTTACGTTTGATGTGAAGTTCTCAACCTATGCCGTACCGATGATTATCGGAGAAATCCAACGATTTATCCGTGATGATGGAACGGTGAAGGTGAGTCGATCATTAAAAGAAACAGGAAACAAAATTAGAAAGGCAAAAGACGAATTATCAAAAATACTTGGAAGAGTTCCAACGATACACGAAATTGCAGAGAAATTAGAAATTACTCCAGAAGATGTTGTACTCGCCCAAGAAGCAAGTCGTGCCCCATCATCAATACATGAAACGGTGTATGAAAATGATGGAGACCCAATCACACTGTTAGACCAGATTGCAGACGAAACCGAGACAGGTTGGTTCGACAAAATCGCACTGAAAGAAGCGATTAGAGACCTGGATGACCGCGAAAGATTGATTGTATTCTTACGGTATTATAAAGACCAGACACAATCAGAAGTCGCGGCGCGCTTAGGGATATCACAAGTTCAGGTATCACGCCTCGAGAAGAAAATATTGCAACAAATGAAAGATCGAATGGGTGTCTAACTCATTCGGTTTTTTTGTATTGAACGCTTTAACACTTTAAAGGAGTGGGGGACTGACCCCAAATCCTTTAAAGTGTTAAAGTGCTTGGTAATTAATGGAGTCTTCTCCATTTTAGAATTAGGGAATCCGTTAACAAGCATACTAACATCTACAAGGAAATTCTTGTGTAGGATGTGAGAACGATGGAAGAAACTTTATATATTAGAATGCGCCATAAGATCTTAGTTAAACCAAATCACACCGTAACCATCGGAAATCTTGCGCAGATTATTTCAAGTGAATCGTTAAAAGAAAAAATTGAAAATACGGTCATTTATCATGTGAATATGAGTGACAAGAATATTGTTGTGATTGATGTGATGACAGTTATTGATAAGATTCTTTCTGCTTATCCTACAATTGATATCCAGTCAATCGGTCCAACACAGGCTATTGTTGAAATCGAATACAGAAAACGGAAATTTTCCCTTGTGTATTTTATTGGTGTCTGGTTACTACTCTTTATCGGTGCAGCACTTACCATTATGAACTTTCATGAAGATGTCAGCATGAGAGAGGTTCATCAACGAATTTATTTTATCATCACAGGTAAACACAATGAGAAACCATTATTACTGCAAATTCCTTATTCATTTGGTTTAGGCTTAGGTATGATTTTGTTTTTTAACCATTTATTTAAGAAGCGAATTAATGAAGAACCCAGTCCACTTGAGGTAGAGATGTTTAACTATCAACAAGATTTAGACCGCTATGTAATGTTGAAAGAAAACAAAGAAAGCACGAAGAAATTACACGATGGTGATTAATTATCTCCTCGTTATATTTATCGGTTTAGCAGGTGGGCTGGCTGTTGGGGCAGGAATCGTTGCCTTTTTATCAGTATTAGGAATCATACCAAGACTAACGCAACTTACCAAAACACAAGCCTATATTCAAGGATATGAGTGGGGGATTGTTGGAGGAGCGATTATCGGAGGAATCTTAAGCTTAAGAGACTTTAGTTTCTTTATGTCACCCTACTTCCTAATCCCTCTAGGAGCAATGTACGGGATATTTGTAGGGATGTTGGCTGCTGCGTTAACAGAAGTGTTAAATGTTTTTCCAATCCTTTCAAAACGTATGGGTATTTATGACCGGATTATCATTTTACTGATGGCATTCGTTATAGGCAAAATCGTTGGTTCACTCTACCATTGGGTATATTTTGTGGATTTATAGAAAGGAGAGAGCCGCTCTGGGTAAGAGAACTTCAATGAAAAAAAATTACGTAAAGCAAATAAAAGCTTTTCAACCACAAACACCTTATATTTCCAACTGCATCAAGGCATTCATAGTCGGAGGATTGATTTGTACGTTAGGTCAAGTGATTCAAAACTTTTTTATTAACGTTTTTGACTTTACTGAACAAAGTGCAGGCAATCCAACGGTTGCTACATTAATACTCCTGTCATCTCTATTAACTGGTTTAGGAATTTACGATAAAATTGGGCAGTTTGCAGGAGCAGGTTCAGCTGTTCCTGTAACAGGATTCGCTAACTCTATGACAAGTGCAGCATTGGAACATCGCAGTGAAGGAATTGTGTTAGGTATTGCTACAAACATGTTCAAATTAGCTGGAAATGTCATCGTATTTGGAGTTGTATCTGCTTATGTTGTCGGCATTATTAGATATATCATTCGATTCGTTTTTCTATAAACGTGATCTGGAGGGAAGAGTATGAAGCTAGCTGGGAGACAAACATGGTTATTTCAAGATGACATTTTTGTTCAATCCACAGGCACAGCAGTAGGTCCAATGGAATCAAAAGGACCTTTAAGTTCCTATTATGATAAATCCTATAATGACTTATATTGTGGAGAAGAAAATTGGGAACTTGCTGAAAGGCGGTTAATGAATGATTCAATAGATTTATGTTTATCAAAAGTGGATGCAACAAAAGAAGACATTGATTTGCTTCTAGCAGGAGATTTACTTAACCAAAATGTAACGAGTAATTACGTTGCAAGAACACAGCAAATACCGTTTTTATGTATGTTTGGAGCATGCTCAACTTCCATGGAAACGCTGGCCGTCGGTTCAGCTTTAGTAGATGCGGGATTTGCTCATCGAGTAGTGGCTGCAACTAGCAGCCATAATGCAACGGCAGAACGTCAATTTAGAAACCCTACAGAATATGGGGGACAGAAACCGGATACCGCAACTTTCACTGTTACAGGGGCAGGAGCTATTATGGTTTCAAAAAAAAATAGTCCAATCAAAATTACAAGTGCGACCATTGGCAAAGTCATGGATTACGGAGTGGCGAATCCAAATGATATGGGATCTGCGATGGCGCCAGCAGCAGCAGATACGATAAGACAACACCTGCAGGATTTGAATCGAACTCCAGAGGATTACGATTTAATCGTAACAGGGGATTTATCCTCAGTGGGTTCTCCAATTCTTAGAGAATTGCTGTTAGAAGATGATATTGACATTTCTGCTGTTCATAATGATTGTGGATTAATGGTGTTTTCACCAGACCAAGAAGTGTTTGCTGGTGGGAGTGGGTGCGGATGCTCAGCTGTGGTGACCTATTCCTACTTATTGGAACAAATAATAAAGGGTAAGTATAAACGGATTTTAGTTGTTGCGACGGGTGCATTATTAAATCCGATTATGATTCAGCAAAAGGAAACAATACCGACCATTGCTCATGGTGTTGTTTTTGAAGCAAACCAAGAAGGTGAGTATTGATGGAATATATCACTGCATTCCTAGTCGGTGGAGCTATATGTATTATAGGTCAATTACTTTTAGATTTTGCAAAACTAACGCCTGCTCATGTCATGAGCATCTTCGTCGTAACGGGAGCTGTTTTAGATGGATTTGGAATCTATGATAAGTTGATTGAATTTGCCGGGGCAGGTGCTACGGTGCCGATTACAAGCTTTGGTCATTCCTTGCTTCATGGAGCAATGGAAAAGGCAGATGAGCATGGATTTGTGGGTATAGGAATGGGAATATTTGAGCTGACAAGTGCAGGTATCTCTTCTGCTATATTATTCTCTTTTATTATTGCCCTAATTTTTAAGCCGAAAGGATAATGAGTATGGAGAAAAGAAGGAAGGTTATTCTTGTAACAGATGGTGATGAATATGCATTGAGAGCAGTTCAACATGCAGCAACAAAAATTGGTGGGCGCTGCATTTCGCAATCACAAGGCAATCCCTCCCTGCTAAAAGGAAACAAACTTGTTAACCTCATCTTGCAAACTCCATATGATCCTGTTTTCGTATTATTTGATGACTGTGGCTATATCGGGGAGGGTGCGGGAGAACGAGCCTTAATATATGTTGCCAATCACAAGCAAATAGATGTACTGGGTGTTATTGCTGTAGCCTCTAATTCTCATCAAGATGAATGGTCAAAAGTAGATGTCAGTATTGATCGTTTTGGGGAATTAACAGAGTTTGGTATTGACAAAAATGGACTACAAGAGCTAGAAGTTGGCAGAATAAACGGGGACACCGTTTATTGCCTGGATCAATTAAATGTACCACTAATTATTGGGATAGGGGACATTGGGAAGATGGCAGGGAAAGATGATATTTCAAAAGGATGCCCAATTACAATGAAGGCAGTTGAGATTATCCTAGAAAGGAATGGACTTAAATGAGTGAGAAATCAAAGAGTAATGAGCCGATCTCTCCAAAGCTTGCAGTTAATGAACAATATCTAAAAGACCGTGTAGGGTTCGGTGTAAGTTTTGATGTCGGAATACGGAAATTCAAAATATTAGAAACGAACATTAACATGCTTTTTTTAAGTGGTCTAGTTGACTCACAATTTATAGTGGACATTTTAAGAGAACTAGTCGATTTAAATGATAAGGAAAAAGCAAATGGTAATGCAATCGGAATCATTGAAAACAGAATAAATCATCAACAAGTTGAGGTTATTCGTAATCTCGATGAAGTAGTGGACCAGGTATTATCGGGTTTAGTTGTTTTCTTAGTAGAAGGTGAATCTAAAGCTTTAGTTGTAGATTTAAGAAGTTATCCAGGGAGATCACCACAGGAGCCAGATACTGAAAAGGTCATTAGAGGAGCAAGGGATGGTTATACCGAAAATTTAATCGTTAATACAGCGTTAACTAGAAGAAGAATCAGGGATGAAAGATTGAGGAATGAAATAATTAAGGTTGGTGAACGTTCCAAGACAGATGTATGTGTTTCTTACATCGAGGATGTAGCAGACCCAGATTTGGTTAGTATTATTAAAAAAGAGATCCAAAATATCGAAACTGACGGCTTAACGATGGCTGATAAAACAATAGAAGAGTTTGTTGTTAAGCAAGGCTATAATCCCTATCCCTTAGTTCGATATACTGAAAGGCCTGACGTAGCTGCTGCCCATTTATTAGAAGGACATGTCATTATTATGGTTGATACGTCACCAAGTGTAATCATTACACCGACAACAATGTTTCATCATGTTCAACATGCGGAGGAATATCGTCAAGCACCTTCTGTCGGGACATTTGTCAGATGGGTACGTTTTCTTGGTATATTATCATCTTTATTCCTATTACCACTATGGCTTTTATTCGTACTTGAACCACATCTCTTACCTGAGCCTATAAGCTTTATAGGACCAAATGAGAAAACGAATATTCCAATCATTGTTCAAATCTTCTTGGCTGATTTTGGTATAGAATTTTTAAGAATGGCTGCGATTCATACTCCAACCCCATTATCAACAGCAATGGGATTAATTGCAGCAGCATTAATTGGACAAATTGCCATTGATGTTGGGTTGTTTGTACCGGAGGTCATCCTATATGTTGCTGTAGCAGCGATTGGATCATTTACAACACCTAGTTACGAGTTGAGTATCGCAAATAAAATAGCACGTCTTATTATGTTAATTTTAGTAGCACTATTCCATGTTCCTGGATTAATTGCAGGGTTTACATTGTATGTATTATTACTGGCAAGTATCCGATCACTCAACACACCTTATTTATGGCCATTTTTACCATTCGAACCAGTAGCCTTTTTGAAAATTATATTCAGACCTTCTGTGCCAGGCTCTAAATATCGACCAAGCATTGTTAATGCTAAGAACAGAAAAAGGCAGCATGCTTAATGTATTGCATGAATTATCTAAATATGATATCGTTTGTTTAGCGGAGTAAAGTGCTAAACTTTATAATTCATACAGTTAATAGCGATAATCGCTATTAACTGTTTTTTTAGCTTTTAAATAGATATTTGAAATAAATAGACGAAGCGAAGCACCTTGTCTTAGGAAGTGGAATTTGATTTGAGCGAGGTCATTCACTAGTAACAAGATGGCGACACTATTGATATGAGGAGAGAAGACAATGTTTTTTCATGGGACGAGTAAGGTAAATGAAAAGGGACACCTTGAAATTGGTGGAGTGGATACAGTTGATTTGGCAGCACAATATGGAACACCACTTTATGTTTATGATGTTGCATTAATAAAGGAACGTGCTCAAGGATTTATTCATACCTTTGAAAAATTAGGAGTTAAGGCACAGGTTGCCTACGCCAGCAAAGCATTCTCCTCGATAGCAATGTTTCAACTTGTAGAAGAAGAAGGATTGAGTCTGGATGTTGTATCTGGAGGTGAATTATATACGGCAGTTGCTGCTGGATTCCCTACCGAGCGTATTCATTTTCATGGTAACAACAAAAGTGTACATGAAATTGAAATGGCCCTTCAAGCAGGAATTGGGTGCTTCGTCGTAGACAACTTTTATGAGTTAACACTTCTAGAGGAAACGTGCAGACAATTACAGAAAAAAGCAAAAATTCTGATTCGAATTACACCGGGGATTGAAGCACATACGCATGATTATATTTTAACCGGACAGGAAGATTCAAAGTTTGGCTTTGATTTACAAAGTGGACAGGCTGATGAGGCTTTGAAATTAATTCAAACATTTGAGTTTGTCGAGTTGCTAGGCATTCACTCACACATTGGCTCTCAAATATTTGAAACAACAGGTTTCGTAATGGCTGCAGAAAAGTTATTTGAGGAAATTAATAATTGGAACATAAAATATAAATACACTCCTAGCGTTGTGAATTTAGGTGGAGGCTTTGGTATTCGGTATACGTCTGATGACGATCCCATTCCTGTTTCTCGATATGTAGAGGAAATTGTGTCTGCAGTCAATGTGAAGGTCAAGGAATATAATCTTACCATGCCTGAGATATGGATCGAGCCCGGAAGATCATTAGTTGGTGATGCAGGGACAACATTATATTCCATCGGTTCTAGAAAAGAAGTTCCGAATGTACGAAAGTATGTAGCAGTTGACGGTGGAATGAGTGACAATATTAGGCCAGCATTGTATGAAGCAAAATATGAAGCTGTCATTGCAAATCGTATGAGAGACAAAAATGAAGAAATCGTTTCAATAGCAGGGAAATGTTGTGAATCTGGAGATATGTTAATATGGGATTTGCCTTTGCCTAAAAGTACTTCTGACGATATCTTAGCCGTGTTCTGTACAGGGGCATACGGCTATTCGATGGCGAATAATTATAACCGCATCCCTCGTCCACCAGTCGTGTTTGTGGAAGATGGTCAGTCTGAATTAGTAGTGAAACGTGAAAGTTATGAAGATCTGATAAGGCTGGATATACCGTTAAAAGAAGCAAGTAAACAAAAATAAGAGCCTAGGCTCTTATTTTTGTTATCTGTTATATTAGCTAAATAAAGATTTTATTGCATCAATGACACTAACTAAGAACTCTTGTAATTTAGTTAAGAAAGATTGACCTTCTTCTGATTGTAAAAACGTTGTTAGTTTTTCTTTTGCAATATTTAACTGGTCACCAACTTGATTCCAATCAATATTTAATTCTTTCATTTTGTTGAAAAGAGCAATCAAGCTATTAATATCTTGTTCTGTTAATGTTACACCCAGCTCAGCAGCAGCTGCTTCAATGATCGCTCGAAGTTCTTCGTCTGTTTTTGGTGCGTTATTTGCCATTTCTTCTTTAATCTTTGCCATCAGTGCAGCGGCTTCTTCTGTACCGAGTTTATCACCCAGTTCAGCAGTCTTCACCATCTCTTCATTGGCAACCTTTTTTACATCCTCTGGAATTGCTTCGTCAGAAGATAATTCATAAGCTTTAATTAAACCAGTTAAAGCGGCTGTACCAGACACATCAAATGGAGCAGTTATGTAAATTGTCGCATCCTTTACACCTGCTGTAATCAGAGCGTTCGTGTACATTGCATCTGTTACCCATGTAATATTATTTGTCTTAACTTTTAAACCTGAGTTTGGTTCATCTATCGTAATGACTGAAGACGAGATAGCTCTAGAACCAATTTGGCCTTTTGGTATGAATTCGCCTAAATATTTGTGTTCTTCATCATTTGAAACTGTTACAACCTGAACATCTGCAGGTGCTTCCATTTCACTAAGCATTGCGGTCTTTTGTTCTTCAGTTAAATTTTCCCCAAGTGTTACAATTTTGTCGCCAACTGCTGCATCGGCCATAGCTGTAATAGGTAGCACAAATAGAGATAGAAGTAATAGACCGGTAAAAAGCTTCTTTTTCAAGGAAATCTCTCCTTTCAAATTTTCCACCCTTACAGTATATACACGCTTTTGGGCAGAATATAAACCATAATTTACTATACCATAAAATAGAGGAATCGTGTCCTATAAATAGGAGGAGTAGGAAGAAAATGTAAGAACCGACTATGCTAGATAGTCGGTTCTTTTACGTATTCTATAAATTAAGCTTCTGTAATTTCTACTTTCTCCATTACATCGCCATTTCTCATCCCTTTTACATGTTCCATTCCAGAAGTCACTTTACCGAAAACAGTATGAACTCCATTCAAGTGTGGTTGAGGATCATGAACGATGAAAAATTGACTTCCGCCAGTATCTTTACCAGCATGTGCCATAGATAGTGATCCCTCTACATGCTTATGTGGATTCCCTTCAGTTTCACATTTTATTGTGTAACCTGGGCCACCAGTACCTGTTCCATTCGGACAACCACCTTGGCTGACGAAGCCAGGAATAACACGGTGGAACGTTAATCCGTTATAGAAACCTTCGTTTGTTAGTTTTTCAAAGTTTGCAACTGTGCCTGGTGCTTCATTCGGATAAAGTTCAAATTCAACTTTCTCTCCGTTTTGTAAATGAATTGTCCCTTTTTTTGTAGACATTTCGACATCTCCTTTTATGTATCAATTTAAACAAGTTCTATCATACCATTTTTAGATGTAAATGAAAAAGAGTACGCATAATAGATCTGATTAAATGAAAGACAACTGTATAAACTAATCACTAGACGTCAGAACAAAGGAGGGATACAAATGGTTAAACGTAATGAGAAAACGTCTGAGCAAGTAGACCAAAAAGCGTTAGTGAATGAAAAAGCTCATAGAGAAAACAAACACATCCGCCAAGTGAGTCCAACTGGCGTGCCCAATCAATAACGAAGGTAAAGGAGCCAATCGGCTCTTTTTTTCATTGGGAATGATAAGAACTATAACTAGACAAAAAGGGAAGAGTATATGCTATAATGATGAAAATTAAATAGTAATCCTTCGGGGCAGGGTGTAATTCCCTACCGGCGGTGATGGGTCTGTTTGATCCAAAGCCCGTGAGCCTTTTATATCGTATAAATCGCTGATTTGGTGAAATTCCAAAGCCGACAGTATAGTCTGGATGGGAGAAGGATGTTGAACGTAATAAGAGGTAGTACTACTAGGGTAGTATGATTTTCTGTTGGTATGCTCATTTGTCATCTTTTACATACAAGTGAGGTTTATTTGATCTGCCAAAAAACCTCTTATTGATACATCTTACTCCTTAGGAACTCTTCCTAAGGTTTTTCTTTTAGGCTCTTTTCTAAACCTTTGTAGCTCTTCTTAGAATATTCTGGGTTAACTTACAGTTTTAGAAGCAAATGGAGGTTGGATTAGTAAAGAGTAACTTTTTATGTATAGAAGTTCCAAGGTAAAAATCCCGCTTTTGAAATTTTTACGCAAAGCAACTATCTATATGAAAATAGTCTATATATTTGCTATGTAAGATTATAGTGGTGATTTTTCAGCAAAAGTTGATTTGAGTGTACAATTAATTATAGTGGACAAAAGTAAATACAAATTTATGGAGGTTAGTATGACTGACAAAGAGTATATGCAGCTTGCGCTAAATCTGGCAAGAAGTGTGAAGGGGCAAACTTCACCAAATCCTCCAGTGGGCTCTGTTGTTGTGAAAAATGGAAGAATTATTGGAATGGGTGCTCATTTAAAAGCAGGAGAAGGTCATGCAGAGGTTCAAGCGATAAAAATGGCAGGAGGAGAAGTTGAAGGAGCAACGGTTTATGTCACGTTAGAACCGTGTAGTCATTTCGGAAAAACTCCACCATGTTCGAATCTGCTCATTGATAGTAAAGTTTCACGTGTGGTAGTTGCAACGACTGACCCCAATCCTTTAGTGGCTGGAAAAGGTATTGAACGGATACGCAAGGCAGGTATTGAAGTTGTTATCGGCGTGTTGCAAGAGGAAGCAAATGAACTATATGAAATGTTCTTTTATTTTATCTCAACGAATAAGCCATATGTCACATTAAAAACAGCTCTCACTCTTGATGGGAAAACAGCTTCTCATACAGGGAGCAGTCAATGGATTACTGGTGAGGAAGCAAGAGAAGATGTACATAAATATCGTCATTCCCATGATGCTATATTGGTGGGAGTAAATACCGTGTTAAAGGATGATCCAAGCCTAACAACGAGGCTGCCAAATGGAGGCTTACACCCGATAAGGATAGTGCTTGATCATCATTTGCGTACACCACTACATGCAAAATTGGTTAATGATAAAGAATGCCCAACTTGGATCGTTGTAAATTCTCTAGTGACAGAAGAACAAATGGCACCTTACATCGATAGAGGAATAATTTTCATTCAGCAGTCTGGTGAGAAAATACATATACCATCTCTATTAGAAGACCTTGGCGAGCGATCAATTACGTCAATTCTCATCGAGGGTGGGTCTGAAGTAAATGGGAGCTTCTTACAGGAACAAGCATTTAATCAAGTTGTTACATATATAGCCCCAAAATTAATTGGAGGAAAGCTTGCCCCAGGTTTTATAGGAGGGACAGGTATTGCAGATATGAACAATGCAGCACAATTACGATATAAAACAATCGAACAATTAGGTGAAGATATAAAAATAGTCGCTGTTCCATACCACTCATAAAAAAAGGAGGCGTCTCTCGTGTTCACAGGTATCATAGAAGAAATAGGAATAGTAGAACGGATCATGCAGCAAGGTGAAGCCATTGTATTAACATTACAAGCTAATAAAATATTGACAGATGTTCATTTGGGAGACAGCATTGCAGTTAACGGGGTCTGCTTAACTGTTACTTCTTTTACACAGCAAAGATTTTCAGTAGATATAATGCCCGAAACTGTTCGTTCCACTTCGTTACAGAACTTACGTAAAGGCTCAAAAGTAAACTTAGAACGAGCGATGGCAGCAAATGGGCGGTTTGGTGGTCATTTTGTTTCCGGACATGTAGATGGTATCGGGACAATTAGTAAAAAAACAAAAGTATCAAATGCGATTTACTATGAAATTGAGATTTCAGAAGAATTAAGCAGGTATGTAATCGGTAAAGGCTCAATCTGTGTAGATGGTACTAGTTTGACTGTGTTTGGAAAAACGGATCATACTTTTAAAATTTCCCTAATTCCACATACTTCCTCTGAAACGATCATCGGATTAAAAGGTGTAGGGGATATTGTCAATATTGAGTGTGATATGCTTGCGAAATATATAGAACAGTTCGTTATGAAGAGAACCGAAAATCCTAACAAGTCCAGTTTATCTGAAGGGTTTTTAAGAGAGCACGGTTACATGTAGAACCAACAAGAAGTGAGGGTGATAAGAATGTTTGATCGTATTGAAGAAGCAATTTATGAACTTATGCAAGGAAATGTTGTAATTGTGTGTGATGATGAGGATCGAGAAAATGAAGGTGACTTTGTTGCGATTGCTGAAAAAACGACACCGGACGTCATTAACTTCATGATTAAACATGGTAGAGGCTTAGTATGTGCACCAATTACGGAAGAGAATGCTAGAAGACTTGATCTACTTCCAATGGTAAGTCACAATACGGATCCACACGGAACGGCATTTACGGTAAGTGTGGACTATAAAACA
The DNA here is from genome assembly GCA_008364785.1 of Bacillus sp. BGMRC 2118. Lineage (GTDB taxonomy): Bacteria > Bacillota > Bacilli > Bacillales > SA4 > Bacillus_BS. The sequence continues at coordinate 601,298 of VTTJ01000001.1, read as the reverse complement.
ACAACTACAGGTATTAGTGCATTTGAACGTTCCGAAACCATTCAACGTCTTATTGATACACAAGCAAAGGCAGGGGACTTTAAGCGACCTGGTCATATCTTTCCACTAATCGCAAAGGATGGTGGAGTATTAAGAAGAGCAGGGCACACGGAAGCAGCTGTTGATTTAGCCAGACTTTGTAGCTCGGAACCAGCAGGCGTTATTTGTGAAATTATTAAGGAAGACGGTACAATGGCTCGTGTACCAGATTTACGAAAGATTGCTGATGAATTTGATTTGAAGATGATAACAATTAAAGACTTAATCTCCTATCGGAGAAAAAAGGAGAAGCTAGTTAATCGGGAAATTGAAGTGAATTTACCAAGCGAGTATGGTGAATTTAAGGCAATTGGTTATTCTAGTGTCATAGATAAGAAAGAGCATGTTGCCTTAGTAAAAGGTGAGTTTACAGAAGATGAGCCAGTATTGGTTCGTGTACATTCTGAATGTTTAACAGGGGATGTATTCGGTTCGTACCGTTGTGATTGCGGGGCTCAATTACATGGAGCGTTGTCCCAGATTGAGAAAGAAGGTAAGGGTGTTCTTCTTTATATGCGTCAAGAAGGGCGTGGTATAGGTCTAATTAATAAAATGCGTGCTTACAAACTTCAAGATGAAGGTTATGATACGGTCGAAGCGAATGAGGAACTTGGATTTTCACCAGATTTAAGAGATTACGGGATTGGGGCCCAAATTCTTAAAGATCTGGGTATCTCAAAGATGAGACTATTGACAAATAATCCTAGGAAAATCACCGGGTTAAATGGATATGGTTTAGAAGTGACAGAGCGGGTAGCGCTTCAATTACCAGTGAAGAAAGAAAATGAAAGATATTTGAAGACAAAGCATGACAAATTGGGACATATGCTCCATTTTTAAGCGATTTCGTGCATTGCGTTAACATACAGAGTTATGTATTATACAACATATATACTTACGATGATTAGGGGGGCTCACATTAGAAATGAGTAAAGTATTCGAAGGACATTTAGTTGGAACCGGTTTAAAAATAGGCGTTGTTGTAGGGCGCTTTAACGAGTTTATTACGAGCAGATTATTAAGCGGTGCAGAAGATGCATTTAAAAGACATGGCGTAAACGAAGACGATGTAGAAGTCGCATGGGTACCTGGTGCCTTTGAAATACCATTTATTGCAAAGAAAATGGCGGAATCTAAGAAATATGATGCAGTTATTACTCTAGGAACAGTTATTCGCGGATCTACTCCACACTTTGACTTCGTATGTAGTGAAGTAGCAAAGGGAGTAGCGTCAACTTCAATGCAGACAGGAGTACCTGTTATCTTTGGAGTAATCACAACTGACACAATTGAGCAAGCGATAGAAAGAGCTGGTACAAAAGCTGGTAATAAAGGCTGGGAAGCAGCGGTTTCTGCAATTGAGATGGCTAATCTTTCTCGTTCTTTCTAAATAACAGAAAAGTCACGTTATGGAACAGAACAGTTTTTAACCAACCAGAAATATTAGCATTCCTTTAACTGCTTTTAAACAGTTATTATCCAGATTTCTCCAGATCACTTACAATCTTTACTTGAAAAATGTTTAATTATATAGTATAAAAGCTATACTAGTGTTCTATGAAGACGAACAAATAGAAAACATCAAGATGATGGTAGAAATGAAAAAGTGATACATCTACCATTAGTAAGTTATTTTAATAATGAGGGGTTACTATGTTAATTCGATACAAAAAAAATCATGAGAAAATTGCAATGGGACTTCTTTCTTTCATGCCTACAGAGAAGGATTTGAAGAAACTACAACAGTCGATTAAGCAGTATGAAAGTGAGGAAAACTGGCAATTATTTCTTTGGAAAGAAGATGACATTATCGGGATCATAGGAATTTCCGCTCTAGATGAAAACAAAGTTGAGATCCATCATATATGTGTGAATCCGTCTCATCGTCAACAAGGGATTGGAAAAAAGATGGTGAAAGCACTTGTTGAGTTATTAGGTGATAAAGAAATTGTTCCAACAGAGCAAACTGCTTCTTTCTTTGAGAAGTGTGAAAAGATAGAGGAATAGATAAAAAACATGGATGCCTTACAGTATCCATGTTTTTTTTTATCTATTAGTTGGTTTTTGAATTACAACTCAAACGTTCTTTGCTTACGCTTCTTTTGTAGCTTACGCTCTTCAATGACTTCAGTTCGATCACGAAGCTTATGTTTATTTATGATAAACTCATTACTCAAGTCACTGTCATTCATCCATACAATTCCTTTTTCCATACAACGATCAATGCAAAGTTGTACTAGCTTTTCATCATTAATGGGGAGGTTGATGCTTTTGTAGTGCTCCTTGTTTTCCAGTTGAGTTAGTTGATGGTGAATAAGCTCTATTAAAGAAATTTCATCTAATCCTAGTTTTCGTACAGCTTCTCTTTCTTTTTCAAAAATCTGTAAAGCATTTTTCATCATCCTGCGTGCACCACCAAAGTTTGAACGACGATGGTGATATAAAGATACAGCTACTTGTATAAACCCAACCCAGTAATCCTTACGCATTCCAGGTTCATCTTCTTTCCAATACTCCTCCAATACCTCATGACATTCAAAATAATCACGGTCACCATGAAAGTGAACAAGATAATCAATATAAGCACTTGGATACATCCAAATCACACCCTTACGTCACATGATCCTACATTAAACTTACTTATTAGTTTATCATAAAAAGAACAAACTTTAACACTTTAAAGGAGTGGGGGACAGGCCCCCACTCCTTTAAAGTGTTAAATCGTCGTTTCCTTTTTACAATGTAATAAAGTATAAATTTTTTTACCAAGGGTCTGTGTCTAGCTCCAGCGCCTAGCCCGCCTGAGGTCAATTAACCTGAAAAAAATGAAAGGGAAGATCACCCTTTAATTGTTTTTCAGAACATTTGCTATGCCTGAGGCTACCAGTGCGCTTGCGCTTTTCTTATAACCAAGCAGATCCGATGATGATTAATAAAATAAACAGCACGATGATTAATACAAAACCTTCGTTTCCTTTAACGACTTCGCCCATTTTGTGTTGCCTCCTCGTTATATGTGTAAACTACAAGTGTAGTATATGCATTTGGCATCGTATCGTATAGGCATCAGCCCTGTTGATGTGTTTTATGATACATTTGTGGCCGTAGAGGGCAATACATCAGTGTAAACCAAGTTTTTCTAATAAAATTTTATTGGACTATGTCGAAATATGGAATATACTTAGTTTAATAGTGTAGGACGAATATGGTGGGATGAATGTGCAACAGTATAGTGTGAAACTGGATGCGTTTGAAGGTCCGTTAGACCTTTTATTGCATTTAATTAATCGATATGAAATTGATATATATGACATACCGATGGCTGAATTAACAGAACAATATTTATTATTTATATATGCCATGCAGGAATTAAAGCTAGACATAGCCAGTGAATACCTAGTGATGGCAGCAACATTATTAGAAATAAAAAGTAAAATGCTTCTTCCTAAGCAAGAGGAAGAGCTTTTTGATGAGGACTTAGAGTTGGAATTGGGTGATGACCCTCGTGATGAATTAATGCTGCGCTTAATTGAATACCGTAAGTATAAAGAAGCAGCTGATGATTTGAAAAGCTTGGAGGAAGAACGGGGACAAATGTTCACGAGACCACCTAGTGATTTAAGTGAGTTTAATAGTGATACCCAGGAAGTCGCTTCATTAGACGTTAACATATACGATATGTTAGGAGCACTTCAAAAACTATTGCGACGTAAAAAACTACAACGTCCACTTCAAACGAAGATTACGAGACAAGAGATACCAATAGATGTCAGAATGACACAAATTATTGACGAATTAACACAGCTGAAACCTAACGAGAAAAAGAATTTCCTGCAATTGTTTCCCTATGAAGATAAGGAACATATTGTGGTGACATTTCTTGCACTATTAGAGCTGATGAAGAAAAATACGATTAAGATTGATCAAGAAAATAACTTCTCAGATATCTTTCTATCATTAAAATAGGCGTGAACAAATGCCTACTAAAAAGGGGAAGAACATAATGGATATTAATAATTGGAAAGCAATTATCGAGGGACTACTTTTTGCTGCAGGTGATGAGGGACTCACAATAAAGCAAATGTGTATGGTGCTTGAGCTGCATCCAGATACAGTTGTTGATATTATTTCTGAAATGCAGCTAGAATACGAGAAGAAGGATAGAGGCATTCGAATTATTGAAATTGCAAGTACGTTTCAATTAGCCACAAAAAAGGAGCATGCTCCTTATTTTAAAAAGCTTATGGAGAATCCGACTCATAACACATTATCACAGGCTGCACTTGAAACCTTGGCAATTGTGGCTTATAAACAGCCAATTACAAGGGCTGAAATCGAAGAAATACGAGGCGTTAAGACAGAGAGACCTTTGCAAACTTTAGTATCAAAGCTCCTTGTGAGAGAAGTTGGACGTGTAGAAGGTACGGGAAGAGCTATCTTATATGGAACAACAAAGGAATTTCTGGACTACTTTGGATTAAAATCAATCGAAGAATTACCTCCACTTCCTGAGAATACATCTGAAGAATATGTGCAAGAAGAGGCAGATTTATTTTTTGAGAAATTTGCAGAGGCATTTGATGATATTTCGTAGACATATGGTAAGATAGTAAAAAATAGACATAAAGGGTGAGAACATGCAAATTCTAGAATGCAAAGGATATGAGCTTGAAAAAGCTCAACCTAACACCTCTGAAGATTTCTTCAATCGTTCAGAGGTAAGATTTGTTGAAGATGGAGAAGAAAAAACATTTCATTTGTTATACATTCGATACTTTGACGAAGTGTTTAATCAATTTACTCCGTTCGAAGAAAATCCCATTTTCACCGTTTCAGGTCAAGAAGTGTTTTTTAAAGACATCGTTGCAATTGTATGCCTAATTAAAAATCCGAGCTTTCGTCATCGAAAGAGAGTGTATATTAATAATCAAAGGGAGTTCGAACAATATTTCTCTGCTATTAATGTAGAAAAATTGAAGGAATTAGTAGAAGGTGTATGGCAACAAGGTAAATACAATTTAGATTCACCACTATTATTCATTGAACAGAATTAGAAGACATACATATTGATAACTAGGTATATGGGAGGAGAACTACATGGGGAATGATATCGTCCAAACTCAGGTTCAACAAGTCGAAGTGTTTTTAAAAGAAACAGTCTTCCTAATCTCTGATTATCTAAACGACTCAACTCTATTATCAATGAAAAAAGAGGGAATAGAGGGAAACGAAGAATACTATAAACAGCTGCTGTCAGGTCTTCGTCGTTTAGAAGTGTTTTGTTCTGAAGGTCTGGATGCTTGCTCTGTGATTTTGCGAAACTCCACATTCCGAAAGTCGGCAGCAGAACAGACATTATATAAAATTTATCATCAATGCATTGAAGAATTTTTCTCTCCAAAGAATGATACATGGTTTGAAAATAGTCGCTCTGCCTATACAGGGAAGGATGCGATAAAATTTAAAGAAGAAGCTCCAAAGTCATTCGTGAATCTATTTCGCAAGCTGGAAGGACGATTCCAGGGTATTCGTGAGGAATTAGAATATTACGAGACGGACTATCGTACAAAGATGATGCAGTCCTAATAGTAGGGTGATTTCGAATAGATTGTTATTTTTTGAATATGGCGAGTACTTTATGCTACGGGTCATTTGTTCCCTTATTTATCTGCATTTAGTGTTATATGTCTTTATTTGATTAATAAAGACAATCGCCGCGAAAAAAGAGGGATGACACTTTTGTCATCCCTCTTTATTATGATTTGGTTCTTGGTTTCGTCGGGTCACAATTAGGATCCTGAACAACCTCAGTTGATTCTGCTAGTTTCGTTAAATAATAGCACTCTTCTCTTGCCATATGATCAGCCATTAGCGGAGATAAGATACTTAGTGTTTGTTTCGTTAACTCTAATTCTTCAATCTCACGTAAAAAGGCTTTAAAGATTGTCATTTCTAAATCAATTTGATGATGAAAACGTGCTAAGGCAGGAAACGTAGCTAAATTTGTCCTTAGGTAACCAGCCATTTCAATTGCTTTTAAATAAAAATCTTCAAATTGCTTCGTAAACTCTGCACTCTTATGCTTCAAATCTTTTTCTGTATGATCAAGACGGTCATTAATGGCACCGGCATGACCTGCTGCATCAATGAGCCAAATTAAGTCATGATGGAGAGGATGCATGGCAGGGGGGACTTTCTTGTCAACGAAGTGTTTTACTAACCTAATAAACTCTTCCACTTCATTTACCATATGGTTAATAAAAGTCGGTGTTAACGAAATGGTAACCTGTTTCAGTAGTAACTTTTCAATAATTGTTAATTTTAATTGCCGTATTTCTAAACTTGATTGGTAAGATTCTTGAAGTAATCTGTCAAGTTCTTCGTCAGTTACGTCTCGTTTAGAACGTGTTAAGAGATCATCAAAGTTACGAATAAAATAGTTTGCTTGATTAATAAGCTCCTTTTCTTTCGGGGCTAAAGAGTCACTCAAAAATCTTCCATGATCGCCGAGCACCTGTAGCCAGAACTGAAGCTCAAACAGTGCTGATTCTTTGTATGTTTTCAAGTAGTAACCATCTCCTTCCAATAATATATATGATGATCATTTACAGAAAATGTATGGACGTTCAATAGGTAAAAGCACTTACCATCTTTTCTCTTCATACGATATAAGCGTGATAAAAGTAGAGGAGGAATAAGATGGAAATCTTAGTAGTTGAGAAGTACTTACATGATGTAGGTGAATGGGTGACAAACGTTCTTGCAGTAGTAGAACGAAGTGGCATGAAAACGGATGATGAAAAACATCTTCACCAAGAGTTGACTGTCTTTTCAAATAAGTTGGATGAGGTTGTAACAAATAGACCAATCACTCCAGAGGGTGCAACAGAAATTCAAAAAGTAGCGAATGATATTTTTTCCTTGTCAGAACGCCTTTTCAATCTAGAAAGTGAGAGAAATACTACACATCAGAGAGTACCAATCGGTGGACATACATTGCCACCTCTCCCTTATCCTTACAGCGCATTAGAGCCATTCATTTCTGAAGAAATCATGAGACTTCATCATGATACACATCACAAAAGCTATGTTGACGGATTAAATAAAGCAGAGAAAATGATGGAAAAAGCACGTATGTCAAATAATTATGATCTATTAAAACATTGGGAACGAGAGGCAGCTTTTCACGGATCAGGACATTATTTACACACGATTTTTTGGAATGTGATGAAACCTAAGGGAGGAGGACTGCCCACTGGAAGATTAGCATCGCAACTTACAAAGGACTTTGGCAGCATTCAGCAGTTTAAAGAACACTTTACAGAGGCAGCGAAAAAAGTTGAAGGAGTAGGTTGGGCACTATTAGTTTGGGCGCCACGTGCACAAAGATTAGAAATTTTGCAAACAGAAAAACATCAACTTATGACTCAATGGGATACGATCCCGTTACTTGTTTTAGATGTTTGGGAACATGCTTATTATCTACAATATAAAACAGACAAAAATAAGTATATTACAAATTGGTGGAACCTCGTAAATTGGGATGAGGTAGAGTCCCGATTTGAAGAAGCATATAAATTAAAGTGGAAGTCATACTGATGGTATCGTTAAAGCGGCAGATAAAATGTCGCTTTTTTTTTCAGATAACGGATGAAAATGTTTTTTTCATTCATAAGTGGACATGTCTTGCATAAACATGTACAAAACATGGAATAGAAGCGGGGGAATACATAATGAGGATACAAACATCGCTCATATACATACTGCTTATGACAATTATGATTTCAATCCTACCAGCAAACAAGGCGATGGCAGCACCAGGTGTGAGCGCAAGTGCTGCAGTACTAATTGAACAGGAATCAGGGAGAGTAATTATAGGAAAACATGAGCATGAAAAGCGGAGAATAGCCAGTATTACGAAAATCATGACAGCTATTCTTGCAATTGAGTCAGGAAAGTTGGATGAGACTGTTACAGTAAGTCAAAATGCGGAAGGTACTGAAGGATCTTCTTTGTATTTAGTTGCTGGTGAGAAAATTAAACTGCGTGACTTAGTATATGGATTAATGCTGCGTTCAGGAAATGATTCAGCAGTTGCCATTGCCGAACATGTTGGTGGAAGTGTAGAAGGCTTTGCTTATATGATGAATCAAAAGGCTGAGGAAATAGGGATGAAAAATACTAACTTTCGAAATCCCCACGGTCTTGATACACATGAGGATCACTACTCAACTGCCTATGATATGGCAATTTTGACAAGATACGCGATGCTCAATAAAGATTACGAAGAAATTTCAGGAACGAAGGTACACCGTGCTCCTCATCCAGAAGGAAAATGGGATCGCGTTTGGAAAAACAAAAACAAGCTAGTAACAGGAATGTATAAGTATTCCACTGGTGGAAAAACAGGATATACAAAGCGTGCAAAACGTACGTTGGTATCAACAGCTTCTAAAGATGGTATGAATCTAATCGCAGTTACATTAAATGCTCCAAGTGACTGGAACGATCATATTGCTATGTTTGATTATACGTTTAAAAACTACGAACTCGTAAAAGTATTGGATAAAGGCGTTATTTCAAAAATAAAGGACCCTTTTTATAAAAATAAAGTGTATTACAATCATGAATTCTCGTATCCAGTATTAAAAGGTGAAGAGAGTAAAATTAAAGTGAAGATTAACTTGTTAAAAGCAAAAGAAACATGGAAGTCTCCAGAAGATATTCCAGTACCAGTGGGGAAAACATTTATTTATTTAGGTGACTCCGTTATTGGCGAGCAGTCCATATTCTTTGAAACAGAGGAGATGCCTCCACCGAAGAAATCGTTCTTAGACTTATTTAAAAACCTATTCTTTACGTTCCTTGGTTTAGCAAGCAATGGTTAATATCATTTGGGTTGGTTTAGCCGTTATTGGAATCCTATTTGCCATGATCAACGGAACGATGAAACAAGTAAATGAGGCTGTCTTTACTGGTGCGGCGGAAGCTGTTACGATTTGTATCGGACTGATAAGTATTCTAGTTTTTTGGCTTGGCCTAATGAGAATTGCACAAAGTGCAGGGTTATTAGAAGCTCTTGCTAAATTATTTAGACCAATTGTAAGTAGATTGTTTCCTGAAGTGCCAAACGACCATCCTGCGATGGGGTATATTTTGTCGAATATGATTGCCAACATGTTTGGATTAGGTAATGCCGCAACACCGATGGGGATTAAAGCAATGGAACAGTTAAAGGAATTAAACGGTGGGAAGGATTCTGCGAGTCGGTCTATGATTACATTCTTGGCCATTAATACATCTAGTCTGACGCTTATTCCTACAACGGTAATCGCCATTCGAATGCAATATGATTCTGCCAGTCCAACAGAAATTGTTGGCACAACACTAATTGCGACATTCCTGTCAACAATTGGGGCTGTGATGATCGATCGATACTATTATAATAAGAGAACAAAGAAAGGGGCTAATCGTAAATGACTATTATCTCAACGATTTCGTTATGGTTAATCCCTATCATTATTGGCTTTGTGCTCGTGTATGGAACTGTCAAGAAAGTACCTACTTATGAGAGCTTTGTTGAGGGCGGAAAAGAAGGAATCACGATTGCAGTCTCAATTATTCCGTATTTAGTCGGTATGCTAGTAGCAATCTCCATCTTTCGTGCATCTGGAGCAATGGAGTTTTTTACCGGATTAATTAAGCCATTCTTTGAAATGATTGGGATCCCGGTCGACATTGTACCTTTAGCACTTATCCGTCCAATCTCTGGAACTGCTGCCTTGGGTATGACAAGTGACATTATCAGCACATATGGACCGGATTCTTTTATTGGACGTTTAGCATCTACTCTTCAAGGTAGCACAGACACTACATTTTATGTGTTAACTGTTTATTTTGGGGCAGTGGGTATTAAGAAAATGGGCGATGCTTTGAAGATTGGTCTGCTTGCTGACTTAGTTGGAATAATTGCAGCAATTGTTGTTTGTACGTTAGTGTTTGCTTAATATAGTGTGTAATCAAGCCCGTGAATTTCTCACGGGTTTTTTTAATTTAGCCTGTGTTAAAGAACAGTGTTGATAATTAGCAGGTTGATTGAAATGAAAGGATGCGAGACTCCTGCAGTATCGGGCGAGTGCCCTGGACGAAATCAACAACGAGGTTTAACAGAGCCTTAATTTATGATTATTTCTATCCATGCTTATGATAAGCATAAGTAAAGTAAAAGTAAGGTAATTGCCATCGCCCTAAGGCTTGGTTCTAGCCGAGTTTTTCTGATGTCCAAAATCTGATTCTTGTGTATTAACAGTGGACAAGATAATATGTAGTGTGAGGTGAAAAAGAAATGGAACGTTTACAAAAGGTAATTGCGCAAGCAGGTGTAGCATCTAGAAGAAAAGCTGAAGAGCTTATACTTGAAGGAAGAGTGACAGTGGATGGAAAGGTAATTAAAGAACTTGGGACCAAAGTTTCTTCTAATAACAAGATTGAAGTAAATGGTATTCCTCTAGAAAGAGAAGAGCCAGTATATTTCTTATTATATAAGCCAACAGGTGTCATATCAGCTGTATCAGATGATAAGGGTAGAAAGGTTGTAACAGACTTCTTCCCATTAATCAAAGAACGGATCTATCCAGTTGGACGATTGGATTATGATACTTCTGGTGTACTTTTATTAACAAACGATGGTGAATTTGCGAATCTACTTATGCACCCAAAACATGAAGTGGATAAGGTGTATATTGCGAAAGTGAAAGGAATTCCAACGAGAGAGCAATTAAAACAGCTAGATAGAGGAATACGTCTTGAGGATGGAATGACAGCACCGGCGAAAACGAAATTAATATCGTTAGATAAAAAGAAAAATACATCAATTATTCAAATAATTATTCACGAAGGACGAAACAGACAAGTAAGAAGGATGTTTGAGGCAATAGGTTGTCCGGTAATGAAGCTAAAACGTGAACGTTATGGCTTTTTAACTGTTCATGGACTGAAGCCAGGTGAATCAAGAGAATTGACTCCACATGAAGTAAAACAGCTTCGTGCACAATCTCAAGCTAGTAAATAATTTTTGAAATGACGACTAAGAATGTCACATAAGATTCATATTCTTATTTTTGTAGCATCCAGTTAGGATGCTATAATAATAGGGTATGACTATAGGAATGGTGAAATATACTGTTCTTTTCTTCCACCAAACAAGGAGAGAGAGCTTATGAAACAAAAGAGACTTTGGCTACGTACGAGTATTTTACTGCTTCTGGCGGGAGCTTTAATCTATACGTTATATATTAATTTCTTCACTGAAAGAGAGACAGTTCGTGTAGGTTCGACAGCGCCAAACTTTATTCTCCAAGATCTTGAAGGGAATAAATTTGAGTTAGAAGATTATAGAGGCAAGGGAGTTTTCCTTAACTTTTGGGGTACATATTGTAAGCCGTGTGAAGCGGAAATGCCATACATGGAAAATCAATATAAGTACTTTAAAGATCAAGGTGTTGAAGTCATCGCATTAAATATGGATGAGCCTCCACTCGTTATCCAACGATTTGCAGACAGACACGGGTTAACATTCCCACTGCCGGTTGATAAAGGACTGCAAGTAATGAATGCTTATGGTGTCGGACCAATTCCAACAACGTATTTGATTAACAAAGATGGAGAAGTAGTTAAGATCATTACAGGTTCAATGACAGAAAAAATGGTTCACGATTATATGAATATGATCAAACCATAGATACAAGTAGGTGAAACAATGAAAGACGTTAAATGTGAGTGTGGTCATATTAATCCAAATGGAACCGTACTATGTGAATCGTGTGGTAAGCCTATAGGAAATATTACGGATGAGAAACTTGTTGATATGCGCTATGACGGAAGTGCAAGACGTTCACAAGTTTATAAGAAATCCATTATTGATAAGATATGGAACTTCTTTTCTTCTGTAAAAGTCGGAGTTTGGTTAATTGTCCTCACACTTATAGCTTCTGCACTAGGGACAATTTACCCTCAACATATGTACATACCTCCAACAGTTAGTCCTTCTGAGTATTATGAAGCAACATATGGTTGGACGGGAAAGGTATATTATTTACTAGGTTTTCATGATTTGTATGCTTCGTGGTGGTACTTACTGCTAGTAGCAAGTATTGGAATCTCGTTAGTTATTTGTTCCATTGACCGAGTTGTTCCACTATATCGTGCTTTGAAAAAACAAGGTGTGGTTCGTCATGAAGGATTCATGAAGCGACAAAAGCTATTTGGCACATCATCTAGTCAAAACACGAGTCAGGATCTTGCTGCTGTCGAGGCAAATTTGATAAAACGCAGATACAAAGTTCGTAAGGAAGAGGGACACATCCTTGCTGAGAAAAACAGATTTTCCAGATGGGGTCCATACGTTAACCATATCGGACTCATCATTTTTTTAATTGGGGCAATGCTTCGTGCCGTTCCAGCAATGTATACAGATGAAGTTCTATGGATTAGAGAAGGCGAAACTAAAGAAATCCCAGGTACTGACGGTTTGTATTACTTAAAGAGTGAAGCCTTTATTTTAGAATTATACGATAAAGAGAAGGATGCAGAAGTTTTCAATGAGGCACTAGAACGAACAGGCTCTGTTGCGAAAAACTATCAAACTGATTCTATTCTATATGAACGACAAGGTGAGTTTGTTCCAGGAGAAGAACCACAGTTAAAAGAAGTGAAATCACACCCTATTCGTGTCAATGAGCCATTGAAGTATGAAGGTTTTGCGCTTTATCAAGTAGATTACAAGTTAAATGAATTAAGAACGATGAGCTTCAATTTAGTGAATAAAGCAAGTGAAACAGGCTTTGGAACATTTACAGTCGATTTATTTAATCCACAAAATGAATATGATTTAGGTAATGGATATCGTGTAGAAGTTTTAAGCTATTTTTCGGATTTTTATTTTGACGAGCAAGGAGCACCTGCTTCAAAATCTAAAGTTCCGAATAATCCAGCTTTCTTCTTTAAGATGTTTACACCTGATACTCCAAAAGGAGAAGTTAGTTTTGTTGCGATTAGGGAAAATAGTGAACCACTTGGGGAAAATCAGTACAAAATTCAGTTTGCAGGAATTGAAACTCAAAATGTTTCAGGTCTGACAGTACGTAAAGACCATACTCTCTGGATATTAGGAATTGGTGGTGCCATCTTTATGATAGGTGTTATACAAGGGATGTATTGGAACCATCGTCGTATTTGGATAAAACAAGTAGAAAATGAAATATGGATCGCAGCACATACCAATAAAAATTGGTATGGTGTGAAAAAAGAGTTAGAATGGATTGTAAGTGGTACTGAGCTTCAAGTACCTATTGATCAATCTGAGACAAAAGTATAAAGGGGGAGCCATATCGTGGTTGCACTTAGTAGTAATTTACTATATGTATCCTTTGTATTATATTTAGTTGCTACCTTCTTCTTCGGTGGAGCAATTCGAGATAAGCAAAGTGAAACACGCATAAATAAGTGGAGTAAAATCGGTATTACTATAACTATTATCGGATTTCTTTCACAACTGGGATATTTCATTACGAGATGGATTGCTTCTGGACATGCTCCAGTTAGTAATCTATTTGAATTCACAACGTTTTTCGGAATGGCTTTAGTATTAGCATTTATCTTTATTTATTTTATTTATAAGAGCAGTGTATTAGGGTTATTTACTCTTCCTGTTGCTATATTGATCATTGCGTATGCTAGTATGTTTCCTCGTGATGTAGCTCCATTGATTCCGGCGCTACAAAGCGATTGGTTACACATACACGTAACAACTGCTGCATTAGGTGAGGCAGTTTTAGCTGTCAGCTTTGCTTCTGGGTTGATCTATCTTATAAGAGTAGTAGACCAAACAAAAGCAAGTTTACGTACGTTTGGTCTAGAGGCTGTTTTATACAGTATTTTAAGTGTTATTGGTTTTATTGCTGTTACAGTCGGCTTTTCAATTGCAGATTATGAAGTGAAGTTTAATTGGGAAGATCCGAACCTTAAACAAGAAATTGAGTTAGTGTATAATATGCCTCCGATTGTTGGACCAGCTGGTGGTGATGAAATTACATCAGATGCCATGCAACCGATTATGGATGCTCCAAAGTGGATGAAGGGTGAAGAAGCTCCTAAAAAGTTGAATACACTTATTTGGTCCATTCTATCTGGTTTAGTATTATACGGGTTAATCCGACTTATATTAAGAAAGCGTCTATCTGCAGCGATTCAGCCTTTGCTGAAAAATGTGAATCCACAGCTTGCTGATGAAATCACTTATCGATCTGTAGCAATAGGCTTTCCAATTTTCACGTTAGGGGCATTAATCTTTGCTATGATTTGGGCGCAAATTGCATGGACTCGCTTCTGGGGATGGGATCCGAAGGAAGTATGGGCACTCATTACATGGTTATTCTATGCAGCGTTCTTGCATTTACGACTTTCACAAGGCTGGCACGGTGAGAAATCTGCTTGGCTTGCAACGCTTGGTTTTGCAATCATCATGTTTAACTTAGTAGTAGTTAATCTTGTTATAGCAGGATTGCACTCTTACGCATAAGCAGACATCAATTTAAGAGAAGAACATAAGAAGCCTTCATTTTAATGTGAAGGCTTTTTTTGAAAAAGTATAAAAGAGGTGTATGTAAATGAGTCAAGACGTAACGATTTTAGTTGTAGACGATGAGGACCGTATTAGAAGATTATTGAAAATGTACCTTGAAAGAGAAGGCTACAAGGTTGAAGAAGCAGAAGATGGTATTGAGGCTTTGGAAAAGGCATTTGAAAAAGAATATGATTTAATTCTATTAGATGTGATGATGCCAGGTAAAGACGGCATTGAGGTATGTAAAGAACTGAGAGAAAAGAAAGCGACACCTGTCATTATGCTGACAGCAAAGGGAGAAGAAGTCAATCGAGTACAAGGTTTTGAGGTAGGGACAGATGATTATATTGTAAAACCTTTCAGTCCACGAGAAGTAGTATTACGTGTAAAGGCTTTATTGAGAAGATCCTCAAAGTCGCACTTTGTTCAAAATGATAAATCATCAGTTGACGTTTTAGTATTTCCTCATCTAACGATTGATAATGATGCCCACCGTGTGACGGCTGACGGAAGAGAAGTTAGTTTAACGCCAAAAGAATATGAATTGTTATACTTTTTAGCGAAATCACCAGACAAGGTATTCGACCGTGAACAGTTATTGAAGGAAGTATGGCATTATGAATTTTTTGGTGACCTGAGAACCGTTGATACACACGTGAAGAGATTAAGAGAGAAATTAAATAAAGTATCTGAAACTGCTGCAAAAATGATTATAACCGTTTGGGGTGTAGGATATAAATTTGAGGTTGTAGGGGAATGAAACTCTGGAACAGTGTTGTAGGAAAACTCTGGATGACCATATTAGTTCTAGTGTCATTCGTTCTTACAATCTTAACCATGATGTTATTACAGTTTTTCGAGCAGTATCATGTGAACGAAGCTGAAGATGATTTAGAGCAAATTGCGAGCAAAATTGCCTTCATTCTTGAAGAACATGAAAATCAAGAACTTGCCCGCTCTATTGCATGGGAAGTAATTGATCCATTAACGAAAGTTCTTATCGTAGAAGATGAAGAACATTATTGGTACTCATCGAACGAAGAGGAGTTACCTGACCTTCCATTGACAGCAATTAAGGAAGATAAGGAACTCTCAAAAGTAATAACAAATAGTCAAGTTGTCATAAAAAAGGCTTCCAACACCTTACTTTCAGAAGCTGAGGAATCAACGAATGAGGAAGTGATGATTGTTGGCGTACCATTTGAATCCAAAACAGATAAAGTTGGTGCTGTCTACCTTTACCAATCACTGAATGTGATTCAAAAAACAACTGAGAAAACAACGCAGTTAATCTTTTTGGCTGCGTTTATCGCCTTTGTTTTAACGACCTTTTTTGCCTTTTTCCTTTCATCAAGAATTACACTGCCATTAATTAAAATGCGTGAAGCTGCTTTTCAAATGGCGAAAGGTAGATTTGAAACGAGACTTCCAATTATGTCACGAGATGAAATTGGAGAGCTAGCAACAGCCTTTAATAAAATGGGAAAGCAACTGAAGTTAAATCTTGATGCCTTACGACAGGAAAAAGAACAACTATTCAGTATTTTAAGCAGTATGGCAGACGGAGTAATTACATTAAATCGAAGTGGAATCGTGCAAGTATCCAATCCACCAGCTGAAAGGTTTTTACAGGCTTGGTACTATGAACAAGGAATGGAAGATAACATACCACCTGAACTAAAAGAATTATTTAATAGAGTCGTATCATTTGAGAGTGAACAATCGATAGAGATTACATTTCAAGGAAGGACTTGGGTAATTGTGATGAGTCCTTTGTATAATGGCTCTCAAATTCGAGGTGCGGTTGCTGTAATACGAGATATGACGGAGGAACGTCGTCTCGATAAGTTAAGGAAAGACTTCATTGCAAATGTATCACATGAACTCAGAACACCTATCTCAATGCTGCAAGGGTATAGTGAAGCAATTATAGATGATATTGCAGAGAGTGAAGAGGAGAAAAAAGAAATTGCCGGCGTTATCTATGAAGAGTCGTTAAGAATGGGAAGACTTGTCAACGAGCTTCTCGATATGGCTAGAATAGAAGCAGGACATATTCAATTACAAGAAGAAAATGTACAACTTCAAGACTTTGTAGACAGAGTCGTCCGTAAGTTTCAAGGATTAGCGAAAGAAAAATCAATCTCTTTAACGAATCATTGCACAAATTGCAGCGGAACCTTTACATTTGACGTGGACCGAATGGAACAAGTGTTTACGAATTTAATTGATAATGCAATAAGGCATACTGAGCCTTCTGGTGAGGTTGGGGTAAACGTACAAATTCTAGAAGATGGAATGAAGGTAGATGTTTACGATTCGGGATCTGGAATTCCAAATGAGGACCTGCCTTTTGTATTTGAACGATTTTACAAAGCAGATAAGGCAAGGACAAGAGGGAAGTCAGGTACAGGGTTAGGTCTATCAATTGTTAAAAATATCATTGAAGCACATCAAGGTACAATTTCAGTTCATAGCAAAATAAACGAAGGTACGACATTTTCTTTCTTTTTACCTCGAAAATAGGGAGAATTTCACTGTTTGTGCCGAGAATTCTTGTTTCATAAGGAACATTATTACGTAAAAAATCAGACTGCTCTAATCATTTGGGCAGTCTTTTTCTCTTTTTTAGAGTTTGTCATTGTATGAATTGAGATAGTAAAGATGACTTTGTAATATCTGTAGCAACAGAACCATTAAAGAACAATTTTTTACATTTTTTTAACTCTATTGATGACAGTATTTCTCATAAGGGTTATAATTACTATGTCATAAAAAAATGAATAGGCATAAAACAGGTGTTAAGTGATCTTACTAGATTCTTAACTTAAAAGGGAAGTTTGGTGAAAATCCAACACGGTCCCGCCACTGTAATTGGGAGCAACCTATAGAATGTCACTGTCTGATAAGATGGGAAGACATAGGAAGCAATGACCAAGAGTCAGGAAACCTGCCTGTTTTTCTGCACCAAAAAAACCTACGCGGATAGGAAGGTGTTAAGAAAAATTAGGAAGGCGTACGCCATTTTCTAAAAAATCTTGACAGAATATCCTCGTTTGAGGATTTTTTTTATGCAGTTTTTTAGATTGAAAAGGTTAAGGGAGAGAGAAGGATGAAAATTAAGTTTAAGAGATTGTTATCATTTTTACTTGCTTTTACTTTAGTTTTTGGGGTATATCAGCCTCTTGCATTTGCTAACGATGTGAAAGAAACGATTACGATTCTGGGTTCAGAAAGCTCGGGTGCTTCACTTAATGAGACAGAATTTGTATATCAAGAAAATATGACTGCCTATGATGCATTAGTTAGTATTGTCGGAGCAGAAAATGTTGAGCTATCTGATACTTCAATGGGAAAAATGCTTACTGGCATAAATGGATTAAAAGCAGAAGACCCTTTTTACTGGGCATTTTATATTGATGGAGTAGCTGCTCCTATTGGTGCACTAGAATATAAAGTGCAGGAAGGTGACGACTTAAGTTTTCATTATGTTGATTGGAATGTAGCTTTAGGCAGTCCTGTATCACTTAAAGTTGAAGGGAATCAAGACAAAGGAATCATTACGGATAATAATTATTTATCATTTATAGATAATCCAACTGCTCTAGATTTATTACAGGTTGGATTAGGAAATAAAATTGTAGAAACAACTGATACTGAATATGGAAAGATGATTACCTCTATTGATGGCCTAAAAGCAGAGGGTACTTACTATTGGGCATTCTATGTGAATGGTGAAATGGCATCTGTAGGGGCAGAGGGTTATGAACTAAAGCCCGGTGACAAAGTAAGTTTTAATTATGAGTCATGGGAATCACCTGGAGAAGATAAAGAAGATGAGGGTTCTCCTACTACTCCACCTACTGGTGAGCTAAAGCCAGTTTCTCTAGAAGAGGTTCAAAATAGTGTAGATTCCGTAACTAGCTATATTCTTGCCAACAATCTTGGCGAGTGGGAAGCTATTTCCTTAAGACAAGCAGGTAAGACAATTCCAGCTAGCTATTTAGAGAATATAAAAAAAGTAATTAAAGAGAAGCAAGGTAAGTTCAACAAAGCTACAGATACACAAAGGTATACTCTTGGAATTTTAGCTGCAGGAGGAAACCCATTAAATATTGAAGGCTACAATCTAATTGAAGCAATTTATAATGGCGACTTAACAAAGCAAGGACTAAATGGTGTAGCATATGGACTTATAGCTTTAGACAGTGCGAACTTTGAAGTTCCACAATCTGCAAAATGGACACGAGAGAAGCTTGTTAATCATCTAATTGAAAACCAAAATACAGATGGTGGATGGTCATGGGACGGTAGTAGTACAAGTGATTTAGATACAACGGGAATGGTATTATCTGCACTAGCTCATTACAATGAACAACCTAATGTAAAAGAACCAATTGAAAATGCTGTAAGCTATTTGTCTACACAATATAAAGCGGGAAAGATTAATAATAGTTCTACTGCAGCACAAATTGTTATTGGTTTATCTGCATTAGGAATTGATTCTGCAGGTGCTTCATTTACAATGGACCAAGCAACTGCAAATAATGTAAGTACACAGGCTACAAGTAATGTAGACAATCTAATTTCTTACTTACTATCATTCCAAAACTCTGATGGTGGATTTGATTGGCAAGGTGGAGATACTAGTGATTCTTTTTCAACTGCTCAAGGAGTTCAGGGCTTGGTAGCTTATCAGTTATTCTTACAAGGAAAAGGATCCCTATATAATCTGCAAATTAATGGAGAAAATCCAGAAACTGATGATGGGACTTTGCCTGGAGAAAATCCTACTTCACCAGTAGAACAACCCACTTCACCTTTAGAACAACCTACTACAAAGGATGATACAGCCGGTAATAAATCGAATACCATTAATGAAACTGGTAAGAAGCTTCCAAATACAGCAACAAATTCTTATACTTATTTGCTAGCCGGTGTACTTCTACTTTTTCTAGGTCTAGTGATACATTTTGTGAATCGAAGAAATAATGCCTAAACGATGAAAATTAAATCATCCCTCTTGTTTATTACAGGAGGGCTCTTTTTTATCATAGTGGCTGCTTCCAGTATTTTGATACTACTCATAAACAGTCTGTAGCTTTAACAAGTTAAAGAATTTGTACAAAGAGAAGAGTTCACAGTTGTTAATGATACTACTGATAGAGATTCACTCTACAAGATCAAGATGTTATTGGTATACTTAAACTGCCTACGATCAATGAAATATTACCTATTATAAAAGGAATGGCTGAGGATACCTGGAAAAAGGGTGTGGGTCCTTATGATAACTCCTTGCCAAATGGAGAGGGTCAAATCGTATGATCAGGTAAGCGTGATACTGTTTTTAAAAGATTAGGGGAATTAAAAATAGGTGATAAGTTAAAGGTTGAAATGCAGGAAGAACGTTTACTTACGTTATTGAAGAAATGGTGAAGTTGATAATCGAACAGATTATTAAATCTACCTATCCTACAGTGCTTTTGACAGTAACTATTTGCTATCCATTTAACAATCTCCGAAATGCACCACAACGGTACATTGTGAATGCAAAAAGGAAGTTTAGGGGGAATATGAAATGAGAAACCATATAAGACTACTTACAATCATTCTCTTTACAATATTAATAGCCGTTATTAGTGGTTGTAACAATAATCAAGAGGAAACAAAAGATGCTTCACCAAAGGAAAATACGATAGAAGTTAAAGAAAATGAAGAGATCAGTGAGCAGGACAAGAAAGACACTGCTACTCCTGTAGAATCAAACACATCAGAAGATTCAAATGAACCATCTGAAGAATCAACTCAGACTTCAGAGAGCAATACAACTAAACAAAATACAAATACAACCAAAACTAATCAGGATTCTACTAAGCCTGCTAATAACTCATCAGCTAAAACAAGTAGTGAGAAGAAAGCAGTAACTTCTTCACCAGCTGCACAAACACCAAAAGTAGAAGAGAAAAAGGAAGAAAAACCAGTAACACCACCAGTTGAAAAACAACCTGAAAACTTGTTAAGTGTTTCAACGGTGATTAAAGGACCATCTAATGTTGGTACTATTGTAGGTAAGACAGCAGTAGAAGTAAAAGAAGGAGCAACAATACTAGATATCTTACTTTTAGTAGCCAAAAATAAAGGAATTACAGTAGATTATTCTGGAAAAGGTTCACTTGCATACGTAGAAGGAATTCACAATATTTATGAATTTGACTATGGTCAAAAAAGTGGATGGACGTGCCGTTTAAATGGTGTAACATTAGATAGAAGTGCCGATGCAATTCAAGTGAAAAATGGTGACCATATCGAATGGATTTACAAGGAAGATTACACGGAGGAATAAACATGTATTACAGCTTTGACCGCTTTCATCCCTTTGTACTATTTTTTTATTATGCTTGTTCTTTAACAGCTTTTACGCTCTGTATGCATCCAGTGTTTATTATAATTGGTACGATTCTAATTGTTTTACTCAACATTATACAGGATCGCGGTCAAGCACTCCGAAAATGGATAGTTTTTATTTTTACAACAGGAGCAATTATTTTTCTCATGAATCCTCTCTTCAATGAGAGAGGACTTCATGTATTATTGGTGATATTTGACCATCGGGTAACATTAGAAGCTTTAATTTACGGTTTTATGACAGCATTTTCTTTAATAGGAATTACCATGATATTTGTCAATTACAACGAAATTATGACCCCTAACAAACTTCTATATTTATTTTCAAAGACTCTTCCTAAGTTTTCTATATTACTCATGTTAACACTTCGATTTATTCCATTAATGAGAAGAAGGTTAGAGGAAATTTCCCATATTCAAAAAAGTAAAGGAATATCTGTTAAAAAGGGGAAATGGAAGGAAAAAGTATCGAGTGGATTGTTGATTGTTCAAGTATTAACCACCTTCTCACTGGAAGAAGCTATCCAAACTGCTGATTCAATGAATGCCCGTGGTTATGGTACTCGCTCAAGATCAAGCTATAATCATTTTTCCTTTAAGAAAAAGGATCTGTTTCTAACGTTTATGATTTTCATATTATTACTATTTGTTATTATTGCTCGAGTTAAGGGGTTCGGACATTTTACAGTTTATCCTGTAATGGAGTCATTTTCACTAAGTTATAATGAAGGAATCATACTATTCTTATACAGCATATTAATTGGGATTCCAATTTTATTAAAAATAGGAGGCTACGTATCGTGGCGTATATCAAAATAAACAACCTTTCCTTTACGTATCCAGATGAAGAGAAACCAGCCCTAGTAGAAAACAATCTTTCAATAGAACACGGTGAATTTGTCGTTTTATTTGGCCCTTCTGGAAGTGGAAAGAGTACGTTATTGCGTTCAATTAAAAAAGATATTACACCACATGGAAAAAGTTCAGGAGAGATTACTATTGACGGAGTTACATTAGAAGGTTCTGATTCCTCTCATATCGGATACGTATTTCAAGATCCTGAGAATCAGGTGGTTGCTGACGAAGTTATTCATGAATTAGTATTCGGGCTTGAAAACTTGGGAATGAAAACGAACGAAATGAGAAATAAAGTGGCTGAGATGGTTCATTTTTTTGGTATTGAATCTCTTATTCATAAAAAAACTCACGAACTTTCAGGGGGGCAGAAACAAATGGTCAACTTAGCATCCGTATTGTTAATGCAACCTAAAGTATTGCTATTAGATGAACCTACTGCTCAACTTGATCCTGTAAGCGCAAAAGAATTTATAAATATTTTGGTTCATTTAAATGAAGAGTTTGGAATGACTATAATTCTTGCTGAACACCGTTTAGATGAAGTATGTTCATTAGCAGACAAAGTTGTTCTGATGGAAAAGGGAAGAATCTCGGAACAGGGACACCCTAAGCAAGTTCTTAGAAGACTATGGAGATCTACTAATCAGTCATTTATACCAAGTATACCTACAGCAGCATTATCATTACCTATTAATAAGGAGCTAGACTCGTTACCTTTAAATGTAAAGGAAGGTAGACTTTGGATCAAAGAATTAACCTTCAATCAGAATAATGCTGAGAAGCCGATTACAGATATAAGAAAAAAACATGTGGACGTGAAGAATATTTATTATGAGTATACGAAGGGTAACTCCGTTTTAAAGGAACTGAATCTATCAATTAATAAAGGGGAGCTATATGCACTGCTTGGTGGAAACGGGACTGGTAAATCTACACTTTTAAAATTATTAGCAGGAATACTTAAACCAAATTACGGAAAAGTATTTTTAGAAGGAAAGGCGCTTACTTACAAAGAGGACTTAGGATTTGTAAAAAAGGTAGGTTATTTACCTCAAAATCTTAAACCGTTCTTCATTCATGATACAGTAGAAGATGAAATCCTAGAAACGATGAAGCAGTTTAATTGTACAAATAATGAAAAACTTACGATACTGCTAGAGGAGCTTGATGTTCTCCCATTACTGAAAAAGCATCCATACGATTTAAGTGGAGGAGAATTACAGAAAGCTGCATTAGTCTGTCTACTTATAAGAGAACCAGAATTTCTAATCTTAGATGAACCTACAAAAGGCTTGGATGCTATTTCTAAAGAAAGATTAGCTAGTATATTAACAAAATTAACAAAAGATAAAATAACAATTCTGTTCTCAACCCATGATGTGGAGTTTGCAGCGAAATATGCTACAAGGTGTGGGATGGTGTTTGAAGGTCAAATAACGTCTGAAGAAACTCCCAAGGAATTCTTTAAAGGGAACTTTTTTTATACGACCATGATTCAAAGATTACTTCGTAATCATAATGATAACCAGATTGTCACACTTGAGGAGGCAATGTTAGCATGCACATTAAAAACGGAGTAAGTCTGATTTTATTCTTACTTGTTCTAATATTTCTGGGTCTGGCTCTAAAGTTAGAGGATCATTATTTGTGGATAAGTTTTGGATTTATTCTATCTACCATTCTATTGGTACTCGTACGCTTCGAACAGCGACCATTAGAAGCACGTGAAATTGTATTGTTGGCCATTTTAGCTGCCATTGCTTCTGTTGCGAGGATCCCATTTGCAAGCATTCCTAGTGTACAACCTACAACATTTATCATTATGATGTCAGGTTTAGTATTTGGTGCCGAAAGTGGATTTATCATAGGTTTAGTGGCTGCACTTGCCTCTAATATGATTTTAGGTCAAGGGCCTTGGACTCCATGGCAAATGGCAGCATGGGGACTTGTGGGGCTAACTGCAGGTTTACTTCGCAACACCTCTTTATCAAAATACAAATGGGGTAAAATACTATTCGCCATAAGCTGGGGATTCATATTTGGTTGGATTATGAATTTTTGGGGATTGCTAACGGCTACTGGGTCAGGAATTACTTTAGATAAGGATACATTTTTGACTTACTTTGCTGCGAGTGCACTGTTTGATACGATGCATGCTGCTTCAAACGTATTTTTTCTATTATTATTCGGCGACTCGTGGTTTAAGATATTAACCAGGTTTAAGAAGAAATATGGCTTGCTTTATTAACTATAAAGAAACATAATCTCATTAATAGAAATACAATGCTGGCTTAAACATGGAAAAACAAACTATGCGAAAACATTCATAGTAAGGATTAATAAAAGAAGGTTAAGAATCCTATAAGGTTCTTAACCTTTTTATATGTAAAATTTACGCAACGATAGAATCTTATAGTCATAAATTCATGACAAGTGCTACAATTAATGAGACATCATATATATTTTTACTTATATTGTAACTTTTATTAATACATAACGACTAATTAATTGTACGGGGAGGGTAAGGTATGAACACCGTATTTCAGGAGCTTTATGATAAGTATCATCAAGATTTATTTCAGTTCCTATACTACATGGTCCGAAATCGTGAACAAGCCGAGGATTTAGTACAAGAGGTGTATATTAAAGTGCTAAAAGCCTATGATCGATTTGAGGGGAAAAGTAGTGAAAAAACATGGCTCTTTTCCATTGCACGACATGTTGCGATTGACCATTTTCGTAAACAAAAGGGATGGAAGCAACGTTTAATAGAGACGTTTGATTGGTCTTCAGCACAAGTAAAGGACCAACAACCCTTACCTGAAGAGATTACATTACAGAATGAAGAAATAAAGCACATGTATCAGTGTCTAGATCAAGTCACTGTAGATCAAAGAGCAGTTATTTTATTGAGGTACATGCAATCGCTCTCCATAACAGAAACTGCCGAAGCATTAGGGTGGACAGAAAGTAAAGTGAAGACAACACAACATAGAGCACTAAAACAACTTAAAACACATATGGAGGAACAAATGGCAAAGGAGGGGAGTACAGATGAAAAAATCAGAGTGGAACGATAAGGAACTAGAAGAACTTCTGCAAAATATGCCAAAAGTATCCGACCGACAAAGTCCAGAAGAACTCTATCGAAAAATTCAAACACGCTTACAAGAAGATGAAGTAATTTCTACAAAGAAACAGAAAACATGGGTACTCCCAAGCGTTGCAGCCGTTGCGGCTATATTCCTCATTTTCTTAATAAGTTCTAATATGAATTTTCAAAACCTTGGTAGTGGAGTAAACCATGAGACATCACAACAAGAAGAAGCTGTTTCAGATAAAGAAAATCCTCAATCGGAAAGCCGAATGAATGCAAAAATTGCAGAAAGCGGAGAATCTACATCATTAAAAAGCGATGATACAGAAGGTCAAGGTATGATGATGACTGTGGAGGAACAGGGTGTTTCCCTAGTCAATGAAATTGAAACGAACCAAACAGTGATAACAGTAGGAGTCAAAGATGAACAAGTGCAAATTGCATTTCCAATTAGTTTTATACTCACTAATAATGAGAATACAAAAATGGAGATGCTACAAAATATTATTTCTGAATTTCCAGAAGGTGAATATGGGGTATTAAACATAATTAAGGAATTTAGATTTGAACAGATTAATGAAAATGAAGTCAAAGTAATCGTCCCTAATAATCTAACTATAAGCTCCCCTGGACAGGATATTGCAGGACCGATAATAGAAACATTAAGATGGTTAGGCTATCAAAAAGCTCAAGTAGTTCATGAGGATGGCAGTCAAGTTGAAGATGCTTTGTCAGGAGGAACTGTAGGACCCATTGAATTGCAAATTCAAATGAAGGGGTATGTAATTCACCGTTCTCCTACTAATAAAGTGTTCTTAGTTCCTACATTATCATCCAGTTCTAGTTTCGAGGAAGCATTACAACTAATGAGTCAGTCAGAATTTCAGATTGAACCGTCAATAGAACAAGGATTAATTAATAATGTAGTAGAAAATGATAAAACAGTTACAGTTAACTTTACAAAAGTCATTGATAACACAATCCAAAACGACTTAATGATTAAAGCCATATTATTAACCGCAAAAGAATTCGGATATACGACTGTTAAATTTACAAATACAGCAGAACAAATTGGTGAATATATACTTCAAGATAAAAACGGCAATCCACAAGAAATAAAAGTGCCAATTGCACCAAATTTAATGGGTGATATAAACAATTAATAGAGACTTCGGTCTCTATTTCACATTATAGATAATAGTGAGAACTAGAAAAGAATACTAGCCCCTCAGACTGGTTGAAAACGTTTGCTTTCGAGGCACGAAGCCTTGTGAGGAGCGGAGTTACCATAGTCGGTAATGAGCGCCGGAGCAAGGTGAGTAACGAAGAAAGCGAGCGTTCGCCTGGCAGTCTGAAATAGAGACTTCGGTCTCTATTATTTTTTTGTTCTACTCTTTTGCATGTCCTCATAAGTTATAACGATAACGATAGAGGAGGACAACGATGCTAGATTTAACAAGACGTCTACTAATTGTGCTAATTATGGGATTTTGTATTGCGTGTATGTTTTTAAGTGTGAAAACAGTTAAAGCAGAATCAACTTCTGAACATAGATTAACAGAAACAAAAGAATGGGTATGGCCAATTGAAGAAGGAGAGATTAGTGATCATTTTGGGTCAAGACATGGGAAACATGATGGGATAGATGTTGCCGCACCGACTGGTACTCCTACATTTTCAGTTGATGAGGGTACCGTAACGAAGTCTTATTATTCATCATCATATGGACATGTTATTTTTGTCATGCATCTAAATGGATTTGAGACAGTGTATGCCCATTTAAACAAGCGTCTAGTAAATGAAGGTGACATGGTAACGAAAGGTCAAATGATTGGAGAAGTCGGTAATACGGGTAGATCAAGAGGTGCTCACTTGCATTTTGAAGTTCATCATGGAGAATGGAATATTAAAAAGACGAACGCTGTCGATCCACTTCATGCTCTCGATGTATCGGTATTTATCGGCGAAGATCAAGAAGAAAATGTACTCGCTGAAAAGAAACAGGAAGTGAAACTGGCTGCTCTAGAGAAAATATACATGGAACAAAAAGTCTCTGACTTGAAATTGATGGATGATTCAACTGATAAATTACTTTCAAGTTCTGTCATCGTTGCTAGTGAACAACAACAAGAAGATGATGAGAAAAAGGAAGAGATAGAAGAGAATAGTAATGATGAAGTTTTACTTATAGTAGAAGAAAATATGACACTATGGGGAATAGCGAATCAATTACATGTACCAATTGAGTCCATAAAAGAATGGAATCAATTACAATCAGATATCATTCAAACAGGCCAAAAGCTCATTATTTATACAAACCAGGAAAATGTGTATGTTGTCCAACCAGGTGATACACTCAAAAAAATTGAATCCGAAACCGGTATATCAATTGAAAAATAAGAGAGTTAAATAGTTTAGAAAGTGACAATATCATTCCAAATCAACTTTTAGTGTTAGATCGTACAAAACCGTAATGACGTTATGACCAAATGCAAATATATACGAAGATGTTCAAGCGCCTGTCCGATTGACAAGGCGCTATTTGTCGTAGGTTATGAGTAAAATAAAGGCTCTTTTCTAAGACTTTGTTGCATTTAGTACAATTATTGGGTGTACAACTAGTTTCAGAAACTAATTGAGGTTGGTTTAGAAAAGAGCAACTCTCAATATGTATAGTAGTAACTAAATACTTAAGTAAAAATCAGGATTTTTATGCAAAAAAATATTATACGAAAACAGCCAAAATAAAAAAACCTCTGATTTTACAGAGGTCTTTATTAAAGATTAAAGTATTCTATTCAAACTTTAAAGCGTCACCATCAAATGGCTCATCTGCAACTTTAATTGAGTCTGTTGGACAACCTTCAAATGCATCCATCATATCTTCAACTAAAACATCCGGAATTTCAACGATACCAGCATTATCGTCTAATGTTACGAATGCAATGCCTTCATCATCATAATCATAAATATCTGGTGCTGCTGCTCCACATGCTCCACATGCGATACATGTTTCCTTATCTACGATAGTATACTTTGCCATCAAAAAAACCTCCTGAAAATTATTACACATTAGTTTATGCTAGGATACCTAGTATTGGTGACCCATCTAAATTACATAAGTGTATATAAAGTGAATTTAGATAGTTTTTATTTCCACACTCATTATTGTAAAACTGTTTGGCCAACTTTTCAACAATAAACTCATTGAGAATGCTTATCATATAAGGGTTTTCTCTATATTAATACCCATAGGGACTATTTCTAAACTAACCTATCGTGTTCAAAATTTGTTAAAATGTAGAGTAGAACATGAAAAGGAGTATTCAAGTGAACTACTTTCCGTTAGTTATTTTATACTGTATAAATAAATTAAAAGGAGAGCGAAGTATCTCCTCGATTTATCATCTCCTAAAAGGAAAAAGATCTGCACAAACGATTCAGGATGCAAAGCTGTATCAACTATTTCAGTTGTTTGGTGTTTTTCCTTTACTGAATAGAAATGAACTTGATGTACAAATATCCATACTTATGAAGAAACATGCCATAGAACATAACGCAGAAAACAGCTTTATCATCACAGAGAGGGGGAAAGAGCTACTGACTGCTTTTTCACTTCCTTCTTCACTTAACGGATGGAAATACTCACAAGAGACTTCTAATTTCTGGGGAAGATTATCACTTCTTGTTCAAGTACTGTCCAATCTTATGAACCATGAGGTGCGTTATATTCCCATTTCAAAAGACATAAATCAGCTACAATGGGTAAAAGCGTTTATCAATTCTGTGTCCCTCACGAGAAATGAGCTTGCTCAAAATTTATATAATGAGCTAGAGGATATGTTAGAACAAGTAGATGAATTAAGGGCAAGTATATTTGTTTCAAAGTTGACTGGCCATAAGCGCATAGGAAGTACGAATGACCAAGTGAGTGAACACTTTTCGTTAAGTGTAGCTGAAATCATGATATTGTTCACATCAACGATTCATCATCTATTAGCTTTAACAGAAGTAGAGAAAAATAAGTATCCATTGTTATCTAGGATAAACGGAAATAAAACGAATACATTATCGATTACTCGATCAACTGAAAAAACACGAGAGATATTGAATCAAGGTTACAGCATTGAAGAGATTGCGATCATACGTCAGTTAAAGAAAAATACAATCGAGGACCATATTGTGGAAATCGCTTTAGCTGATGAATATTTTGATATAACTCCCTATATCACGAAAAATACGTATGCGCAAATTGAAGAGTGCATTATGA
Organism: Bacillus sp. BGMRC 2118; assembly: GCA_008364785.1. Classification (GTDB taxonomy): domain Bacteria; phylum Bacillota; class Bacilli; order Bacillales; family SA4; genus Bacillus_BS. The sequence continues at coordinate 571,967 of VTTJ01000001.1, read as the reverse complement.
AGTTGAGGACAAACCAGCTTAAATTGATTAAGGATAATTTGACGATTCCTGTTAGTTATTTTGAAATTCGATTAGTGTTGACGAAAGTAGGTGGTATATATGCAACTTGAACAACTATTATTCATACAGTTTGGTTTTACCACCTTTCGAGAAGGTCAAAAAGAAATTATTGAAGCAGTTATTGAGAAAAGGAATGTTGTTGCCATGCTGCCAACAGGGGCAGGGAAGTCACTTTGCTACACCCTTCCAGGCTATGTAGTAGAAGGAAGTGTAGTAATCGTTTCTCCATTATTATCACTAATGGAGGATCAAGTACAGCAACTACAAATGATAGGTGAGAAAAGGGTTATTGCCATCAACAGTTTCTTGAGTTATGAAGAGCGCATGACTACACTTCATTCCCTTGGAAGGTATAAATATATCTTTGTATCTCCAGAGATTCTGCAGAGTCCTTTCTTGATGAAACAACTACAAAAGATTAAAATCTCACTATTTGTTATTGATGAAGCGCATTGTATATCTCAATGGGGACATGAGTTTAGGACAGATTATTTAAAGCTTTGTGAGGTAATTACACAACTAAGTACCCCCCCAGTGCTCGCATTAACTGCTACCGCCACAACTAACGTCTTACACGATATTGTCGCTTCATTAGAGCTCGAAGATGTTTCGTTTCATTTACATTCAATCGATCGACCTAATATTGCGATTCATGTTGATAAGCTCGGCAACATTGAGGAAAAGAAAAATAAACTTCTGGAGTGGATCCATACACTGCAAGGACCAGGAATCATTTATTTCTCCAGTAGGAAGTGGACAGAGCATATTAGTTCGTTCTTAAAGGATAATGGAATAGATGGAGTGTCTTATTATCATGGTGGGATGGAAGCGAATGAAAGAATACTCATACAACAGCAATTTCTTAATGACCAAATTCAATTAATTTGCTGTACAAATGCTTTCGGAATGGGCGTGAATAAACCGAATGTTAGATATGTGATTCACTTTCATTATCCGGGTAATATGGAATCGTATCTTCAGGAAATCGGTCGTGCTGGCAGGGATGGAGAAAGGAGTATTGCCATTCTGTTAACAAGTCCAGCTGATGAAGAAATACCTCTAGCACTTATCGAACAGGAATTCCCTGCAATGGATGAGATAGAACATTTACTGCATTTACTAAATGAACAATACGTCAAAAATCTTACGTTGAATGAGGAGTATATTCTCTCCCATTCAACCCTGACTGAAACACAATGGAAATTTGTCAAATATCAGTTAGAAGTAAACGGATGGATAGAAGGAAATCTTATTAAGCGTAGGCTTGAGGTTGATACCATACTTGCATCCATTGAAACGGTTATAAAGACTAGACTACTATACAAAAGAACAAAGCTAGGTGAAATGCATAGATGGTTAGCGTCAACTACTTGTAGAAGAGAGGCTTATCTTTCCATCTTTAATGAATCAGCCGGAAAGTCTGTAGAGCAATGTTGTGACATATGTACGATTTCATATGATAACTATACTCAATCCACATCTTATAAAGATGAAAAACAAGCAAAGGATTGGAAGAGTGAATTACAATTAATCTTTAAAGTAGGTGGACATCATGAAAAATCAAGCTGACATTGTGAAGCAACTGTCTGACCGGGAGTTGCTTTTCCACCTGTATGTCACACAGCTATTATTACTAGTATCTTCTGCTGTGTTAAGTTTATTTTTATTCGACGATGTCCAGTCCTTTCAGGCAATATGGAAGTTTACGATACGTGACATATTATACTACGGAGGACTCACAGGGATAGCAGTCGTTATAGTCGATTTTATCTTTATGAAATTCTTACCGGAGCATTTATTTGATGACGGAGGTATTAACGAAAAGGTTTTTCAACATCGTTCTTATATTCATATTTTTTTCTTGTCATGGGTTATCGCAATATCAGAAGAATGGTTATTTCGAGGAGTTATTCAAACCCACTTCGGTCTTATCTTTGCCAGCCTTATTTTTGCGGTTTTACATGTACGATATTTAAGAAAATGGTTTCTATTTATCATTGTGATGTCACTAAGCTTTTTATTAGGGATCGTATATGAATATACAGAGAGTCTTTGGGTAACAATTTTTGCGCATTTTTTAATTGATTTTATTTTTGGGGTTAAAATACGAGTAGATTATTCACGGCAACAAAAGGGGTGACATACATGCCTGATTCAAGGAATTCAGATGATCAAGCACAGCAGCTAAGAGAAAAGATGAAAACAAGTATGAATCCCGAAACGACAGACTTAGATGTTTTGGAACTTCCTCCAAGAAGCAAAATTCATAAAGCAAAAGAAGGGAAGACGAAGAAAGTAAAATTTAAATTCCCTCTCGTACGATTTCTTGCCTTTATATTTGTGTTATTACCGATTGCCATTTTAGTGTATACGTTTTATATAAGTAGTGAAGGAAAAGAAGTGAAAGAGATACCAAAGGTGAAGGAGCAACCTTCCTATAAGGAGAACATCTCTCTTCAACATAAAAATAATGAAACAACGCTACAACAGGGGATAAAAGGGGATTCTAAGGTAGCGAAGGAAGAAGAATATAAAACAAAATTTCATACGGTTCAACCCGATGATACTCTATACACCATTTCACAGCATTATTATAGCAGTCGTGAAGGGGAAGCACTTATTAAAGAGTGGAATGACTTGGAAACAAATGAATTGACAGATGGACAAGTGTTAAAAATACCGATTAAATATCCCGATTAAGGTTATTTTCTAGTGCTGAAATTTACTATGATTTTTGATACTAATTGTTTGGACAAGTGAATACAGTGTAAGGAAGTATTGTTTTAGGAGGCTTACACTGTGGAACAATTTATTAAAGATTTTGGTGATCATACCGATGAGCCTACAAAAATTATGTTGCAAAATGTTTATAATCATAAAAAGAAATTTGATAAATTTAAGCAAAAGTTAATCCTTTGTACATGGGGATCTTTAGGTTCATTTCTGTTATTGTTTTTCTACATGAATTATTTCATTATTAAACCAAATGCAGCGAGTGCAGAGAAAATCTTTTTGGTAATTGTTCAGGATGGTTTTTTATTTTTTCTAATTGGGATATTAATTTTCCTTAGTGGACTCGGTACATATTATAAAAAGAAGAAAGATAAGCATGAAAAAGAGTACCAAGAGCTCCGAAAAGAAATTGTAAGTAAAGCACCACTACAATGGAGGTATCCATTTGATTGGGAAAAAAGAAATGAAGTGTTCTCTAAGATGAAGGAAATGAAAGATATCAACCTGTATCACGAAAATAAATAACTAACTGAATGAGACTCTCATTCAGTTAGTTATAGAAATTTAAAATACTTTCTTCTTGCCTTGATCATCCTTCAATATTTCTACTGCTTCACGGAATCTTTGCGAATGTATGATCTCTCGTTCGCGTAGGTATCGCAATCCATCATTTAAATCAGGGTCATCACTCATATTAATAATCCATTGGTAGGTTGCTCTAGCTTTTTCTTCTGCTGCAATATCTTCATATAGGTCTGCAATTGGGTCTCCCTTTGCTTGAATATAAGAAGCTGTCCAAGGAACTCCAGCTGCATTGTGGTAAAAGAGAGCGCTGTCGTGATTTGCATAATGGGCATCAAGACCAGCTGCTTTCATCATTTCAGGAGTTGCATCTTTTGTAAGCTTATAAATCATGGTTGCGATCATCTCAAGGTGTGCAAACTCTTCCGTCCCTATATCTGTTAATAACCCAATTACCTTATCAGGTATCGTATATCGTTGATTTAAATAGCGGAGTGCTGCTGCTAGTTCTCCATCTGCACCACCATATTGTTCAACTAAGAATTTTGCCAACATAGGATTACATGTGCTTACTTTTACAGGATATTGTAGTTTCTTTTCATAAATCCACATACAAAAGCTCCTCCCCTCGTGGGATTATAGTTGCCATGGCCAAGGACCGTCATCCCAGTTCCATGGATAGCCTGAATAACTATTGCCATACTGTTGAAGAGGGCCAAAGTGTGATTCAATTTGTTTTTTTAAGAGACCTCTTTGTTTTGCGAAATGATTGAACTGCTGAATCGCTTCAAAATCATTCGGATGAGTATCTAAGTATAAAGTTAAATCTACTAATGCAAAGTCAACAGCCTGCAAATCTTCCATCAACGAATAAAACTCTGGTGGGAGCTGTTTCACACTAAACGTCCTCCCTTACTGGTTTTTCATAAGGACTAAAATACGGATCATAAAACACTGGCCACAACGTACCTTTACATAATGCTTCCTTTGGAGAATACTGTGGTAAGCCTTGTGGCTGAAAACCCAAATATAGATTCGGTGGTGTCGAATATGTTTTAACAGTTATAGGCGGACAAGGATCGAAGGGGCTAGCATACGGATACCATTTTTTATAATTGGTAAACATAGTAATAAAACCTCCTATTCTAGGGTGATTTCATGATGAAAAAGGTTTCTTCAACCATTGTATGGAGGAGTTTTATAAAAAATGTTTTAGTGAGAAAGGTTTTTTTAATTGAATGTTGAATATAGTGAGTGTAGAGGAATTGAAAGAAAAAAGTTTTTAGGGATTGTAGATAAATAAGGGGAGTTGTCATTATGTTCGTAAAAAGTATTATGATTGCAAATCATCATAGCTTCACTGTTGATTTTAATGCATCGTTGAGTGATACATTAAGCTTGCTGGAAAAGCATGATGTAGATGGTATGCCAGTATTACAGGATGGTAAATATGCCGGTATCATCACAAGATATAATATATATGAAGAATTCTTTAATAATCCTCAGGATAAACAAACATTCTTATCTGAAAAAACAGCTGGTGAAGTAGCAACTCGTAAGGATTTCTATTTAAATGGGGAAGAAATCTTTGAAAAGACGCTAGTAAATCTAAAAGACACACCGCTATTAGCTGTAGTTGATGATGATTTAACATTTTTAGGGATTGTTACTCGTTCAGACGTACTTGAGCAATTTGAAAGTGCATTTGGCTTACATCGACCGGGAGTAAGAATCGCCTTTACTTCTGTTGAAACAGAAGGACGTATTGCAAGGCTTGCTGAAATTGCAAAACATTATCATGAGAAAATTATCTCACTTGCGACTTTTGATGAGACAGATAAACTAGTTAGAAGAATTGTCATGAAGGTAGAAAAGAACGATAACATGGATAAATTTGTTAGCAAATTAGAGAGTGCCGGATTTCGTGTGTTAGATATTTACGAAGATTAGATTGAGACTAGCAACTTCATCCCTCTTACCACATACATGTAGGTAGGAGGGATTTTTAATGTTTACGTATGTTCTATATAATTCGGCAGGTTTTATGTGCAGCATTTTAGCAGCGATCCTCATTCCACCTTTTTTATTTACCTACTCCTCTCAATTCATCTCAGCGGTTATATTAGATCCTGTTTCATTTGTAACAGGAATGTTTTTCTTTTTAATTGGATTTCTTGCAAGTAGTGCGTTATTTCGAAATAGTATTGAATTATTGTATGCCTTTAGCAAAAAGGGAAACATTAGCATGAGTGAAATAATCATCTCTTCTCTATATTTAGTTAACTTTATTGTTCTCTTTATTTTGAATTTCTCTGTATTCCTTTTGTTTTTTTTTATGACCATTATTTATGGTATGATTTCTTTAAACCTAAAGAGACATTTAACGCTTGAAAGAAGTAGGGAGGAACTATGACATTAATGATCATCATAGGAGGAGCTTGTTTGTTAGCACTTCTCCTTATCTACATGTTTGTTGAAGCACATAAAAATGAAGTTGTATCTTCAGACATATATTTTAAGGACTTTCCAAGTAGTTTTGGCAAAATCCGTATCTTTTTCATATCAGATATTCATAAACGTGAAGTGGCTGCTTCAATGCTTAGTTCAATAAAAGAGCAAGTAGATTTAGTTATTATTGGAGGGGATTTAACAGAAAAAAATGTCCCGTTTTCAAGAGTTGAGGAAAATATAAAAAAACTACGAGCAATTGGTCCCTGTTATTTTGTCTGGGGAAATAATGATTATGAAGTAGACTATAGAAATCTTGACTCCATTTTACTGAGCAATGGAGTCAAAATATTAGACAACACTTCGGTTACGTTTGAATCGAGTAATGGTGACAAAATCAGCCTGCTTGGTGTAGATGATATTGCCAAGGAACGAGATCGGTTGGATTTAGCCATGCTTGACTCCCATGAACCCAGTTTTAAAATCTTAGTTAGTCATAATCCGCAAATTGTGAACCAATTAAAGCTCGAGTATAATATTAGGCTCGTTTTGAGCGGACATACTCATGGTGGACAAATCCGACTAGGGAAATTTGGACCATATAAACGCGGGGGAATATTTACATACGGACACACAAAACTTCTTATTAGTAATGGGTATGGAACGACAGCTCTTCCTTTAAGGTTAGGAGCCCCTGCTGAAACACATTTATTAACCATAGCTCATAAAAAAGTAGATTGAAATTAAATGGAACACCCAATTTAACTACCTTATAAAAAAAATAATACACAAAACTTATACAAAGTTTACACACTGCTGAAGTTGGGCTATACTTCTAACAAGAAAACGGATAAATTGCCCTCATACAACAAGTTATTTAAAGTCAATTTAAAGAATTCAAACTTATGGTTGGGCATAGTAGAGTATTTGTTTATTGGAGGACCAGACTTATGTCAGAACCACAAGGGAAATATAATATTAAAGCAGTATCACAAATGCTGGGGATTCAAGCAGGTACATTACGTGCATGGGAAAGAAGATACCATGTTATTGCACCTGTTCGAAATGAAGCGGGACATCGTTTATACACAGAAGAGCATGTTAAATTATTGAAGTGGCTTTCTCAAAAAATTAACAAAGGGTTTACTATTAGCCAAGCTATAAATTTATTAGAGAATAGTGGGCTGATTACGGAAACTACAAATCATAGTGAGTCAGAGGGCCATTTTGATGATGAACTCGCAGACAAGCTATTAGATGCCCTTATGCATTTTGATGAGAACAGTGCACATGAGCATTTAAATCAAGCATTCAGTATATATTCAATTGATAAGGTAGTTATAGATATATTGGGGGCAGTCTTAGTTCGAACAGGAGATTTATGGGAGAAAAGGAAAATCACAAGTGCACATGAGCATTTTGCATCTTCCTTCTTGAGGTCGAGAATCGGTAATATCATGCATTCATTGCCTACAAATTCATACTTACCAAAAGCTGTAGCAGTTTGTGGACCAAATGAGTTACATGAATTCGGGTTATTAATCTTCACCTTGTATCTTCGTAGAAAAGGATATGAAGTAGTCTACCTGGGGGGGAGTATTGCACCAGAGGATGTCAATATTGTGTTAAAAGAGGTTAACCCTAAGTTCCTTTTCTTAGCTTGTACACTTAGTATAAATCTACCTGAAACATTAGCACTTGTAGAACGGTTAACTAACGAATTCCCTCAAGTTGAAATTGGTGTGGGAGGAAATGCAATTCAATTTATCACACAAACTCAAAGGGAAGTGTATCAACGACATATTCTTGGCAATACAACACTTGAATGGGATTCTTGGCTTGAATCGAGATTATAGAAGAGAATTTGAGATGAACCATCTTGCTATCTTCTCATATAGTATAAGTAAGGGTGTGGGAGTTGGTAGTAGGGAGGTTACCCAATGCGCTTAGAACGTTTAACCTACAATAAAATTAAAATATTCCTCACATTTGATGACCTTTTGGAACGAGGATTGACGAAGGAAGATTTATGGCAGGATGCTCCAAAGGTTCAACAATTGTTTCAAGACATGATGGAAGAAGCAAGTAGTGAGCTTGGTTTCGAAGTAGATGGACCACTAGCAGTGGAAGTATACTCGTTGCAAGCCCAAGGAATGGTTGTGATTGTTACAAAAGAAGGAGTACATCTTGAGGATGATGACGACTTCTTAGATGAATATATTGAAATGCAAGTGACTGTTGATGAAAGCCTTGATATCTTTTATGAATTTAGCTCCTTTGAAGACGTAATATCTTTAAGTAAGCAAATGAATACATTAGAAATAGAAGGTGGATCATTATACTTTTATCAAGGTCGTTATTATTTGTTATTTCAAGATAGTGATATAACAGGTCGAACAATTGAAGATGTCATACCTATTTTAGCTGAATTCGGAAACTCTGCAACGGTTACGATTTATCGAGTAGCTGAATATGGTAAGGAAATAATGAGTGAAAACGCAGTTAAACAAATCTGCATGCATTTTATAAAAAATCAATAACCTTTACAGTTTATCATTGCTGTAAAGGTTTATTATTATCTCCGGAAAATGAATAAAAAGGATGCTTACTTGATAAAATAGTAGAGGCGAAAAAACCGTTGTAAAAATACAAATTTTCTAAGTATTCAGTTCGCTTTTCCCTTGGTGCATTAATGATGAAATCGTTTTCAAAAAACTTTTGAAAAGTTTATTTTTCTATCTTTGCATAAACTATTTGAAGGTGTATACTATGTACGGGTAGCTAGACAATACATATTAGTGAAAATTTTTGGGAGGTTTACAGATGGTAGCCGAAAAGAACACAGATCAATCTCATGATGGTGAAGATAAACTAGACGTTTTAAAGTCAACTCAAACTGTCATACATAGTGCTTTAGAAAAATTAGGATACCCAGAAGAAGTTTATGAACTATTAAAAGAGCCGTTACGATTAATGACTGTTAAGATTCCAGTTAGAATGGATGACGGATCTGTTAAAATATTCACAGGATATAGAGCTCAGCATAACGATGCAGTTGGACCAACTAAAGGTGGGATACGTTTCCACCCGAATGTAACAGAAAAAGAAGTGAAAGCATTGTCCATTTGGATGAGCTTAAAGTGTGGGATTGTCGACTTACCATACGGCGGTGGTAAAGGTGGTATTGTTTGTGATCCACGTGAAATGTCATTTAGAGAACTTGAACGTTTAAGCCGTGGTTACGTTCGCGCAATTAGTCAAATTGTTGGGCCGACAAAAGATATTCCAGCTCCAGATGTATTTACAAACTCTCAAATTATGGCTTGGATGATGGATGAATATAGTCGAATCGATGAATTCAACTCACCTGGTTTTATTACAGGAAAACCACTCGTGCTTGGTGGGTCACATGGTCGTGAATCTGCGACTGCAAAAGGTGTTACGATTTGCATAAATGAAGCAGCGAAGAAAAAGGGAATTGATCTTGTAGGAGCTCGCGTTGTCGTTCAGGGATTTGGTAATGCAGGTAGCTTCTTAGCGAAATTTATGCATGATGCGGGTGCGAAGGTCATTGGTATATCGGATGCTTATGGTGCACTTCATGATCCTAAAGGATTAGACATTGATTATTTACTAGACCGAAGAGACAGCTTCGGTACGGTCACAAAGTTATTCAATAATACAATTACAAATAAGGAATTACTAGAACTTGATTGTGATATTTTAGTACCTGCAGCAATTGAGAATCAAATTACAGAAGAAAATGCACATAATATTCGTGCAAGCATTGTAGTAGAAGCTGCAAATGGACCTACAACACTTGAAGCAACCAAGATCCTTACGGAACGTGGAATTTTACTAGTACCCGACGTACTTGCAAGTGCTGGTGGTGTTACCGTTTCTTACTTTGAATGGGTTCAAAATAACCAAGGTTATTACTGGACAGAGGAAGAAGTTGAAGAGAAGTTAGAGAAAGTTATGGTGAAATCATTTAATAACATTTATGATACAGCTCAGTCACGCCGGGTTGACATGCGTTTAGCTGCCTATATGGTTGGCGTACGTAAAATGGCAGAAGCTTCTAGATTCAGAGGCTGGATTTAATTCTTTGCAATAAATACTCATAAACCCTATCATACTTTATATGATAGGGTTTATCTAATTTTAGAATTTCTGCAAGAGGGGGAGTAACATGCAGAGGGAAGAAGTCATCATTATTGGTGGAGGTCCTTGTGGTTTAGCTGCAGCTATCGCCTTAACGGAAGTTGGTTATTCTCCGTTAATTATTGAAAAAGGAAATATTGTCAATGCTATTCATCACTATCCTACACACCAAACATTTTTTAGCACTAGTGAAAAGTTGTCGATTGGGGACATCCCTTTTATAACCGAAAATCGTAAGCCGGTACGTTCACAAGCACTTGCTTATTATAGAGAAGTGGTGAAACGGAAGAACCTTCGAGTGCATTCTTATGAACAAGTCACAAAGGTTTGTAAAGAGGATGATCTGTTTACTGTATACACGTCAAAGGAAACGTATTTATCAAGGTATGTTGTGGTTGCAACAGGTTATTATGATCACCCGAATCGTTTAAATGTTCCTGGCGAAGAATTAGAAAAAGTTTCTCATTATTTTAAGGAAGCTCATCCTTATTTCGATAAAGACGTAGTAGTAATTGGTGGTAAAAATTCATCAGTTGATGCTGCACTTGAATTAGAAAAGGTTGGGGCTAGAGTAACAGTTTTATATCGAGGGGATACATATTCTCCGAGTGTAAAGCCATGGATACTTCCAGAGTTCGAATCCTTAGTCCGAAATCAATTTATTACAATGAAATTTAATGCGAATGTTGTAAAAATAACTGAACAAGATGTAACTTATGAGGTTAATGGAGCCCAATCGACAATAGAAAATGATTTTGTGTTCGCGATGATTGGGTATCATCCAGATCATACGTTTTTACAATCAATGGGTATTCTTATTGATCAAGAGACAGGCAGGCCAACTTACGACCCAGAAACAATGGAAACAAATGTTGAAGGTATTTACATTGCCGGTGTTATAGCCGCTGGAAATAATGCAAATGAAATATTCATTGAAAATGGACGATTTCATGGAGGACTTATTGCAGCCTCAATAAAAAAGAAGGACCCTGACCAGTAGTAGGTTAGGGTCTTTTAACGGTTATTCTAAAAATAGTTCCTGAAGTTCAATAATGTCTTTTGTCTTTTCTAAAGCTACCATTAACTTAATACGAGCCTTTTGCCCACTTAACCCATTAGAGAAGATGACACCAAGATTTTTTAACTGCCGTCCCCCACCTTCGTAGCTATAGGTATCTTGAACGATTCCGTTAAAACAGCGGGATACTAGAACTATGGGAATTTTATGTTCTAGCAGCTCTTTAATACCTGGAACCATACCAGGTGGCAAGTTTCCTTGTCCAAGTGCTTCGATTACTAGACCATCTATATTCATACTTTTCAGACCGTATAAAAGTGTTGAGTCCATACCTGCATATGCTTTTATAAGCATTACTCGATTTTGAATCTTATGAATATCATAATTTTCTCGATGCATTGGATAGTGGTGAAAAAACACACCACGCTTTGTTACAATGCCTATCGGTCCATATTGTGGACTTTGGAAAGTTGATACATTACTTGTATGTGTTTTGGTAACGTTCTTGGCAGTATGTATTTCGTCATTTAATACTACCAATACCCCTTTATCAAATGCATCAGGACTTGCTGCTACTTTTACAGAAGATAATAAATTGTATGGACCATCAGAGCCAATTTCATTACTTGATCTCATTGCACCGGTAATAACGATTGGTGTTCTTGTATCTAGTGTTAAATCTAAAAAGTATGCTGTTTCTTCCAGGGTGTCAGTTCCATGTGTTATCACAACGCCGTCCACATTTTCTGTTTGTATAGCTTGTTCAACTCTTTCCTTTAATACAAACATCTCTTTTTGAGTGATATGTGGGGAGGGAAGTTGAAACACTTCTTCTGATTCAATATTTGCAATTTGGTTCAATGAAGAAAGTGAATCCTGAAGTGGATTCATACCCTCTGGGCTAACTGAACCTGTATTCTTATCTTCTTTCATTGCAATGGTGCCACCTGTATGAAGTAAAAGAATTTTTTTCATAAACCCTCCCATGATTTTCCTGAATATTTCAAAATGATTCATTCTCTTTTCCCAAATATCATGTTACGATAAGTTAGGAGTCTTGGCTAGAAAAAAATCACTCATTTTCAGATCAGAATAGGAATGAGGAGTTATTATATGTTAAGTATCATAACAGCTGGAGTTGCCCCAGGTGTTGCATTATTATGTTATTTTTACTTAAAAGATGAATATGAAACAGAACCAATTACAATGGTTATGCGTAATTTCATTATTGGAGCTATATTAGTATTTCCGATCATGTTTATTCAATATGTCCTAGAAGAGGAAGGGATCTTTGTTTCAGGACTTATGCATGCCTTCTTTATTGCAGGGTTTTTAGAAGAATATGCAAAATGGTTTATACTGTTTTACATCGCATATAAGCACGCGGAATTCGATGAAGTATATGATGGAATTGTTTATGGTGCGGCAGTTTCATTAGGTTTTGCCAGCGCTGAAAATATATTATATTTGCTTGCGCACGGTGTTGATATCGCGTTTACAAGAGCACTATTACCAGTCTCAAGTCATGCCTTATTCGGAGTGATCATGGGGTATTATCTGGGAAAGGCCAAATTCTCACAAGGAAAGATAAAATTTCAGTTTATCCTACTATCATTAAGTGTTCCGTTCCTTCTTCATGGTTTTTATGATTTTATCATTTATTCAATTAAAAAATGGGAGCTTTATATTATTCCGTTTATGATCTTTCTATGGTGGCTGGGGCTACGGAAAGCTAAACTTGCGCGTAAATTTCATGATTACGGAAGTCATGTTAATCAATAATACAAAGAAAACAACTGTTAAGTCAGTTGTTTTTTTATTTTATCTACATCTTGTTTTTCATGAGTAGCTTATCATTCTATACGTATTTGTTTAGTAATAAAGTTTCCAAAATTCATGAGTAGTAGCCGTTCTCAAGTTCTTTGAATAAAATCTACTTCTTATACAGAAAATACTTGTAAGACATCTTAGAAATTGGTTAAGGAGGTAAATGAAGATGAGGTTTCAATCTTTCTGGAGATTTCCTCTTACTATTGTCATGATTCTTTGTTTTGCCGTTACTCTTTTTCCAGCACAGCCTAGTTATGCGTTTAGCGAGCAAGTCATACAACGAGGTGCAACTGGAGAGGATGTAATAGAATTACAGGCACGCCTGCAATATAACGGGTATTATCATGGACCGATTGACGGGGTATTTGGTTGGTCAACATATTGGTCAGTCCGTAATTTCCAAAAGGAATTTGGTCTAGAAACGGTAGATGGTTTCGTAGGACAAAGTACGAAGGATATGTTAACTAGAGCGACAAAGTATTATAAAGATTATGTGTATCAACAGTTGAATCAAGGTAGAAGATTTACTCATTATGGGGGTATGCCGTTAAATATTCAAAGTGCCCCTAGTCAAGCAACGATCACAAAAGCTAAAAAAGCAGCGGAGCAAAAGCGACAATCAGCATTAAATGCTGCATTAAAGCAAGGAACAAAGGCACCAACAGCCGAGCAAGTGAAAAAGGATCCCGCTCAGGCTCCGAAGAAAACACAGAACAAAACAACACAGAAGAATGAGCCACAAGCTAAACAGCAAGGAACAAAGGCTCCAGCACCAGCTCAGAAAAAGGGACAACAAGGAGCAACGCCACCAACTCAGCAGCAAGGGCAGCCGGGAGCACCAGCTCAGAAAGAGGGACAACAAGAAGCAACACCACCAGCCCAGCAGCAAGCACCAACACCTGCTGAGAAAGAAGGGCAACAAGGAGCAGCACCAACTGCTCAAAAGCAAGAACAACAAGCGAAACCGCAACCTCCTAAGCAGGAGGCGGCACCTGAAACACCAAAAGCTGCACCAGAAGCACCAAAGGCTACTGCTCTAAACATGCCAAATGGCTTCTCTCAAAATGATATCCAACTATTAGCAAATGCTGTTTACGGTGAAGCAAGAGGTGAACCATATGTCGGACAAGTTGCCATTGCTGCAGTTATATTAAATAGGATTAATAGTCCAACATTCCCAGATACTGTATCTGGAGTGATCTTTGAGCCGGGTGCGTTTACTGCGGTTGCAGACGGTCAAATATGGTTAACACCAAATGAGCAAGCAAAGAAAGCCGTATTAGATGCAATCAATGGTTTTGATCCAACCGGAGAAGCTATGTATTATTTTAATCCAGCTACTGCGACTAATAAATGGATTTGGAGTCGTCCTCAAATAAAACGAATTGGGAAACACATCTTCTGTAAATAAAAGAGGTGAGATAATATGCTTAGAGGTATACTAATCGGAGTACTAGTCATAGGGGTAGCGGGAACTGCCTACTGGGGCTACCAAGAACATATAGAAAAAAATGCTGTACTTATTCATGCGGAGAATAACTACCAACGTGCGTTTCATGACTTAAGCTATCAGGTTGACTTATTGAATGATAAGATTGGAGCCACATTAGCGATGAACTCCAGGCAGCAACTATCTCCTTCCTTAGCCGAGGTGTGGAGAGTTACATCTGCAGCACATTCTGATGTAGGGCAACTGCCACTTACATTACTACCATTTAATAAAACGGAAGAGTTTCTGGCCAATGTAGGCGATTTTAGTTATCGTACTGCTGTTCGTGATCTCGATAAAGAACCTCTTACTGATGATGAATACAAAACGCTTCAAAGCCTTTATGAGAAATCTGCTGAAATCCAAAAAGAACTAAGAAACGTTCAACATCTGGTACTAGAAAATAATTTAAGATGGATGGATGTACAGCTAGCATTGTCGACAGATGACCAACAAGATAATACAATCATTGATGGTTTCAAGACAGTTGAGAAGAATGTAGAAGCGTATTCTGAAGCAGACTTCGGTCCTTCCTTTACATCGATGAATACAGAGCAGGAAGGATTTAAATATCTGACTGGTAATAACATTAGCGAGCAACAAGCTATAAAAATTGGACAAGAATTCCTTGGTTTACAAGGAAGTGAAGAGGTAAAGGTTACTGAAAACGGTAAAGGATCTAATTATGGGTTCTATAGTCTATCAATTGATGATCCTAAGTCAGAGACAATAATCAATATGGATATAACGAAAAAAGGTGGATATCCAATTTGGGTGCTTAGAAGCCGTGATGTAAAGGAAAGAAATATAAGTCTAAATGAAGCGATGGAAAACGCAAAAAAATACTTGAATGAACACAAGTTCAAAAACTTAGAACTTAATGAAAGTGCACAGTATGAAAACATAGGTGTCTTTACCTTTACTTCAGTAAAAGATAATGTGCTAATTTACCCGGAAACAATCACAATGAAAGTAGCATTAGATGATGGTAATGTGGTAGGGTTTTCTGCAAGAAACTACTTAA
Organism: Bacillus sp. BGMRC 2118; assembly: GCA_008364785.1. Lineage (GTDB taxonomy): Bacteria > Bacillota > Bacilli > Bacillales > SA4 > Bacillus_BS. The sequence goes on along the minus strand of VTTJ01000001.1, from coordinate 556,679 downwards.
TGGCCCATCGTGAAAGGACAATACCTAAACCTGCTATAACGATGGAAGAAGCAAGAAAGAAAATTAATCCTGGGGTAGAAGTAAGAGAAGACCGTATGGCCATTATAATTAATGACTTGGAAAAGGAAGTCCTTTGTTACGAGTTCTTAGGAACAATTGATAATGATACGTATCGGATCTTCTTAAATGCTGAAAATGGGATTGAAGAAAAGGTAGAGAAATTGAACAACGCAGAAGCCGTTTTTAATCAAACAGATGTCTAAAATGAAGAGGGAAAGGTCGTTTTATGACTTTTCCTTTTTCTGATTACATGAGATAATATTAAAGACAAGAATTGGTATAAAAGGTAGTGAGGGGTTATCATGATTAACATAGGTGATACATTAATATTAGAGCCCAAATATTCTTCAGAAAACGAAAAATATAAATGCAAGCTAGTCGAGAGAACGGGAGACCAGCTATATATTGATTATCCAGTATCAATAAAAACTGGAAAAACTGTATTTCTACTAGATGGCGCACAGCTTAAAGGTTCTTTTATAGCTAAAGATAATAATGTTTATTTGTTTGAGACAGAAGTGAAGGGACGCACGAAGCAACAAATTCCAATGATTGCTATTTCCTATCCTGGAAATGATCATTTAATTAGAGTGCAACGTAGACAATATGTCAGGGTTGATACACCAGTTGATGTTGCAGTCCACCCGATAGAGAACGAATTTGCTCCATTTGTTACGATTACCTCAGATATTAGTGCTGGTGGAGCTGCGCTAATTTTACCACCAAAGGTTAAATTAAACAGTAACACCTTGATCGATTTATGGATTGTACTACCTATGCAATCTGGAGATTATCATCATCTAGTATTAAGGTCAAGAGTCATACGAGTGATTCCAGGTCAAAATGGCGAACGTGATAAAATGCCCCTTGAATTTATTGAAATCACAGAAAGTCAGCGACAACTATTAATTAGATTTTCTTTCGAAAGACAATTAAATTTAAAGAGAAAAGGCTTAGAGCAAGTATAAAAATGTAAATTCCCCCTAAAACTATAAGTGAGACGGGAAATGGGGGATTAGATGAAGCGCTTTGAAAGTATTTTAATAAAATTCGTATGTATTCAATTTATTTTTTTAATTATTGCTCAACTAATTATGATGAATGGTTATGTTTCTCCTTATGTTTCGAAAGTGATTCAATATGAAGGTGTCACCAAAGATAATACGAAAATTGTAGAAACATTTGATCAATAACTATGGTAAAATGAATAAAACATCATTAGCCTATCAGATATAAGCTATCTGTATAAAGTATATTAGCAGGTAGAACCTGCTTTTTTCTATTTGTTTATTATTGTACAGTAAGCTTATAGACTATAACTTAACAACATGTCTTTGGGAGGAACTATGAGTAACAAAATTTCAATTGCAATCGATGGACCAGCAGCTGCAGGTAAAAGTACTGTAGCAAAAAAAGTAGCAGAGAATTTATCTTACATATACATAGATACAGGTGCAATGTACAGAGCACTTACCTACAAAGCCTTAACAAATGAAGTAGATGTACATCATGAAGAGCAACTTGCTCGAATACTTAAGTCTACTTCTATCAACTTAAAACCATCAAATCATGGTCAGTTAGTGTATTTGGATGAAAAGGATGTTACGGAGGAGATTCGCACGAATCACGTGACAAATCATGTATCTTTTGTGGCGCAACATCGCCTCGTTCGAGAAGATATGGTGAAGAGACAACAAGATATGGCAACTGACGGTGGAGTGGTTATGGACGGTAGAGACATAGGAACAGCTGTGCTCCCGCATTCAGAAGTAAAAGTATTTTTACTCGCCTCAGTAGATGAACGAGCTCGTAGAAGACATGAAGAAAACCTGAAAAAAGGATATGAATCAGACTTAAATCAGCTAATACATGAAATTGAGCAACGAGATAAAATTGATTCTGAAAGAGAAGTCTCTCCTTTAATCAAAGCAGAGGATGCAGTCGAAATTGACACAACTTCTCTATCAATTGAACAAGTAGTAGATAAAATCATGGCGTTAGCACTTGAAAGGATTGGTACGGATTGAACCTTTATAGTGTAGGTAAAGCCCTATGTAATGGAGTGTTACGCCCGTTATATAGATTAGAAATTATAGGAGCGGAGAATATTCCAACAACTGGAGGAGTATTGCTTTGCTCTAACCACATTGATAATTTAGATCCTCCTATCGTTGGTATTTCTTCACCGAGGACGATCCACTTTATGGCAAAAGAAGAATTATTCAGGGTACCGATACTTAAGTCCATTCTTCCTAGCATCAATGCATTTCCAGTCAAAAGAGGGATGAGCGATAAACAAGCATTAAGAACAGGTCTTCAAGTCTTGAAAGACGGAAAAGTGTTAGGCTTATTTCCTGAAGGGACGAGAAGTAAAACAGGAGAATTAGGTCAAGGATTATCTGGGGCAGGCTTTTTCGCTCTTCGTACAGATGCTAAAATTATTCCGTGTGCAATTATTGGTCCTTATAAAATTTTTAAACCACTTAAAGTAGTGTTTGGAAAACCTGTAGAATTTAATGAATTGCGGGAAAGAAAAGCAACAGTAGATGAAGCAACCGAAACAATTATGAATTCAATTAGAGAATTACTTGAAAAAAATAAATAGAAAAAGGTATATTACTTGACAAAAAATTGTATTTATTAGAAGTTAGAATAAATACGATTTCTTATTTAATTCATAATAATCATGTAAGTATAGTAATAATGAGAAGGGTATTTGCCTTCCTTTTTCATACATATAAAAAAATGGAAAGAATCGTGCAACAATTATGTTGTGGATTTAAGGAGGTATTTTAAAGTGGAAGAAATGAATCAAGAAGTAATGGATGTTAAAACAATTGAAGTAGGAGATATTGTTACTGGTACAGTAACAAAGGTAGAAGAGAAACAAGTACTGGTTAACATTGGTTACAAATCAGATGGTATTGTACCCATTAGTGAACTTTCAAGCTTACATATTGAATTAGCTAGTGAAATTGTAAATGAAGGTGATTCTCTGCAATTGAAAGTAACGAAGCTAGAGGATGATGCGGTAATACTATCCAAGCGTGCAGTTGATGCTGAAAATGCTTGGGACGAGTTGGATGCAAAGTATAACTCTGGCGAAGTATTCGATGTCGTGGTGAAAGAAGTGGTGAAAGGTGGACTTGTTGTTGACCTTGGCGTAAGAGCATTTATTCCTGCATCACTTGTCGAAGCACATTTTGTCGAGGACTTCTCTGACTATCAAGATAAAACACTTGCAGTAAAACTAGTAGAGCTGGATAAAGAAAAAAATCGTATCATTTTGTCACACCGTGCAGTTGTGGAACAAGAGCAATCTGAGCAAAAGCGTAAAACCATCGGATCACTGAAAGTCGGTCAGGTATTACAAGGAACGGTCCAACGATTAACTGACTTTGGTGCTTTTGTTGATATTGGCGGAATCGATGGTTTAGTCCATATTTCACAATTATCACATGAGCATGTAAGTAAACCTTCTGATGTTGTGGAAGAAGGTCAACCTGTACAGGTGAAAGTGTTAAGTGTGGACCTTGATAATGAACGAATTTCTTTATCCATTAAAGAAACACAAGAAGGTCCTTGGGAACAATTATCAAGGGAATTAAAAGTTGGTTCTGTCATCGAAGGAACGGTGAAGCGTTTAGTGTCATTTGGTGCTTTTGTTGAGTTGTATCCAGGTGTAGAAGGATTGGTTCATATCTCTCAAATCTCAAATAAACACATTGCTACTCCTCAAGAGGCTTTGCAACAAGGTGAGAAGGTTAAAGTGAAGGTCCTGGATATTAACGAAGAGGATAAACGTATCTCTTTAAGTATTAGAGAACTTCTTGAGGAAGATGATAAGGCTGACTTCTTAGAATATCAACAAAAAGAAGAATCAACCGGATTCAGCCTAGGCGATTTAATTGGAGATAAATTAAATAAATTAAAGTAATGGTAATAGAATGATTAGAGCTAGACGAAAGATTGACCATATACACCATGCACCGCAAACTGGTCAAAGTAGATTCTCCTGGATTTTAAGTTATTCAGTTTATCCATCTAAGTCTACTTAGTCTGTCTGTCCATGATCTTTCTGTTGCTACTAAAATAGGCGAACTTTCCTTAAGTTCGCCTATTGTTATAAATGCGCCAGGCAGGTGGAGGAGGACAGAAAACGGCTAAAAATCAATCATCTGCTTGTATTGTTGCAAGTGAATGTAACACATCTATTTCTGTTGGCAGTCAAATGTCCGCCCTGAAAAATCCTTCTGAACAAAGAATGGAAAATCCCAAAGGTGTCATTCTATCAAATCTAGGAAGCAAGGCAACGGTGGGTTTGGCGAAACGGGATATCGATATGATTGGAAAGAATGGATTGCAAATCCAAAGCGCCAATCAATATGTTGGGTACAACTCATCATTGGTTTTCCAAGCCTGGAATCTATACAAAAAACATTTGGCCAAACAAAAAAACAGTTCACAAAAAGTGAGCTGTTTTTTGTTTTGGTCTGGGTTTAGTTAATGAAATGAACCTTTTTTTTCATTTCTTGACCTAGCTTCATCTGGTCCTTCCATCGTTGTGGCACCAGGATAGTTCAGTTGTTGGTCACGATCTGACTCAACGCGTCTAGAAGCCTTCAGTTTCTTTTCTTGGCGATCTCTGCCCATGTGAATTCCTCCTATTTGCACAAATAAGTTAGTATCTATTCTTAATTTAAAAAGTGTCCGTGTGACTGGCACCATAAGTGCCTACAGACATCTCCTTTTACAGTGGGAAATGAGAAAAACCTCACTGATGAAGATTTCCTTATTATCGTTCCCATTGTCTGTTCCTACATTCCATAAATGAAGAGTGATTAATTTTCATGAAATGTAGTCATAATGGAAATGATAGGAGGGGAGACACATGGAGGGTATTTGGTTTTATTGGTTTAGTTGGATGGGATGGATTATTGTAACGTTCCTGCTGAAGAAAAATCGTACGAGAACGATTATTGCATTTATTTTATTATTCCTAATTATTACAGCTAATATCTCTGGGGTAGTATTTCATTATTTTGAGGTCTCTTTAGGTTATTTGATTCTGTTTATTTCTACATTCATTTTCTCCTCAAAGCTACCGAATAAAAAACTTCCATATCTAATCATTTGCACAATGATCATTTCTATGGCATATGTGTGTTTTTATCTATTTAGTCTATTTGACCCTGTTTGGATTCTATTTAATCCTACGTTTATGTTAGGGACACTGCTTACCTATATCGTTCTTTTATTACAAAAGGAAAAAGGGATGAGAATGCTTACATTTTCCTTTGGAGTGTGCTACGGAGAATTTGTGCACTTTTGTGTCATGAAGTACCACTCATTTCCATACACACTTGGCGGCTTGAGTTTCTTTGATGTAACAGCAATTGGTATAGTGTTGATTTCTTGCTGGAATACTTTTGAGACAGTATCCTCGCATTTTAATCAGAGTTTAAATAAAGTAAATAAGCGAAAGGCTGGGATATTATGAATGAGTACACATACCCCATTTTATTTGGAGTTGTCATTGGTACTTTAACAAGATTGTATATGCTTCGGACAGATTATCGCCAATACCCTACCTATTTACACGGCAAGATCATTCATGTAGCACTTGGTTTTATTGCAGCAGGACTTGGAACCGTCGCTGTACCATCCATTATGGAAGAGGATTTTACAGCCATTACATTTTTAACATTAGCTGCCTCACAGTTTAGAGAAGTACGTAATATGGAGAGGAATACGCTCGCACAATTAGATTCTTTTGAGCTAGTACCGAGAGGAAACACTTACATAGAAGGAATTGCGGTAGCATTTGAAGGTAGAAATTATTTAGTTATATTTACTTCATTTATTTGTACGTTTAGCTATTTAGTATGGAATATTTGGATTGGGATCATTGCGGGAATCATAGGGTTATTCATTTCGAAGAAGCTAATGTCAGGTGGAAAGTTAAAGGATATTGTAGATATAGAACATGTCAAACCACACTTTGATGGTGCAGGATTGTATGTGGATAACATTTATATTATGAATATTGGTATACCAGAGAGACAAGAAGAGGTGCTGAAATATGGAATGGGGTTTATTCTCAAGCCTAAAAACTTCAATGTGCGAATGACAATTGCTAATCTAGGACAAAGGCAAGCAATCTTACATGATATCTCAACAGCACTGGGTGTATATCGTGATTCTGGAACACCAGCTCTAGTACCATTAGCAAAACGAGACTTAGATGATGGACGTGTTGGAATATTTGTATTGCCACATGTTAAGGACGTCGAAAAAGCAATAGAAGTCATTGGACAAGTTCCAACCCTTGAGAATGCCATTAGGATGCCAACAGAGTCAAAGGCTAATGAAAAGGGGAGGGAGATCCAGTGAATTTAGAAAAATATATCTTAGCTGTGGTAACAACGGATTCTAGTAAAGTTGCAGGTGGTACGGCCATATTCACATGCAGTGAAACGAAAGAGATGGATGAATATGCTAAAAATCTAGAAGCAATCTTGGATGGTATTGCCCACAAAATTAGTGAGGATGTATATATCATTGTGAAGCATTAAAGGAAAAGATTGTTCTCCTTACACATTTTTGGTAGGATATAAAGGTTAGCATGGACAATCCCTTCTTTGATTAGAAGGGATTTCGTAGTATTCAATTCATTTTCAAATGTATGCTGGTACAGAATAGAAAGGAAGTTATGTTATGCCAAAACCGGTTGTTGCGATAGTTGGTAGACCAAATGTAGGGAAATCAACTATTTTTAATAGAATTGTTGGTGAGAGAATATCGATTGTAGAGGATATTCCAGGAATTACGAGAGATAGAATTTATAGCTCAGGTGAATGGATCAATAAGGAGTTCAATATTATTGATACTGGCGGGATTGAAATAGGGGATGCTCCCTTTTTAGCGGAAATACGTCAACAGGCAGAAGTAGCCATTGATGAAGCAGATGTAATTATTTTCATGGTGAACGGCAGAGAAGGAGTTACGGCTGCAGATGAAGAAGTAGCCAAAATTCTATATCGTTCAGATAAACCTGTCGTGTTGGCAGTTAATAAGATTGATAATCCAGAAATGAAAAGTGATATTTTTGACTTTTATGCATTAGGCTTTGGAGAGCCAATGCCAATCTCGGGTTCGCATGGTCTTGGATTAGGTGACCTGCTTGATGCAGTTTTTGCTCATTTTCCAAAACAAGATGACGAAGAGTATGATGAAAATACAATTAAATTCTCTTTAATCGGAAGACCGAATGTAGGGAAGTCATCATTAGTTAATGCATTATTGGGAGAAGAAAGAGTAATCGTTAGTAACATTGCAGGTACAACTCGGGATGCAATTGACACTCCATATTCAAAAGATGGCAATGATTATGTCATTATTGACACAGCAGGTATGAGAAAAAGAGGCAAAGTGTATGAAAGCACAGAGAAGTATAGCGTACTGCGCGCTCTAAAAGCAATTGAACGCTCGGATGTTGTATTAGTCGTTTTAGACGGTGAAGAAGGGATTATTGAACAGGATAAAAAAATTGCAGGGTATGCCCATCAAGCAGGAAGAGCGATTGTGATTGTCGTAAATAAGTGGGATGCCGTAGATAAAGATGAGAAAACAATGCAGGAATATGAAAAGAAAATTAGAGCTCATTTCCAGTTTCTTGACTATGCTCCAATTGTATTCTTATCAGCAAAAACCAAAAAACGTGTTCAAACGTTGATTCCGGTGATTAATACAGCGGCTGAAAATCACAATCTACGTGTACAAACAAATGTACTAAATGATATTATTCTTGATGCGGTAACGATGAATCCAACTCCAACTGATAACGGAAAACGTTTAAAGATATATTACGCGACTCAGGTTTCAGTCAAACCGCCTGCATTTGCGGTTTTTGTTAACGAACCAGAGCTTATGCATTTTTCTTATGAACGTTTCCTCGAAAATCAAATACGTGCAGCATTTGGATTTGTAGGAACACCGATTAAAATTTTTGCTAGAGCACGTAAATAATTTCTTAGTGGAGGGATGATGGTGAAAGACGTAGCGGTTATAGGTGCAGGGAGCTGGGGAACTGCATTAGCAATGGTATTAGCTGATAATGATTATACAGTCCGTTTATGGGCGCATAAAGAAGCGCACATAACGGAAATCAATGAAGCACATACGAACGAGAAGTACTTGCCAGGTGTCATACTCCCAACTAACATTATTGGGTATTCTTCATTACCACTTGCGCTAGAGGGTATTCATACAATCATACTTGCTGTACCAACAAAAGCAATCAGGGAAGTTCTAGGGAAGATCAGAGAAACGCAGACAGAGCCAATTACGATTGTCCACGTTAGTAAAGGGATTGAACCTGAAACGTTTAAACGTGTATCTGAAGTGATAAAAGAGGAAATGCCTCCTACTATCTTAAAAAATGTAGTTGTACTTTCTGGACCTAGTCATGCTGAGGAAGTGAGCAGACGACAACCGACAACTGTGACAGTTGCCTGTGAGAATATGGAAGCAGCTGAAGAAATTCAGGATATGTTTATTAACGGAAACTTAAGAGTATATACAAATCCGGATGTTGTTGGAGTTGAAATCGGTGGTGCACTGAAGAATATTATTGCACTCGCAGCAGGGATAACAGACGGTTTAGGCTATGGAGATAATGCGAAAGCAGCATTAATTACTCGAGGTCTTGCCGAAATTGCAAGATTAGGTGTTGCGATGGGAGCGAGTCCCTTGACTTTTGCAGGGCTTACAGGCATAGGTGACTTAATTGTAACTTGTACGAGTGTACATAGCCGAAACTGGAGAGCAGGGAATTTATTAGGGAAGGGCCACAGTCTAGATGAAGTGCTTGAAAATATGGGGATGGTAGTAGAAGGAGTTCGCACAACAAAAGCTGCCTACCAACTCGCTAAAAAGATGGATGTCAGTATGCCGATTACAAATGCGCTTTATGATGTGTTATTTAATAATAAAGACCCAAAAGAAGCTGTCGATTCCTTAATGGCAAGAGGGAAGACGCACGAAATCGAAGATCTTGCTTCAATTTTAACAAAAGAATAATGTACAAGTTTTCCTTACAAGCCTAAAAATCAATCACAGAATCTTTTTCCTTGCATAGGATATGGTGAGTCATATGCGAAGGAGGAAGTAAGGATGAGTCTTTTTGATAATATTGAAAAGAAAACAAATATTAAAAAAGAGGATATCTTTAAAGTAGCGGATTCTGTGAAAGGTGCTAATTTTCAAGACGAGAAAACAGTTCGTCAGTTAATTAAACAAGTATCTGCGCTTGCGGGTAAACCTGTTTCAAAAGAAAAAGAAGATAAAATTGTGAAAGCAATTGTAAGCAATAATATGCCGATGGATATGAACACAATCGGTAAAATGTTCAAAAAATAGGCAGGCTAGTATTAGTTTTGCCTTTTTTTCTCAGAGGGTTTAACCCTTTATTACTTACAGGAATAGTAGCAGTCCAATTCAAATAAATAATAAAAATAAGTAGATATTTAGGCTTTTTGAAGATGCAAATGCAAGGCAAGATGCATAAATTACTATGAAGCAAACTTTGAGTTGAGCTGAATAGATGGGTTCATTTAGTCATGGCTGAAGTAAGGTCGCCCCCCTTACTTCAGTTTTTTTTATAGGCTTTTTCTAAAACTTTGTTGCTTTTAGTACAATTCTTCTTGGTGTAAAACCAGTTATAGGATTAAATTGAGGTTGGATTAGAAATGAGCAACTCTCTTAATGTATAGAAGTATTTAAATAATAAGGTGAAAATCCCGCTTTTGGAATTTCTACTCACAGCAACAATCTATACGAAACAGCCTTTTTGTAAGCTTTAGCATACGATCTCATTGTCCAAAAGAGGTAATACTATACTCACTTAAACGAACAATAACGATGAACTTCATTAGCTAAAAAATGAGGTTAATACATAGACAATCATAAAAATGACAAAAAGTTGTTCGTAGTGATTGAGTTCTATTTATGGTATAATTTTGTCGATTCCTAAGAAGGAGTGAGGAAAATGTCAACAGGGTTAATTAAAATGTGGTTTTCTTTCGGTTCAATGATCTTAATGTTCCTAGCCATTGTAACGATTATGTTAAGTCGATATAAACTTAAAGGAATATTTAAATGGGTTACCGGTTTTTTAGCCTATAGTTTTATGATTATAGCGGGACTTATCATGATATTCGTTGTTTTCAGTGGACCTGTAAGTGAATAACTACTACATAAGCAAAATGACAAGGCGGAATAAAATGAAAAAAACTAGTATATTATTATTATTTCTTACATTACTGTTGTCAGGCTGTTTATATCCAGAGGAGCGCTTATCGGAGAACTCCATACCATATGAAGATCAATTACAGTCTGTACAGAGAGCGGTTGATCGATTTAAGGAAGATAATGGTGGAATTATCCCGATTAAAGACCGTGATATGGAAACACCTATTTATCAAAAATATCCAATTGATTTTGGGAAGATCACACCTCAGTATATCCCGGAGCCTCCATCAACAGCATTTGAGAGTGGCGGGATTTATCAGTATGTCTTAGTCGATGTTGAGGAAAATCCTACTGTGAAGTTAATTGATTTACGATTAGCTGACAAAATAAGAGATCTAAAATCAAGAATACTTGTTTATAAACGTTCTAATGGCTTTGCTCCTTTTGATAAAGAGTTATCAAGAAATGTCTACTCATTAGATTACGAGAAGCTTGGATATGAAACCCCTCCAACGGTAGAGAGTCCATATTCAGGTACGAGTCTGCCGTTTATTATCGATCATAATGGTGAGGTTTATATTGATTATTCTATTGATTTGAATAGCTTCATGAAAAAAACGGATCATACCTTTACAACCGGAGAGGATATTCGAGAACTGCTGGTTCAAGAGAGTGTATTTGTACCAGCCTTCTCGGTCCCTTATACGGTCCAAAACAATGAACCAATTTTTAATCATACACCTGCGTCAAATTAATAAGACGGACAATTAGTGTAGATAGACTCATAAAACTTGAAAAAAATTGTCATGAACCCCTCTTAAGAGAATAAACTCTTACAGAGGGGTTTTTTAGTATTTCATTTTATACCTCTCAGGTAATGCTTTGTTAAAGAAATGAAGCCCTTCTTTTTAGCGGCTTTAACATAGCAAAAATAGTAATAAAGAAATTTTTCTAGAAAGATAGTCATAATTAAATAGGACAACATCATAAGATATACTGTCCTAGATTAATAATCATTTTTGGATATTATATCCCAAGAGTTTGAGGATCGGGAGGGGATCACTTGGAAAAGGTAGATATTTTTAAGGATATCGCTGAGCGCACTGGTGGCGATATATATTTAGGAGTTGTGGGTGCAGTTCGAACAGGGAAATCTACTTTTATTAAAAAGTTTATGGAATTAGTAGTTTTACCTAACATTCAAAATGAAGCTGACAAAGCACGCGCGCAAGATGAGTTACCTCAGAGTGCAGCCGGAAAGACTATCATGACAACAGAACCAAAGTTTGTTCCAAATCAGGCTGTCTCACTTCATGTTTCAGAAGGTCTTGACGTAAACATTCGTCTAGTTGACTGTGTGGGATACACAGTTCCGGGCGCAAAAGGCTATGAAGATGAAAATGGTCCAAGAATGATTAACACGCCATGGTATGAGGAACCAATTCCTTTCCATGAAGCGGCTGAAATCGGGACGAGAAAAGTAATTCAAGAGCATTCAACGATTGGTGTTGTCGTGACAACTGATGGTTCTATTGGGGAGATTCCTCGTAGTGACTATTTAGAATCAGAAGAACGTGTAATTAATGAACTGAAAGAAGTTGGAAAACCATTTATTATGGTCATCAATACAGTTCATCCGCACCATCCAGAAACAGAACAATTACGTCAATCACTTGTTGAGAAATACGACATTCCAGTCTTGGCAATGAGTGTTGAAAGTATGAGAGAAACTGATGTATTCAATGTTCTTCGTGAAGCATTATACGAATTCCCGGTACTAGAAGTAAACGTGAATCTTCCGAGCTGGGTAATGGTGTTACGCGACAATCACTGGTTACGTGAAAGCTACCAAGAGGCTGTTCAAGATACAGTGAAGGACATTAAACGACTTCGTGATGTAGACCGTGTAGTTGGTCAATTCAGCGAATACGACTTCATTGAGCATGCTGGGTTAGCTGGTATTGAAATGGGTCAAGGTGTAGCCGAAATTGATCTATATGCACCAGATGCACTTTATGATCAAATCCTAAAAGAAGTAGTAGGAGTTGAGATTAGAGGAAAGGATCACTTACTACAATTAATGCAGGACTTTGCCTATGCAAAGGCAGAATATGACCAAGTAGCTGATGCGTTGAAAATGGTAAAACAAACTGGCTATGGTATCGCTGCTCCGGCATTATCTGATATGGTGTTAGATGAACCAGAAATCATCCGTCAAGGCTCTAGATTTGGTGTCAGACTGAAAGCAGTTGCTCCGTCTATTCACATGATTAAAGTAGACGTCGAGTCTGAATTTGCACCGATCATCGGTACAGAAAAACAAAGCGAAGAACTTGTGAGATACTTAATGCAAGACTTTGAAGATAACCCACTTTCAATTTGGAATTCTGATATCTTTGGCCGCTCATTAAGCTCCATTGTACGCGAAGGAATTTCAGCAAAGCTTGCTCTAATGCCAGAAAATGCTAGATATAAGCTAAAAGAAACACTAGAAAGAATTATAAACGAAGGATCTGGTGGGTTAATTGCTATCATCCTATAAATTTATATGACTCCGCTTTCGGGGTCTTTTTTTTGTTTTCGCAAACGTGGAATATCTCCTTACTCATATAGGTATATGAGTAAGGAAAAAGCATGGTTCCTACAGAATACATAATAAAAACTATACAAAATTTAAAGGCACAAGACTTTCTTCTAGTAAGTAGAGTAGTTTCTAGTTTTTGTTGAAGTGTGCCCGAAAGTCTATGAAGCCTTGATACTGCTTGATTTGTAGAGGTTTTTGTGATAATCTCTTATTCGTAACATAGATGATAATCTTGCCAGTCTTATATGTTTCGTTAGTTGATTTGATAGAAGAAAAGTAAATTTATCATATATTGGTGAAAATTGACTAAATATGAAATATTTCTATTGAAATCTGTCAAAATATCGTTTAATATAAGCCTTGTCAATGATTTGCTTGTTACAACAAGTATAGAATGATTGAAATATGTGAAATAATGGTACTAAGCTTTATTTTACATGAAGTTGACTGAAACTATGTGAAACGATCATTCACATATGTGAAAAAATTCTGTATCGTATTACTTTATTAAAAAGTTATGCGTGCCCAATATTTTTTTGGGAGGAGGTGAATGGCATGAACAAGACAGATTTAGTTAATGCGGTTGCTGAGGCAAGTGAACTTTCTAAGAAGGATGCTACAAAAGCAGTTGATGCTGTTTTTGATTCAATCTTAGAAGCACTTAAAAACGGTGATAAGATTCAACTAATCGGTTTTGGTAACTTCGAAGTTCGTGAGCGCGCTGCTCGTAAGGGACGTAACCCACAAACTGGTGAAGAAATCGAAATCGCTGCAAGTAAAGTTCCTGCATTCAAACCAGGAAAAGCACTTAAAGATGCAGTAAAATAATCCTTACATATAGGGAGAGAGAGTCGCACTGCGAGTGCGGCTCTTCTTTTTTTGCTTATCTATACCACCTGTGCTAAAATTCTAAACATACATAATCCATTTCAATAAAGACTGATCATTAGTTTTCATATAATTAATACACTACTAATTGGGGGATCAACATGACGAAAGTGAATCACGAACAAATAGAACAGGCTGTTCGTTTAATTCTAGAAGCAGTAGGAGAAGACCCAAATCGTGAAGGACTGTTAGATACTCCTAAACGTGTAGCTAAAATGTATGCAGAGGTATTTTCTGGATTAAATGAAGATCCAAAGGAACACTTCCAGACAGTATTCGGTGAAGATCATGAAGAGCTGGTTCTTGTTAAAGACATACCTTTCTATTCGATGTGTGAACATCATCTTGTACCTTTTTATGGAAAAGCACATGTTGCTTATATTCCGAAAGGTGGTAAAGTGACTGGACTTAGCAAACTGGCTAGAGCGGTAGAAGCTGTTGCTAAACGTCCACAGCTCCAAGAACGAATTACATCAACTGTAGCTGATTCGATTGTAGAATCATTAGATCCACATGGAGTTATGGTTGTAGTGGAAGCTGAACATATGTGTATGACAATGCGTGGAGTGAAAAAACCGGGAGCATCTACTGTCACAACAGCTGTTCGTGGCGTACTTAAAGAGGATGCAGCTGCAAGAAATGAAATTTTAGGGCTTATTAAACAATATTAATAGCAGTAGATAAGGGGGCTTTTTAGATGAAAGATGTACCCAACAATGACTTCTTCGTTATAAAGGCAAAAGAAAATGGCGTAAATGTTATAGGCTTAACTCGTGGATCCGACACGAGATTTCATCACTCTGAAAAATTAGATAAGGGTGAGGTAATGATTGCTCAATTTACAGAGCATACATCAGCTGTTAAAATTAGAGGAAAAGCAGTCATACAAACTGCTCATGGGGAAATGGACACTGAAGTTGAATAAATTATACATGACAAGCAGGATTTCCTGCTTTTATTTTTGTTTATTAAGAATGATAAGGACACTAGGTATTACATTTTAAATCATGGCTGAATAATAGAAAAACCTCTCTTCAGGCTCTGCCTGTGGCTATATAAGGTACTTACGCTTACTTTTATTATCTTTAGTAACTCTTCTAAGCTAAAGGAATACCATTTTTTATTGACTATGTTATAATGAATGTTGCCGAAAAAATTAATAACAAGAATAAAATATTACAATACTAACAATAAGTTAGTTACAGATTTAAATGGGGATAAGGGTGATACATGTGAAGGACATCAATAGAATAAAGACAAATATGTTCAAACAACTAAATGAGTGTATTCACCATTCCTACTTAAAAGAGTACCTGCACACACCAAATGTGGACGAGGATAAATTATATTTACTCGTTGCAATGTGTATGGAGCTCGACATGGAAGAGAACGTACTACATACATACATCATCACTACAATGCTTGTTCAAATTGCACTGGATACACATGAACAAGTATCAGTAGGCACTAGCAAGAGTGAGATAGGACAAAAAGCACAACAGCTAAAAGTTTTAGCTGGAGATTATTATAGCGGATTATATTATAAGCTTCTTGCAGATATTGAAGATACAAAAATGATTAAGCTGTTAGCTGAGAGTATTAAGCTGATTAATGAACATAAAATTAGAGTATATAGACATGATTTGACATATCCTGAACCATTATTTGATAGCATTAAGATTATTGAAGGACAGTTATTTAAGAGTATTGCGGAGTCAAAAAAACTACAATTTTGGGAGAAACTTGTACCAGAATTACTACTATTAAAGCGATTGTATAGAGAACAATCAGCCCTGGCTGATAATGGATATTCTGCTATATATTCATATTTATTGAAAGAAGCTTATGAGTCACAATCCAGTATTCCGGTTTCTAGCCAAGAAATCGAACAGTCAATTTTAATGAAAATAGAAGATGCTATCACGGCATGTAACGAGAAAATCACAAAACTCCTAGCAAATCATACAGTTAAATCTCCACTACAAATAGAGATTACTTCAATGATTAAAAAGCATGTGAACCAAGTTCATGTAATAGTGGAAGAAGGGTGAACAATGGCAGAATCAAAAGAGCAGAGAGTACACCGTACCTTTGAAAAAATATCGGATAAATATGATGTGATGAATTCAGTCATTAGCTTCCAACGCCATATAGCATGGCGGAAAAAGACAATGGATCTTATGGATGTTAAAAAAGGATCATCTGCACTAGATGTTTGTTGTGGAACAGCTGATTGGACCATTTCTCTGGCAAATGCTGTAGGAACAGAAGGAAAGGTTATTGGTTTGGATTTTAGTGAAAATATGCTGAGTGTAGGAAAAGAAAAGGTTTCTCACCTGAAATTAGACCAAGTGGAATTAATACATGGAAATGCAATGGCCCTACCGTTTGAGGATAATACGTTTGATTATGTGACAATTGGTTTCGGTCTTCGGAATGTACCTGACTACTTACAGGTATTACGTGAAATGCATCGCGTAGTAAAACCAGGTGGGATAGCAGTATGCCTTGAAACTTCCCAACCAGAGCTACCGGTCATTAAACAAGGATATTATCTTTATTTTAGACACATCATGCCTCTATTTGGTAAGTTAATTGCCAAGAGCTACGAGGAGTATTCATGGCTACAAGAGTCAGCAAAAGATTTTCCAGGTATGAAGGAATTAGCGAAAATGTTTAAGGAAGCCGGATTCCGAAAGGTTGATATAAAACCACATACATTCGGTGTAGCAGCAACTCATATTGGATACAAGCAATAAAAAACTTATAGATGTGAAAAAAGTGAACATAGGTGAAGGAAATGAAGCTAAATCGGATGTATTCATTTTTGAGTTCGGATTTAGAGAAAATCGAAAATGAACTTCAACTTACAATTAAATCAGAGCATTCTCTGCTGCAGGAAGCTTCATTACACACGTTACAGGCAGGTGGGAAAAGACTTCGTCCAGTATTTGTATTACTGGCGGGGAAATTCGGACAATATGAATTAGGTACGATCAAAGATGTCGCAGTGGCATTAGAACTAATTCATATGGCCTCTCTTGTTCATGATGATGTGATTGATGACGCAGATTTAAGGCGTGGACAACCAACAATTAAAGCAAAATGGGATAACAAAATTGCAATGTACACAGGTGATTATATATTCGCTCGATCGCTTGAATTAATGACGAATATTGAGAAACCTGAAGCACATAAGATCCTTGCTCATACAATTGTGGAAGTCAGTCTTGGAGAAATTGAACAGATACGAGATAAATATAATTTTGATCAGCATATAAAAACATATCTAAGACGTATTAAAAGAAAGACAGCGCTGCTAATTGCGGCAAGCTGTCAGTTAGGTGCAATTGCGTCAGATGTCCCAAAACACTTTCATGAGAAACTTTATTTGTTCGGATATTATGTTGGGATGGCTTTCCAGATTACGGATGATATTTTGGATTTTGTCGCAACTGAAGAGCAACTTGGGAAACCAGCGGGAAGTGATTTAATTCAAGGGAACATTACACTACCTGTTTTATTAGCCCTTAGAAATCCTGAATTGAAAGAGCATATTACTTCTGTAAATGAAGGAATGGATCCGAAAGAGATCATCCCAATTATAGAAGCAATCAAGGGTAGTGGCAGTATTGAGCAGTCCATCGAGTATAGTGATTGGTACTTAAAGAAGGCACTATCTATTATGAAGGAATTTCCAACAGGAAAAGCAAAACTTGCGCTAACAAATATTGCCAAGTTTATTGGAAAACGTAAATATTAATAGGTATACCTCAATTAACGTGAATGGTTAGTTGAGGTTTTTATTTTGTATAACGTTTGAAATGTATTTGCGAAAGAGATAAAACAATGTTACTATTTGAGAGGGCTTACATTTGTAAGCTTATACATAATGTAACAGGAGTGGAGATTACAATGGAAAAAACGTTTCTAATGGTTAAGCCTGATGGCGTACAACGTAACCTTATTGGTGAGATTGTTTCACGCTTTGAGAAAAAAGGATTTAAACTTGTAGGTGCAAAGTTAATGAACATACCTACTGAACTAGCTGAAACTCATTATGGCGAACACAAAGAGCGTCCATTTTTTGGCGAATTAGTTAGCTTTATTACATCTGGACCTGTTTTTGCAATGGTTTGGGAAGGTGAGAATGTAATCTCAACAGCTCGTCTTATGATGGGAGCAACAAACCCTAAGGAATCAGCACCAGGAACAATTCGTGGTGACTTCGCAGTAACAGTTGGGAAGAATATTATCCACGGTTCAGATTCACCTGAAAGTGCTGAGCGTGAAATCAATTTATTCTTTAACCAAGAAGAACTAGTTGATTATTCTAAGCTAATTAACGAGTGGACAATCTAATAATCATGTTTGAATCAAAAAACCAGTTTAACGACTGGTTTTTTTTCTTTATCTTTATCCAAAAATTGCTTACATACTTGTTATATAATTTAGTCTCAATTTCATGTATACTCAAGCTAATAAACTTACTAATGAAGATGAGGTAACGTACATGTCTCAAGACTATGAAAAGTTCATACAAAACATTAAAAAGAAAACAGGTATTGATTTATCTTTGTATAAAGAAGCTCAAATGAAAAGACGATTAACCTCCTTATATGAAAAAAAGGGATATAAAAATTTTGATGAATATTATCAGCAAATGACAACGAATCAAAAGCTCTTTGATGAGTTTTTAGACCGGATGACCATTAACGTATCTGAATTTTATCGTAATGGTAAACGGTGGGAAGTCCTTCAAGACAAGATTATTCCAAAGCTATTAAATCAAAATAAGAAGTTGAAGGTTTGGAGTGCAGCATGTTCTACTGGAGAGGAACCATACACGATCGCTATGCTTCTATCGAATTTTATGCCCCTGTCCAGTATATCCATTCATGCAAGTGACTTAGATGAAAATGCCATTGCTCGTGCAAAAATTGGAACGTATCCAGAACGCTCCCTGCAAGAAGTTCCAGAAGAAATGAAAAAGAAGTATTTTACTAAGGACGGCATTTTTTACAAAATAGATGATGCGATAAAGAAAACGGTTACCTTTAAAAAGCAAAACCTATTAGCAGATCCGTTTGAACAAAATTATGATCTAATTGTTTGCCGTAACGTTCTGATCTATTTTACTGAAGAAGCAAAAGATACTTTGTATAAAAAGTTTAGTGATGCGTTAAGACCCGGTGGTATATTATTCGTAGGAAGTACAGAACAAATATTTAATCCATCTAGCTATAACTTTGAAACAGAAGATACGTTTTTCTACCGTAAGCAATAAATCCACAAACTTTGTTTGTGGATTTTTTTCTTTATATATTAAAACCGAAACAGAAAGGGACATTAGAATGGTTATTAAACCAAGGTAAGGGCACTACTACTTTCTATGACTTTACAGGTTTTAAAAATACAGACAAAAATGCTTGGCTATTTGAGCCGAGTCCTTCCTACCACGAAGGATTTATATGGGAAAAATTAACAGTTAGCAACCAGTTTGATTGAATGTTGTTCGTAGAAGAAGTTAATCCACCGAAGTATACGGAGTTTACTAACTAATTCATAGGACAGGTGTATGTTGTACATGACATATATCCTGTCCTATGTGTTTTTCATTTCACCTAATAATTACGTGCACATATACTCCTCTCAAGTCTTTTGTAAGCCTACTAAATCTGAACAATTTTCTTGCATAGTCGTTCATTTCTTTCTATCTCTACGTTGTGTATACTTGATGATATGGGAAACTATAGAAAAAAATATCTACACTTCAATATGAATTATGATATATTGTTACATAAAAGCTTTAAAGTGATAAAGGGGGATGTGAATGATGAGATATTTAACAGCAGGTGAATCACATGGTCCACAATTAACTACCATTATAGAAGGTGTTCCTGCCGGTGTTCCTTTAACAGCAGAGGATATAAATGAGGAATTAGCGAGAAGACAAAAAGGTCATGGTCGAGGAAGAAGAATGCAAATAGAAAAAGACCAGGTCCAAATTGTTAGTGGAGTCCGCCATGGTGTGACACTTGGCTCACCGATTGCTCTTGTGGTTGAGAATAATGATTGGAAGCACTGGACGAAAATCATGGGAATAGAACCAAATGAAGATGAATCAATTGAAGTTAAGAGAAAGGTGTCAAGGCCAAGACCAGGACACGCTGATTTAAACGGTGCGATTAAATATGGCCACCGCGATATGAGAAATGTATTGGAACGCTCTTCTGCAAGGGAAACAACAGTTAGAGTTGCAGCAGGTGCAATAGCGAAAAAGATATTACGTGAACTAGGAATCAAGGTCGCAGGACATGTACTAGAGATTGGAGGAGTGGAAGCCACATCTACACAGTATGAATCAATTGAACAACTACAGGAAAAAACGGAACAATCACCAGTTAGATGTTTTGACACTGAGGCAGAAGAGAAAATGATGCAGGCAATTGATGATGCGAAGAAAAATGGTGACTCAATTGGTGGTATTGTGGAAGTAGTTGTTGAAGGTGTTCCTGTCGGTGTCGGCAGTTATGTTCACTATGACAGAAAATTAGATGCAAAAATAGCGTCAGCTGTCATGAGTATCAACGCATTTAAAGGTGTAGAATTCGGTATTGGATTTAAGGCAGCAAAGCAGCCAGGTAGCCTTGTCCATGATGAAATCATTTGGTCTGAGGCATCTGGTTACACACGTGCTAGCAACAATCTGGGAGGATTTGAAGGTGGAATGACAACGGGAATGCCAATTGTTGTAAGAGGTGTGATGAAGCCGATTCCTACCTTATATAAACCGTTAATGAGTGTAGATATAGAGTCGAAGGAGTCATTTGCAGCTAGTGTAGAACGCTCCGATAGTTGTGCTGTTCCAGCTGCAAGTGTTGTTGCCGAAAGTGTTGTTGCATGGGAGGTTGCTACAGCAATTGTAGACCAGTTTGGACAAGACCGTTTAGACCTCATTAAAGAAAACGTCCAAAAAATGAAGGATTGGGCGAGGGATTTTTAATGAATGAATTGTTAATACAGACAAATTCAAAGGAATATCCTTTACTAATAGGTGAGCATTTATTTGGTACAAAAGACATTGTATTACGTGCAATTAGTGTTAAACCTACATCTATACTTATTATTACAGATGACCATATTTCTCATTTATATCTTCAAACTGTAGAAAAAATCTTTGAAGATATAGCTCCTGTCTTTTCAAAAGTCATAAAAAGTGGTGAAGCATCGAAATCAATTGAGACATATTACGATTGCTTAACATATGCATTTGAAAAGAATCTTGACCGCAAGTCATTAATTATTGCACTAGGTGGGGGAGTGATCGGGGACTTAGCAGGTTTTGTTGCGGCGACCTTTATGAGAGGAATACCGTTCATACAGATACCAACAACTATATTGGCCCATGACAGTGCCGTCGGCGGAAAGGTTGCCATTAATCATCCTTTAGGGAAAAATACGATTGGTGCTTTTTATCAGCCAGATGCTGTACTGTATGATACGTCGTTTCTTCAGACATTACCAGATGAAGAAAAAAGATCGGGTTTTGCAGAAATTATTAAACATTCTTTACTAACAGACATAGACTTTTATAATTGGTTAAAATCTTCAGTTCCAACACTAAGTAACCTGCACGGTACTATCTTAGAAGAAGCTTTGTTAAAAGGAATTTGTGTAAAAGCTGAGATTGTTAGACAAGATGAACGTGAAATGGGAATAAGAGCGATTTTGAATTTTGGTCATACACTTGGGCATGCGTTAGAGTCTGTGCTTGGTTATGGAAAAATTAGTCACGGCGATGCAGTTGCAATTGGTATGATCTTTGCGATGAAGGTTAGTGAGAAACAATTGAATGTTTGCTTACCTATTGAAGATGTGCAAAAATGGACTACTAATATTGGATTTCCTACATTTCCGAAAGGTTTGTCACCACATTCCATCCTTGAAAGCATGAAAAAGGATAAAAAAGCAGTAGGTGGTAAAGTCCGAATGATTTTAATGAGAGAAATTGGAGAACTCGTTATAGAAGAAGTTGATGAAAATTTATTACTTACCTTACTAAAAAATGAATGTGAGGAGGTAAATTCATGATCCGTGGAATAAGAGGAGCAACAACTGTTACGAATAACGCAGAAGCTGACATATTAGATCGTACGGAAGAACTAATTAGGGAAATGGTTCAAGCAAATAATGTGGAACCTTCAGACATTGCTTCCATGATAATCTCTGTAACGGATGATATTAATGCGGTATTCCCTGCAAAGGCGGTTAGAAGGTTAGTTGGATTTACGTTTGTTCCTGTCATGTGTGTTCGAGAAATCCCAGTTCCAGATTCGTTACCATATTGTATTCGAATCATGATGACTGTAAACACAAATGTAGCACCACATGAAGTGAAACATATATATCAATATGATGCCATTTCACTAAGGCCAGATTTACAATTGACAAATAAGGTTGAATTGTAATACTATTTAAAAAAAGAGTTAGTTAGAGCCAGTAGAGAAGAATTCAGAGAAGAGTCCATAATAGGGTAGACGAGAATGAGTTGAGATAGTAGAGAAGAGCTGAGGTATAAGTATAAACATTCTACCCAAAGACAGGAAGTGTCTTTGGGTTTTCTATTTTTAGCAAGATGAAATGGTTATTTGGTCTACATTTCATCTCCCTCTAATCTCCTCATTCTCCTAACCAAAAGTTAGGAGGAGAGTATATGTCCACGCATAATGAAGCAGGGTTTCTTTCGGATTGCCTGCAGTACAATACAATACCCATAGTTAAAACCTTTTTTGTTGATATGTTAACTCCCATTCAATTATTTCAAGTGTTAAAGAAAGAAGCTGTCTATTTATTAGAAAGTAATGACGAACAGTCAAAATGGTCTAACTACTCATTTATTGGATTATCTCCATTTATGACAATTGAAGAAGAAAATCAACAATTACATGTGAAAAATAATAAAAGCAAATCATTACATGTAGCAACTGGAATTAAAGAAGCTCTTTCGTTTGTAAAGGAAACATTGAACATCAAGGAGCTGGATTTGGAATTGCCATTTAAGGGAGGGGCAGTTGGCTATATTGGCTATGATGCGATTTCTTCAATTGAAAAGGTACCAAGGCATCAACATAATGATCTAAATTTAAAAACTCATTATTTGCATTTTTGTGAGACGATACTAGTGTTTTCCCATTCAAAGAAAGAACTAACCTTTATACATTATGTTCAATTAAACGGTACAGAAACAGTTGAACAACAAAAAGAGTATTATAGAAGCGCAATAAGTAAAATCGATGAAGAGTATAACAAAATATGCAGCTATAACTACCAGTTTGAGAGTTTAACGAACCCAAGTGACATAAGTATTGATTTTTCTAAAATTACATCCAGCTACAAAAAGGAAGCATTCTTACAGCACGTCAACATCATTAAGGAGTATATTCTGGCAGGGGATGTTTTTCAGGCTGTATTATCCCAGCGATTCGAGCTCCCTCTTTCGATAAGTGGTTTTGATGTATATCGTGTTTTAAGGGTCGTGAATCCCTCTCCTTATTTGTTTTATATCAACCTGGGGGAATGTGAAATTGTAGGTAGTTCACCGGAGAGATTAATACAAGTTCAAGATGGCCATTTGGAGATCCATCCGATTGCAGGTACGAGAAGAAGAGGTAAATCAAAAGTTGAAGACAGGCAACTAGGAGAAGAGTTATTGAATGATAAAAAGGAAGAAGCAGAACATTATATGCTACTTGACCTCGCGAGAAATGATATTGGTAGAGTTGCTGAATATGGATCAGTGCAGGTTCCAATCCAAAAGGAATTACATTATTTTTCCCACGTCATGCATTTAGTATCAAAGGTAACAGGAAGACTAGGTAAACAGTATACAAGTTTAGATGCGTTATCGGCTTCTTTCCCGGCGGGTACGGTATCTGGTGCTCCTAAAGTAAGGGCAATGCAGATTATTCAAGAACTCGAGCCGGTTGCACGGAATGTGTATGCAGGCACCATTGCGTATATCGGCTTTGATGGAAATATAGATTCGTGTATTGCAATAAGAACAGCTGTTATTAAAGACCAAAAAGCGTATGTTCAAGCAGGGGCAGGAATTGTGGCAGATTCGATACCGGAACTGGAATATAAGGAAACATTAAATAAAGCAAGTGGTGTCATGAAGTCGATATTAATAGCTGAGAGTATGTTTAGTAGAGAGGAGAATGTACAGTGTTAAAACGTTATTTACAAGAGAGTTTAAAAGGAAAAACACTTACAGAAGCTGAGGCAGAACAGGTTATGAACGAAATTATGAGTGGAGTAGCAACACCGAGTCAAATTGCTAGTTTACTATCAATACTTCGATTTAGAGGTGAAACTGTAGAGGAATTAACAGGCTTCGCGAAGACAATGAGAACATACATGGAGACAGTAACTACTTCGTTTGAGGATGAGTGCATTGATACTTGCGGCACTGGTGGTGACGGGGTGTCTAGCTTCAACATTTCTACCGCCGCTGCAATTGTTGCAAGTTCGATCGGCATTAAAGTGGCAAAGCATGGAAATCGTGCTGTTTCGTCTAAAAGTGGAAGTGCAGATGTACTTGAATATTTAGGGATACCCATTCAATCAACCATTGAAGAGGTACATCAATCTTTAGAGAGTCATTCAATGTCATTTTTATTTGCCCCTATTTATCATACAGCAATGAAACATGCAGTCATTCCAAGAAGTGAGCTCGGGTTCCGTACGGTTTTTAACCTTCTTGGTCCGCTTGCTAATCCTACGCTTTGTAAAAAACAAGTAATTGGAGTGTATGATACAAGTTTTGCGGTAGACATGGCAGAAACTTTAAAAGAACTTGGTTCCAAACATGTGCTCCTAGTAACCGGTAGAGATGGACTCGATGAATTGTCTGTTACGACGTATACAGATGTAGTAGAACTGCGTAACGGTAACATTACAAGATTTACAATTCATCCTCATGATGTGGGGTTAAGTATTGGTAACTTGCAAGATATTCAGACAAACACAGTGGAAGAAAGCGGATCATTAATTCTTAAAATCTTTAAAGGAAAAGCAAATGAAAGTGCACGTAATACTGTTCTCTTTAACGCAGGAGCTGCTATTTATGTAGCCGGTCGAGCAAACTCGATCAAAGAAGGGGTAGAGATTGCCCGTCAGGCCATCGATTCATTAACGGTGCTGAATCATTTTAAATCTTTAGTGAACAGTAGAAAGGAGCATCGTTATGCTTAATAAGATTATAGAAGCAAAGAAAGAGGAAATGAAGCACTTTGTGTTACCAGAACCGCAGGAGGAATATAAAAGTGTATCACTTTATGACGCACTATCCTCACCAAATAGAACAGTCGGATTAATAGCAGAGGTTAAGAAGGCATCTCCATCTAAAGGGGTCATTCGCGAAAACTTTGAACCAATGTCGATTGCTAAGGAGTATGTGAATGCTGGAGCAGATGCAATTAGTATATTAACAGAGGAGCAGTATTTTCTAGGATCAAAGAAATATTTGACTCAAATTAAAAAAATCGTTAATCTCCCTTTACTAAGGAAGGATTTCATTGTGGACAGAAGGCAGCTTCTAGAAAGTAAATACTTAGGAGCAGATGCCATATTATTAATAGGCGAAGTATTAGAGCCAACTCAATTAGTAGAATTTTATCTGGAAGCAGGGGAATTGGGGCTTGATTGCATTGTAGAGGTACATTCTATTAAGACGGTTGAAAACCTGTTGAAACAATTCTCTCCGAAAATCATAGGCATCAATAATCGTAATTTGACGACCTTCCAAACTTCAATTGAACAGACAGAAGTGATTTCATCATATATCGATGCAGATAGCTTACTTGTTAGTGAAAGTGGAATTTTCTCTAAGGAAGATATTAGCTATGTCCGGGAAAAAGGAGCACATGCTGTATTAATAGGAGAAGCAATAATGAGAGAAAAGGATATTACTTCGGCTATTAAGAGATTATTCGGAGAAAGTATGTATGTCTAGACCTCTATTGAAATATTGTGGAAACCGTAGTTTTGAAGATTGGTGTCTTGTGATGGAGAGTGAAGCTGATTTTATCGGTTTAATATTTGCTGAGAGTAAGAGAAAAGTTTCAGTTGACCAAGTAGTGAAGTGGATCGAGGAAAAGCCTGTTAAAGATGGAATAAGATTAGTTGGTGTATTTGTCAATGCGGAACCTTCCTTTATTCAACACGTTATAGCATCTATTCCATTAGATATCATTCAATGTCATGGGCATGAATCGAGAAGCGACTTGAAGAGAATAAAAAAACTAACTCGACTTCCAGTATGGAAGGCTGTTCATCATGATGAACAGGCTATATGGGTCATGAAGGAGCTAAAAGGGGCCGCAGATGGTTTTGTAATTGATACAAAATCCAAAGATGCTTGGGGAGGAACAGGCAAATCATTCGATTGGTCCGTGATCCCAGATTATCAAAAAGAAGCTTGTGAACAATGTGTTCCTTGTCTTATTGCAGGCGGCATAAACACCACAAACATTCAACGTTTATTACGTTATCAAGTAGATGGTATTGATATATCATCAGGAATAGAAACTGAGAGTCGAAAAGATAGAGAACATATAAAACGAATTGAAGAAGAGGTGGAGTGTTATGAACGTAACTTATCCTGATAAAAATGGTAGATTTGGACAATTTGGTGGTAAATTTGTACCGGAAACATTAATGAATTCGCTTGAAGAAATTGAACGTGCCTTAGATGATGCAAATAATGATGATAGTTTTAAAGCAGAATATATTAGACTGTTAAAACAATACTCTGGTCGTCCTACAGCTTTAACATACGCAGACCGTTTAACAGCTGAAGTTGGCGGAGCCAAGATGTATTTTAAAAGAGAAGACCTGAACCATACAGGTGCGCATAAAATTAACAATGCTATTGGTCAAGCTTTGTTAGCAAAACGAATGGGAAAACAAAAAATTATTGCCGAAACGGGAGCTGGTCAGCACGGAGTAGCAGCTGCAACTGTTGCCGCAAAATTCGGGATGGAATGTATCGTGTTTATGGGAGAAGAAGATGTAAAGAGACAAGAACTAAATGTATTTCGAATGAAATTATTAGGAGCAACTGTGATTCCGGTATCTAGTGGTAACGCTACCTTGAAGGATGCAACAAACGAAGCAATTCGATATTGGGTACAGCATTGTGAAGATCATTTTTATATGATTGGTTCTGTCGTTGGACCTCATCCATACCCGAAGATGGTACGAGACTTTCAACGAATTATAGGTGATGAAGCAAGAGAACAGTTTTTAGAAAGAGAGAAACAATTGCCTACAGCCGTGATTGCTTGTGTAGGTGGAGGTAGCAATGCGGCTGGAATGTTTTATCCCTTTTTAGAGGATGAAGTAGATTTAATTGGAGTGGAGGCAGCAGGAAAAGGGATTGACACACCTTTACATGCAGCAACCATTACAAAAGGAACAATAGGAGTAATTCATGGGTCTTTAACTTATCTGCTCCAGGATGACAATGGTCAAATTATCGAACCTTATTCAATTTCTGCTGGCTTGGATTATCCTGGTGTCGGTCCGGAGCATGCCTATTATGCAAGTGTAAACCGAGTTCAATATGAAAGTGTTACGGATGATGAAGCGCTACAAGCATTACAATTCGTTACTAAAACTGAAGGAATTATTCCGGCCATTGAATCTGCTCATGCTCTTGCAAAGGCAATCGAAAGAGCAAAGCGTATGTCAGCTGATCAATCCATTCTTGTTTGTTTATCAGGGCGAGGAGATAAGGATGTTCATACATTAATGGAAGTAGTAGGAGGAAGCCATTCATGAGTATTTCTGTGAAACGTACAATACCGAAACAGCAATTTTTATTTATTCCTTTCATTATGGCTGGATTTCCTAATGAAGAAATGACCATTGAGCTTGCACTAACATTACAAGAGCTTGGGGCATCAGCATTAGAACTTGGTGTACCGTACTCTGATCCATTGGCAGATGGCCCAATTATACAAAAAGCAGCATCTAAGTCGCTGGCAAATGGAATGACCATAACAAAGGCCATTGAACTAGTCGGAAAAATGAGAAAAAAAGGAGTCCAAATTCCGGTTATCCTCTTTACCTATTACAATCCTGTGTTACAATTAGAAGAAAAATCCTTTTTCGCTTTAATGCACCAAAATGATATTGATGGATTACTGATTCCAGATCTCCCCCATGAGGAAAGTGTTCATATGAGGAAGAAGTGTCAACAGGAAAGCATCATGTACATTTCTTTAGTAGCACCAACATCTGACAATCGAATAGAATTAATTGCAAGAGAAGCAGAAGGGTTTCTTTATTGTGTGTCCTCTCTAGGGGTTACAGGTGTAAGAAACGACTTACATAAAGACATTATCTCCTTTTTAGATAGTGTCAAAAAATACTCGTCAATTCCGATTGCTGTTGGTTTTGGAATATCTACAGACACTCAAGTAAAAGAACTTATGCCTTTATGTGATGGAGTGATTGTTGGTAGTGCATTATTGAAGAAAATTGGAGAATTAGAAAATTTATTTCTGGATCCAAACACAAAGAATCATGCAATGAAAGAATTTAAGCAATTCGTGTTGTCTATTGTCAGTCCCATCTCTTCTTAGAAAGGAATATAGACTATGATTATTAAACAACAACTTGAAACATTAACTCCTTATCAGCCAGGAAAGCCTATTGAAGAAGTAAAGGCAATGTATGGTCTAGAGAAAATTGTCAAACTAGCATCAAACGAAAATCCTTTTGGTAGTTCACCTTTTGTTCGAGAGGCTATTCAAAGAAGCCTAAATGAGCTTACACTATATCCAGATGGTTATGCCAGCCAATTACGAGAGAAGTTAGCCTTATTTTTAGATGTTTCACCTAATCAACTCATCTTTGGAAATGGATCGGATGAAATTATTCAAATAATATGTCGTGCATTACTTTCTAAAAATACAAACACAGTCATGGCTACACCAACTTTTCCCCAATATAAACACAATGCTATCATTGAAGGTGCGGAAATAAGGGAGATTGAGTTATCAGGTGGTCAGCATAATCTAGAGCGTATGCTTTCCGTAATTGACGAGCAAACCAGAATTGTTTGGGTATGTTCTCCAAATAATCCAACTGGAACACTTACTGAAAAGAAAGAGCTTCTTTCTTTTATTGAAAGTGTACCTTCAACAACACTAGTTGTATTAGATGAAGCGTATTATGAATATGTACAATCAGATGATATGCTGAATAGCGTTTCTTTACTAGACCGATTCAATAATGTAATGTTCCTAAGAACTTTTTCAAAAATTTATGGCTTAGCAAGCTTGAGAATCGGTTATGGGATTGGTAATTCAGATTTTATTAATAGTATTGAAACTGTAAGGGAACCATTCAATACTTCCCGATTTGCACAAGCTGCAGCAATAGCAGCAATAAGTGACCAACAATTTGTAGCTGACTGCAGAGTGAAAAATAAAGAAGGCTTACAGCAGTTTGTTCAATTTTGTGAAGAGCATGAATTAAATTATTACCCATCTCAAGGAAACTTTATTTTAATTGATTTCAAGGAGAAAAAATTGCAGGGTGACGAAGTGTTTCAGTATTTACTAGAGAGAGGCTTTATCGTTCGATCGGGGAATGCACTTGGATTTCCGACATGTGTAAGAATTACAATAGGTCATTTTGAGGATAATCAAAACATTATCTCATTATTAGGGACAATGTTGAAAAAGAAATATCAAGTTTTATAGATACGAATTAAAAGGTAGGTATATAACCTGCCTTTTTCTCTACATATTAATCTCCGGGGTGGTAGCATGAAGAAAAACGTACTGTTAATTGGCCTTGGATTAATTGGTGGTTCAATAGGCTTAGCGATTAGACGGAGCAAGGATGTTTATATTAGTGGATATGATATAGGAGTAGACCAAGCGAAATTAGCAAAGTCACTTCATGTCATTGATGAAGTATGTGAGGATTATTCACATCCTGCATCTTCAGCTGACTTTATTATTATATCTACACCTGTTTCACAGACTGAGACAATAATAAATATGCTTTCAAAACTAAAATTAAAAAAAGGTGTCATAATCACAGATGTTGGTAGTACGAAGTCGCAAATTGTTGCTTCTAGTTCCTCTCTAAATCAGGAAGAAGTGTATTTTATTGGTGGACATCCCATGGCAGGTTCACATAAATCTGGGGTCGGTTCAGCAAAGGAACATTTATTCGAAAATGCCTTCTACATATTAACACCGACACCGTACACTCCGACGAAGTATGTTGAAGCATTAAAGGATTTATTAAGTGGAACAAAGGCAAACTTTATTGAAATGTCAGCTGAGGAACATGATGAGATCGCAGGTCTCATTAGTCATTTTCCACACATTATTGCCGCAAGTTTAGTGCACAACGTTGCAGGTTACGTGAATGAACGTCATAATATAAGTCGATTGGCTGCAGGTGGTTTTCGAGATATTACAAGAATTGCTTCTTCAAATCCATCGATGTGGAGAGACATACTCATCCATAACAGAGAACAATTAATAGGTATGTTTGATAGATGGAGAGAAGAGATGGAGTCAGTGCAGAAAATGATAGAGACATTAGATGAAGAGGGGATCTATCATTATTTTGAATCAGCAAAGGCTTTCCGAGATGGACTCCCACAAAAAGCGAAAGGGGCAATCCCTGCTTTTTACGATTTATTTGTAGATGTACCTGATTATCCGGGGGTTATATCAGAGGTGACAGGTGTACTAGCCATACATGAAATTAGCATTACAAACATTCGAATTATTGAAGCCAGAGAAGATATTTATGGTGTTTTAAGACTTAGTTTTCAAACCGAAGAAGATCGACAGCAGGCTAGACGGTGCTTGGAACATGAAAACTATGAAACATACATATCGAGTTAGGAGGCAATCATGAAAGAACTCAATTTATATCATTCACCATTAAACGGGACCATAGATATTCCGGGTGATAAATCAATTTCACATCGTGCGGTTATGTTTGGAGCGCTTGCTCAAGGTACAACACAGATTGAACATTTTTTACCTGGAGAAGACTGCCAGAGTACTATTTCGTGTTTTCGACAAATGGGATTAAACATTGATCAGACGAATGAAAGTGTTCGTGTAATAGGTACGGGCTGGAAAGGCATACAGGAACCTAAGGATATTTTAGATGTTGGTAACTCAGGTACTACAGCTAGATTACTATTAGGAATTTTAGCTGGTCTGCCATTTCATTCATGTCTTATAGGTGATGAATCAATTGGTAGAAGACCGATGAAAAGAGTGACAGAACCTCTAAGAACGATGGGCGCAAGGATTGATGGTCGTCAGGATGGTCAATACACACCACTTTCTATGCGTGGTGGTGGCTTAAAAGGTATTCACTATCAATCACCGATTGCCAGTGCACAAGTGAAATCAGCCATTTTATTAGCAGGATTAAATGGTGAGGGGATAACAGCTGTTTCAGAGCCTCATCAATCTAGAGATCATACCGAACGTATGTTACAAGCGTTTGGAGTAGATATTGAAACAAATGAAAACACCGTTTCATTGAAAGGTGGGCAATCATTATCAGCTACTTCCATTTATGTGCCAGGTGATATTTCTTCAGCCGCTTTCTTTTTAGTCGCAGGAGCTATTACTCCCGGTAGTACAATTACGTTAAGAAACGTTGGGATTAACCCTACTAGGACTGGTATTATCGATGTCCTACAACAGATGGGTGCTAATATTTCCATCACAAATTATCAAGAAAAAAATTATGAGCCGTATGCAGACTTACATATTTCTGCATCCTCCTTACGAGGGACTGAAATTAGTGGGGCTCTCATTCCTAGATTAATTGATGAAATTCCGATCATTGCTTTGCTTGCAACACAAGCAAAAGGTATAACGATTATTAAAGATGCGAGTGAATTGAAGGTGAAGGAAACGAATCGTATCGATACAGTAGTAAATGAATTGTCGAAATTAGGAGCTTCTATTGAAGCAACTGATGACGGAATGATCATTCGAGGTGGAGCTGCTCTGACTGGGAATAAAGTAAACAGCCATGGAGATCATCGTATTGGCATGATGCTATCAATTGCCTCCTTTATAACAGAAGGAATCGTAGAAGTGGAAAATACAGAAGCTATTTCTGTTTCGTATCCTACATTTTATGAGGACATTCAATCACTAATTTCTAGGTAACAAGTACTTCTAGGTACCTTTAAACAGTAGTAATTTTAAGGCTCTTTTCTAAAACTTTGTTGCTTTTAGTACACTTATTCTATATGTACAACCAGTTTTAGAAGCAAAACGAGGTTGGATTAGAAAGAGCGACTCTCTATATGTTTAGAAGTACCTAGATACTAAGGTAAAAATCCGGCTCTTGGGATTTTTACTCACAGCAACAATCTATACGAAAACAGCAAATTGTAAAGGGCTAGGAAACGTGTTTTATTCTAAGTAACCCGAACTAATTTTCCTTCCAAGAGGGAGATTAGTTCGGGTTTTTTACTTGTTAAATGTCACCTGAATTTCAACACTTTCTAGATGTTTGAGAATACTACTGCGGGAAGAGTAGCTTATGTGACTCTTTAGTAGGGAGAAAGTCACATGATATGATTTGTAATCATACTTTATCCACTTATAACATAGCTTGTCTTAAGGGAAGTCGTTTTTTTGGTAGAGGCGAGTGTTGGGAGGATTTTTGTATGACGTACGTAATCAATAATGCCAATGTAAAAAAAGAAAATGAACTGATTACCTGCTCTCTTTCAGTTAAGAACAATAAGATTGAGTATATTAAATCACACATGAACAATGTGAACTTTATGAAAATGGATGTTTCCCCCTATTTATTAACTCCTGGTCACGTTATGCTAGATTTTAAAATTGAACAATTAACAACCATTCAATCGTTTAAGGAACATATGAAACAACTAGTCAGAAAAGGCTGTACAACAGCATTAGTTGGAGTTTCGGTTAAGTATGAGTCAGAACTTAAACAAAAGGTAAAAAAAATTCAACAACATATGATTAACAGCCCAATTGACTATTGTATTTGTATCAAGGTTCCTATTCGTGCCTTAACTCCTTCATTAATTAGACAATGTAAAAGATTAAAAATTCCAGCGATCTTCGTTGAATTAAAAGAAGAAGAGTTATATTCAACAGTTTGGGGATGGATTAGGGAATCGTTATATCCCTACTTTCTTTCCATCATTCCAATATGGACTGCTGATTATTCGAAAAATAAAAGTAAAAGACTAACAGCTGAATGGAAAGGTCTATTAGAAGAAGAGAAGATACCGACTGTACCCATTTGCCCAAAAGAAGGAGAACCATTAGCAGTAAATGTGTTAAGAAAAATAGGGATTTCACCTTTAAAAGGCGAGCTGAGAATCGGCGGAGATGTTGATTATAATTTATATAAGCGAAAAAGCAGGGAATTTGCGAATCAGGACGAAGTTAATTATGATATGGATAGTCCTGTCATTACCGTACATAAGGGCAGGAACATAAAGGTGGGAAATGAATTTTATATAAATCCAGGATATGGAGATCAACTTTGTATTAAAGTACCTGGTTTTTACTCAGCTACCTTTGAATGACGAAACGTATCAGATTAAGAGCGAAATAGGGGAGTATTATGAAATCAATATACGCAGCAATAGACTTAATAGAAAACGGCGATGTGGAAAAAGGCTTATCCGAGCTAGCAAGCTATATACCAAAAGCAAACGACGACGAATTATTCAGTATCGCAGAAACGTATTATCAATATGGATTTTTAGATGAGGCAAAGGAATTATTGCGTAAGCTACTCGTGCAATATCCAGGCGAAAGTGAATTGATTTTATTGTTGGCTGAGATTCTAATTGATTTAGACGAAGAAGAACAGGCAATTACTTTGCTGGATACAGTAGATAAAACAGATTCTGAATATCCAAGGGCATTGCTTCTACTTGGTGATTTATATCAAATGCAAGGATTAGACGAAGTAGCAGAGCAAAAATTACTACAAGCAAAGGAAATACTTCCGGAAAATACAATTATTGCTTTTGCCCTAGGTGAATTTTATTCAGGAAGAGGACAATACAAGAACAGTATTCCTTATTATAAATCTGTCTTAGCTACTCAGGACGTAGTAGGGGATATTAATGTCGATCTTAGATTGGCTGAGTCTTATGCTGCAAGTGGGTTATTCGAAGAGGCTTTTACTCATTATGAAGCAGGACTTGAAGACAAGGTTGAAATTGATAGCTTGTTTGGTTATGCATGTGCAGCCTATCAGGCAGAACAATACAAAACAGCTATACACAAGTTAATACAGCTTAAAGACATGGACCCATCATATAGTCCATTATATATTGTATTAGCGAAGGCTTATGAAGCGGAAGAGCTCTTACATGAAGCAAATGAAGTTGTAAATGAAGGCTTGAAAATTGACGAGTATAACAAAGAATTATATATATATGGCAGTAAACTTGCAGTTAAATTGCATGATCCAACAAGAGCAAAGGAATTACTTGAAACAGCTATAAAGCTTGATCATGAATCAGTTGAAGCAGGATTTTTATTATCACGTCTATATATGAATGAAGGTAATTATGAGAAGGTCATTCCTTTTATTGAAAAGGCGATGGAAAATGGTGATGAAGATCCACAGATGATTTGGGATTTAGCAACAGCTAAAAGAGAAGTTGAAGAATATTCTGATGCATTAAACCAATATCATGCCGCATATACTTTTTTTAAGGATCAACCGGATTTTCTAGAAGAATATGCACAGTTCTTAATTGAAGAGGGACAGCGTGACGTTGCGGTAAAAATATTTAAAGAAATTCTTACCATTGACCCAACAAGAATTGACATTGAAGAAGCTGTTATCCAATTAGAAAATGAATAATGATTATCTTCATCTTAAAAGCACAGAGGAGGGAAAACAAATGGCATCCCCTGTATCTGTTAACGAAAAGAAAGAGTTTGTGCGTTGGTTTTTAAATAATTATCAATTAAAAAGAAGAGAATGTGTATGGATCTTAAATTACTTAATGAGTCACGATCAATTGATGAAGAAAGTTCACTTCGTCGAGCAGGCTCAATATTGCCCAAAGGGAATAATCATGTCCACTCATTGTGTTGATGATGTACCATTTCGATTCTATAAAGAAAACGTTATGACGACAGATGCGGAAAAGTCGTTCCACGATATACGATTAAATCGGGATGAAGATATTTATATTCAGCTCAACTTCCGTGAATCTTATCATTCATCAAACTATGTACTAGTGTTAGAGGACAATCCATTTATGCCGAAACATCTTCAGATTAGCGAAAAAGACAAGGAACTGGCAGAGAAGTTTCTCGTTGAGTCCATCTATTCATTTCAACGAGAGAAACTCATGAAATCAATTGATGATGCATTGGATAATCATGATCATGACGCATTCTTACAATTAACCAAGCAATTAAATAGACTGCAATAATACTCTATTTTCGATACCCAAATGGGATATCGGTATAGAGTGTTTTTTTTGTTTCTAGAAGCATATTATATTTACATTTTTGTGAAGAATGAATAAAGCAAGATACTGATTTACTATAGCTTCGTCTCAAAAAAGAACATTTTGTGAACAATATGAATAATACGGATTGAAAATCAAGTTTAGATTGTATTCTAGAAGGTGAAATGAAAAAATGAATATGGTTTAATGGTAATGGTAGTATTGGAGGTGAATTAAATGAAGTGGATGACGACAGATATTGACCTATACATCCAGTCTAAACAATATGTTGATACAGCGATTATCCCTCTTATTCCAGTTGATTTTTCCGCAGAAATGAAAAATAAAGTGCTTGAGGGTGAGTTCATTACAATATTAAGTAATGAAATTGAACGACAATTTAAAGGACGAATGTTCCTATTCCCGCCTATTACATATTTAAGTGAAGATGAAGATGTATCGAATGAACTCGGAAGATTAAAAGATTGGAAGAGGCTTGCGACTGCGAAGGGTTTTAAGCATGTTATTTTCCTAACTAGCGATGCAGTTTGGCAAAGATATGAACAGGAACTAGAATCCTCATTAATATGGCTTTCTCCTATTCCATTGGAGCATGTGGATGGTAATCTTAAGCAACAAATTATGACTGACCAGGTACAGGTATTAGTGCCATTATTGTTTAAAGCTTGGAGAAATTAGCAAAATTTATACATATCTAATTGTGAATATGAAAATGATAATATTGACCTTAAAAGGATATTGATATAATATGAGTATGTCCTAGTTTTATAAGTGTTAAAGTATGTCCGAACGGACTTAGCTTCGTATAGAGGGGGGAAAATGATGAGTGAGAAAAAACATCGGGTTTCAAGACGTCAATTCTTAAACTATACCCTTACTGGTGTTGGTGGATTTATGGCGGCAGGAATGCTTATGCCAATGGTTCGATTTGCGTTGGATCCTGTTTTACGTCCGCAAGCTGAAACAGATTTAGTTGCTGTTGCAGATGTAGCTGACATTACTGCAGAACCAAAGAGATTTGACTTTAAGATTGACCAAGTTGATGCTTGGTACAAATCTGAAGAACCGAAATCTGCTTGGGTGTATAAAGAGGGCGAAAAGATTATTGCTCTTTCACCTGTATGTAAACATTTAGGTTGTACAGTTAACTGGAATTCAGATCCAGCAAATCCAAACCAGTTTTTCTGTCCATGTCACTATGGTAGATATGAAAAGGATGGAATGAACGTTCCTGGAACTCCACCTCTAGCTCCACTAGATGTGTTTGTTTCAGAAGTGAAAGACGGTAAACTATACTTAGGTAAAGCTAAGCCAAGAGGGGAGGCGTAATACATGTTAAACAAAATTTATGATTGGGTAGATGAACGTTTAGATATTACGCCGTTGTGGCGTGATATTGCGGACCATGAAGTTCCGGAACACGTTAACCCTGCACACCATTTCTCTGCCTTTGTATACTGTTTTGGAGGATTAACATTCTTTGTAACAGTAATTCAAATTTTATCTGGAATGTTCTTAACGATGTATTATGTTCCAGATATCAAAAATGCTTGGGAATCAGTTTATTATTTGCAAAATGAAGTAGCGTTTGGTGTTATTGTTCGTGGAATGCATCACTGGGGAGCAAGTTTGGTCATTGTTATGATGTTCTTACATACGCTTCGTGTGTTTTTCCAAGGAGCATATAAGAAGCCACGTGAATTAAACTGGATTGTTGGAGTTCTAATCTTTTTCGTAATGTTAGGACTTGGCTTTACTGGTTACCTATTACCATGGGATATGAAGGCGTTATTCGCAACAAAAGTTGGTCTTCAAATCGCAGAAGCGGTACCATTTATCGGTACGGGAATTAAAACATTATTAGCGGGTCACCCTGAAATCGTTGGTGCACAAACGTTAACACGTTTCTTTGCTATCCATGTATTCTTCTTACCTGCTGCATTATTTGGTTTAATGGCAGCTCACTTTATGATGATTCGTAAGCAAGGTATTTCTGGACCGTTGTAAGAAACAAATCTTTGAAATTGAAAATTAAATATCGAAAAAAATTTGAGAGAGAAATGAAAACACACTTGTTTGGTTATTCTTTCACAGATTTTTTTCCACTCTACAAAAGGAGGGGAAATGAATGCATCGTGGAAAAGGTATGAAATTTGTTGGTGATTCGCGTGTTCCTGCTGAACGTAAGCCGAATATACCAAAAGATTACTCAGAGTATCCAGGGAAAACTGAGGCATTCTGGCCAAACTTCTTATTAAAGGAGTGGCTTGTAGGTTCTGTATTCTTAATTGCTTTCTTATGTTTAACAGTTGCACACCATTCACCATTAGAACGTGTAGCTGATCCAACAGACACAGCATACATTCCATTACCGGACTGGTATTTCTTATTCTTATATCAATTACTAAAGTATGAGTTTGCTGCTGGTCCTTACACTGTAATTGGTGCTATGGTTATGCCAGGTTTAGCATTCGGAGCTCTATTATTAGCACCATTTTTGGATCGCGGACCAGAGCGTCGCCCTGCAAAGCGTCCAATTGCTGTAGGTATGATGCTATTAGGTGTTGCGGCTACAATTTTCTTAACGTGGGAATCTGTTGTTACTCATGACTGGGAAGCAGCTGCACAGCAAGGTAAAATTGTAGAAGAAGTTCCAATTGATGTGGAAGCTGAAGGATATAAAATCATGGAAGCTAATACATGTCTTTCTTGTCATGGTGCTCAATTAACTGGAGGGAATGGACCAAGCTTAATTGATATTGGTATGACTCCAGAAGAAATTGCAGATATCGCTGTGAATGGTCAAGGAGATATGCCTGCTGGAATCTTCAAAGGTACTGATGAAGAATTACAAAAGCTAGCTGAATTCGTTGCAAACATTGGTAACGAAGATGCTGCAGAAGGCACTGAAGAATAATAATTGAAAGCTGACGATTTCGTCAGCTTTTTTAGTATCTATAAAATGATGTATAATACAATAGAATGTCTAAACTTCTTTATCGTGGAGGGAGTCAGATTTTGCTAAGAATATTTCAACACTTACTTACTAGAAAATCAATGTTATGGGTTTTGCTGCTTGTGAATGTTGCTGGTACAGTTTATGGGTATGATTGGTATGGGTGGCAGTTAGCTGATACGCCTTCAATCTTTTTAATATTTGTACCTGACAGTCCTACAGCTAGCCTGTTTTTCGTTTTTGTATTAATCGCATTTCTATTAAGAACGAATTGGCCACTCCTAGAAGCTCTGGCTATTGTTACCTTATTTAAATATGGAGTTTGGGCCATTGTCATGAATATAATGGTGTTATCTGTTCACGGATCTCTCTCATGGCAAGGATACATGCTCATAGTTTCTCATGGAGCAATGGCTGTGCAGGGTCTATTATTTGCGCCTTACTATCGAATAAAAGGGTGGCATCTCATTGTCGCTGCTTTTTGGACTTTACATAATGATATTATCGATTACGTTTTCTTTATGTATCCTAGGTATAGCTTGGATGAATATATACCGTACATCGGATATTTTACATTCTGGTTAAGTATAGTTTCCATCTTCTTAACATATTGGTTATGTATTCGAAAAAATAGAACACAATTAAGTTTGTAAATGGTCTACTCTTGTCCACCTATTCATACACTTTAGTAGTAATAGGGGAGGGACAAGTATGAGTAGATTTAAATGGATCATTATCGTAACAATTGTTCTATTAAGTTTTATCCCAATAATTGGGTATGCAGATCATACTTCAAAACATACAGATAGCTGGAAAAAACTAGATAGTATCTCGGATCAGGCTCTGCAACTAGTGAAACATCAAAAGTATGAAGAAGCAAAAAAACTTCTTACATATTTCTCTGATAAATTTTCCAATGAAATTATACAAGAAAAGTCATTTTCAATGGACGAAATAAGGTTACTTACAACTACATATGAAGATGCTAATGTAGCTTTAACCTCTTCATCAGCATCTCATGAGGAGCGAGTACAAGCTGTAACAAAATTCCGTTTAGTTGTTGATGCTGTGAATTCTGAATATCAGCCATTATGGGCGGAAATGGAGTATTCCGTCATGACAACTTTTCAATCGATGAAAGAGTCGGTTATGAGTAAAGATAATGAATCGTTCCAAATACGGTTAAATCAGTTCATAACAAAATATGAGGTGATTCACCCAAGTATATTGTTAGATCTGGAAGTAGCTCAAGCAGAAAAAATTGATAGTTTCGTGACGTTTCTCGATGAGTATCGTGATGAGTTTTTACAGCACGATTCACGTATACAACATATGGAGACAATGGAAGAAGAGCTTTTGAAAATGTTTAAACAGATGAAGGAAGATGATGCAGACCCATCACTTATTTGGGTAATGATAT
This sequence comes from Bacillus sp. BGMRC 2118, assembly GCA_008364785.1. Lineage (GTDB taxonomy): Bacteria > Bacillota > Bacilli > Bacillales > SA4 > Bacillus_BS. The sequence continues at coordinate 516,958 of VTTJ01000001.1, read as the reverse complement.
CTACAGGAAGTATTATTATTCTTACATTATCTTACGTTGGCTGGAGAAAGTATAAAGGTGACAAGGAAAAGCAAGCAGCCAGACGAAGGCTAAATGATTGACACGCTATTGTACCTTGCTTACAATATAGGTATGTAAATAGCTTCTATGGAAGGAAGGGAAGTAATGTTCCTAATTTATTTTGTTCTTATTATTGCAATTCCTTTAATCGCACAAATGAAAGTGAAAAGCGCCTATAAGAAATACTCTCAAGTTGCGACTTCATCTGGTATGACAGGTGCTCAAGTTGCCCGTAAAATACTTGATGATAACGGATTATACCATGTAGGTGTTGAAGAAACTCGAGGAGTTTTAACTGACCACTACGACCCACGCTCTAAGACAGTAAGGTTATCAACAAACAACTACTTCGGTAATTCAATTGCAGGGGCTGCGGTAGCTGCTCACGAAGTTGGGCACGCAATTCAAGATCAGCAAGATTATGCGTTCTTGCGCTTTAGGCACGCATTAGTTCCTGTAGCAAACATTGGCTCAAATTTTTCGTGGATTCTGATATTAATCGGATTTTTTGCAAGTATGAGCGGTTTGGTTCTTTTAGGTATCGCGTTTATGTCAGCGGCTGTATTGTTCCAAATTGTAACTCTGCCAGTTGAATTTGATGCTTCAAACCGTGCTATGAATGAGATTGTATCAGCTGGTATTATTCGAAACGATGAAGAACGTGAAACGAGAAAAGTATTAAACGCTGCTGCCTTAACATATGTAGCTGCTGCGTTAGTTGCTGTTCTAGAATTAGTAAGATTAGTTCTTATTTATACTGGTATGACAAGCGAAGACTAAAATTAAAATCCTACTTGGGAATCCAAGTAGGATTTTTTTATGAGGTGTTTACTGTTAGTTTGTTGAAACCATCATAAAACTAATTTGTTATTGCAACGGCTTCTTATTTTCATCCAGTGTAAATCCTTCACCCATAACGTCATGTACGTCTAATACTGAAACAAATGCGTGCGGGTCAACAACAGTTACAATATTTTTCAACTTCACGATTTCATTACGCCCAACTACGCAATATAATACTTCTTTGTCCAATTTTGAGTATGAGCCCATGCCTTTAAGTATGGTAACCCCACGTTCCATCTCTATTAGAATCTTATCAGCAATTTCACCATTCTTTTCTGAGATGATCATTGCTCCTTTTCCGGAGTAGGCTCCTTCTTGCATAAAGTCGATGAGCTTTGCCCCAACAAATACAGCAACTAATGTATACATTCCTTTTTGTAAGGATAGGTATGTAACGACAGATAATGTAATAACAAATACATCAAATAAAAACATTGTTTTTCCCATACTCCAGCCGAGGTATTTATGCGTTAAGCGCGCAATAATATCAACTCCACCTGTAGTGCCACCATAACGGAATATAATACCTAGGCCAACACCGATACATAGCCCTGCAAATAACGCTACTAATAGTAGATCATTTTGGAGGTCAAGCTCGATCGGAAACCGTTGAAATATCCATAAAAATCCGGAAACACTAAATGTACCAATCATTGTGTAGATAAATGAAACACGACCGAGTATTTTCCATCCTATAAAAAATAACGGAATGTTTAACAATAAGTTGGTAAGAGCAGGATCTAATTTAAACAAGAAAAAAAGTAATAATGTAATTCCGGTAAAACCACCCTCTGCAAGGTGGAATTGCATATTAAAGTTAACGAGACCAAAAGAAAAAATAGCAGCTCCTAAAAGGATGAAAAAGATATTTATAATTCGTATATTCGCAAGCAAATTCTTGTGTCCTCCTTTTCCTGTAAAATATATACTCACAAATTCCAATTATATCCGATAATGAAAGTATGAACAATTCACTTTCTATCTAATTATAATATTTGTCAAACTCCACTATTTTAGCTAACATGGAAGAAGAAAAATAAGAGGTGAACAAAAAATGCCTAAATCATTGCAAGAAATTCAAAAAGAAGTAGATGAATATATTGGACAATTTAAAGAAGGGTACTTTAGTCCATTGGCAATGCTAGCACGATTAACAGAAGAGCTTGGTGAGTTGGCTCGTGAAGTAAATCATTATTATGGAGAAAAGCCGAAGAAATCTTCTGAAGAAACTAAATCTATGGAACAAGAAATTGGTGATATGTTATTTGTATTAACGTGTTTAGCAAATTCTTTACATATTGATTTAGAAGAATCGCACAACCTTGTTATGGATAAATTTAAAACACGTGATAAGGACCGTTGGACAAAAATAGACGAGTGATAGGAGAGTATGAAAAAATGAAAATTAAAATAGCACTTGCTGGCCCTAGAGGAAGAATGGGAAAAGAAGCACTTCTGCTTATACATAACACACCTCACTTTGAATTAGTAGGTGCAATTGACCGGGTAAACGGTGGTAAAATGATATCAGAAGTCGAAGGATTACCAAATATCAACGCAACAATTTATACTAATTTTGAAGAATGCATGCAAACAGAAAAGCCGGATGTCCTTGTAGATTTAACTACACCGGAAATTGGTAGAAGACATACGAAATTAGCGTTAGAGTATGGGGTAAGACCTGTTGTGGGGACCACTGGATTTACAACTGAAGATCTTGAAGAGCTACAGCAATTAGCTCAGGATAAAGGAATTGGGGCTATTATAGCACCCAACTTTGCAATTGGTGCAGTGTTAATGATGAAATTCTCTCAAATGGCTGCAAAGTACTTTCAAGATGTTGAAATTATCGAACTTCATCATGACCAAAAACTCGATGCCCCTAGTGGAACTGGAATTAAGACAGCAGAGATGATTGCTGCAGTAAGAGAGCCTAAGAAGCAAGGTCATCCAGAAGAAGTGGAGCACATTAAAGGGGCCAGAGGTGCGGACTTTGAAGGTATTCGTCTACATAGTGTACGTTTGCCAGGCCTTGTTGCTCACCAAGAGGTTTTATTTGGGGGAGACGGACAAGCACTTACCATTAGACATGATTCATATAATCGTGCTTCCTTTATGTCCGGTGTCAAGCTTGCTGTAGAAACCGTAATGAAAATAGATTTATTAGTTTATGGATTAGAAAATATAATGGAATAGAGGGCTATATCATGAAAATTGCTCTAATTGCACATGACAATAAAAAAAATGATCTCGTTCAGTTTGCAATTGCCTATCAGGGAGTTTTTGAGGAGCATGAATTATATGCTACAGGTACAACAGGCTTGAGAATCATGGAGGCAACTGGTTTACATATTACCCGTTTCCAATCAGGTCCTCTTGGCGGAGACCAAGAGATTGGATCATTGATTGCAAAGAATGAAATGGATGCTGTCTTCTTTTTTAGAGATCCATTAACTGCTCAGCCTCATGAGCCTGATATTACTGCATTAGTTAGGCTTTGTGATGTCTATAACATCCCACTGGCAACCAACATGGGAACTGCAGAGATTCTTATACATGGACTGGAACGTGGGGACTTTAAGTGGAGGAATATTATTCATGATAGGAAGTCAGAAAACGAACAATCATCTTGATATTCTAGCCTTCGGTGCACATGCTGATGATGTGGAAATAGGAATGGCAGGTACCATTGCCAAATATACGAAAATGGGACTAGAAATTGGTATTTGTGATTTAACAGAAGCTGAACTATCTTCTAACGGCACTGTTTCAGTTAGACGTGAAGAAGCAAAAGCTGCAGCAGATATATTAGGTGTTTCCATTCGAGAAAATCTACAATTTCCTGATCGTGGATTATTCTTGCAGCAAGAGTATATAAGAAAAGTTGCTTATGTCATAAGGAAATATAAACCTACATATATATTTACACCATATGAAATTGACCGGCACCCTGATCATGGAAACTGTACTAGTTTAGTGGAGGAAGCTGTTTTTTCTGCCGGCATTAAAAATTTTGAAGTAGAAGAGCAATTACCTGCACACAAGGTTTCAAACGTGTTTTACTATTTTATTAATGGTTTTCACAAATCTACCTTTATGATTGATATTAGCGATACCATAACAGAGAAGATACAATCGCTTGAGGCATATAAAAGCCAATTTACTAAAACAGAAACAAGTGTAAATACGCCTCTAGTAAATGGATATGTTGAATTAGTTAGAAACCGTGAGAGATTATTTGGAAGTGAAGTAGGAGTAGAATTTGCTGAAGGCTTTATGAGTAAAAAACCAATCCTACTAGGAGAGGGTTTGTTAGGGGAGAAACGATGAAACTTAAAATTGGGATCACGTGTTATCCAACGGTTGGGGGATCTGGTGTTATTGCAACAGAGTTGGGTAAATTACTAGCTGAAAAAGGTCATGAGATTCACTTTATTTCTTCTAGTTTACCTTTTAGATTGAATAAAGTTTTTTGCAACATTTATTATCACGAAGTTCAAGTAAATCATTACTCTGTCTTCCAATACCCGCCTTATGATTTAGCCTTAGCAAGTAAGATGGCTGAGGTAATAGATAGAGAGGAACTTGATTTATTGCATGTCCACTACGCGGTTCCACATGCTGTTTGTGCTGTATTAGCCAGCCAAATGGCCAAACGTGATGTGAAGATTGTAACAACATTACACGGTACAGATATTACGGTCTTAGGGTATGATCCATCTATGAATGAATTAATACGGTTTGGAATTGAAAAATCCGATGCAGTGACCGCTGTCTCAAATCAATTGATTGAGCAAACTTACGAATTATTGGAACCTAATAAACAAATTGTTCCGGTATACAATTTTATTGATGAACGAGTTTATCACAAAAAGGATACCAGTAATCTACGATCATCCTACGGTATACACTCAGATGAGAAAGTTATTATACATATTTCTAATTTTAGACAAGTAAAACGAGTGCAGGATGTCATATTAGCGTTTGAGAAGATTGGGCAGCATATCCCGTCCAAACTCTTATTAGTTGGAGATGGTCCAGAAGTAACAGTCGTCAATAAGTTAGTCCGAGAGAAGAGTCTTACTGATAAAGTGTTGTTTCTTGGTAAACAAGATAATCTGGAAGAATTGTATTCAATTAGTGATTTAAAACTGTTACTTTCTGAGAAGGAAAGCTTTGGACTGGTTCTTTTAGAGGCGATGGCTTGTGGGGTACCTTGTGTCGGCACCCGGGTAGGTGGAATTCCAGAAGTAATTGTTGATGGTCAGACGGGATATTTATGTGAATTAGGGAATATAGATGAAATTTCAGATAAATCTATTATGTTGCTATCAGATTCTTTATTACACGAGAAAATGGCCAAGAATTCTTTAAAGAGAGTTAAGGAAGTATTTAACTCATCAGAAATTGTAAGTCAATATGAACAAATTTACTATGATACCCTAGGGGAAGTGTAAGATAAGTGGATAGAATGTTCTTGAAAGCTTGTAATGTTCTTGAAAAACTTGAAGAACACGGGTATGAGGCATATTTTGTTGGGGGATCAATTCGTGACTATCTATTAAATCGTACAATTGGTGATATCGATATTGCTACATCAGCATTACCTACTGAAGTAATGAATCTTTTCGAGAAGAATGTACCAGTTGGTATTCAGCATGGTACAGTAGTCGTCCTCCACGACGGTGATGCATACGAAGTAACAACCTTTCGAATAGACGATGACTATATAGACCATAGAAGGCCAAACGAAGTAAAGTTTGTGCGCTCCTTACATGAAGATTTAAGACGTCGAGACTTCACAATGAATGCGATTGCGATGGATCGTAAAGGTGAAATAATTGATTTGTTTCAAGGTCAAGAAGCAATTCGAAAAAAGCTGATTCAAACAGTTGGTATAGCTGATGAACGTTTTAAAGAGGATGCTTTAAGAATGATGCGAGCTGTTCGCTTTGAAAGTCAGCTATCATTTGAAGTGGAGAATAACACACATCAAGCTATTACGAAACATGCTTCATTACTTCATCGTATTTCCATTGAGCGTATAACCGTCGAATTCGAAAAACTACTAAAAGGTGATTCATGTCACAGAGCCATCAGGACCCTTGTGTCAACGGGTTTGAACAAATATTTACCTTACTTGGTTGATAAAGAAGAAGAACTGTTAAATTGGCCAAATCTAGAGTATCCTTCCTTACAAACTAGAGCCGAACTGTGGGCCATGGTTTGCTTATTACTAGATATCGAGGACTCGTATACATTTTTACAGCCTTGGAAGCTTCCTACGAAGGTTATGAAAGAGGCGGAAGTTATCGTTAGTGGTACGAGAAAGGTTCAAACGAATGGGTGGAATCCATGGTCTTTATATGAGTATGGAGAAGAGCTTATCACTTCAATAGAACGTGTTAATAGTTTACGATTAGGCTACTGCGTTCCTAGTCGCATTCAAAACATAAAAAATCAGTTTGACTTGCTACCTATTAAAGGTAGAGCTGAACTTATGGTAAATGGAAGAGATTTACTTACTTGGGGTAAGAGAAGTCCAGGACCATGGATTGCTGAAAGAATACAGGAAATAGAGAAGAAAATAGTAATGGGTGAGCTTGAAAATAAGCAAGAAAAAATAAAGGAGTGGCTTCTTCAGTGCAATCGGCTTTAAGGGAGAAACTATTAGAAGTATTTACACAGGCAGAAGGTGAATTCGTATCAGGTCAAAAGCTCAGTGAAGCGATTGGCTGTTCAAGAACGGCAGTTTGGAAACATATCGAAGACCTAAGAAAAGAAGGCTATGAACTTGAAGCAGTTAGAAGGAAAGGGTATCGTATTACGATGAAGCCAGAGAAAGTGACATCAAATGAAATACAACTTGGCTTGGCAACGAAGTATATCGGTAGGACGATACATTATGAGGAAACAGTTGAGTCAACTCAGAAAATTGCTCATAAGCTATCTTATGATAATAAACCAGAAGGAACAATTGTAGTGGCAGACGAACAGGTATCCGGAAGAGGAAGACTTGATCGTTCCTGGCACTCTCCGAAATTTTCAGGTGTATGGATGAGTATCATTTTAAGACCGAAAATACCACTTGGACAAGCTCCAGGACTAACTTTACTTACAGCCGTTGCAGTTGCACAGGCGATTGAAGAGTTAACAGAGCTAGAACCCGAAATAAAATGGCCCAATGATATTTTAATCAATGGAAAGAAAACGGTTGGCATATTAACAGAAATGCAAGCAGAGTCTGATCGAATAAATGCAATTATCATTGGTATCGGAATTAATGTAAATCAAGGTTTGGATGATTTCCCACATGAGTTAAGAGAAAAAGCAACGTCACTTAGAATAGAAAGTGGTGTGATTGTTAATCGTTCGGCTCTTATTCAAGTAGTTCTTATGAAGTTGGAGAAACTATATGAACAATTTCTCTCTCATGGCTTTTTTCCAATTAAGCTTCTATGGGAAGCATATGCAATAAGTATTGGAAAACGTATTATCGCTAGTACATTACGAGGAACAATTACCGGGTATGCAAAAGGGATAACAGATGAGGGAGTCTTGATGCTTGAAGATGATCAAGGAACCATTCATCATATTCACTCAGCTGATATAGAAATTGAACGATAAAATACCAATAATAGCCTAATTCAAAATGTACTGATATAATGGATATGAAACTTGGGTAGTATCCTGTGGAACTACACCGCAAAACGTTTCTTTTAAGCAGCAACAAAATAGTTCTGCCTTGATCCGTAAGGACTGGGACAGAGGGATGAATGAAACCTTTGTGTAAGTATGTACATTATCCTTCTTGTCATAAGAAGGTTTTTTTATTTACCTGGTTCATTTATTACCTCTTTAAAAAGGAGGAGCCGAAATGAAACAAACAAAAACATTCAGTAAAATGAAGCGTGACAATGAAAAAATTACAATGCTGACAGCATACGATTATCCTTCTGCAAAACTTGCAGAAGAAGCTGGAATTGATATGATTTTAGTCGGAGATTCGTTAGGAATGGTCGTGCTGGGCTATGAGAATACCATTCCTGTAACAGTCGAAGATATGATTCATCATACAAAAGCTGTAAAACGTGGAGCGAGTAATACATTTATCGTAACTGACATGCCATTCATGTCCTATCACATTTCTAGGGAAGACACATTAAAAAATGCAAAAAGAATAATACAAGAGTCAGGTGCGCATGCTTTGAAGCTTGAAGGTGCAGATGAAGTGATTGAACTGATTTCTCTTTTAACAAAAGGTGGCATTCCAGTGATGGCGCATCTTGGATTGCAGCCTCAATCAGTTGCGGTACTTGGCGGATATACAGTACAGGGGAAAGATGCAGAAAGCGCACGAAAACTAATAGAAGACGCGAAACAATGTGAAAAAGCAGGTGCGTTTGCGGTTGTACTAGAATGTGTACCAAAACAATTAGCAAAGCAAGTTTCCAAGGAACTAACAATCCCAACAATTGGAATTGGCGCAGGAGTGAACACAGATGGACAAGTCCTTGTCTTCCATGATGTAGTTAATTTTGGTGTGGATAGACTTCCAAAGTTTGTGAAGTCATATTCAGATATGAATTCATCTGTAAGACAGGCGATTACCCACTATATAGATGAAGTCAAACAGAGTGCTTTCCCGACTGAAGAACATTCCTTTACAATGAAGGAAGTGGAGCTACTGAGCCTATATGGAGGAAAAGAATAGTGGAAATTATAAAGACAATCAATGAAATGCAGCAGAAGATCGCACAACTGAAACAAGAAGGTCAGTCGATAGGTTTTGTACCGACAATGGGTTACTTACATGAAGGACACTTAACATTAGTAGAAAAAGCTAGAGAGAAAGCTTCTATTGTTGTGATGAGCATCTTCGTTAACCCATTACAGTTCGGCCCAAATGAGGACTTTGACAGATATCCCAGGGATTTTGAAAGAGATGAAAAGCTGGCAGAGCAGGCTGGAGTTCATATTTTGTTTTATCCTGATGTCTTGGAAATGTATAAAACAGATATGCAATTCCATATATCAGTGCAGGGTTTAGCTGATGTATTATGTGGCAGTAATCGCCCGGGCCATTTCGATGGTGTTGCCACGGTATTAATAAAACTGTTTAACATTGTGCAGCCACAGTATGCATTTTTTGGAATGAAAGATGCACAACAAGTAGCGGTTGTGACTTCATTGGTTAATCAATTTAATTTCCCAATTGAAATCATACCTGTAGAAACGGTGAGAGAAGAAGACGGATTAGCAAAAAGTTCAAGAAACGTTTACTTGTTAGAAGGAGAGAGAAAAGAAGCAACCGTACTTTTTCAGTCATTGCAGCTTGCAAAACAACTTATCACCTCTGGTGTGAAAAATCCTGAGGAAATTGTAAATGAAATGAAAAAGTATATTGAGCAAAGCTCATCAGCAACTATAGACTATGTTGAAATCTACTCGTTTCCAGATTTAAAACCATTACAATCATTAAGTGGATTGGTTTTAATTGCCGGGGCGATAAGGTTTACAAATGTAAGACTAATTGATAATATGACTATTGATATATAGTTTGTCACTTCAAGAAGGAGACAAGGGGGATATTCACATGTTTCGTACAATGATGAATGGGAAAATTCATCGTGCCCGTGTAACGGAAGCGAATTTAAATTACGTTGGAAGTATAACAATCGATCAAGATATTTTAGATGCTGTTGGTATGGTAGCTAATGAAAAAGTACAGATTGTTAATAATAATAACGGTCAACGTTTTGAGACATATATTATTTCTGGTGAAAGAGGTAGTGGGGTCTGCTGTTTGAACGGAGCAGCTGCAAGACTTGTACAAGTGGATGATGTTGTTATTATCATTTCTTATGCCCTTGTACCGGAAGAAAAAGTTGCTACACATCATCCAAAAGTAGCAATCATGAATGAAAACAACAGAATTGTAGAACTTTTATCTCATGAACCTGCTGCAACTATTATGTAATTTCAGTTAAGGAACCTTTATTAGGTTCCTTTTTCAATAGTTTATGTAGGCGTTAATGTAGTATGATACAATTATTGCTACATAGAAAGCCGTAAAAAAACACTACTAATAGCCATGGAAAGTATTACCGAGGTGGTAATGATGAATAAATTTGTTGTAGTTGATTTGGAGACTACGGGAAACTCACCAAAAAAGGGTGATAAAATTATCCAATTTGGTGCAGTTGTTTATGAAAATGGTAAGATTATTGATACATATTCCACTTTTTTAAATCCAAATCAGCCTATTTCTCCCTTTATTGAACAATTAACAGGAATTAATGATGATATGCTAAAGGATGCTCCTTTTTTTGAGGATGTTGCACCGGCGATTGTTCGTCTACTTGAGGATGCTTATTTTGTTGCCCATAATGTATTATTCGATTTAAGTTTTCTGCAAGAGGAGCTTAAACTAGCAGGTCATGAACAGTTTCTTGGCCCAGTACTTGATACTGTTGAAATGTCTCGTTTTTTATTTCCTCAGTTACCTAGCTATAGACTGGGAGGTTTAGCCGAACACTTTAACTTTAGTCATGATCGTCCACATCAGGCAGACAGTGATGCAGAAGTGACTGCACATTTACTAGGGAAATTATTGGATAAACTTCACACATTACCTTATGTAACACTAAAAAAACTTCTGACAATAAGTACGAACTTTACGAGTGATCTTGTAGAACTTTTAGAGGAACTTGTTACTGAAAAGGAAAAAAAGCATCATGAAGAATCCATGCAGTTTGATATTCATAGAGGCATTGCTTTAAGGAAACGGGATGTTAGTAACGATACAGATCAGGGGATGCTTGGACAATTTTCATATTCAAGTATTCGGCAACTCTTTAGAGATTCAGTTCAAAATCAAAGCTTATTCCAAAATGGAGAGCTACGCAGTGAGCAATTACAAATGATGGATCTTATTCAAAATGCGTTTCATGATCATGAACATTGTGTAATTGAAGCAGGGACAGGACTTGGCAAAACGGTTGGATATCTAATTCCGGCGGTTGTTCATAGTCTAGAGAGTAAGAGACCTGTTATCATTAGTACTTTTTCAATTGAACTTCAGAATCAACTTATAGAAAGAGACTTTCCAATTATTAAGCAGCTATTCCAAACAGCTATTTCAGCTGTTATTTTAAAGGGAAAAAGTCATTACATTAGCCTATCCCGATTTGAAGCCCAGTTAAAGCAGGTAGACAATAACTATGATAGTAATTTAACAAAAGCTAAAATATTAGTTTGGTTAACGGAGACAATGACAGGAGATATTGATGAAATTAACTTACCGTCAGGCGGACATATATTATGGGATAAGCTATCAACTGATTTCACTATTGAAAAGGGATTTCAAGACCCTTGGGATTCAAGATGCTTCTATCAATATACAATATCACGTGCACAAAAAGCTCAAATTATCATTACAAATCATGCTCTATTTTGTCGGGATCTATTTAACGAAAGAACTCTTCCTCCTTACAGAGAAGTAATTATTGATGAGGCGCATCATCTAGAGGATGTTGTTAGTGAATATTTAGGACAGCAGCTAGATTATGTAACAATTCTCTATACTTTGGGGAGATTAGGAAATAAAGAGGAGTCAGGTATAGTTGGTAGGTTATATAAAACATATAAAAAGAAAGACAACACACTTAATTCCTTTATTTATGACCTTCAAGAAAAGAAAGATATCTTAAAAGAAGAAATGGATGACTTATTTAGGATGTTAAGATTTTTTGTGCTTGAGAAGACAGGTAATGATCATCGCGAGAATGGTCGAAGAAGCTACACGTTTGAAAATAGGAAAGAAAAAGGTTCTACATGGAGTGCAATAAAAGAGTGTATGGACCGAGTTAAATTTACGATTACAGACACAGTTAATGATATAGGTGCAATCATTCAACAACTCGATCAAGATAGACTTAATAAAAGCTTTCAAGTGACATCCCTTATAGTCGAACTTCAAAAAATTGCTGAGACCATGTTGAGTTGGAAAGATGCATTAATTCAGTTCTTCTTCTGTGATAATCACAACAAAGTAACATGGATTGAAATAGAGGAAAAAGGCGCAGTAAATTCTACTTATCTATATGAACAACCGCTGTTTGTTAGTGACTCGTTAGCAGATCACCTGTTTGGAAAGAAAAATAGTGTGATCCTTACTTCTGCAACGTTAACAACAAAACAAAGCTTTTCGTTTATAAAAGACCGACTTGGATTAAATGATTTTAATCCAACATGTGTGGCACTAGAATCACCATTTAACTATAGAAAACAAGCACAAGTTATGATACCAACAGACTTACCAAATGTGAAGGATGTAACGAATGAAGAGTACATCTATGCGATATCCACTCATATTTCTGCTATTGCCAAGGTTACAAGCGGGAGAATGCTTGTGTTATTTACATCCTATGACATGCTGAAAAAGACATACAACACTGTTAAGGAAATGATTGGGGATGAAGGCATTACATTACTAGGTCAAGGTGTGACGAACGGAAGTCGGGCAAAGCTCTCAAAAATGTTCATACAAAATGAGCATTCTATTTTATTTGGAACAAGTAGTTATTGGGAGGGAGTTGATTTTCCCGGTAACTCTCTAAACTGTCTCATCATTGTCCGTTTACCTTTTACTCCGCCTAATATGCCATTATTTGAAGCAAAGGCTAGGGAAATAGAAGCAAATGGAGGAAACGCATTTGCTGATCTTTCTTTACCTCAAGCTATATTAAGATTTAAGCAAGGATTTGGAAGACTTATTCGTTCAAGTCATGATAAAGGTGTTGTTTTTGTATTTGATAAACGAGTCGTCACAACCTGGTATGGAAAACAGTTTTTAGATTCTCTTCCAGACTTAACTGTGACAAAAAGCAATTTGTCAAAGCTTATCATCGTTCTTAGAAAGTTTTTAAATTAATGAAGCGTAATAACAGGAATAACGATCATAAATGATAATTTTCCTGTAATTGAGTAATCTATAGCTAGACCACCTTGGAGGGATAGCATGAAACAAGCATGTATATTCATTATTTATGCTTACTGTTGCCTTTTTTTACTGACTGGCTATGAACAAGGCAAGGAAGTGCCCACAGAAATAAAAAAAGTTGATTTAAAATTAAAACAGGAAGAATTAGCTATAACTTTTCTGAATTTGTCTAATGGAGAAGGAACATTAGTCCAAAATGAGAAGGGTGAAGGGCTCTTGATTAATTCAGGACATGAGGAATCACAGCTTGAGTTAAAAAAGTATCTTGATGTGTATGGAATAAGCCAAATTAATACGCTGATTTTGACAAAGCTTGACCCTCATTATATAGGAAACCTACATTATCTGATAAATCAATACCATATAAGGCAAGTCATTATTCCCTCTCTTACAGAGGATGAATCTACACAATCAGTTGATATTCCTGTAACTAAGTGGGGTGAAGGTGAGCAAGTTTTTGAAAAGTTTGGCTTGTCAGTTAAGGTATTACAGATAGATGACGAGAAAAAAGCAATGAACCTTTTACTTAATTATGGAGAAAATCGTTTTTTATTTATGTCAACGGATAATGAAGAACAAGAGCTTGAATTAACTAAAAAATTTAAATTGAAGGATGTAAATATTCTTAAAGTAGCCGAATTTGCTAAAAAAACAGGTACATCGCAGAAGCTCCTTGAGGAAGTAGACCCACAAGTCGCAGTAATTTTTCAAAAAAGCAATAGCTATCCTAGTGCAGATGTTCTAGAGCGATTGCAATCTACATGGATTGATATCTATTACACAAAGCAATTTGGAAATGTTACAGTTAAATGTAGTCATGATAATTATGAAGTCATCACCTTATCGATAGAAAGTATAAATCGTCTATAAGATAAAAAAAAATTTAGAAAAGACATCCGATATTTTTTGCTAAAAAAAGAACCTGGTGCATAACGCATCAGGTTGTACAATGTGGGTAGGAGAAAATTTTTAATATGAAAAAGTGTTGAATGTACGGTTTTTCTTATTGAATTTACTGTTATAATAGTGAGTGGTAGCAACAAGAACCTTCTTGCTGTCTGTACTTATATTGTTACCGTAACGAACTGAACATATGTTTAACAAAATTTGTGTTAACGGAGGAAATATAATGGAGAGTAAAATTGAAATACTATCAACTGTTCGAATTCAACACTCTTCGGACTTATATAAAATTGTAGATAGCCTTAATCGCACATTAAAAAGAGAAAATTTAATGTTTGGTCTAGCTCTTGATCAAAATGACCAAGAGAAAGCAATATTTACAATATATAGAACGTAAGGATTATACAAAATGAAGAAATGGATTTTTCTCTGTATAATTATGATAGGTGTTATGATTTGGTTTGGAGTACATACATATCAAAATGCTTTTGACTATCGAAATAAGCAAGATTCAAAAGCAATCGAACAAGCAAATGAAGAAGTTCCTAACTTAGAAATTATAGATGTTACATACTTCAATGGTAATGAGTCGTATACAATAGTACATGGAAAAAAAGACGGAGAAGAACAGATCGTCTGTGTACCATTCAATGAAAAGTTAGATATTATAGTAGTAAATCCTAAAAAGGGGATTACTGCACAAGAGGCAGTAGGTATAGTGAAAGAAGAAAGAAATCCAACGGAAATTAAAGCTGTAAACCTGGGAGTTGAACAAAACATTCCGATTTGGGAGGTTATATATTTGGATGAGCAGAACCGTTATTCCTATTTTTATGTAACCTTTAAGGATGGACAGTTTATCAAACGGTACACGTTATAAGGGGGATTTTAAGAATGAAGTTGGCAAATCGAGTTGCATCATTAACACCTTCTACAACACTAGAAATTACAGCAAAGGCACAAGAATTAAAGGCACAAGGACATAATGTAATTGGACTTGGAGCAGGTGAACCTGACTATAATACACCAGAACATATTATACAGGCTGCTGCGAAAGCGATGATAGATGGCCACACGAAATATACTCCAACAGGTGGTTTAAGTCAATTAAAGCAAGCAATCATTGATAAGTTTGTTAAAGATCAAAATATAACATATTCCCCAAAGGAAATTATCGTATGTAACGGTGCAAAGCATGCACTTTATACTTTATTTCAAGTTATATTAGATCCAGGTGATGAAGTTATTATTCCAACACCATACTGGGTGAGCTATCCGGAACAAGTAAAATTAGCAGAAGGTACTCCTGTTTTTGTTGAAGGATTAGAATCTAATTCATTTAAAATTACACCCGAACAGCTTGTATCGGCAATAACCGAAAAAACAAAAGCGGTCATTATTAACTCTCCAAGTAATCCTACAGGGATGATCTACAGTAGGGAGGAGTTAGAACAGCTTGGTCAAGTGTGCATTGAGCATGGGATATTAATTGTTTCAGATGAAATTTATGAGAAGTTGATTTATGGTGGTATTCAACATACATCTATAGCAGAAATATCATCCCAGCTTAAGGAGCAAACGATTATCATCAATGGTGTTTCAAAGTCACACTCAATGACAGGCTGGAGAATTGGTTATGCTGCGGGGAATAAGGGGATAATTGGCGCAATGACGAATCTTGCAAGCCATAGTACTTCTAATCCCACATCTATTGCACAATATGCGACGATCGCAGCTTATAATGGACCACAAGACGATGTAGAAAAAATGAGACAGGCATTTGATGAGCGATTGACAATCATTTATGACCAACTCGTACAAATACCAGGATTTAGTTGTCTTAAGCCGCAAGGAGCATTCTATTTATTTGCAAATGCTTCAGAAGCAGCAGAACTCGCAGGATTTAAATCAGTCGATGATATGGTAAAGGCAATATTAGATGAAGAGAAAGTTGCACTGATCCCTGGTTCTGGATTCGGTGCTGATGATTATATTCGCTTATCTTATGCAACATCACTTTCTCTATTACAAGAAGCAGTAGAACGTATTCAGTCATTTATGACTAGAAAAATGGGCATCTAATAGCTTCTTAGGGGATATTGCCATGTAGCGGAAATCCTTATCTTAAAGAAAACTTCATAAAATATATAGAATAGACGGAGACAACTCGTAATTTTCGAGTTTGTCTACAGTCTGAAGCTCTCTTCAAAGAGAGCTTTTTTCCATTATTTTAATTTCAACCATTAATTAAAAGGACATGCTATAATGAACTATGTGATCGAAATCGTATGCTATTTCTAAAATAAGAGACTTTTCTTTGCATGTACGTATCACGAGCAATGAAGGTCTTTTTCTAATTGATATAAAGTCATTAAAGAGGTGAACCGGTTGAAAAAGGATAAAATGATTGAGTGGTATGAACAGGGAAGTGTAGCCATTCCACGTCAACTTCTAAATAACTACACAAGATTAGGGTTATCAGAAAGTGAACTAATTCTTATTCTTCACGTTCATTCCTATATTGAAAGTGGCATTTTCTTCCCTACTCCAGATGAAATTGCATCAAAAATGACCATTTCACTGGACAAGTGTATAGAAATTTTACGTAAACTCATGCAGAAAGGTTTCTTATCTATTGAGGATCGAGATATTGCCGGAGTCCGCGGGGAACGTTATTCACTTAGACCCTTGTGGGAGAAAATGATGATGTTATTTCTTCAGGATACAAAGGAGGAAAATCAGATTGAGCGTAGATCATTGGAGTCAAAGCTTTATTTGATTTTTGAACAAGAGTTTGGCAGACCCTTATCCCCAATAGAAATCGAGACATTGTCCATATGGCTCGATCAAGAAAATCATGAGCCCATTATTATTAAAGCAGCTTTGAAAGAGGCAGTGTTATCAGGAAAGATGAACTTTAGATATATTGATCGTATTTTATTTGAATGGAAGAAGAATGGTGTTAAATCGGTGGAAGAAGCTAACAGGCACGGAGAGAAAATCAGACAAAATCAATTTCGAGGGATTCATAGATAAAGGTAGGGTGAAGCTATGTTAAATAAGCAGCAAATTCGACATGTGTTAGATACAATGGGAGAGATGTTCCCAGATGCACATTGTGAACTCAATCATTCCAATCCATTTGAATTAGTGATTGCAGTTGCCTTATCTGCACAATGTACCGATGCACTTGTTAATAAAGTGACCAAAAATTTATTTGAGAAATATAAATCACCCCATGATTATTTAGCTGTAACAGAGGAAGAATTACAACATGATATTCGGTCAATTGGCTTATTTCGAAATAAAGCAAAAAATATACGGAAATTATGTCAGTTATTACTGGATGAATATGAAGGAATCGTTCCGAGGGATCGTGATGAATTAACAAAGTTACCTGGTGTTGGAAGAAAAACAGCGAACGTAGTGGTATCTGTTGCATTTGGTGAGCCTGCTATTGCGGTAGATACGCATGTTGAACGAGTTAGTAAACGATTAGCAATATGCCGCTGGAAGGACTCTGTCTTAGAAGTAGAGAAGACGCTTATGAAGAAGGTACCTAAAGAAGAATGGTCCGTTACACATCACCGTTTAATATTTTTTGGTCGATATCATTGTAAAGCACAAAATCCAAACTGTAAGGAATGCCCTTTGTTAGAGTTGTGCAGAGAAGGTCAAAAGAGAATGAAGGGAGAAAAAAACGTTGAAGCAATTAGTTAATATTACATTACCTTCAACCTATTATCCTTCGATCTTTTATTCTTCACGAGATCTAACTGTAGAATTTACAGATCAATTATCAGATATGATACAAACTCCATTTATCTTTGACCTTTTAGAATATGAAGAAATAGACACCTACAAGCCTTGGTTATCTCAAGAAGAGAGTGTCCCATCTTTATTCACTGAATGGGAAAGAGATAAGCAACAATTAACAGAGTTATACAGTCTCAGAAAAAGGAAAGAAGCCAGACCGACCTCATTAAAATGTATTTCTTTATTTTTCATGGCATTGTACTGGACGAATGAGAAGTCAGTTCAATCTGTTAATGAACTTGACGAACACATTTCAAAATTAAAAATAAAGCCGGTTAATTGCGTAGAACGGTTATCGTATATTATAAATGCTCCTGATCATTACCATTCGTTCATACAACTAACTCAGTTATTCGATGAGTTAAATAAACAGTTTCACAAATCAATCTTCATGCAACAAAAAAAACTGTGATCAAACTTAGTTGTTGAGTCACAGTTTTTTTATGTTCATTTTAGGCTTTTTTCTAAGACTTTGTTGCTTTAGTACAATTATTGTGGGTGTACTAGCAGTTTTAGAAGTGAAAACAGCCTTTCTTTAATTTTGTTGTTAAACAGTTATGAAGTACCATAGTAATATTCACAAGGTGTGTGGCATCTTTATCCTGTATTAACAATTAAAGATGCCCTTTAGGTGATACTTACTTCAAATTCAATCGGTAATTTCCTTGGATATTCTATCGACCGTTTCCTTGGCCATTACCGCTGTTAGTATTTCCATTCCCATTTTCGCTACCGTTTCCACCACCATCTTCTCCGTTACCGTTCCCAGCATCTTCATCACTATTTTCATCATCTTCATCATCTTCATCATCATCACCAGGAATAATATCGATTTCATCCTCAATTTTAGCTGGGATTGTGATGGTAATTTGAGCCGGATCACTGCGATTTTCAGCATCCTCTTCTCTGTGTGCAGTGACTGTGAAAGTATATAATGCTTCAGGGATAGCATCTTTCATTGTAAATGCTAATTCCTTCACTGTACCAATCGGTTTAAACGGACCTTCATCTACTGATACTTGAACTTCATAGACGGTTCCTTCACGCTTATCCTCAGGATAATTCCACTTTAACGATACTTCGTTCTTTTCATTGTCGTAATTAATGGTTAAACCGTTAACTGCATCAAGCTTATTATACGTTTCAGATACTTCGGACGGCTCGGTTCCTTTAATGAAGTATTCTTTTACAATTTGATCCTTTGGAGTAAACTCACTTGGTAATTTTGGAGGATTAGATCCTTTTTCCACCTCTACTAAGACAACACTACTTGGTTTTTTGAAGTCTGGAGTCTCTTTATCTTTTGAGACCTCTTGCATCACAGACTTGAATATCTCCTTTGCTAGTGCTTTCTCTTTAGAACTTAGAATATAATTAGATTCACTTGTTTTTTCGTATCCAGTCCAGACAGCTGCGGTGTACAGCGGGGTATAGCCAGCAAACCAAATATCTGGAACTCCACCAGATTTAATATTATATTTTTCTTTCGTTTTAGCATCAAAGTTAGTAGTCCCTGTTTTACCTGCAATCGGAAGACCAGATACAGCTGCACTTCTTCCAGTACCAGAGGTAACGACGGTTTTCATCATATCAGTTACCATAAATGCCGTGGATTCTTTCATTGCTTTAACTGGTTCGGGCTTTAAACTAACCTCTGTATCATCCATAAAGACAACCTTTGTTACAGTATGAGGCTTATTATATTGACCGCGGTTACCGAATGCACTAAATGCACCAGCAAGCTGCATAGGGGAGACTCCGTCAAATCCACCGATAGCATAGGATTCTTGCACAGCTCCATTAAACGTAATACCAAGCTTCTCAGCAAATTCTCCTGCACGTTCTGGGCCAACTTCTTTCATTGCCTTAATCGCTGGGATATTTCGTGAATCAGCAAGTGCTTCTCTTATGGACATTTGTCCTTTGAATTTCCCATCATGATTTCGTACAGACTGTCCACTAGCATATTTAAACGGTTCATCAACAATTTGTTGATACGTTGGCCATTGTAAGTGTTCTATCGCAGGTCCGTAATCTAATATTGGCTTAATGGTCGACCCTGGTTGACGCTTACCGGCAGTTGCAAAGTTAAAACCACGTGCAACCTCAGAATTACGTCCGCCTCCAATAGCCCGTATTTCACCTGTTTGGGTATCCAGTAAAACAATACCTGCCTGAATTTCAGTTTCAGGAAATTGTACAATTTCATTGGATTCAAGTACTTTTTCGACATGAGTTTGGGCTGCAGGATCTAACGTTGTATGAATCTCTAATCCAGCAGTTGAAATATCTATATCTCCTAGTTCAGATACTTCCTTTATTACTTGATCTATAAATGCATCGTAAGGGTTTGGATCCTTCGTTGTTTGTACTAGTGATTCCTGAACGGGTATTTTTTTAGCCTTCTCGGCATCTTCTTTTGAAATAAATCCATGTTTCGCCATTAATGTTAATACGATGTTTCTTCTTTTTTCTGCTGCTTCAGGATGATTAAATGGATTGTAGTTATTTGGACTTTGTGGCATACCTGCAATCAAAGCAGCTTCATGCAACTCTAATTCATTTAATTTTTTGCCGTAGTATGCTTCTGCCGCAGTTGCAACACCATATACGTGACCATAGGAGTTTACCTTGGAAAGGTAAATCTTGTTTACATACATTTCGAGTATTTGCTCTTTAGAATATTTTTGTTCCAATCGAATGGCAAGCCATTGTTCTTGAAGCTTCCGTTCAATTGTTTTCTCTGGTGTAAGAAATGAGTTTTTTACAACTTGTTGTGTAATCGTACTGGCTCCTTCAGCACCGAACCCATCCTGAACGTTAGCGATAACTGCTCCAATTAATCGTCTTACATCAATTCCATTATGTTCATAAAAACGTACATCCTCAACAGCAATGATTGCATGTTCCATCACTTTTGGTATTTCCTGAAAGGTTACGTGAGTCCGTTTTTCGAGACCAACCTCGGCAAATTTATTCCCATCCTTGTCATATAACTTTGAGGAGGCACCATCTTTTAAAAGAGCTTCATCAAGTGGAGGTGCATCTTTTACAATAGCGAAGAATGTGACTCCACCTACAATCATACCAACTACACCTAGTACAAGTACTGCAAGTAAAACTTTCTTTAGTAGTGAATGATTTCCTTTAACTTTAGCTTTCTTATTTTTTTTCTTTGCTTCTCTTAGCTCTGATCTTGTTCGATTTTCTGCCATAGAAAATTCCTGCCTTTCTAACTAACAAATAAGATAATGTAGTTATTACTTGTTAGCGAACCTAAAAATAAAGTTTATCGAGAATTGATATGTATGGAATGCGAGGCTGATAGCCAATCTCGATCTTATGTCCATATTCTTCAATCTCTTTTTTTGTGATTGATTTTCTTCCACCGTTTAAGTGTCTTTCCCAAAATTCAAGTAGCTGGGATGCATCTAAATAATATAATTCCTCAGAGAGTGTAAATCGTAAAATAACAAAACAAATGCCTTCCTGTTTTAGAACGTTTTTCATATGACTAATTTGATGCTGATGAAAATTTTGAAGTGGGAAGGATTTGGTATTCTTAGTTTCCTTAGCTTCAAAATCAATATACCTACCACGATAAATTCCGTTATAGTCAGTTGTGGAAGCTTGTTTAAAATAAGCTTCTTTGATTACTGCTGCACTTCTACTAGGATAATCAACATGAACAATTTGAACAGGTGTAGGTTTTTTATGAATGACTGCAATTTGCCTCTCTAAATAATAATTATTCGTTTCGTTTAAGTCCTCTTCGAGGGTCATTCCACGATTGCTGTATGAAAATTTCTTTGTAGTCATTTCCTTTTTTGGTGTGGTGCTGGCCTTATACACCTTGCCGTTTGGATAACGTATGGACATATAAACCTCCTTGTAACAAGTAACACTAATACATAGACGAAATAAACGACTGGGAAGTTACATGGGAATTTATTCGTATGTACAGCCAATAATGAGGATGTATATTTTCATCCTATATGTATAATACCAAAAAAGTAGGGAAAAGAGTTATGAAATCATCAGTTAATGGATGGGTTAATTCCTAAGTGTTTAGGCAAATCGTTTACATATGAACAGTTTAGTAAAGGATAAGCTTGAGGTGGACACAAAATGTTAACAAATGAAGAGCGTGAAATAGTAGAGAAGATAAGGAAGAATACCGTGAAAAACAATCGAGATAACATCTCAAGAACAGTTGCTTATGCACATTATTATGAAAGAAACCCGGAAATAAAATGGTCGTTTCTAGCAAGTATGGTCTCTAGAAATGCAGGGTGGAACATGTGTGATTTGGCTGGTGAATGGTACCCTAGAATCTTGTCAAAGGAGTACAGGAGAAGATTGTTTTTAACATATGAACGTGCAAATTGGTTAATTTTCTCTGATGCGTATCCTCAGTTATGTCTATATGAGGAGTCCAAACGGAATGGAAAGTGTTTATTTCACCTATTAAAGTTTTTTTCAGTTTCGTCTTTTATGGAGAAAGAATGGAACGAATTTTGGAAAATAAATGAGGAAGAAAGATTAATGATATCACTCATTATAAATGAACAAAATTTAATACAACGTCCAGTTATCAACCATCCAGTTTACGAGCATAAAGTATTTAAAACATGGCTATTTTTGTTACAGGATTGGTTACATTTTAGCACAGTTTTATTTCCTACAAGAACAGGACAATTATATGGTTGTTCTGTCCATGATTTTAAGCACTTATCTTCAAGGATTAAACTCGGAAAAAGATTGGCCAAAGTGCTATTTCATCCGGAGGTATATTCACAGCTACATGAATTTTCAATTTCAGTTGAACATACAGGATCCAGGCATGATTATGAAGTCTTCCTAGATGCAGAAAAAAAGCAAGATACTCCTCCATTACGTGATGTGTTTCCAGTCATTCATCATCATAGGCATGATTATAAAGGATGGAACGCATCTGAAAAAAGAATTGTAAAGTGGTTAAAGCCAGTTCGAATACCAGAGCAGATGCACATAACAGATTGGTACAAAGATAAGCAGAAACAGATGCATTATGGAATTTTAGTAGAGCAAGAACTTCAGCAACTTCTATCTCTTAGAAAGTTGAACCCTGCTAAATCAAAATAAAGAGCAAGGATACCTCTCCTTGCTCTTTTCATTAGGCATTATTTCTTCATCTTAGAATAAATCGCACATCAGCACTTTAGCTATTATGAATACTTTAATTGAATAATAGCAACACGATTACATGCAGTGAGCATTTTTTTACGTAATTTTAAACAGAAGGACGATTCGGACCTTCTAATTTTGGATTACCATACCCAGCCTTCGTTTCCTCAGATGTTTTTGTCTGCTTTGAGTTCTTACCTTTATTTTTTGCCATTCATAGCACCTCCTTATGGTACTAGTTTTTACATCACATGCAATTTCATTCAGAAGAATATGTGTCGATTGGAGGTATAAAAAACGATGAAATTTACTTTCTTTGACGAATAGACACTAGTTTTGTCAAGGTAGGAGGTACTGGAAGATTTGTATGGAAATAATAACAACAATTAATGTTTCTGGAGGGATTTCAAGTGGAAAATTTAGTGAGTATTGATCGTATTGAACAAGCCTTTGATGAAGTGATCAAAAGTATTGATAAAATTGAAGCAACAATGGAATCTCAAATTGAAATTGAAATAAACGAACATAAGCTAGCTCAACTTGAAAAGCTTCGCTTCGTGGAGACTTCTGTTAATCGATTAGAAACTATGGTGAATACCATCCCGAAAGTCCCTTCCCTAAGATTAGCTTTTAGCAGATAGTTTATTTGAATTAACTTCTCGAAAGAAGTATCATTAGTTCATACTTTAACCTATAGGTGATCAAATGAACAAAGAATTAATACGTAATGATACAATTCGTTTACAACAATGCAATAAAGAACTAATGTCGATTTATAACGATACTGTAAAAAAGGGAGAACCTTCAGATTTTTACTTAGTTGTTAAGCCTTATGCTGATGAAGTGTTTGAATTAACAGACCGTTGGAAAGAACAAGTAGTAATCTGGATAAAAAAGGAGAAACCTAAATATTTGCATCCAAATCAAATTGACAGTACGATTGAAAATTTGACAACAGTTGCTCTTCAAGCTTTTTACCCGGATACGAGGCCAAAGAGATTTAAAGAATTAATTCGTTCGAATGAATACATTTTTGAGTCAATCATACACAAATTGGATGGAACTGATTAGAAACTAAAATAAACACTATGGTACTGCGATTGGAGTACCATAGTGTTTTTACTTTTGTTATTCTTCTGTTTCTTTAACAACTTGAAAGGAAACAGCATCTCTATTAGCAGACGCGACAGGTTCTATTGCATATTCAACATGATCGGCGTGCTTAGGCGCTGCTTTCATACTGCTCTGGGGCAGTTTTCGATCATGCCCTTTTGTTTTATGATGAAATGCTTTACCTCGACCCATACCATCCACTCCTTAATAAGTATTGGACACTCTATATTTATTAGTAAATATAAAGCCTTATTAATTTGCTTTAAGTAGGGTGAAATTACAAAGGTAACTTTTTACATGGTAAAAGTGCTTTATTACTCGAATTACTCCAACTCATCTTTACTATCCAATTCAACTTTTTCTAATGCTTTCACTAGCTTCTTATACTCAACAATCTTAATGTCACCACTTACATAACAAAGCTTTGCAAAATGAAGAAGTTCTTTTTCATCGACGGGCTCTTGTTTACTCACTGTTATAAACCTTCTTCTCAAATCCATTACATTCATCATACTTGCCTCCTCGTTATCGTGTGCTTTTATATTATCATGCAAATAATGAAACATTAGATATTAGAATAGTGAAATTTCCGACAATTATAGTCAAATTAATACATGTAGAGAAGAGTACACCAAATATTACTCACTTTCATAAACTGTAGTAACAAGACATTTACCTAGGAGGAATGATTTTTTATGTTTGGCCTAAAAGAAAAGCGTCGAAATGTTCGTAACCCTTTCATGAATAGTTTTTCTTATTATCCATATCAAGGTTATTCAAATCAGCAGTTCCATCAAAATCCACAATATTACCAACAGCCATATTCTATGAACCACCAATCGAATGGTGTTCATCCTCAAATGTGGACACAAACGCCAAATATGGCACCATTTCAAATGCCATATCCTGTTCAAGGACAAAAAGCAAAACCAAATCCAAATGGAGGATTTAATGGAATTTTGAATCAATTTAAAACAAAAGACGGGGTCTATGATGTGAATAAAATGATGAGTACAGCTGGACAAATGATGAATACCGTTAACCAACTGAATGGTATGGTTAAACAAGTAGGGGCATTGTTTAAGACAAAAGTTTAAAAATGAGTAGGAAACCTACTCATTTTTTTATTTTGGTTTCATCATACATTATTCAAATGAATAGATCCAAATAAATAAGTTGACTTCGGATATGGAGAGAACACGTGATTTCAAGTTTTACGGGGTGTGAAATAGGCTTTATATGAGTAAAAACACGGAAACAAAAGAATTTGTGTCTTATCGTCGATAGAAGAACGAATAATTACCAGTATAGGTATATACGTCATTTTTTTGAATGAATAGAAACAAATATAAAACCTTTAAAAAAATATATTGCAACTTTCCCTTAACAAGAGTAAACTCCTTCTAGAAACATTTCGAGAACCGAAAAGAAGGAAGGAAAAAGAGATGAGATACTCTTTAGATATCATCAAGAGAAACGAACGCTTTAGTATCTGGAATGGGGCTGCATCCACAATATCACAAAGCTTCATAACAAGCTTTATACCGCTATTTGCTATTCAAGTATTAGGTGCTTCTAATTTTCAAGTTGGACTAATTAGTTCAATGCCTTCCTTTATGACATTATTAGCAATGATTCCAGGCGCCATTTGGGTGAGCCGTTTAGAGTTAAAGAAGACCTTTACGGCTTATTCTATATTTGCTGCTCGGTTCGGCTTATTGTTGATAAGTCTGATTCCATTTATTCCATATACGAATCATGCCTGGATATTGGTTGCCATTATTGGCTTACTAAACTTTCCAAATGCTATCGCAACCTTATCTTGGCAAGCATTTATAGGAGATTTAATCCCAGAGAATCGGAGAGGAAAGTTTTTTAGTGAACGGAATCAAATACTGACAATAGTCGGAATGTTCGCGACTTTCGGCACTGGTGTTGTCCTTAATGAATTTAGTAAATCGTCATCCTCTCCGTACCAGGTCATTTTTTTGATTGGGTTTTTGTTTGGAATTTTGGAAGTCTATTACTTAATGAAACATAAGGAGAAAAGGAATGACAGCACGAAAGAAAAGACATTTAGTAAAAAGGCTCTCAGCCAAATCTACAGACATAAACCTTATTTTTATTTTTTAATATGTGCAACATTATTTAACTTCGGATGGCAGATGGCCTGGCCACTCTTTACAATTTTTCAAATTAACGATGCTCATGCTTCAGCTTTTTGGATTAGTATTTTTACGGTTGCTAATCAACTTTCACAAGTTGCCAGCTATAAATGGTGGGGGAGATTTGCTGATCGATACGGTAACACGATGATGTTATTTATCGCTTCAGTAGGGATAGGAACAGCTCCATTTTTAACAATACTTTCTACCAATATGTATTATTTGACTGCTGTGAATTTGTGGACTGGAGCCTTTGTTGCAGGTACAGTAACATTGCTATTTAACCAATTACTCACAGTTTCTCCAGAGAGAAATCGAACAACACTACTTGCTAATTACAATTTCGTTGTTGCTTTAATGGGCTGTATTGCACCTCAAATAGGAGTCCTGTTACTTGACTTATACGATATCAAGTTTGCCATGACTATCTCTACGATTATTAGATGGACCGGTGCTATTTCATTTTTATTTGTTTTTTATATGGAAAATCAGAAAAAGAAGGCGATGCGAAAACCTTCTATTACTCTTTAGGAGATTGACTCTCATTATATTGTTTGGCAAGTAGAGCAAAGACTTCGTTATATGATAATCCTGACTGTGCATTTAGTCTTTTTACTTCTTCAATATTAGTATCGCTAAACTGCTTTGTAGAAAACGGCTCTTTTCTTTCCATACACTCCACCTCCAGGAAACAATTCTTGTATATTTTGTTCTATCAATACACAGGATATACAAGAATAATGAGGAAGAGGTGTGATCCAAATGAAAGAAAAAAGTGAAAACATTGCTGGAAAGCAATATGATCCATCCTATTATCAAAAAGCATCTGAGGCTGAAGCAGGTCTTGCTACAACACATGAGCAAGCAAGTGACACATACATGGAAGGAACAATTGATGGTGAAATTGATCAATTAGATGACAAATCAACGGCAATTCCTAGGAAACAAGAGTAAAATTAAATTTGTTACTAAATAAACTAGTTGAAGTTGGAAGAATAGGTCGTTCCATTACGCTACAGCCACTCGCTTTCCGTGGGGAGGAACCTGAGCCTCCTCAGCTTCGCCTGCGGGGTCTCAGCCTTTCCTCTATCTCCCACAGGAGTCGAGTGGCTTTCGCTCCATTCCACTGAGTTATAATAATAAACTTTTGTGCATCGTGCAGAATCAACACAAATGAATTTAAAACAAATAAAGACCCGAATTATTAGGAGAAGGATCCATTTAAATGCCTCCTAATAGTTCGGGTTTCTCATTGACTGAAATATTTATGTACAAGTCTTTTTGAACCAATGCTATTTCACATATGAATATGTACATATTGTTGTGAATAAGGCTACACAGCATACAGTAAGTATAGAAAATACAAACGATGAGCTCTCAATGAGTAGGCTTCCAGCAAAAATAATGGATATATCAAATATAAATATAATAACTCCTACATTAATTAGAAGAACGAAGGATAATGCTTGAGCTAATAAATCCAATCCACCCGTACTTGTTTGATAACGTAACATGAGCCCAATTCCAATTCCAATAATAACTCCACCAAAAATAGCGCTACTATACATAGAAAGAGTAAAGCTGTGACGTAGTGGACTTAATAAATCAATAAAGAATGACGATAGTATGAGCCCATGTATACTTCTAAAAAATAGCGTCTGATTGTAGAAAAATGTAAATATATAAATAGGAATGCTGACAATCATAATGGTTATGCCAGGCTCTAGATTCCACTTATACTTGGCAATTAACCCAATTCCAATAATCCCACCCTCCATGATGTGATGAGGCATAATGAATGCA
Organism: Bacillus sp. BGMRC 2118; assembly: GCA_008364785.1. Classification (GTDB taxonomy): domain Bacteria; phylum Bacillota; class Bacilli; order Bacillales; family SA4; genus Bacillus_BS. Next base: position 489,085 of record VTTJ01000001.1, on the reverse strand, counting down.
TTAATGCCAATGCCAATTAATAGACTACCGATTATTACAGCACATACCTGCTCTGCCATACATACCAACCCTTTATACATCTTTTACTGCAATATATGTACAACCAATTCTAATAAGAACGTGTTCGGGTAAACCAAAAAACCACCTACAAAAGGTGGCATTAAATAAGTAGTTCGTATATATGGTTAAGCTCTGTTGTACGTGGGAAATCCTGCTCATCAAGTGCATGATTTATTTCCTGAGGTAATATATCATTTAGAAATTTAGTTTGTTCTTGATTCAAAGAACGTACGAAAGATATCTCGTCTTCCATATTAGATTCAAGCTTCTTATAAATTGCTCTGGAAATCTCATGTTCATCGGTGTAATTGGAGAGAATTTCTCTTAAGTAACCTAATGTTGTATCCAAATCATCTCAACTCCTATGAATGTCCAAAAAATTCATCTAATTTTTGCTTTTCTTCACTACTATTAACATTATTGTAATAAGGATTATCTTCGCTCGGGGTTTTAGGATCTAAGTTTGTCTTCATAGCAAAGATTGGTTTATCCGTATGCTCTGCAACTACACGATCCGATAATGAATCAAAATCAGGCATGTTCTTGTTTTCTTTCATTCCCATCACCTCCATGCTCTTAGCATCCGTTTTCTTAACTAATTCTATTCTTTGGCAAAAATACCAAGCCTTTGACATACATTGTTAAGAGGAAGTTAAAGGAGGGGTATTATTGGACATTGTTAGGAATTATCAGCAATTTGGGTCGAGTATAACTTCAACAAGGGAATATCCACCTGTGGATTCCACTAAATTTTCAGAATCTGCCACTACCTTTAGAGGATTAATGAAGGATGCCTCAAAAGTGTTAGATCGTTTAGCCGATTCTAAAGCTTTTGCACATGATGTGATGTCAGCAGCACAATTGTCAAATACCGTTAAAGTAGAACAATTAATTGAGTCTACGGGTCTTAATTCAAAAGTAACACCTACATTCAATCCAGATGGCCTTACAATGGTTTTTCATGACCAAGTTGAACAAACTGATTGTTGTAAATTAACAATGACGTTACGTTGGTAAAAGCTTGCTATATTTTGTAGCAAGCTTTTTTGTCACATTTTTTTCATCGTATATTCACAGTTCTGACAATGATTACCTATTTTTACCAGTTAATTTTGTTATATATTGGAAATAGGAGGGATGACATGAAAAAAATGATTTTATTAATTTTTATGTTCTTTTTAATGTGGCATTTTGGAAATTACTCTGTATTTGCTAAAGGAGACCACCGTGATCAAGTATCTGAAAAAGTAAAACAGGATGAAAAGAATTTTAAAGAAGGAACTTTTAAAGTTATAGACTCTATAACAGTTAATGGCTTAATTGAAGAGACATACGAAGTTGAGGTTCCATACAATGGTGAGTTGGAGTTTAATGAAGAGTTGAAAAACGAAGTTAATGCTGTTTCAGATAAATTGATAAAGATCATAGAGGGGGTGGAAGAAACAGCTTCTATTAAAAATAAGGAAGAAATTAAAGAAGGAATTACAGAGCTATTACATAGTGAGTCTGAAATGACGGTAAAGGAGACAAAAATAAAAGAACAAAAGGGCAAGATTGTAGCTTTTTTTGTAGAGTTTGAATCAGTTAAAGGAGACTTTGTTAAAAGTCATCATTATCAAACGTATTATTTGGATATGAATAGTGGTGCTTTCTTACAAGAAAGACAGGTGTTGAATAATGAAGAGATACAAGAGTTTAAGGATAAATATAGTAAGTTAGCTGGAAAAAAGGAAATGAAGCCATCTACAACTGTTATTTTTATGAGTTTATTATCCTTAATATTAATTGTTCCAGCCTTTATCGTTTTTGGATGGAGTCGTTCACAGTATTCGTATTCTCAAAACCATCATAATGACTTTCGAATTTAGTTTCAATTTCCAATAAAATTATTACACCAATTGTTCTATGCATGTGGTATATTACTTTAGTATTCACTGCATAGGAGGAGAGTTATGACAGAGACCTTAATATATTCAATTATAGGATTTACTATAATTGTGTTAAGTGGATCGTTCTTATATATCTATCTACAAAAAACAAAAGATACGTTCCATGATCCTAACTATTTAGAACTCTTCGGTTTTGTGTCAAACTATGGAGGACACTTTCTATCACATTTAATGTTCCTAAATGACAAATTTGGTTTTTGGAATCAACATAAATCCGTTTATTTTAGCCTTCAAAAAATAGCTGGGAAAGTCGTTGTTCTTGGAGACCCGATTGGTGATGAAAGGCATTATGATTCTGCTTTGAAAGAACTTGAAGAGAAATGTAAATTAAAGCTGGTGCATCGTCCGATATTTTATCAAATATCGTCCCAATATATTGAATTATATAAAAAAATGAACTACCACATTGTAAAAATTGGAGAAGAAGCTAAAGTAGATTTATTATCTTATACGTTAGAAGGTAAACAAGGATCCAAATTAAGAACGAGAAGAAATAAATTTAGTCGAAATGGTTTTGAGAGCAAGGTGTTACAGCCTCCGCATTCTGAACAATTGCTGGATGAGATAAAACATGTATCAGATTTATGGTTAGGTAACAGAAATGAAAAAGGGTTCTCAGTTAGTTATTTTGAAAAAGATTATATTACTCGTTTTCCCATAGCCGTCATGATGGACACAACTGGTAAAATTATAGCTTTTGCCACACTTCCAAGCCATTCCTACCAAGAAGAGCATAATATTCATGTAGATTTAATGAGATATTTGCCGGATAGTCCTCATGGTACAATGGATGTGTTATTTACTTCAATATTTTTATGGGCGAAGGAGCAAGGTTTTGATTACTGCAGTCTAGGCATGGCACCTTTATCGAATGTCAAACCTACTGACCGTACAGCAACCTTCTACGAGTGGTCAGCAAATCTTATGTATGAGCATGGAGAGAGGTTTTATAAATTCAAGGGCTTAAAAGAATATAAGGCGAAGTTTGCCACTCATTGGGAGCCTCGCTACATTGCATACCAAAAGACGACAATACTTGGTGTGTTACTTCGTATTATTGCACTTATCCATTTGAAATACGATAAACAAAGAAAACCTGTGCTGCAACAAGTATTGAAGAGAGTCAGTTAAGAGACAGTTAATAGCTGTCTTTTTTTGTCTCTTTTCATAAGGCTGTTTTTGTATAGATTTTGCTTTGCATAAAAATCAAAAAAAGCCGGAATTTTACTTTAGTGTTGTTATGTCTATACAAAAAGTGGGTTGCCTTTCTTCTAATCCAACCTCATTTGCATCTAAACCGGGTTACTTTAAGCAATAACGTCTTAGAAAAGAGCCATTTATAAACAAACCTGCTATATATCAAAATCAGATTACTTCTATAACAAAATGTCACGCCCCTATAAACAACATGTTCCTTGCCTTATACGAAAATAACAACCAATGCGAAGCAGCCTTTTTTATAACATTCGAGGTCAAGTTTGACAATTTTCGTTAAGTTGGATAGGCTTATTCAATACATATGAAGGAGGAATAACCATGCAAAATTTTACCGTTACATTTCATAAAGAAGATGCAGTGAAACCAATGAATGTTAAAAAATTAACAGAGGACGATTTTAATGTTGTGACAGCAGGAGGTACAAGACATTTATTTGAGCTCGATACGAACGTAGGCTTTTTTGTCTATTTCGATGCAGAAGATGAACAGGGTGAAGAACATTATTTAGTTCTTCAATATGAGGAAGATGCTGAGGACCCAGTTGCTTGCTATGAATTTGAACTGAAGGATTTTTATCAGTTTACCGCTTTATATTTAAATGATCTTGAATTTAATGAAGAGGTGAATGAAGAGGAAGAGGAATACGGTCCAATTCATCATCTAGCACATCTTATGTACCATATAACAGAAGATGGGAAGAATGCCTAAAAAAATGAAGCCTCCAGTTCTGGGGGCTTCATACTTTTATCAAAAAGTTATTCGACTTCTTCTTCGTCTGTTTGATTATAATGTGTTAAACAAAAATGAAGGACCTCTTTTTCTTCAACCTCTTCTAGTTCAAATTCTAAGTACCGGTTGGTTGAATTTTCATGAAAGGTATATTGAGAAATTTTCTTAAGTATCCCATCAATTGTAAAGATGACTCTCAAGTAAACACCTTTTTCTGTATATAATTCATCCTCTTCGTCTACACTGATTTGTAAAATAAACTCATATCGGTTGCCTTGTAGAATGTTAAACGGGTCATCCATACGTTCAACTGTGTATTCAGTAATTGTAAACATTTCATCACCTTGTCTTTTTTCTTATTTACAGTTTTTGCTTTCTATATTATTATACACTGAAGGATAACTATCAAAAACAAAATTACATTTCAATGTAATGATTAACGTGTAAGGGACTGAACTATAATGACAACTGAAAAAAAGAAAATCAGCTTACAAGAGGCTATTAAGCAACAACTTGCAAATAAGAAACAAGCAAATGAGAGCGGGGCTTCAAACAGCAAAAAGGGAGATACTGGGACACAAAAAATGAAAAGTCAGCATACCAAGAAACCTAATAACCAAAGAAGAAAGACTGGTGCATAAGATTTTGGAATAACGGGATCTTTTTTTTGATATTTTTTATATGGTTGTAGTTTTATAAATTGTTCATTAAGACTAAAATCACGTTATTCAAGGAGTCAAATAAATAGTTTATCTGTATTGAGTTATGATGGATAATTTGATTTGAATATTGCAACATTGTTTGTGAAAAGAGCTATCGTATGAATGCTTCTCTCATGATATGTGAATAATACCCATGTATTTATTAGCTTGATAGATGGGAGACATATTATGACGCAGAGCCAATCTAAGGATGCAAACTCTTCTAACGATAAAAAGGGGAGTCTAAAGTGGTGGCAACTTTCTCTTCTTGGAGTTGCGAGTATTATTGGTACAGGTTTCTTCCTGGGATCTAGTTTAGCCATAAAAACAAGTGGACCTTCTATACTTATTTCACTTTTACTGGCGGCATTGGCAACATATATTGTATTCAATGCTTTAGCTAGAATGACAGCAGAGGATCCTCAAAAGGGTTCCTTTCGGTCATATGCTAAAAAGGCATTTGGAAGATGGGCAGGCTTCAGCAATGGATGGGTGTATTGGGCATCTGAAATGTTAATCATGGGGAGTCAGCTAACGGCTTTAGGACTCTTTACACGATTCTGGTTTGATAATTTTCCACTATGGCTTCTAACACTCATTTATGGAGTGTTAGGTATCCTTGTTATAGTTGCGGGTGTTAGCAGCTTCAAAAAAGTTGAAAATGTCTTGGCTATCTTAAAAATAGCTGCAATCTTTATGTTTATCATCATTGCTGCACTTGCTGTTTTTGGAGTGATAGATGGTGAAAAAGAAGTGAATATAGAAAAGACATATAGTGAAATTTTTCCAAATGGATTTAAGGGATTTTGGACAGCATTAATTTATGCCTTTTATGCATTTGGAGGAATTGAAGTCATGGGTATAATGGCATCAGATTTAAAAGAACCGAAGGATGCACCGAAATCTGGTAAAATTATGTTGATTTTACTGACTACCATCTATCTTCTTTCATTAGGGCTAGCGATAACACTCTTATCATGGGAGAAGTTTTCAACTAAACAAAGTCCATTCATTACAGCACTAGAAGGGTATAATTTGCCTTTTGTTCCCCATGTGTTTAATGCCGTTCTTATTATTGGCGGTTTTTCTACAATGGTGGCAGCCCTTTATGGAGTGATCAACATGCTTGTCACTTTATCAGAGGACGGAGATGCTCCTAAGGTCTTCCAAAAGACGAAGGGTAAGAAGAAGCTTCCAATTGCTGCTTTATTTTTAACGATTGGTGGATTAGCTGTTTCAATCGTCGTATCACTGTTACTCCCAGATAAAATATACGAATATTTAACGACTGCAGCGGGTCTTATGCTTTTATACACTTGGTTGTTTATTTTGTTTTCATTTAAACGTGTGATGAAGAAATTAACAGCCACAGATAAATTTCTCCGACTTCTTGGGATACTTTTAATCCTGCTTGCAGTTAGTGGTACAATGTTCGAAAAGGTGAGCAGAATAGGATTCTTTGTAAGTTTTGCATTTTTAGCTGTCATTGGTATTGTCACATTAATTATGAGGAAGAAATGGAAGAACGAAGAGGCAACACAATAGGAGTAAAGAAACGACAAGCTAAGAGCTTGTCGTTTTCTTTCCATCTGCTTTTATTACGGAAAAACTGGAACTTGAAGGAAAGGTTGAACAAAAATTTGAGATTAACGTAGTACACATCCTCTTCTAAAGGTAACCATCTATGTAAATAGCCTTTCATTAAAATAGTAAATGAAATGCTTGAAGCCCAAAATAAAGACCAAATCCTAGCAAAGACAGACCTGATAAGACAGATATAAATTTAAGAACTGAATTTGTAAGTACCTTTCTAAAGGTACTAGCAACAGCAGCCATCGTTACATCCCATAATAGAAGTCCTAAAATAATGGCAAAACTATATAAAACTAGTTGATCAGGTTGTAAGCTTGATGCACTCTTGGCGAGGATGCTCCCGTAAATACCTAACCAAAATAAAATTGTTAATGGATTGGATAGAGCCATAAAGAAACCAGTAAAAAATGTTTTAATACGTGAATCCCCATTATTTCGAACAGTTGTGTTCAAATTAACAGCACTGACTATACTTTCAATGCCTGTATAGACTAGAACAAAGAAACCAAACAACCATAGAAATGCTTTAACAATAGGAATTTCAATGAAATGAACCATACCCATATATACTGTAAACATATAAACGATGTCAGCTGCAACAGAACCGAGACCAATTAACCATGCATGAAAGAAGCCTTGTTTTATTCCTCTGTCTAACTGGGCAGCATTTATAGGTCCAATGGGTGCGGCTAAAGATAATCCTAGAAAAATATAACTAATGAAAATACTCACGTTATCCACCACTCCTATAACACATTGTAAAATATCAATACATCTTGTACATTAGTATTCGTGTAGGATAGTTTGTACCACTATTTATTTTCTTTTAGTTAAAAAGGAGGAACATCATGAAGATCGAGTCGTTGAATATAGGACAACCTAACAAGGTTCAATATAAACAACAGGTTTTTATGTCTGGAGTAGGAAAACAAGCAGTGGAGAAAGCTTTTTTAACAAAGGATGGCTTTAAAGGGGATGGAGTAGAACAGGTTAAATTCCATGGCGGCCCAGATCGTGCTGTACTATTTTACTGTTATGAACATTATGAACAGTGGAAAGTTGAATTTGGAAAAGAACTGAGTATTCCGGGGTTTGGAGAAAACATTACAGTTTCGGGGCTTTCTGAAGCAACTGCCCATATTGGTGATATTTATCAGATTGGAGAAACCTCCATCCAAATAACTCAAGGTCGAATTCCGTGTAATACGTTATCTAAATACAATAGTCTCGACCTATTATTAGGAAGGTTAGTCGAAACGGGGTACACAGGATTTCTAGGACGAGTGCTAAAAGAGGGATGGATTATGAAAGATTCACCGATCATATTGAAAGAAAGAAACCCACATTCCATGTCAGTACTCAAATCGAATGAGCTCTATTTCCATGATAAGAACAATGTAGAGGAAATAAAGAAACTCCTCGCTATAGAGGAGTTAGCACATAGTTGGAAAGAGAAGCTACAACACAGATTACATAAGTTAGGCAAATAATGAATGCACAATATACAACTAATTTTCTAAAGCTTGGTGTGCTTCCGTTAAGTGTCGTAAATGTTCCTTTGCTTGGTGAAGGCGCTTTTCCTGTTCTGGTGTAGGGTTTTGTAGATAGGCACCTTCAATCTTCTCATTAGCAATTAAAAGCTGTTGAAAAGCTTCCTGTCGAAACTCTTGCTGAGAATCTGACTGAGCATGGTAGACAGCTTCTTCTGCATGATGTAATGCATTAAGAGCCTCTTCTAACGTATTCGTATATTCCATGATCAAACTCCTTTCTTAAAGTTTGTAGTGATTGAAAAAGTTTAATAATAGACACAATTCATTTGTTTAGTTAGAATGAATTTGTTCCTTTTCTCTCAAAGTATATAAATAGGTTCGTTATCCATTTTGCGATTAAACCACCGATAAAATACCAAATGAATAAATTGAAATAGTTATGACCCTCTCCGAACTGAAAGAGGTCTACATAAACTAAAATCGGTTTAAGTACAAATGAAAAGATTGCCGATACAATTAAGAGCATAATGTAATAATTTTTTTTGTGACGTATTGTCCATTGATAGCCAAGCATATAGACTACAGGAATTAGAGAAGTATCTAATCCAAAATTAATAGGTAGAAAAGGGAGTACCTTAAAGGGATATTCCCAATTACCATGGTTGGTTGCGTAACCATCAATGTAAGTGGATAATACATGCACATTATACCCATAAAACCCAAGGTGTAATGCTCTTGATTTGTCTATCTTGATCAGAAGAATAACTAACGGAATGAACAGAATGCCAACATTCACCCAGAATTGCCAAGTATCAAATGAAGAATAGTTAAACCAATAGTCAAGTCGCTCTCTAGAAAGTTCTTCTGATAATTTTTTTATCTTATCTAAATGATCTGCTTGTGATTCATTCATAAGTTGCTCCTCATTTAACGGGGTATTTGGTTCTTCTTAGTTTGTTAATAACTGTAAAATATCATGCGTGAAAAATATAAAAACCTGAGCACATACATGAAAAGGACATATAATAACACACTATAAATAAAAAAGGTGATTAATTATGAATAAAACAAAACTGGACCCAAAGGTTTTAGAAATATTAGAAGATAAAATTCAACTTATTCGTACTGAAAAAGGTGCTATTTATTTAGTTGGCCCAATTCGTCTGCCTGTAAACTTATATGATCAAACAGTCGTGTTTAATTGGTATTGCTGGTTAAATTGTGAAGAAGTTACAGAGAATGTAGAGAATATTATTGAAAAGCTTTCTTCAGTAAACCTGGCAGAGCTTCAGCAATCAAGTGTACTAGTGTATGGAGATTTCGAATACGGAGATGATGCCATTATCCGTATGCATTCTATTTGTCATACAGGAGATATTTTTGGTAGTAAACGGTGTGATTGTGGCTATCAATTAAAAGAATCAATGAAGATGATTGTTGAACATGGTACAGGCGCTCTGTTTTACTTAGCCAACCACGAAGGCCGTGGAATTGGATTATTCAGTAAAGCGATGGCATATGTTCTCCAAGAAAATGGTTACGATACTGTTGATGCGAATGAAGGACTTGGGTTTGTTGATGACTCCAGAAACTACGAAGATGCTATTCAGGTGCTTAAGGCTCTCCGTTCCAAGCCTGTTACACTGATGACCAATAATCCGAGAAAACTACAAGCTTTGAAGGAATCGGGTCTCCCTGTGTCGGGAAGACAAGCACTATGGGGAGACAAATCAGAGTTTAACGAAAAGTATCTTCAAACAAAGGTAATGAGGTCAGGTCATTTAGATGATCACACGTGTCCTAATGACTAAGATAAAGGAAGAAACAGTATGAAAATTGGATTTGATATAGACGATACGTTAATAAACTTAAGGGAACATGCATTTGAACTTTATAAGCGGAAACTAAACATGGAAGTCCCAAGTAATAACTTCTATGAGTTACAAACAGTAGAAATTCATGAGCTGTTTGGTTTAACTAGTGAAGAGGGCAGTAAGATGTGGAAGGAATCTCTGGAAGAGATTTATTATACAAATTGTCCACCTTATGAAGATATTATTGAAATCCTGCAAACAATTAGTAAGGAAGGTCATGAGATCTATTATATTACCGCTAGACCAAAAGAACATGGAGAACGGACCAAAGAATGGTTACGAGATCTGGGATTTCCGATTGAGGATGATCGCTTTTTCTATGGAATGAAAGATGAGGAAAAAGTCAGCATCATTAAGGACTTGCAGCTGGACTTTTATTTTGATGATAAGCCTGAAGTTGTCAATACGTTGGTAAATGAGTCAGTCACAACCGTATTGCGTGATCAATCCTACAACCGTCATCTTAATTTTCCAAGAATCAAAACTTGGTCACAATTACTAGAACTTTTAGAAAGTTAGTATCAAAAGAAAGACCTCTTCCATTATCTGGTGAGGTCTTTCAAATTTAGTTATGAATTTTCGCATAAAATAAGAAAAGAAACATGTTAACCTAAAGTAACATTTAGTCAAAGAAATAATTTTTATCACCCTGTATTGAGCTATTCAAGATGACTGATTTGACGTTTTGCAATAAGAATTATGACGAGCCTTACTCATTAATTGTCGTAGTGATAAATAAATCGATAGCATGTGCAGCACTTCCCAGTGCAGTTGAATAAATGGTTAAGTCCGAGAAATTCAACTGTAAAGTGTGAAGATGGTGCTTAAGGGTTCTCTTCTGTAATACTTCATGAATTGCTGGTTGTATCCATTCTTTTGCTACCGCAAGCCTATTACCAATTATGATTTGCTCTGGATTAAAGGTGTTACAAATATTACTGATTCCAATGCCTAAATAGATACCGATTTCTCGAAAGATTTCTTGAATATCTTTATTTTCATTAACTTTAGTTAATAATGCTTCTAACGTGATGCGATTCTCTTGTTTTAGTCGATCTCCAGCTACCTTTAACAAAGCCTGTTCAGAGGCATATACTTCCCAGCACCCTTTACTTCCGCAACGACATAACTTTCCTTCATGTTCAATAATCATATGACCCAGTTCGCCTGAAAAGCCATGTCCTCCACGGTACAGTAAGTTGTTTAAAATGAGCCCTGCTCCGATTCCAATTCCCGCACTAATATAAATGATATTTTCATAATCTTTGCCTGCACCATATTTCTTTTCACCATATGCTCCAGCATTTGCTTCATTTTCGATAATAATCGGAACATTATATTCTTGTTCTAATTCATTTTTTATATTGATATTTTGCCAATCTAAATTGGGTGCTAATAAAATACTACCCTCATTATTAACAATTCCAGGTACGCCAATTCCTATGCCAATAACACCATACGGGCTTATTGGTGTTGAGTCTATTAGATAATTAATTAATTCCTTTACTTTACGTAAAGTAGTTTCATAATTGTCAATTTGATATGGTTCGTGTTTTTCTACTATGATGTTTCCGTTTAAGTTCGTAAGAATTCCTAAGATGTAGTTGACACCGATATCAATTCCAATACTGTATCCGGCATCCTTATTAAATAGAAGCATTACAGGTCGTCTTCCACCACTGGACTCTCCTGGTCCAGATTCATAACAAAGAAATGAATCTGACAACTCATTGACTAGTGAAGACACCGTAGCTTTTGTTAAACCTAATCTAACTGAGATATCTGCACGAGAAATAGGGGAGTGTTGTCTAATTAAATCAAGGATGTCCCGTTTATTATTCATTTTTACAATTTGCTGATTCCATGTCATTTATGAATACTCCTTATAAAATACATTTCTATTATACTTATACCATATTTCAGTCGATTAATAAAACTTAGTTTATTCACTAGACAAACTAAGTGGGTGTTGTTATAATCCGAATTATAGAACAATTCTTACAAAACTTCGCAGTGGGGGGAATTACAATGACTTACTTTGAAACCATTCAGCAAGTGAAATATGAAGGTGCAGCATCAACCAATCCTTACGCATTTAAATATTATAATCCAGAAGAAATGATTAACGGAAAGTCAATGGAAGAGCTACTCAGGTTTGCCGTTTCCTATTGGCATACTTTTACAGGAGATGGAAATGATCCATTTGGAATGCCGACAATGGCAAGACCTTATAATCGTTTTTCAGGCTTGGACTTAGCAAAGGCTAGAGTAGAAGCTTCCTTTGAGTTTTTTGACAAGATGAGTGTGCCTTATTTTTGTTTTCATGATTTCGATATTGCACCTGAAACGGATAGTTTAAAAGAAACCTTTGAAAATTTAGATAAGATTGTCTTGCTCATTAAGGATTATTTGAATACAAGTAAAACGAAGCTGCTTTGGAATACCGCGAATATGTTCTCGCATCCAAGATGGTTGAACGGAGCTGCCACATCACCTAATGCAGACGTATTTGCGTATGCAGCCGCAAAAGTGAAAAAAGGGTTAGAGATTGGTAAAGAATTAGGAGCAGAAAATTATGTGTTCTGGGGTGGAAGAGAAGGGTATGAAACACTATTAAACACGAATATGAAATTTGAACTAGATAACCTTGCACGCTTTTTCCATCTGGCAGTAGATTATGCAAAGGAAATTGGTTTCACAGGACAATTCCTTATTGAACCAAAACCAAAGGAGCCAACAAAACATCAATATGATTTTGATGTAGCAACATCACTTTCATTCTTACAATCATACGGATTAAAAGATTACTTTAAATTTAATATTGAAGCAAACCATGCAACACTCGCTGGTCATACGTTCGAGCATGAGTTACATGTTGCCCGTATTAATGGAATGTTAGGGTCAGTTGATGCTAATCAAGGTGACACATTGATTGGCTGGGATACAGATGAATTTCCAACTGATTTATATTCTACAACTCTAGCAATGTATGAAATCCTAAAAAATGGTGGCTTAGGTTCAGGTGGATTGAACTTTGATGCAAAGGTTAGAAGGGGCTCATTTGAACCAGAGGATTTATTTCTATCCCATATTGCAGGAATGGACAGCTTTGCAATAGGGGCAAAGGTAGCCCAAAAGCTCCTAGATGATAGAGTGTTGGAGAATTTTGTTGAAGAGAGATACAGCAGTTATACAAAAGGGATTGGATTAGAAATTGTAGAAGGTAGAACAAATCTTCATCAGCTTGAGCAATATGCACTTAATCTTGATGAAGTGAAGAATACATCAGGTAGACAAGAATACCTTCGTTCAATACTTAACCAATACTTATTAGAAGGCACAAGAGGATAATAAAATAAAGTATGCTGGATGCTTATTATGATCCAGCTTTTTTGCTAGATTTTCTATCATGAATAAGAAGGGTGAGATGGATGAGATATGTTATAGGTGTTGACCTCGGAACAAGTTCTGTAAAAGTAGTAGTCATCAATAAAGATGGTGAAGTATGTGGAGAAGTTACGAAGGAGTATCCTCTTATCCAACTAAAGGATGGGTACCGAGAACAAGATCCTAACGAGTGGGTAACCAAAACCGCAGAAGCGTTAAAAGAATTAGTAGATTCCTATAATCTTGATACGAGGCTTATTGATGGGATAAGTTTTTCAGGTCAGATGCATGGACTTGTATTGTTGGATGAAGAAATGAATGTAATACGAAATGCGATTCTCTGGAACGATACAAGAACAACTGAACAATGCAAAGAAGTATATGAGTTGGTTGGGAATGATTTACTGTTAAAAGTCACGAAGAATCCTGCTTTAGAGGGTTTTACGTTACCTAAATTACTATGGGTAAAAAAATACGAACCTGAACTATTTAGTAAAACAAACGTTTTTATGTTACCCAAAGATTACGTTCGCTACAAGATGACTGGAAAAATAAATAGTGAATACTCTGATGCTGCGGGAACACTTCTGTTAAATGTTATAGAAAAAAAATGGAGTGAAGAAATGTGTCAATTGACAGGTATACCCATCGCCATATGTCCTCCTCTTGTTGAATCTCAAGATTACGTGGGGCAGTTAACGAGTGATTTTGCTAACCGTACAGGATTACAACCCACTACTAACGTATATGCCGGTGGTGCCGATAATGCTTGTGGTGCAATAGGTGCCTCCATATTGGAAAGTGGGAAGACGTTGTGCAGCATTGGAACTTCTGGGGTGGTACTTTCGTACGAGGAATCAAAAGAACGTGTTTTCGATGGTAAGGTTCATTATTTTAATCATGGAAAGAAAGATGCATACTACACAATGGGAGTTACACTTTCAGCAGGTCATAGCTTACAGTGGTTTCGGGATACGTTTGCTGAAAATAAAAGCTTTGAGGGTTTGTTAGAAGGGCTATCCAACGTCCCAATTGGGGCAAATGGACTGCTATTTACGCCATACTTAGTTGGTGAGAGAACTCCGTATGCTGATTCGAACATAAGAGGTAGTTTTATTGGCATTGATGCAACACATCAGAGAATAGACTTTGCACGGGCAGTAATTGAAGGTATTACATTCTCCTTAAGAGAAAGTGTTGAGATGTTCAGAAGTGCTGGCAAATCAATTGACACCATTATTGCAATAGGAGGAGGTTCGAAAAATGAAACATGGCTACAGCTCCAGGCAGATGTCTTTAATGCAACAATAGTCAAGTTAAAGGAAGAGCAAGGATGTGCATTGGGAGCAGCCATGTTAGCTTCTGTTGGATGTGGTTGGTTTGAGTCACTGGAGGAATGTGCAGAAAGGTTTATTAAATTTGATAAGTTTTATGAGCCAATACAGGAAAATGTTGATCAATATAATGAATTATTCAGTTTGTATAAAACTGTATATGCTCACACGAATGACTTAAGTAAAGAATTAAAGAAATTTCGAAATCAGGTAAATGCAGAGGTACAACCTTGAGGGTTGCAGAGCGTTGTTTAAGAACTATCCACGGAAAACCAGTTAAACTGTATACGATGGAAAATGACAATGGATTACAAATTTCATGTATGAATTATGGGTGCACAATTACATCTATCCTGATGCCTAACAGAGATGGAACTCCGGAAGAAATCGTGTTAGGTTTTGATACAATAGATGAATATCTTTCAAGTTCTTCATATTTTGGATGTGTAATCGGTAGAACAGCCGGTAGAATACGAAATGCGGAGTTTAGTATAAACGGGATTACATATTCTCTAAGTAAAAATGCAGGCCCCCATAACCTTCATGGTGGACCAGAAGGATTTCATCGAAAAGTCTGGGATTCAATCGTAACACAATCAGAAAATCAAGTGAGTGTAACGTTCTCCAACTTTAGTCCTGGGGGGGAGGAAGGATATCCAGGTGACGTGAATGTTTCGGTGACCTACACGTTAACATATGATAATGAGTTATGTATTTCATATGAGGCAACGACAAATTCTGTTACCATTGTAAATCTTACAAATCATACGTATTTCAACCTTAGTGGAAATTTAAAAGAAAATATATTACATCATAATTTATCAGTTGATAGTAATGAAGTGTTAGAAGTAGATTCGTCATGCATTCCAACAGGAAAGATTATGCAAGTTGAAGGTACTGTGTTTGATCTAAGAGCTGGAGCAGTGTTAGATAAAATAAGTAAATCAAATCACCCACAATTAGCACTTGTAGGCGGAGGCTTGGATCATCCTTATTTACTAAATAAACAATATCAAAATGAAATACGTTTGTCAGAGAAGAAAAGTGGTAGACAACTAGACATCAAAACAGACGAAAAATGCGTAGTTATCTATACTGGTAATTCTTTGGAAGCTGAAGGTGAGATTAGGGGGATGAACAGTGTGAAGCACTTAGGTTTATGTTTAGAAACGCAAAAGCCACCTAACATGATTAACGAATATCCGTTTCCACCTATGATTATTGATCAGCATAACCCTTATATCTCAACAACAACTTACAAATTTGGACTCATATCCGATTAGGAAGAGGTGTGTAAATGAACTATCGACACTTAGGAAACACAGAACTGAAGATAAGTGAACTGAGCTTTGGAACATGGGCAATTGGAGGGTCATGGGGAAAAACATCTGATAAGGAAGCGATTCTTGGACTACAGAAAGCTATGGAAGAAGGCGTAAACTTTTTTGATACAGCCGATGTATATGGAGAGGGGCATGCCGAAGAGCTCCTGGCACAGGCTACTAAGGGAAGAGAGCATGAAGTCTATATAGGTACGAAATTTTGTCGCTCTAAAGATATTTTTGATTATGAGACATATTCAGAGAGTAGCATTCGGGATCTTTGTGAGGCCAGTTTAAAGCGTCTAAACAGAGAACAAATTGACCTATATCAAATACACTGTCCTCCTTTAGAAGTACTACAACATGGAGAAGTATTTCATGTACTAGACAAACTGCAAAGTGAAGGGAAAATCAGATATTACGGAGTTAGTGTGGAAACAGTTGAAGAGGGGTTTATTTGTTTAGAGAACCCAAACGTGAAATCTCTGCAAGTGATTTTTAATGTTTTCAGACAAAAACCGATAGAATCCTTATTTCCATTTGCAAAGGAAAAAGGAGTAGGAATTATCGCCCGTGTTCCTCTCGCAAGCGGTTTGTTAACTGGTAAATTTAACGATGATACTAGATTCGAAGAAAATGATCATCGTCATTTCAATAAAGATGGGGAACATTTTAATGTTGGTGAGACGTTTGCGGGATTAGAATTCAGAGTAGGAGTTGAACTAAGCAGGAAAATTGAGTGGATAACGAGAAATAGAGGTAATATGACAAGAGCTGCACTACGCTGGATATTAGACAATCAATCTATTACAACTGTTATTCCAGGATTTAAGACAGTCAAACAGGTTGAAGATAATTTAGAAGCGTTACATGTTCCGTCATTTTCAAAGGAAGAATTAGAACTATTATCCAATTTTTATAATGAAGAAGTGATACAGCACATACGGGGACCTTATTAGAGACTAGAATAAAGACATTTCATCTGTCTTCTTATTTCTCTATTGGTTCATTGATATTGTGAGTGAGAAATAGAGAGGTAGAGGACAAATGAAAGCATTGTTACGAAGATACAATACGCTTAGAAATCAGATACTGGTTATCTATGTCCTTGCGATGATTATCGTGTTAATGATTGTCGGTGCTGTAACATACTATAATGTCTTAGAAATTATTAAAGATAAGGCAGAATCACAAATGCAGCAAACAGCATTAGAAGCGACCGGTAGAATGGAATCATTGTACCAGCAAATTAATAGCATTAGTACTCAAGTTGCAACAGAACCAATTGTACAGGACATGTTAGATAAAAAGTTAAATGGGTATCAACCCGGCTTCTCAGAAAGGCAATCACTTTCAGATAAAATTAATAAACTGCAAATTTATTCAAATGGAATTAATTCAATAGAACTGTATTCTAAAGATTTTAACCGAGTAGTCCCTTTGGACGATATCGGTTTAAAAAGTCGGATAAAGGAAGAATGGATAAAGGAAGCCGAAGAAAAGAAAGGTGGCCTCGTGTGGATTGGAAGAGACCTAACGTATCCTGATTATTTTTTAGCTATTAAGAAAGTAAGCCTAATCGATCAATCGTTTACAACAGGAGGCTATTTATTAATTCAAATAAATCCAAACTTATTTCAGTTTATGGGTAATGATGGGAACCGAAATCAAAGCCAAGACTATATGATTTTACTGGACCAGAATAATCAACAAATTGTATCTAATTTTCCAGGAAGAGTGCACGGGTTAGAACAAAGTGATCGAGCGCGTGTTACATTAAATGAAAGCGAATTCATGTACGTCAAGCGGCATTCAGCTCTTACTGGATGGACGTTTGTAAAATTAACACCAGTACGTACGCTGATGGAAGGTGTCTCAATTTTACGGACAATTACGATTTTGTCTGGAATATTTGGATTTCTCTTGTTCCTCATTCTATCTTTCTTTCTATCTACTATATTAACTCGCCCTATCCTTAAGTTGACAAAAGTCATGAAAAAAAGGTCTCAAGGAGAGTTATCGTTAAATCCAGAGATTTCATCTACGATTGAGATTAATGAACTAAACGATACGTATAATCAAATGGCTGAAGAGATAAATAATCTTATTCACGTCGTGTATGAAAAAGAGTTGATTCGTAGTAGAACTGAATTGAAAGCACTTCAATCTCAAATAAATCCCCACTTTTTATTTAATACATTAAATGCAATTTATTGGACGCTAGAAGAAAAAGGGGATGAAGAGTTAGCAAACCTAATCATTGCTATGTCAGAATTATTTCGATACACAATTGACCATAACACAGATGAATGGGTTACCCTTAGTCAAGAACTTAGTCATATTGAACAATATATGCAAATTATGAAATTTAGATTAGATCGTATCTATTGGTCTATCCATATTCCAAAAGAGTATGAAGGTATTAAAATACCTAAGTTATTAATACAACCTATTGTTGAAAATGCAATTATACATGGCATCAGCAAGAAATCAGGAGAAGGATGCGTTACTATTTCGATTGAAAAGTCTGAGAATAGCAATCGATTAATCTGTATAGTTGAAGATAACGGAGTAGGAATGGAGAATAAAACATTAGATAACATTCTAGCCCTTATGAATTCTGATCATATACCGAATACAAATGGCAATGGAATTGCAATCGTTAATGTAAATAAACGGTTAAAGCTGTATTACCCGAATACGAACCAAACAGGTATTCATATTGAGAGTGAATTACATAAGGGAACGATATGCACGTTCGAAATACCACTAGTTGGGGAGGACGATACATGCGCAAGTCAATTTTAGTTGTGGATGATGAGCCAATTACGTTAAGAGGAATTAAGAAAACCCTTGAGTCGTGGTCTGAAGGCGAATATGAGATTTTAACTGCAACAAACGCAGTATCTGCATTTGAAATGATGAAAACTAAAAAAATTCATTTACTCATTACGGACATCTGTATGCCGGAAATAAATGGACTAGAACTGGTTAAACAAGTAAAAGAAATTAATCCATTTCCAGTAGTTATCATAGTGTCTGCTCATTCTGACTTTGCATATGCACAGGAGGCTATTGAAATCGGTGTTGTTAATTATTTATTAAAGCCTATAAACAAGCAAAAGCTACTGATTGAAGTGACGAAGGCACTTGAAGTTGAAAGCAAACGACAACGAGCAGATATGATTGAAAAAGTCGTTGACGAACGGCTAATGAACATTGAAAGTAACCTTCAACCTGATAGTCCTGTTACGAAAGCATTAAAGTATGTTGATGAGAACATTCATACATCCTTGACTTTAAAAGAAGTTGCAAGCTTTGTACACTTGAACTCAAGTTATTTCAGTGTGATCTTTAAAGAGCAAACTACACTTACCTTCAGTGAATATGTAACTAGATCCCGTATTCAAAAAGCAAAGAATTTATTACTGACTTCAAATTCTTCAGTTTCCGAGATTGCGGAATCTGTAGGGTATAGTACATCAAAATACTTCATTAAGATTTTCAAAGAATATGAGGGTATGACACCAAGCAAATATAAAGAGTAAGAGTATTTGTAATTTTCTAAAATAACCAATAAAAGTGGAATTTTACCTAATCATTGTTACCTTACTACCTTGATTTCCAGATGCTAGAATGAACTTGTAAAGATACAACCATTTAAATGAAGGGGGTAATAACTTTGGTTAAAAAGAAAGCGTTTACACTTTTATTTGCGTTTACACTGCTTTTCTCTGTTGTTTTAGCTGGGTGTTCGTCTGAAAGTAGCGGGGATGGTAAATCTGGAGATAAGGTTACAGTTAAACTCATGCACCTTTGGCCGTCAGGCAGCTCTAAGCAACATCACACCATCGTCGAGAATATTATTAAAGAATACGAGTCGGCAAATGAAAATGTGAAAATCGAAACTGAGATTCTATCAAATGAACAATACAAAGAGAAATTGAAAGTACTTGCAGCTTCAAATGAATTACCTGATATTGGTATGACATGGGCTGCGGGTTTCTTAGAGCCTTATGTTGATGGGAACAAGTTTGCTCCTCTAGATGATCTTTTAGAAGATGGATTAGGTGATTCATTTATCTCAGGGACAACTGAGGCGTATGCATTAGACGGTACAACATACGGTTTACCACTTGAATTAAACATTGCACCGATATACTACAATAAGAAGATATTTGAAAAGTATAATCTTGAAGTACCTGAGACGTACGATGAATTTAAAAATGTTGTAAAAACGTTAGTTGATAATGGAGTAACACCGATTACATTAGGTAATAAAGACCGATGGACAGGTTCAATGTGGTACATGTATTTAGCTGATCGATTCGGTGGACCGGAAACGTTAACAAATGCGATTAATCGCTCTGGTAGTTTTGAAGATCCTGCTCTAGTGAAAGCAGCAGAAGAGATTCAGACATTAGTAGATATGGATGCGTTTGTAAAAGGATTTAATGGTCTGTCAAATGACGAAGCAAAGGGACCATTTATGAATGAACAAGCAGCTATGTACTTAATGGGTTCTTGGGAATTACCAAACTATACAACGAATGAAGATGTACCTCAAGAATTCAGAGATTCTATTGGATTCTTTAAATTCCCAACCGTTGAGGGTGGAAAAGGGGATATTAATAGCTTCGTTGGTGGACCAGGTGTCGGCCTGTTTGTTGCAGAGGATTCCAAAGTGAAGGAAGAAGCGAAAAAGTTTGTTAAATTCTTTGTTGAAAAATGGGGAGAAGTTTCAGTGACAGACGCAGGAGTAATCCCTGCTACGAAAGTAGACACTTCTTCAATTGATCTCCCTCAAATGTATATTGATGTGTTAGATGAATTAAGTAACGCAAGTAATATTACGTTATATGCAGATGTTCAAATGAGTGCTGGGGTTGCACAAGAGCATCTAAACATGATTCAATCTCTATTTGGTAAACAAACAACGCCTGAAGATTTTGCTAAAAAACACGAAGAGGCACTTTCGAAAGAGGAATAATTTTCATGAAGAAAAGGGACATATCATTTAGTCACGATATGTCCCTTTCCATTAAGAATTTGCGGCCTTCAACTTAAAAGGGGATGAAGAAACGATGAATAAAGTTATGTCCAACAAATTCATTATTACCTTATATGTTCTCCCCGCCCTTCTTCTAGTATTAGTCCTTATCTATATACCGATTGTTTTAACCGGATATTATGGTCTAATGAAGTGGGATGGTATAGGAGAGATGTCCTTTATCGGTCTAGAGAATTATACGAATCTCTTAAAGGATAAGTTATTTTGGAACAGTGCCTTCCACTCTTTTTTATTAGCAATTTTTTCGGCACTAAGCTTAATTGGATACCTAGCAATCTCGTTAATATTATCTACAAAGATTAAAGGAGCAAACTTCTTAAGGAAGATTTACCTCATTCCAATGTTACTTTCGTCAGTAGCTATTGCACAACTTTGGTTGAAAATTTATCATCCTTCAAATGGTGTATTAAATAGTTTGCTAAGTTCCCTTGGGGTAGAAAATCCACCATCATGGCTAGCAGATCCAAAGCTTGTGTTAATGGCAATTTTTATTCCGATTATATGGCAATATGCAGGGTTTTATATATTGATTTATTATGCAGCTCTCAAAAATATTCCTGATTCAATTATTGAGGCTGCAAAGATTGACGGTGCCTCTCCTTTGCAGATTGCAGTTAAAATTAAACTGCCGCTTATAGCGGGGGTAATAAAGGTAACAATTGTACTTGCAATAGTAGGATCGTTAAAATACTTTGACTTAATTTATGTTATGACCGGTGGAGGACCTAACGGATCGAGTGAGGTCATTGCCTCCTACATGTATCAGAAGGCATTTGGAAGCTATGATTTTGGATATGGTAGTGCAGTAGGGTTCTTATTACTGATAATTTGTTTAATCGTTACGTGGTTAATACGAAAACTTACGGCCACGAATGATGAGCTTCAATATTAAGGAGGAAAAATGATGAAAGCAGAAACAAAGCAGCATGGAGAAGTAGTCGTTCCTGCTCCTAAACTTGAAAATCCTAACAAAAATCTGCTAAAAAAGGTAGGTTATGCTGTCCTATATTTACTATTAGGAATCATTGCTTTTTTCCAAGTTTATCCCCTTATTTGGCTAGTATTTTTCTCTCTTAAAGATAATCAAGAGGTGTTTAATGCCTCCCCCTTCTCATTACCAGCAGACCCTAAGTGGGAAAACTATTTAACCGTTTGGACGGAAGGGAATATTAGCCTCTACTTTTTCAATAGTGTTTGGATTACAGTTGTTTCTGTAGTGTTAACTGTTTTGGCAGCTAGTTTAGTAACATTCGCCATAACTAGAATGCAATGGAGGTTTAATAAACTTGTGCTAGGTTTATTTATGGTAGGGATTATGATACCTGTCCATTCAACGTTAATTCCATTGTTTGATTTTTTCTTGAAGATAGATTTAATTGATCATCCGTTAGCCGTTATCTTAACGTATACTGCCTTCAATCTTCCGCTGACTATTATGATTTTACTAGGCTTCTACTATACTCTTCCACGAGAGATAGAAGAGGCAGCGATCATGGATGGATGCTCAGTTCATCGTATCTTCTTCCAAATTACGTTGCCAATGACAATGCCTGTGATATCAACGACAGTTATTATTAACATGATTTATAACTGGAATGAATTCGTTTTTATTAATACTTTCATTAGTTCAGATAAATTTAAGACCCTAACAGTAGGGATTCAAAACTTTATCGGACAATACATGACAGAGTGGGGAGCAATTGGAGCGACACTTGTCATCAGTATTTTACCTATTCTCCTTGCATTTATCTTTTTGAGCAACAAAATTGTTGAAGGTATTGCGTCAGGTGCAATCAAGGGATAGCTAATTAAATAAAAACGAATTGAAAGAGGGGTTAAAAATGGGAAAAAACATGTTCTTTAATGCACATCATTCTCCAATCGGAGCATTCTCAAGCTTTACTCTTGGATTTCCTGGCAGTGGAGGTGGAATGGATCTCGAATTAGGTCGTTCACCACGAAAAAATATATTTATCGGACTTGAGTCTAAGGAGCATTCAGGAATATATGAGGCATTACCTTTCTTCGATTCAGGTGAGAATGAGAGTAAGCGTTATGATATTGAAAATCCTGACCCAAATCCGGATAAACCTAAAATGATTTTTCCCTTTTCAAAGGATGCCGTACAGAGAGAGTTTAACTTAGGTACTGACACTTGGAAAGCGGGAGATATTACATTCACCATCTATTCACAAGCTGAAGAAGTACCCGAGCCGGGAACAGGAAATGAAGAAGAACTAAAGTTAACGATTGTCCCTGCAGTAATAGCTGAAATGACTATTGATAATACAAAGGGGACGAAAACGAGAAGAGCCTTCTTTGGGTACGAGGGAAGTGATCCATATAGCTCGATGAGACGTTTAGATGATACATGTGGGTTAGCTGGTGTTGGGCAAGGAAGGTTAACGGCTGTAGTTTCAGATCACCCGGACGTAAAGTCAGCCATGCACTTTAGCTTAGAAAACATACTAACAACACCTTTTGAAGATAATTGGACATTTGGACTTGGTCCAATTGGTACCTTGATTATGGATGTGCCAGCTGGAACACGTAAAACATACCAATTTGCGATATGCTTTCATCGAAACGGTTTTGTAACAGCTGGGGTGGATGCAAGCTACTATTATACACGTTATTTTTCCAATATCGAGGAAGTGGCAGCCTTTACATTAGAAAATTATTCGATAATTAAGGAACGGGCGCTTAAGGCGAATCAACTTATTAATCATGCTAAACATTTATCAGATTATCAAAAATTTATGATGGCACACTCGGTGCGAAGCTATTATGGTTGTACACAGCTATTAGACCTTGATGGAGAGCCTTTTTGGGTTATAAATGAAGGTGAATATCGAATGATGAATACGTTTGATTTAACTGTAGATCAACTATTCTTTGAGTTGAAGATGAATCCATGGACTGTCAAAAACGAACTCGATATCTTTGTGAAGAGATTCAGTTATGAGGATAACGTTCGTTTTCCAAATGATGAGACAGAATATCCTGGAGGTATAAGTTTTACACATGACATGGGTGTAGCTAATACTATTTCTAGGCCACATTTCTCTTCCTATGAATTATATGGGTTAGACGGTTGCTTTTCACATATGACACATGAACAATTGGTAAATTGGATATTATGTGCTGCCGTTTATGTAGAACAGACACGTGACACGAAATGGTTAGAAGATAACTTGACCATCCTTGAAAAGTGCTTCGAAAGTTTAGTGAATCGAGACCACCCAATGAAGGAAAAGCGAAATGGAATAATGGGGCTAGATTCTACTCGTGTTAAGGGCGGAGCAGAGATCACAACATATGATAGTCTTGATGTTTCCTTAGGTCAAGCGAGAAATAACATTTATATTGCAGGTAAGTGCTGGGCTTCGTATCTAGCATTAGAGAAAATATTCTCAGATTATGGGCGAGATCATCTTTCACGAGAGGCTGGGGATCAGGCGGAAAAGTGTGCTCAAACGATCGTAAGCTATGTTACAGAAGAAGGTTACATTCCGGCAGTTGTTGGTGAAGGAAATGATTCGAAGATCATACCCGCGATAGAAGGGTTAATTTTCCCTTATTATACAAATTGTCAGGAAGCACTTAAGGAAGATGGACGCTTTGGTCATTATATTCAGGCATTAAAGAAGCATTTAAATACGGTATTGGTTGATGATGTTTGCTTATTTGACAATGGTGGCTGGAAAATCTCTTCTACAAGTAATAATTCTTGGTTAAGTAAGATCTATTTATGCCAATTTATTGCTAGACAAATTTTAGGAATACGTTGGGATGAAAAGGGAGAAAAAGCTGACGCAGCTCATGTCGAGTGGCTTACTCATCCTACTTTATCTGTTTGGAGTTGGAGTGACCAAATCATCTCTGGTGAAATAAGCGGGAGTAAATATTATCCACGTGGGGTAACGAGTATTCTCTGGTTAGAAGAAAATGAAATGAACTATAGGCGCACGATTTCAAATCATTTAACTACTAGTAGTTAATCTGACATAAGAAAAAAGCAGTTCAATCTAGGAGTATGTTACATACCCTTAGTTGAACTGCTATTTTTTCATATAAAAACTAGTTCATCATCTACTTCATGTATGTGAAGTGAAATAAGAAGCAGCTGGAGAAAAATTATGCTGAAATTTCAGACTGAGCAGGAACTTGTTTTGGTTTCCCTTTGATACTTACGTACGTCCATATTCTGATTAGCTTTTCTAAGGGACCAGTTTGAAAAACGTTTAAATACAGCGTACTAGTAACCATCTGTATGGTGAAAATAAAAATAGATAGTAAGAATCCGTTAAATACTCCGAGTTTCCCGAAGTACCCAAGACCATACCCGTAGAAAATGGATGTGCATATGACAGTTTGCATGAGATAATTCGTAAAAGATAACTTACCGACAGCTTCTAAACCTCTGAGTATAAATGAATTTGCAGCATAAACATATAATAAGGCAAAGCTGGAAATATATCCAAGTGCCAAAATATTGGCTCCTAATATTTCGGAAACTCCAATCCAGTTTTCATTTACTGATAGGTGACTGGCACTCTTTAATAAAAGCCCTAAAGGTATGAAAATTAGTGCACAAATTTTGTAAACGGATGCTTCTTTCTTTGGCTGGTGAAAATAGCCGATTTTTGCTGCATACATTCCTAATAAAAACAATGGTGCGGATATCCATGGAACGAACATCAATATAATGAAATATACATAATCAGGAAAGTTTAAAGGAAATTCATTATTTCGTTGATCCTTTATTTCGAAGTAATTTCCAGTTCCATATATGTCAATTGTATTGACAACATAAGTTCTCAATAGCTCTTTATCTTCTTTTGTTTCTTCTAAATGTCCATATCCAATCAATGGTGTTAAGGTTAGTAATAGTAGACCCCAAATTAATATCGTTTTCTTCTTACGATTCAAAAACAGTAATAAGAAGAGAATCATTATACCATAAAAGGATAAAATATCACCCTCCCACAGATAGGTTGCATGTAGCCCCCCGATGATGAGTAGAAACACTGAGCGTCTCACAAAATGACGCTTAACTTTTTTCCCTTTGTTACTTAGAGTCTCCTTCATCTTGATCATTCCATATCCAAATAAAAAGGTGAAAATGGGCATAAAGCTACCTTCAATGACAACTTTTATGAATGTTAAACTAGCTAAATCAAATTGAGAAAGTGAGTAATGGGTAATCTCATCTTTACCCCAGATTCCATATTGAAAGATAAGCATGTTTGCTGCTAATATGCCAAATAAACTCAACCCTCTAATTCCATCAATTGAATGTACACGATTATTCATATCTTCAGTTCCTTTCGTCTGTGTATATGTATATAGTAAACATTGAATATTACAGTGGAAATAACAATACATTACGAAATGATAAATTCAATTTATCCTCAAATAAAGGATTTTTACGAAAACAACAATCTATACGAAAACAGCCATATTTATTGAGGAGAATAGAGAAATAATCGTCAAAATTCATCCTTCTCTCAATTCCTCACGATAAGCAGGAGTCCTTAACGATTCAACCTTATATGATATTTCTATAAATCTATAACTTATAATGGTTCAAGTAAGTCTCATAGTTTTAATGTTCGTAAGGTTTTGGTAATGTTTGTATGCTACGATAACTATGGGTGATGAATGTGGAAAATACGAAAATATTACTTGTTGATGATGAAATAGCTATTGTTAAAATGATGGAAACGGTTCTTCAAAAAGAAGGTTTTACTACGATTTATCGTGCGTATACCGCTGAACAGGCGTTAGAGATCTTATCTCAATACCATATAGATATCATTGTACTAGATGTCATGCTTCCTGATCGAAGTGGGTTTGATATATGTCCTAAAATACGCGAAATTTCTACAGCTTATATTTTATTTGTAACAGCACGTGTCTCAGACTTAGATATCTTAACAGGATTTGCACTTGGAGGGGACGATTACGTGACAAAGCCCTTTAACCCATTAGAGGTAGTAGCACGAATAAAAGCGAGATTAAGAAGGTCCTCCATTATTGAAGAAACAAAGACAGATGAAGGCATAACGAAGCGATTTGAATTTAATGGCTTTAGTGTTGATGAGGAAGCTGGTGAACTAAGAGTAGGAAATAAACCGGTAAAATGCCCTGCTCAAGTATACCTCTTGCTATTATATTTTTGTAAACACCCTAACAGAGTCTTCTCCAAGGACCAATTGCTTGAAGCAGTTTGGGGTTTTGATAGTTTTGTAGATGATAATACTGTAATTGTACATATTAGAAGAATTAGAGAGAGAATTGAAGAAGACCCTAGTAACCCGAAATATCTTGTAACAGTCAGAGGATTAGGGTATAAACTGGTAAAGGAGTAGGGAAATGAAATCATTAAAAAGAAGAATCGGATTCCACTTCTCTTTGCAGTTCCTTCTTACACTCATACTCGTTTTCGTTATTATATTAATGTTGCTGTTTATTCTAATCGGATATATTGTTCAAGAAGATATGAATAACAATTATCCGGTAGCTGTGCTGGATACGATTGTTACAGATACTATTATTGAGGATAACAAGGCTACAATACAGACCCAATGGAAAAAAGAGCTTGAAGCAAATGGTATGTGGCTACAAATCTTAGATAAAGATGGGGAAATAATACAAGAAGTAAATACACCAGATAACATCCCTAAGTCCTATTCAGCCAGTGAATTGCTTCGCCTGAGAGAGACAGGTGAATGGAGTGAATATACGATTCAGCTCCAAATGGATACGTTCAATAAGTCATTTTTATATGTTCTTGGATATAAAAATAAGGCACTACAGCAAGTAAAGTTATGGGCAGAAGCATATAAAGATGAGATTGGGACGGAAATAGGTGAATTGGAAAAGGAAATAGGAACAACTGGTTACTTACATATCGTGGATCAATCAGGGAAAGTGATACAAGCATTTGGGCAAAACGCAATCAATGAAACGTATAATACCCTTGAAATTGTAGAACGAAAGCTATTTCCAGGTGATCCTCAGACAGATATTACCGTGTATCATGATGCTGAAAGTGAGTACATCTGGATTTATTACAATATGAATGAAGATGCTGAAGTAAATGGATCAAGCTTTGTAAGGAAAGTGACAATAGCTGTTATTATTGTCGGCTTGCTAATGTTGGTGGTTACCATCGCTTTTACGGCTTGGCATGCTATACGCTATGGTCAGCCATTGCTTCTATTTATAAGCTGGTTAGAAAGATTGGGACAGGAGACTGATGGACAACTACTGACACAAAAGGACCAAAGAGTAATATTTACAAAAAAAGGAAGAATTCGTACAAAGTATAAATTGTATAAAGAAGTCATTCAGTCATTTTATGATATGGCTCTTAAACTGGAAAAATCGAGAAAAGACAGAGAGCGAATGGAGAAAACGAAAGAAGAGTGGATGACTGGAATTTCCCATGATCTGCGAACACCTCTCTCAACGATAAAGGGCTATGGACACATGCTAGAGAGCGGACAGTATGACTGGTCAAAACAGGAACTAGAAGATATGGGGAAAACCATTCGGGAAAAAGGAACCTACATGCTTTCTTTAGTTGAGGATTTTTCACTAGTTTTTCAATTAAAAAATAATAAAATTCCATTGACCTTAGTGAAAATTGATAGTAATAAACTGGTCCATCATAAGATTTTAGACTTTGTAAATGACGTCATTTCCCATGATTTCCATTTCCGATTTAGTAAAGAGAGCGAAGCTGAATTGTATATTAACGGTGACATGAATATGCTTAACCGTGTCCTCGATAATCTATTATATAATGCCGTTAAGCACAACCCGAAAGGTACGGTTATAACAGTTTTAACAAAAAAGGTAAATAGTCATGTAGCTATTATAATAAAAGATAACGGAGTCGGAATGAGCCAGGAAACTCTAACAAATCTATTTGAACGATACTATCAAGGAACTAATACAGAGGAAAAATCTGAGGGGACAGGCTTAGGCTTAAGTATAGCCAAGGCAATCGTAGAATCTCACCAAGGGAAAATCGATGTTGTTTCAGAATGTCATAAGGGTACGACATTTACTCTGCAGTTTCCACTTGTTTCTCATGACAAGAATGAAACCACTATGCATCAAGTGAAGTCAGAACAACATCCAATAAGAAAAGATGATTAGAAATTCTAGAGACAAACGTATACCTCTTTTTATATGAAATGTAGCAATCTATGTGAATTAGGCGATAAAAAAGTGGCTGTGACATATCTATTTCAGACAATGATAAACCCGAATTATTAGGTGGTTCCTAATGGTTCGGGTTTTTACTTGTTTTAATTGAATTTGTTAATTTGTATTGATTCATCTTGTGCGAGGCTCTCTTTCTTCTTTTGAACAGCCAAAAAGCTTTGATAACATGACCACATAATGATAAATGCGGGAATGCTTCCACCAAAAAAGAAAACTAGTGATGGGACCATGGAAAATATATAGTAGAGAAGAACTAAACAAGCCACTATCATCAAGTTATTAAGTGGATTTACAAGCATTATGAATAAAGAATTCTTAAAAACCTGTGAAAGTCTTATACTATAGTGAACATATGTTGGGAAAATATATAATAAGAGAAATACAAAGAGCAATACTAGTAAAATAATGGGTATTTACTATATTGAAGTACAGTTGATGAACTTTCTATAACGATGGACGCTTCTATGTAAATAAAGTAACTGGAAACTATTAAAACAGCACCGATAATATTACTTATAATCCAATCTTTTTTATATGTTTCCCAAAAGGTTTTAAAGATAGGAATATCAGGTTGTTTCATGATCCACTTACGACAAACTGCCAACATGGCAGTTGTGGAAGGAAACAAACCAAGTACGAGTAATCCTACCAATGAAAATACGACCCATAAAATGTTAAGGTAAGCAAACTTCATAATCCACTCACATGCCCTATATAGAGAAGTACCGATTCGATCCATTTGACCCACTCCTAAATTTATCAATCCTGCACTATAGATATTTATTCTCCTTTCAGTACGAATTTCCCTTTTAAAGGAAGGAAAAACTTTTAGAGGAGGGAACTGGAAAGTTATTGAAATGAATAGGCAAAATGTCCGTCAAAGAACGGACATTTTGTTACTAAATCATTCGTCTGATAACGGATTGTTATCGGGGGATAACTCTTTGGAAAATTCCGTAGCTGTAAGAGCCTTTAGTAAGGTAGAATTCGGTTGGTTTTGAAAATTTTCCATTATATTGTGAAGTGGATCCTGCTGTATTGATTCATTTCCATTCTTTTTTGAACCCCATGCCGCAACAGAAATGACTAATCCGAGTAAAGAAGCCCACATCATTAAACCTTTGTTGCTTCTCTTTTTGCCAAATAAGCTTAAGATCATATTCACTGTTCTTCTGTCAAAAAGAGTGAGGATTCTGTTCATCATTTGAATCACTTCCCCTATGAGAAATTTGAAAGATGTAATAAAAACAACCTTCCATACTTACTATTTACTTAACTTTCTGTCGTAATGCTGGCAATGTTGTACATTTCATAGGGAGCTATTGACTTGCTTCAACTATAACTGAAATGAAAAATGGTAAAGAATTCATGTTAGTTAAGTGTGATTTACTGTTTACTAAACGAACATTCATTCGTTAAAATAGAAGAATGAAAAAGAAGAGAGGGTGGAAATGATGCCATTTGAAAAGCAATCATTGCAAAAGATCATTCAAGATTTAAAAGGAAATAAGCAAATTGTTCACTGGCAAACGATTGAGGCTAGAGCTGCTCAAACCTTACCCATTCCTTATTCTGTCGACGAAAGGCTACATGAGGCACTAAAACAAAGGGGAATTAAAGAACTATATACACATCAAGTTGAAGCATACGAAACAATTCAAGCAGGCTCAAACTTTGTAGCGGTGACACCAACTGCGTCAGGAAAGACACTGTGTTACAATCTTCCTGTCCTTCAATCCATAATAAATGATCCTGACACTCGTGCACTATATCTTTTTCCGACAAAGGCACTGGCACAAGATCAAAAGAGTGAGCTCAATGAATTGATTGATGAAATAGGCGTCTCTATTAATAGTTATACATATGACGGTGATACAGCTCCGGCGATTAGGCAAAAAGTGAGAAAGGCTGGTCATATTGTAATCACGAATCCTGATATGCTACATTCAGCAATACTGCCACACCATACAAAGTGGGTATCACTATTTGAAAATTTAAAGTATATTGTCATTGACGAGCTTCATATATATCGAGGTGTTTTTGGAAGTCATGTAGCAAATGTCTTACGCAGGTTAAAGAGAATATGTAAATATTATGGCAGCAATCCACAATTTATATGTACGTCAGCTACTATAGCCAATCCAAAGGAATTGGCTGAGAACCTAACAGGTAGCAAGATGTCTTTAATATCCAATAATGGTGCACCTTCAGGACGAAAACATTTTGCGTTTTATAATCCTCCTGTCGTAAATAAACCTCTAAACATTCGAAAAAGTGCCACGTTAGAAGTAAGAGACTTGGCAGGAGAATTTCTAAAAAACAAAATACAAACAATTGTCTTCGCTCGAAGCCGAGTGCGAGTGGAAATTATTTTAACATACTTACATGAGCTTGTTAACCGAGAATTAGGTCCTAAATCTATCCAAGGATATCGTGGAGGCTACCTGCCTAAACAACGCAGAGAAATTGAACGAGGACTACGAAATGGTGAAATCTATGGAGTAGTAAGTACGAATGCACTTGAGCTAGGTGTTGACATTGGTCAATTACAAGTGTGTATTATGACAGGTTATCCTGGAACAATTGCCAGCGCATGGCAACAAGCAGGACGAGCAGGTAGAAGGCAGGGAGAAGCACTAATTATTATGGTAGGCAGTTCAAATCCATTAGACCAATATATTATTCAGCATCCTGAATATTTTTTTGAGCAAAATCCTGAGACTGCTCGAATAAACCCTAATAATTTAATTATATTATTAGATCATATTAAATGTGCAGCTTATGAATTACCTTTTCAAAAAGGCGATATGTTTGGTGATGTGGAAGTTGAGGATATTTTAGAATTCTTAACTGAAGAGAGAGTTCTTCACCATTCGGCCAACAAATGGTTTTGGATGAATGACAGCTTTCCAGCTCACAATATCAGCCTTCGTTCGGCCTCTCAAGAAAATGTTGTGATAATAGACATGTCTGTAACTGGTTCAGCACAAGTTATAGGTGAGATGGATCGCTTTAGTGCTATGACATTGTTACATGACGAAGCAATTTATCTTCACCAAGGAACACAATACCAAGTGGAGAAGTTAGACTGGGAAGAGAAAAAAGCATTTGTTAGAGAAGTAGAGGTTGATTATTTTACAGATGCAAACTTAGCAGTACAGTTAAAGGTACTGGAAATGGATAAGCAACAACAATTAAGTAAGTTAAATGTGGGGTATGGGGATGTCATGGTTACAGCGATGGCAACAATCTTTAAGAAGATTAAATTTGAGACACATGAAAATATTGGTTCAGGGCCCATTCACCTGCCGGAAGAAGAACTTCATACAAACGCTGCATGGATATCATTCAACTGTAATGAGGAGATGACCGAAAAAAAGCTTGAGCAAAGATTGGTCGGTATTGCACATGCAATGAAACATATTGTTCCATTGTTAGTGATGTGTGATCCAGCGGATGTTCACATCGTTCCTCAAGTTAAAGCGACACACTCTGGAGAGCCAACTGTTTATATGTATGATCGTTACCCAGGAGGAATTGGGTTAAGTGAAAAACTTTATGAGAAAATGGAGCTAATACTGAAAGAAGCAGAGTCTACGATTACATCATGTCCATGTAATTCAGGCTGTCCATCATGTGTAGGCTTAGATCTCTATGAATCGAATACAAAGAAAACAGCATTATCATTATTAAAATCATTAATAAGTTGAAATAAAGAGGGAGTAGCATGTCATTAAAATCTAAATTGAATCGAATGAAAAAGCATTTAGTTTCAGAAGATGTGAAGTCTGAAGCAATAATCGAGAAGAGCATCCATACTTCTAGTATTCCTTTTTTGGAGCAATGGAATGCCTTTGATGCGAAACCTTACTTTTATGAAGGTGAATATATTTTCATACGAGAAAAAGAATATCCACTAAGCACAATGCACGGTCTTTATGAATTTGGCGCTTTAAACGACACGGTTAAGAAATGGAATAGATCGCATCTAGAACACCCTTTGTCACTTGCCGGCTTATGTGGTTCTGATCTGTTTTTCTTCGATACAGAGACAACAGGACTTGGAGGTGGTACAGGTAACACGATCTTCCTATTGGGTTATGCTAGGGTGTTTGAGGACCGAGTAGTTGTAAAACAGTTGTTTTTACCTGGACCTGCATCGGAAGTGGCGTTATATCATTATTTTCTCTCGGATGTTGATTATAATACTCTTGTAACGTATAACGGTAAAGCATTCGATTGGCCACAAGTGAAAACTCGACATACTTTAGTTCGAAATCACGTACCGAAGCTACCACAATTTGGCCATTTTGATTTGCTACATGCGAGTAGAAGGTTGTGGAAGAAAGAGTATGAATCACTTAAGTTAAGTGTAGTGGAGAAAGACATTTTAAACATCCATCGAACGAGTGACACGCCTGGTTTCATGGCACCGATGATTTACTTTCATTACTTGGAGGATCAAAATCCAGAAGGTGTATTTGAGATTATGAAGCATAATGAAACAGATATACTTACACTTATTTCACTTTATGTTCATATTTCTAATAAAGTTCTGGATATGGATGACATGAATACAACTAATGAGAGTTATGAAGTTGCGAGATGGTTAGACTCGTTAGGAAATATTCCGGCCGCGAAGGAAAATTATGAAAACTTATTGCGAAGAACAGATTCAAAGGATGATTGGGTAATAAGATTAAACTTGGCAGGATTATATAAAAAGGAACATAACATAAAAAAATCAGTAGAGCTGTGGCATGAACTGATAAGTAATGATGTACCATTTAAGATTAGGTTTGAGGCAGTATTAGAATTAGCAAAATATTATGAGCATAAAGAAAAGGACATACAAAGTGCTATTCACTATACGAAAATGGCAAAAGAAATGTGGGAAGTAGAAATTTCGATTTTACGTGAGGAAAAATGGGAATTTGAGCTTGAGAAAAGATTAAATCGCTTGTTGAAAAAAGTGAGAAATATTTGAAAATTATTTCCTAGGGAAGCGCATAAATCCCTATAAATCGCCAAAGTGAACTGTCGAAATTATAAGAAGGATGTAACTTCTAGAAATTGCATGTTGTTTTATGACAAATATCGATGTAAAATGAACGATTGTTGAAGTATATTTCGTCTTTAATTACATCGTCCGGGAATAGTAAAGCATTTGCAAAATTTAGGAGAGATTAATCGTGAGAAAAGCACTTGTATTTCTTTTTTTCTTTATGATCTGTTTAACAGTTTTCATATTTTCAGAGTTCAAAGAGCCACTTCATCTTTTATTTAACTAGGCGGATGTGGAGATTATCATCATATAGGGTAAAATAGGTGTTTTCATTAGTACATGTATACTCCTTCTCTCATAGGCTATTATTGTAAAACTAAAGAGATGAAAGGAGAAATTAGCATGAACGGTAGACCGAATATCATGGCACCAATCGTCCACCCAACGAAGTATTGTGTCAAACATCATTTCCAAACAACAATTGTTCCACACATTCATCCGAGTCATACAACACATGTAAATCATCACATGTATCAGCATAATCACTATTTCCCGCATACAGAATCAGTAGTAAATGAGGTTTCGAACCAGCACCTTAATTGTCCAGGTCCAATGCCTGGTTTAGGAGCTGTTCCAGGTCCAGGTGTAATGCCTAACCCTGGTATGGGACCAATGCCTGGTAACATGTTTGGAAGAAGATAATTATTTCCACTCCAAGAGCTGGCATTTCGTCAGTTCTTGGAGTTTTTTATATTACATAATAGCTCTATTCTATACATTTATTCTGGGTGTACAACAAGTTTATAAGCAAATTGAGTTTAAAATAGAAAAGAGCAACTCTCTTTATGTATAGTAGTAACTACATACTATAGTTATCCCGTCTTTTGGGATTTTTACGAGAATGCAACAATTTGTACGAAAACAGCCTAAATAATACAAAGATTAGCGAGGGGCACAGAATGGTGAAAGTACTTGCAATTACAGGATATAAATCATTTGAGTTAGGTATCTTTCAACAGGACCATTTAGGTGTATCTTATATAAAAAAGGCACTACGAAAACGTTTGGTTCCATTGATTGAAGAAGGACTGGAATGGGTAATTATATCAGGTCAAATGGGTACAGAACTTTGGGCAGCTGAAGAAGTATTTGAACTTCAGTTAGAATATCCTGATATTCAATTAGCTGTCTTAACACCCTACTTAGACCAACAATCAAAGTGGAGTGATACAAATAAGGAGTTATATGAGTTTATACTGTCACAAGCAGATTTTGTCGATAGCATTACAAAGAGGCCCTATGAAAATCCTGGTCAATTAAAACTCAAAAATCAATATATTGTTCAAAAAAGTGATGCCCTTCTAGTATTTTACGATCATGAAAAAGAGGGAAGTCCATTATTTATGGTTCAAGAGGCACAAAAGAAACAACAGCATCTTCAATACGATATTATTTATATCAATTCATATGATATAGAAGATATTGTAAATGAAGAGCAGTTTAACAATATATCGTGGGAATAAACCTTTACATTATTTATATTTTGCTACAAAATTAATGACCTACGTATTATAATGGATAGTATGATCTTTTCAGATATAAATCAGATTGGTGAACCTTAATACAAAAGGTAAGAGGAATTCCTTTATAACAAGTTACATAAAATTTACTTAAAAGTAAGATAAAATTGACAATTGTCACTTTTTTTGAAAAAATAATAAGATGAATGGTAAAGGTCATTGAGGTGAAAGAATGATGGTATCTAAATTAAAAGCAAAAGATATTCTAGAAAAAGAATTTAAAACAGCTCTTCGAGGATATAACCAAGAAGAAGTTGATAAGTTTTTAGATTTAATTATTAAAGATTATGAACTATTCACACAAACAATTGAGGAATTACAGCAAGAAAATGCACGCTTGAAAAGGCAAGCTGACGATACAACGAAACGTCCTGCGCCACAGCCAACAGGCAATACAAATTTCGATATTTTGAAACGATTATCAAATTTAGAAAAACATGTATTTGGAAGTAAGTTATTTGATTAATACAAATGGTAGTTTTACCAACATTTGATATTGCGATTGATTACTGTATGTATTATACTAAATCTTGCTTATCAAATAGCGTTCGGGTAATCGCTGCATGTATAAATGACATGTAGAGGAAAGTCCATGCTCGCACAGGCTGAGATGCTTGTAGTGTTCGTGCCTAGTGAATTCATAAGCTAGGGCAGTCAATTACTGGCTGACGGCAGGGAAAGAGCCTAAGTCCTATGGATATGGCTTGAATACCTTGAAAGTGCCACAGTGACGAAGTCCTACTAGAAATGGTAGGAGTGGAACGAGGTAAACCCCACGAGCGAGAAACCCAAATATTGGTAGGGGAGCGTTCTCTAAGGAATAAGGAACGATGGGAACGACAGATCTTTCATCTGTAGATAGATGATTACCACCTGAGTACGAGACTTAGTCGGTCGCTTGTAGTACAACGGAACAAAACATGGCTTACAGAACGCTATTGATTGACTCTAACTAGAAAATGTGTAGGCTCTCCAGTAGGAGAGCTTTTTATATTGTGTGAGTATAAACAGAGTTCTTATGCGCTATGATGATAAGAAACGAAGTAAAAGGAGCAGTTTATGGGTAAAGTGACATTAATAGCAACAGCTGCAATGGGCATTGAAGCATTAGTGGCAGACGAAGTGAGAAGTCTTGGCTATGAAAAATGCACCGTTGAAAACGGAAAAGTAACATTTGAGGCAGATGAAAAAGCAATCTGCAGGGCCAATTTATGGCTTCGAACAGCAGATCGCATCAAAATTAAAATTGGTGAATTTAAGGCTACTACCTTTGATGAGCTCTTTGAAAAAACTAAAAAATTAAACTGGGCAGACTATATACCAAAAGATGCGGAGTTTCCGGTGATTGGTAAATCAGTAAAATCGAAGCTATTTAGTGTTTCTGACTGTCAAAGTATTGTAAAGAGAGCAGTCGTCGAAAGCATGAAGAATACATATAAACAAACAACATGGTTTGAGGAAAACGGGCCATTGTATCGTATTGAGGTTGCTCTGTTAAAGGATGTTGTAACGCTTACTCTTGATACAAGTGGTGTTGGGCTACATAAAAGAGGATACCGTGCGGATCAGGGTGA
The DNA here is from genome assembly GCA_008364785.1 of Bacillus sp. BGMRC 2118. Taxonomy (GTDB): domain Bacteria; phylum Bacillota; class Bacilli; order Bacillales; family SA4; genus Bacillus_BS. The sequence goes on along the minus strand of VTTJ01000001.1, from coordinate 451,954 downwards.
AGCTCCATTGAAGGAGACGCTAGCAGCCACACTAGTGAAACTTACTAACTGGACACCGGATAAACCATTTATAGATCCTTTTTGTGGGTCAGGTACCATACCTATTGAAGCTGCATTGATTGGTCAGAATATTGCTCCAGGATTTAATCGCGATTTTGTATCAGAACAGTGGGGGTGGATTGATTCTAAGCTTTGGGATGAAGCACGTGAAGAAGCAGAGGACCTCGCTAAGTATGATCAGCCGCTAAATATCATTGGCTCGGATATTGATCACCGCATGGTCTCCATGGCCAAGGATAATGCATTTGAAGCAGGATTAGGAGACATCATTACATTTAAACAAATGCAAGTCACAGATATTACTTCAAGAGATGAGTATGGTGTGATTATTGGAAATCCACCGTATGGCGAACGACTTGGTGAAAAATCAGCCGTAGAGAAAATGTACAAAGATATGGGAAAGGCTTTTGCTAAACTTCCTACATGGTCCGTGTATATGTTAACGTCACATCCTGATTTTGAGAAATTATATGGGAAACCGGCAACGAAAAAACGCAAGCTTTTCAATGGTTTTATTCGCACCGATTATTATCAGTTCTGGGGGCCAAGGCCACCTAGAATAAAGGAATAAAAATTAGTCAAACATGAATAGTAGTTTTTTTCACAGCATATACTGTTAACTGTCTTTATTTTTATGTAGGAGTGAGAACCGTTATATGCACTGTGATCCATTAGATTTTGAAAAAATCTTGAAAGCACTAGAGAAAACATATGAACAGTTAGAAACTGAGGAACTATCTGTTGCCAAACAAAATTGTCTTGATGCATTAGCTTATTCTGCATCATTACATGATCAATAGAAATAGATGTAGGGGGTATCCCGTTTTGGGCCCCTTTTCTTTATGTATGGCTATTTTCGTGAACTTATCCAATTCTACTAGGACCGATTCAGTATTTTGACGAAAACACGCCTCGGGAACCTTGATTTATAAATCTAATGGTATACAGCCTTTTGGGATACAACTTTTATATGTAATTAGGAAAACTATATGACTATTTTCTATGAAATAATATTACGTAAAAATTCACTTAATATAGAATGAAGAGAGAACGTATTGGTAAAGTTGGAGGGAAGATATGATGATTGGGCAAAAGCTACCGTTCGAAGTGGGAAAGACAGATAACTTTTTTACTAAACTAAATGAGTGGATTGGTGATGTGTTTTATGACATTCTGCCAGAAGCCGGATTTGAGTTGCGTGATGAACAAATCTTTATGGCGTTTCAATTAGAAAAGTCGTTTCGTGATAAGCAGGTTATATTCGCAGAAGCTGGGGTAGGGACCGGAAAAACGATTGTCTATCTCCTTTATGCGATTTGTTATGCTAGATATGTAGGTAAACCTGCGATTATCACTTGTGCCGATGAAACGTTAATTGAACAACTAGTTAAAAAAGAAGGAGATATTGCAAAAATTGCAAAGTTCCTTGATGTCACAGTTGATGCGCGTTTGGCAAAGTCCCCAAGCCAATATTTATGTTTGAAAAAGTTAGATGAGAGAATAGCTGCAACTCCGACTGACAAAGAAGACCGTGTCTTTGATGAGTTACCAGAATTTGTTCATGATCAAGGAGGTTTCCAGAAGTTTTTCCATTATGGAGACCGAAAAGAATATCCTGATTTTAATGATGATGAATGGAATGTAATTGCATGGGATCACTTTCAAGATTGTTTCTCATGTTCCAAACGCCATAGATGTGGACAAACATTATCAAGAGATCATTATCGAAAAGCGGTAGATTTAATTATATGTTCCCATGATTTTTATATGGAACATGTATGGACAAGCGAATCAAGAAGACGAGAAGGACAATTACCCTTACTGCCTGAAGCAAGCTGTGTTGTTTTTGATGAAGGTCATTTAGTAGAAATTGCAGCTCAAAAGGCTCTAACCTTCCGTGTGAAGGAGCGGACATTGGAAGAGTTACTTACTAGATTATTAGGTAATGACCTTCGCGAGGAATTTGCTGAATTAGTAGAAGAAGCAATTCAAGATAATGAATGGTTTTTTCAACAATTGAGGGAGAATAGTACCCTTGTGAAAGGTTCAAATCGAATGGGGATTCAATTCTCAAAACAACTTTTACATCTTGCGCAAACGTTATATAGAAGAATTGTAGATATTGGTGAAGCACTCGTATTTGAAGGAGAGCTGCATACAATTAATCATTATGATTTACATATAGTAGAAGAACATTTAGACCAGTTGGAACATTCGCTTCAATTATTCCTCAAAACAGAGGAAGTGATCTCGTGGGTCGAGCTCGACGTAGACAGTTATCATTTAGTTATTATGCCTAGAACAGTACAAGAAGTATTGAATGAGAGGGTATTTACACAGAAGATTCCATTTATTTTTTCATCTGCAACTTTATCGCAAAATGGTAGTTTTGATTATGTAGCAAATAGTCTGGGGATAAAAAATTATAGTTCCTTCACTGTTGAATCACCGTTTGATTACGAAGAGCAAATGGAATTAAATTTCAAGTTCGTTGATCAAGATGCATTTTCTCAAAAATTTGACAGTGCGCTCTCGACCATTGAAAGCTCCAAAGGACGTACACTGATTCTATTTAATACAAAGGAAGAATTAGAAGAATTTAAGACACAATCACAACATAAAATCAATTATCCTATGCTGTTTGAAGGTGATAAAGAGATTAGTGAGCTAGTTTCTACGTTCCAAAATGTCGAGGAGTCCATACTTTGTGCTGTAAACTTATGGGAAGGACTGGATATACCTGGACCTTCATTATCGAACGTTATATTATGGTCACTCCCTTTTCCTCCTAACGATCCAGTCTTTCAATCGAAGAGAAAACAATCTTCTGATTACACATGGGAAGTAGAAGTTCCATATATGATCTTGAGATTAAGACAAGGTATCGGTCGTTTAATTAGAACATCTGAAGACAAAGGTATGATTACAATCATGATTCCAAAAGAAGTAAATGGTGAGATATTACGAACGATTGAGTCTGTCTTACCAACAAAACCTGTAACATTATAGGAGGAACTCAGCTGTTTTGTGTAGAAATATAGAAGAAAAGGGGGAAATTTATAGATGAAAAACATAGAACAAGTAGAGAAACAATTCCTTGATCATGTCAAAAAAATGAGTGCTTATAGTGAAGCAATCGGGTTAATTCATTGGGATTTGCGTACTGGTGCACCGAAAAATGGTGTAGAGCAACGTTCAGAGGTACTAGGTGTACTTTCATCAGAAGTATTTTCGTTATCAACTTCAAAAGAGATGGAGGAGTATTTACAAATCCTATCAACTCCTGAAAGTCAAGAGAAGCTCTCAGAAGTAACTCGTAAATCAGTGGAAGAATGTAAAAAGAATTATGAGCGCAATAAGAAAATTCCAGCAGAGGAATATAGAGAATATGTAGTATTACAATCGAAGGCAGAGTCAATTTGGGAAACGGCAAAGGCAAACTCAGACTTTGCATTGTTCCAGCCTTATTTAGAGAAGTTGGTAGACTATAATAAGAAGTTTATCGAATATTGGGGATATGAGGGAAACAAGTATAACACGTTACTTGATGACTATGAGCCCGGAGTAACTGTCGAGGTATTAGATCGGGTATTTGGTCAACTAAGAGAAAAAATTGTACCACTTGTCAGTGCTATTGCAGATTCATCACATAAGCCTAATACTGACTTTCTATTTCAAGTATTCCCAAAAGAGCAGCAACGTGAGTTTAGTTTAGCTGTATTAAAGGAATTAGGATATGATTTTGATTCTGGCCGATTGGATGAAACGGTTCATCCATTTGCGACAGGATTAAACCCAGGGGACGTTCGTGTTACGACTAAATATGATGAACATGATTTCAGAAGTGCTGTTTTTGGCACAATCCATGAATGTGGACATGCGTTATATGAACAAAACATCTCAAAAGAATTAATTGGAACACCATTATGTGGTGGTACTTCAATGGGAATACATGAGTCCCAATCATTATTTTATGAGAATTTTGTCGGTCGTAACAAACATTTTTGGACAAAGAATTATGAACTATTCAAGAAATATGCAAATGGTCAATTTGATAATGTAGCATTAGAAGACTTTTATCGTGCAATTAACGAGTCAAAGCCTTCTTTAATTCGTATCGAAGCTGATGAGTTGACCTATGCATTGCATATAATGGTCCGGTATGAAATTGAAAAAGGCCTGTTTAATGATGAAATAGAGGTTAAGGATCTTCCGGAAATCTGGAATAACAAAATGGAAGAATACTTAGGTGTAAGACCGAAGAATGATGGAGAGGGTGTACTTCAGGATGTTCATTGGTCCGGAGGCTCTTTCGGTTATTTCCCTTCCTATGCTTTAGGTTATATGTATGCAGCACAAATGAAGGAAGCAATGCTCAAGGATTTGCCAAACTTCGATCAACTAGTAGAAGAAGGTAATTTAGTTGTGATTCGGGAATGGTTAACAGAGAAGATTCATCAACATGGTAGTATGAAGAAACCATTAGAAATCCTTCAAGATGTAACCGGAGAAGGATTAAATGCTGAATATTTAATTCGTTACCTTGAGAAGAAATATGAACAAATCTATCAATTATAAAATTTGAAAGCGGTGCTCTTTATGAGTACTGCTTTTTTACGAAATTCCTTGAATCAGTAATCGATCAGCTATTCATAAGAAAAGATATATATCAAGTTAAAATTTTGTGGATATTTTCAGAAAAAATGGTATTATTGAAATGTATAGGCTTAATTACCTAAAATCCTACTGTGATTTGATTGGGTATAATAGGAAAATATATCTAAATTTTACTGATAATAGATTTCACGATTTGCAACTTACAATATTCCGAGGTGAACAAAGTTGAAGATTGAAAGCGTTATTATATTAGTGAATAAGATGTGCGCGGAATCTAACTATACAAGGGCTCGTGAAATTATTTTTAGAGAATGGGACCGTTTGGCTGAGTCGAATAATTATAACTTATTAAACAAGAGTGCACAGGAATTTTTTAAGATCATTAAGGCTGAAAGAGAGACTGGGTCCTATAATTCATTATCATTATCAGAGAAGAAGATTCTGAATCTATTTAATCAATATGTGAGAGAACTCAATCTAGACTTTGCGAAACGGATCTATAATGATAACTCACATCTATTTGAGAAAAAGGCTTCGCAAGACTGGTTAAATGGAGAGGCTAAAATTTTCTACGATGCTTGGAAGAGATATAAGAATCCAGAACAAAATACGGAGCAACCCAAGAGATCCTCAATATGATGGTCTTTTTTTTTTGGGCTCAATCTCATGAAACTTTCAAGAAAACTGTGCCGTCAAATTGTATGAACAACAAAAACGTACATCAGGGGGAAAGTCAGATGAAAAAAGGAATATTGGCTATGGTAGTAGGATGCATACTGTCATTTGGAATAATCGGTACCCAACATGCCGAGGCTGCGACTATTGTTTCAGTAAAAAAAGGTGACACATTATATTCTATTTCCAATAAATACAACATGACAGTAGAAGAATTAAGATTAGCTAACAGCTTAACTTCAAACATCATCTATGTTGGGAAGATTTTGAAGGTGAAAGATTCAAACGAGATTGTTGTAAAAAGAGGGGATACACTTTACTCTCTTGCTAAGGAGCATAAAACCTCAGTTGAGAAATTAAAGGAAATGAACAAATTAACTACCAATACCATCTATATTGGTCAACTATTAAAAGTAAAAACGGAACTCACCATTACCATTCAAAAAGGTGATACATTATACAATCTAGCAAAAAGATACAATACAAGTGTTCAAAAATTAAAAGAAATGAACAATCTGAAATCCAATACAATCTATATCGGACAAAGTCTAAAAGTTCCCAACTAACCTATTTGGTTCATACCATTATAGACTAAACAACTATAGTGGGTATTTATACCCAAGAATAAAAGAGTGGGGGCCAGGCCACCACTCTTTTAAAGTGCTAAAATGTTTGGTGCAAATTCTTGTTTTATTGTAATATGGAGTTAAATGGGATAGGAGGTTAGTTATGTCAAGATTAGATGAAATTCTAACACATAATCAAAATTTTGTTGAAGATAAGCAATATGAGCAGTTTCATACGGATAAGTTCCCGGATAAGAATATGGTCATTTTAACTTGTATGGATACGAGGCTTGTTGAGTTACTTCCAAAGGCAATGAATATTTCAAATGGAGATGCAAAGGTTATAAAAAATGCGGGCGCATTAGTGTCTCATCCATTTGGTGGAATCATGAGAAGTATTTTAGTTGCTGTATATATGCTAAAGGCAAAGGAAGTATTCGTTGTTGGCCATCATGATTGTGGGATGACAGGGATGCACGCTACTCCATTATTAGAAAAAGCAATAGAAGCTGGTGTAAGTAAAGAGAATATTGATATTCTCAAGAATGCTGGAATTAATATTGAATCATTTCTCGAAGGATTCATGAGTGTAGAAGAGAGTGTAATAGAATCTGTACATATGATAAAAAACCATCCGTTAATGCCGAAAAATACAATTGTGCACGGACTGATCATTCATCCTGATACAGGTAAGTTAGATTTAGTCGTTGATGGTACTAAGGGAGCATTGTAATGATGTATTTACCTTCGTTTAAATTAACAAATAAAGTGGCTGTTGTAACAGGTGCAGGACGTGGAATCGGAAAAGCTATAGCAATTGGACTTGCAGAGGCAGGAGCTGACGTAGTGCTTTTATCAAGAACTGAAGAGGACTTAAAGCTAGTTGCCTCTGAAATCGAAAAGCTGGGGCGAAAAGCACTATTCATTCCGACTGATGTAACAAGCCGACATGATGTTCAAAATGCGGTAAATAAAATCAAACGGGAGTTTAAGAGCATTGATATTCTTATTAATAATGCTGGTATGAACATTCGATCGAAAGCGCTAGATGTAACAGATGAAGAGTGGCAAACCATTATGGATACAAACTTAAAATCATCTTTTATGATGGCACAAGAAGTCGGAAAAGTGATGAAAGAAAACGAAACGAAAGGAAGAATTATAACCATTTCTTCAGTTGCAGGACACGTTGCATTGAGGACTGGTGTTGTCTATGCGGCAACAAAAGCTGCCATTATTCAAATGACAAAAGTGTTGGCCTTAGAGTGGGGACAGTATGGAATTAATGTAAACTCAATTGGTCCTTGGTACTTTAAGACACCACTGACTGAGAAGCTTTTACAAGATGAAAAATATGTCAGTGAAATATTGGCTGTTACTCCACTTAAGCGTGTAGGTGAACTTCCAGAACTTGTAGGACCTGCTATTTTCTTATGTTCAGACTCAGCCTCTTACATAACCGGTCAAACACTTTTCGTGGACGGTGGAATGACCATTAACGGATTTTAAATAATTGCTGTTTTCACATCATTAGGAAGTGAATACGTTTTCGTAAGAGGAATGAATATTTCCTTGTATATGCGAGATAGAAGAGTTTATTTGATTAATAGTTATACGGAAAGATTTAAATAAAAAATGCCGGTGTATAAGGGTAACAAGCTTATACACCGGCATTTTTTATTTTCTCCTGGAGAGTAGATAATGTGCTATTAACTGTAAGGTACAGTCACAATATTCTTCGAATATCCATACAGTATCATTAGGCAAAAATCCAGTATCTATGATGAGGAGATGATTAAAGGTGGCAAAAATTAAAAACTTTTATGCTGGCTCTAATTCCAGTCAAGGGTTTTATTCTCTCTATGACCATGCAATAAAAGATCTTGAACGATTGTATATTTTGAAAGGTGGGCCAGGTACTGGTAAATCAACGTTTATGAGAAAGATTGGCTTAGTCATGATGGAGAAGGGGTACGACCTGGAGTACTTACACTGCTCTAGTGATAATAAATCATTAGATGGAATTATTATTCCTGAGTTTAAGGTAGGTATTGTTGATGGTACAGCACCACATGTAATTGAACCGAAATACCCGGGAGTGGTGGAAAAGGTAGTGGATTTAGGCGCGTATCGTAACGATGCATTTCTAGCTCAATATAAAAATATTATTATTAGCCTTACAAAAGACATAGAAACGAATTTTAATGCAGCATACAGCACGATGCAAGAAGCTAAAAAAGTTCATCTAAAACGGGAAGAAATATATTTGAGATCAATGAGCTTTGAAAAAGCAGATCATGTAACACAAGATTTAATTCGTTCTATTTTTCATACACCCTTTACAAAAGAAGAAAATCCTTCTATTACTAAAAGATTTTTCGGTGCAGCAACTCCTAAAGGTGCAGTAAATTTTATCGATAACATTACAGAGGATGTAACACGGAGATATATTATCAAAGGAAGACCAGGTAGTGGAAAATCAACGCTTATGAAGAAAATCGGTGCCTATGCAGAAGATAATAGTTTATCTGTTGAATACTATCCGTGTGCATTTGATCCAAAAAGTATAGATATGGTCATTATTCCTTCGTTAAGTGTTGCAATAATGGATGGTACAGCACCACATGTAGTAGACCCTTATCGTCTAAATGATGTAGTGGTAGATATGTTTACATTATGTATGGACACCAGTGTTGAAGAAGTTCATAGTGAGGAAATTACGGAACTCAATACAGCTTACAAAAACAAAATGACATTAGCGACCAATTTCCTAAGTGAAGCAAAAAGACTACACGACCGATTAGAAGATTTTTATATGCAAGCCATGGATTTCGAAAAAGTCGATATAAAACGAGAAGAAGTGCTTGAAGATATCCTATATATTGCAACTGTAAAAAATAATCAAAGTAAGTAGATATAAAACGGCAGAAATTGCCGTTTTTTATTTTTACCAAAATTGGAATTCTACTCTATATATCAGTAAAGGAGAATTAGTTAATGACAATCAATCAATTTGTAGGCAAAGATGGCTCACCCTACATCATTAGACCTGTTCATAAGAGAGATGCAAGTGAAATCGTACAAGCAGTTCAATCTATCATTGATGCAGGAAGGTATATTCAAAAGGAAAGTGTCCGTTCAATAGTGGAAGAAGAAGCCTTCATAGAAGACATGCGGAGCAAAAACAACATGTACAACGTAGTAGTATGGAATGGAAAAATTGTTGGAATTGCCCGAGTAATAAAAGGAGAATTAGCCATGAAAGAGCATACTGGAGTGTTTCGAACATGGATTATCGATGAAGCACAAGGATTAGGAATGGGAAATGCAATTATGCAAACAACACTACAGTGGGGAAAGCAGGCGGGGATACATAAAATTTGGCTGACGGTATTTGGTTCAAATGAAGGTGCCTATTATTTATACAAAAAATATGGATTTGTCGAAGAAGGCATTCAAAAGAAACAAGTGAAGATCAATCAAAAGCTAGACGACGAAATATTCATGGCCTATTTCTTTTAAATTTCCAAATTTTAAGTAGTGTTGTAAACGTTTTATTGCGTTATAATGAAAGTGCACAACAACAAGTTATAAATTCTCCAAAAACGTTGGCTTCCCGCATTAGGGAAGCTTTTTTTTTTGGATCTTTTTAGATCTAGTGATAATTCGACAAAATTCGAGTGGTGCCTGGCACCACCCGATTTTTTGGTAATAAATGAATAACATAAATGTATTTGGAAAAAAGTAAAGGTAGCGAAATGATAAAGGGTGGATGGTTTATGCCTAAAATAGCTTCAGTCGGTGTGTGTATTCCACCGAACCATTTAACACAAGATACGACGATGGAATTTGCTGCGGAGCTTTTTCAACAGTCATTTAAAGACCTGCCTCGTTTGCTTAAGGTGTTTGAAAATGCCGAAATCCGTAGTAGAAACCTTGCTGAAGATATTACTTGGTTTAAACAGGATCATACATTTGAAGAAAAAAACAATACATACATTAAGCATGCTGTTGAATTAGGAGCGAAAGCAATTACTAATTGTTTGGATAATCAAACATTTTTGCAATCCACCATTCCGTATAACGAAATTGATGCAATATTTTTTATTTCTACCACCGGTATCTCGACTCCTAGTATCGAAGCAAAAATCATGAACAAGCTATCATTTTCTCCTCATACAAAGCGAATTCCGATTTGGGGTTTAGGGTGCGCAGGAGGTGCAGCTGGTTTATCTCGTGCGTACGAGTATTGTTTAGCATATCCAAATGCAAAGGTACTTGTAGTTTCAGTTGAACTATGTAGTCTAACATTTCAACGAAACGACCGTTCTAAAAGTAACTTAGTCGGTACATCGTTATTTTCTGATGGTGTCGCAGCCGTGTTACTAGCTGGTGACAAAGCAGTAGTGCAACGAAATGAGAAAATTTTAACGATACCAAGAGTGCTTGATACCCAATCTACCTTAATGCCTGATTCTGAGGATGTGATGGGGTGGGATATAAAAAATGAAGGTCTCTATGTTATTTTTTCAAAAGATATTCCTTCAATCATTACTTCTTGGCTCAAACCGAATGTAGAAAAGTTCCTTGAAAAAAATCAGTTAAAATTACATGATATCCAACACTTTATAGCCCATCCAGGTGGAAAAAAAGTAATTGAAGCATACGAAAAGTCATTAGGTTTTAGTAAAGAGAAAACAAGGATTTCACAACATGTATTAAGGGAGCATGGAAACATGTCCTCGGCTACCGTATATTACGTTTTAGAAGAATTCATGAAGTGTGAGATTCCAAAGAATGAGCTTGGATTAATCGCTGCACTAGGTCCTGGTTTCAGTTCAGAGTTGTTGCTTGTAAGGTGGGATGAGTAAATGATGTTCCTTTTGTTTATATCAGTCATTATCATACAAAGAATCATGGAACTTATCATAGCTAGAAAAAATGAAAAATGGATGAAACAGCAGGGCGGAGTAGAATACGGTCAAAACCATTATCCATACATGGTCGCAATGCACAGCCTGTTCTTTGTTGCATTACTAGTAGAGGTGTTTGCTTTTAATCATCAACTTTCAGCTTGGTGGCCAATGTTACTTTCCTTATTCTTACTTACACAGGCTGTTCGTATATGGGCATTATCTTCTTTAGGGAAGTATTGGAACACAAAGATTATTGTTTTGCCAAATACATCAATTGTCAAAAAAGGTCCATACAAATACTTACGACACCCTAATTACACAATTGTTGCTCTTGAGATCGTACTCATTCCAATGCTATTTGGAGCCTATTTGACTGCTGTGACCTTCACACTATTAAATATTTTGATACTTTCTGTACGCATTCCTCTTGAAGAAAAGGCATTAATGAATGAAACCGACTACATGGAAAAGTTTAAAGAAATATCGAGATTTCCTACTCCGATAAAAAAAACATAAAATAGGCTAGTGATAAACTAGCCTTTTTCTTGTTGTACTACCTATTTATGATAGGAAAATATGTAGGAATACAGTAGAATAAAGGATAGAAAACGTTTAATGGATAGAAAAAGGAGATATGCACGACATGAGTCAAAAGCTAGCAGCGGGAGAACAGAGACTTACAGAAGAGGATTTACTCACAAATTTAACTGGTGTTTATTCAGTTATGGAGCAGTCTGGTGATAGTGAGCAATCAAAAAAAATAAAACAGTTGATTCATAAGTTGTATGATCGAGAATATAGTATCGGGTTTTGCGGGCATTTTTCTGCTGGGAAGTCGAGTATGATTAATGAGCTGGCAGGAAGCGATATATTGCCATCGAGCCCTATTCCTACAAGTGCAAATTTAGTAAAAGTACGTTCAGGTGAAGAATTAGCAAGAGTGTATATGTTCAATGGTGAGGTAGTGGAATTTCCAGCACCATATGACATAAATGAAATAAAGAAGTTCTGTATGGACGGTGGTGAGGTTGAATGGATTGAGATTGGAACAAACTCTTCATTCATTCCTCATGGAGTGACAATCCTTGATACACCAGGAATTGATTCAGTTGATGATGCCCACCGAGTAGCAACTGAATCTGCGCTTCATTTAGCAGACATGATCTTTTATATGATGGACTATAATCATGTCCAATCAGAAGTTAGTTTCCATTTCACAAAGAAACTTCAAGAAATGGATAAGCCACTTTATTTAATTATTAATCAAATTGATAAGCATCAAGAGTCTGAGCTTCCGTTTGAACAGTTTAAATTAGGGGTTCAGCAGGCATTCCTTGATTGGGGTGTAGAACCAAATGATATTTTTTACACTAGTATAAGAGATAAAAATTTAGACAACAACCAACTATATGATATGAAATCGTTTCTTTCATTTGTTCTGGATAAGAAAGAGGAAGCACTCTTAGATAGCATTGCAAATGCAGCTAAAAATGTGATTGATGATCATATGGAGTTTCTGAAGAATAAAAATCAGGATGAATATGAGAAGTGGGAGAACGAATTATCCAGTATAGAACATAAAGATAGAGAAAATTTACTGAACAAAATAGAGCAAATGGATAAAGAAAAGTTAAAAGCTACTCAACTTCCAGAGAATGCTTTGCAATGGTTTCAAGATGAGTTGAATAAAATTCTCGATAATGCTTATATCATGCCATTTCAAACACGTGAATTAGCTAAAAGCTTCTTAGAAGCAGAACAACCGGATTTTAAGGTTGGTGTTTTATTTGCGAAACAAAAAACGGAAAAAGAAAAAGAAGAGAGGTCACTTGCCTTCCATTCTGACCTTACTGAAAAAATTCAATCACAAATCGATTGGCATATAAAAGAATTACTTTCTACATTCATAAAAAATTACAGTTTATCAGAAACAGAAGCTAGTAAAGTATATGAATTAAAGGTTACCATTACACCAGAGGATTTAAAAAAATTAGTGAAAAAGGGTGCTAAAGTAACAGGAGATAGTGTACTTAACTTCACAAATGATGTTGCAGCTGTTTGTAAACGGAAATACCGCAATGCATCATTAGCTCTAATGGAGTCATGGCTTCCGATTCTAGAAAAATACAGTCAATCTCAGCTAAAGGCTATAACAGAGGAATTAGTAGAAGTTGAGAAATATAAGGTAGCACTTATTGAATTAAGAAAGCTAGATGACAAAATAAATAAGGAAAAAGAACATGTGCTAAACTGTTTGACAAATGGACCATCTCATAGTGTAGCGGATCTTCAAAATAGATTACTTGAATCAGTTAAAAATGAGAAAAGAACAATTTCTAATCAAATCGTTGCTGTGAGGCCAGTTGCAGAAGATGTAGCCAATGAACAAGAGGTTATTCGAACTGAAGAACCTGTTAAATTGATTGATGCATCCAATGGGAATACAGAAGAAATGATCACAAAAATTGAAGCTGTTGTAGAATCCCTGAAAGATGTGAGAGGTTTACAAACCGTAATAAAAGAGTTATCAGATAAGGCAACTCGACTAAAACATCAGTCCTTTACTGTAGCATTATTCGGTGCATTTAGTGCGGGTAAATCATCATTCGCAAATGCTTTAATTGGTGAGAAGTTGCTTCCAGTTTCACCAAACCCTACGACAGCTACAATAAATAAAATTAAACCGGTAACGAGTGAACATACACACGGCACTGTGCGAGTACAAGTGAAGGATGAAAAGCAACTGGAGAAGGATTTAGCCTTCTCACTTAAGTTCTTTGAGAAGGAATTTACCACCATCTCTGCTGCAATACAACAAATTCAGGACATTGTGAAGCTTGAATATATTGAACCGCGTCAAAAGCCACATTTTAGCTTTCTAAAAGCAGTGCTAAGCGGAATTGATCAAGTACAAGAACATTTCGGTCAACTTTTATATGTAGGACTAAAAGAATTTGAAGAATATGTAGCAAAAGAAGAGAAATCTTGTTTCGTGGAATGGATTGAAGTGTACTATGATTGTGACTTCACGAGACAAGGAATTACACTTGTGGATACTCCGGGTGCGGATTCTATCAATGCGCGCCATACTGGTGTAGCATTTGAATACATTAAAAATGCAGATGCAATTCTTTTTGTAACTTATTACAATCATGCCTTTTCTAAGGCGGATCGAGAATTTCTAATACAGCTGGGGCGTGTCAAGGATGCCTTTGAACTGGATAAAATGTTCTTTATGATCAATGCAGCAGATCTTGCATCTTCAACAGATGAATTAGAAATTGTCCAAAGCTATGTTAGTAGCCAGTTATTAGCTTACGGAATTAGAAAGCCAAGATTGTTTCCATTATCGAGTTTATTAGCCCTGCAAGAAAAACAAGGTCAAAACATTGAACAACAAAGTGTGATGAATAGCTCTGGTATAGCTAAGTTTGAGAGTTCATTCAAGGATTTTATTTATCATGAGTTGACGGAGCTAACTGTAACTTCAGCACGCCTTGACCTTCATAGAATTAAAGATGTGTTAAAAGAGTATATGGAAACATCTCAAATAGGAAATGAAGAAAAAGAGCAACGGATACTGAAATTATCTGATGAAAAAGGTGCCATTCATTCTATCATTTCAAATCTGAAGACTGAATCACAACTTCGTGCAATTGAAAAAGAAGTAAAAGAGTTGTTGTATTATGTAAAGCAACGAGTGTTTTTACGTTTTTCTGATATGTTCAATGAGTCATTTCACCCGTCGGTATTAAACGATGAAGCAAAGAACACGAAAAAGGCGTTAAATAATAGTCTTGATGAGCTACTTGAGTTTGTGGCGTTTGATTTAATTCAAGAACTGCGTGCAACGAGTGTGAGAGTTGAAGGATTTGTGAAGAAGCAGTTATCGTCTGTTCATAGCCAGGTTAATACGGAAATTGGCAACATTCAACAAACCTTTCAGCTCACATATAAAAATCCTGATAAGATAGAGCTCTTACCGTTTGCGAATATGGCCGAGCAACTTACAAAGGAGATGTTCCAGAAATCTCTTTCATCATATAAAAATGCCAAAGCCTTTTTCGAAAAGGGTGGCAAAAAGGAAATGAGAGATGAACTGGAGAAACTGTTGCAAGAGCCCGTTTCAGAATATGTTCAGAGCAATGAAGAAATAATGGCTGACTATTATTCCTCTAACTTTATTAGTCAATTAGAGGGATGGAAGAACCGTGCAAAAGTGGAAACTGATCATTATTTTGATGGCATGCTTGAAGTACTATCAGAAAAGATTGATGTAGATCAGCTAAAGAAAATTGAAACGAATGTAACTGAAATGATTAAGTAGGGAGACTGCCATGAGCAAACATCCATATCATGCTTGTGCAACATGTATTCACTATGCCGTAGATAAGACGAATCAGGGCGTTAGCTATCGTTGTTCTAGATTAGGATTTTCAACCCAGCCTAAATACCAATTTAATTGCTGGACACCGAAAGAGAATGTAGTAAAATTAATGAAAAAAAGAGGGTTTGATAAGGAAGGGGATTTTAATGTCAGTTCATAAAGAAATATCAGCTCACTCATCTAAACAACATGAGCTAGTAAAACAATTTTTAATGTTAGAAGCACAACGTGAAAGCTTTATTGATCAAGCTGTCTCTTTATGTCTTGAAGGGAAAGAGTTTTCAACAGATTCTATAAATAGAGTTACAGTCCAAATTAATGACTTGGCAAAACAAGGTATCATCCCAGTGAGAAGATTGGTAACAGAACAAATGGTTATGGAGTACGCAACAAAGCTGAAAGGTAACCGTTCATGATCCATATAAAGTCTTTTCAATGGGTACTTGAAAATATTGATAATCCAAATGTTAGGATTGTTGATTGTCGGTTTCAGTTAAATGACCCTGATGCAGGGGGGAAGATGTATGCTGAGGGACACCTACCTAATGCCTTCTATCTGGATCTAAATAAAGACTTGTCAAGTACCGTTTTAGAACACGGTGGTAGACATCCTCTACCTGATATCGCACATTCGACCAGAAGGTTTTCTGAGATTGGCATTGATAATCATGTTACAGTTGTAGCGTATGATGACCAAAATGGAGCAATGGCTTCTAGGCTATGGTGGATATTGCGTTACTATGGACATGAAAATGTATTTGTGATGAACGGCAACTTTCGCTCATGGAAAGACGAAGGTTTACCATTAAGTAGTGCTTTTCCTACAACTAAAAAAAGAAGTTTCAAACCCATCATCCAAAGCCATATGTTAGCTTCTGTTGAGGATGTTAAGGCAAAGCTAAATGATCCTGAAACGATACTCATAGATTCTAGAGAAAATACCCGCTACCTGGGTGTTGAGGAACCAATTGATAAAAAGGCGGGCCACATACCAGGAGCTGTGAACTATTTTTGGCAAGAATCATTACAGAATGGAAAGTGGAAGAACCAAGAACAATTGCAAATGCAATTTAAAGATTTACCTAAAGAAAAAGAAATCATTGTCTATTGTGGATCAGGTGTGACAGCTTGTCCTAATATTTTGTCGTTGAGTGAAGCAGGATATGAAAATGTATTACTTTATGCAGGAAGTTGGAGTGATTGGATAACCTATCCAGATAATCCAATTTCCTCTAAACAGTCCTTTTCCTAATGGAGAAGGGCTGTTTCTTATTTTTGCGAAAAACATAAAAATACAAAAGCTACAAATACTATCTATGGTTAAAAACATAATAAAAAAGGAGTGATCGAGATGGGTAGAACGAAAAATGCCAATGCAAATGCACAGCGCAATGATAATGTTAAAAAAGGTAACTCACCTGAATTCCAATCATATGCAGAAGTAGAAGCAGAGAAAGCTGGAATGAAAAAGAAGAAATAAATGCGTGAACTCCTACGGTGTTAGTTTGCATTATTAACGGCAGTCGTGGGAGATACCGTAAAGAAATTTGGACCCTGTCTATGGAGACGGGGTTTTTAATGTGCAATTTCAACAAGTTCAATTTACAGATCTTTATTAGGGAGAGAAAAAGGTTCTCTATATTTGGAAAAATCTGATAAAATAAAAAGAGACTAACAAAAGGAGAGCGATTATGACTGGATATACGATTACAACAAAAAAGAATCAATTTGATTTACCCAAGTTTCTCATTATGGCCAGCATTATACTAATCTCATCCAGTATTTTTTTACCGTTTGTTGCAATTTACACATATCAGGATATTTTTATTAGTAACTCCATTAAAGGCTGGTTCTTCACCACACCAAATTCAAATTATGCCATATTTGCAGGAGCATTAGTATGGTTTGCTATTGTTATTATTACTTATTTAATTTATAGAAATAAAATGTTGTTAAAGGAAAGGAAAGTAAACCATTTCTATTTTTGGGTACTATCAGTACCAGCAGCTATTGCCATCATTTTTTCATTAAATCATTATTTTTATTTAGACAATGAAGGAATCCACCATAATGACTTTTGGGGATTCAAAACGGAGACATATAAGTGGAAAGATGTCACTCATGCAGAGCAACTTCAGGTTATGAATAATGGAGTGATGGTAGAAGGAGATCTTGTCTTTACATACCAAAACGGAACAGTTTTTCACATGCCTGTAACGAAAGATGTACAACTAAACAAACGCCGCATTTATACAGCATTAAGGGAAGTAAATGTAGAAGTAAAGCGAACATTACCAAATTCCTAACAAAATTAACAGTAGTTCGTGTTCTTCAAGTGGTTGATACAATATTCACTAGTATCCTTACAAGACGTCCAAATGGACGTCTTTTTTAAGGCTCTTTTCATAAATCATGTCGCTTTTAATGAAACAAATACTACTTCATTCTCTTGGTGAAAGGATGCCTCAAGCCTCAAAACAATTGAAATTAACGTTGTAAACGGATTAATTGTGAAAACAATCAACAAAGATCTATCTCATTAGCCAATAAGTAACAATTTTTCATCTATTTCTACTATGATATAATAGACATGGCAAATATAAAGTGGGGTGTAATAGTGGAAGAGACAACTAAAAAAATGCTGCTTGTTGATGGCATGGCATTGTTATTCAGAGCGTTTTACGCAACGGCTGTGAGCAATTATTTTATGATAAATAGTAAGGGTGTACCAACTAATGGTGTACATGGGTTTGTAAAGCATTTATTTACAGCAATTGACCACTTTAATCCAAGTCATGTCATTTGTTGTTGGGATATGGGAAGCAAAACATTCAGAAACGAAGAATTCCCAGACTATAAAGCAAATCGTGGTGAAGCACCAGTTGAATTAATTCCTCAATTTGATTTAGTAAAGGAAGTTGTAGAATCTTTAAATATTCCTAATATTGGGTTAGTTGGCTATGAAGCTGATGACTGTATTGGAACGATCGCAAAGAAATATAGTAGAGATTATGACATCACCATTGTGACAGGTGATAGAGATATTCTTCAGTTATTAGATGATCATATATCTGTTGCTATCGTTCGAAATGGATTTGGAAATTATGAAGTGTACAAGCCCGAGAGATTGTTAGAAGAAAAAGGTATTACACCTGCTCAAATGATTGATCTTAAAGCGCTAATGGGAGACCCGAGTGATAACTATCCAGGAGTAAAAGGTATAGGTGAGAAGACTGCAATAAAGCTTTTAATTGAGTATGGATCGATTGAAGGTATACTTGAGAATCTGCCAAAGTTAACCAAATCACAGAGAGCAAAAATAGAGGACGGGATTGAGATGCTACATCTTTCACATAGGTTAGCACGTATTCATTGTGAGGTGCCGATTGACTGTAACCCGGATGAAGCTATTTTTAATGTAAATAAAGATCGCGCTCTATCAACGTTTAGAGAACTTGAGTTCAAAGGATTAGATCGACTACTTGGATAAAGAGTAATGATAGGAATGGGGGGAACCCCATTCCTATTTTGTATTTGATCGTTTTGCTGCATTTTCTAACTTAGTTTTTGGATCTGGAGTATGTTCATCTTGTGCATAGCCCTGTGGATTAATGCCCTGTGCTCTTTGGCCACGGTTATGTTTATGTGTCATTGAAGCTTCACCTCCAATTATAGTGTTTGAAAAGGAAACAACATTTATGTAAAGAACGAATAGTTTATTCCCTCAATTTAAAGAATAAGACCTGAGGTGATAGAATGAACAAAGGTGTAATTACAGCTATTGCGACAATCGGCTTAGCACAATTTTTAAAAATACCGATCAAACAAGCTAAAACAGGTGTCTGGGATTGGGGTGCCTTTAATGATTCAGGTGGGATGCCTAGTTCACACTCTGCGGGTGTCACATCATTAGCTACATATGTAGCACTGGACCGTGGAGTTCCAACCATCGATTTTGCGCTTGCCTCCATATTTGGATTGATTGTCATGTATGATGCACAAGGAGTTAGAAGGCAAGCTGGTGAACTTACAATTGCTGTAAATGAAATTGATGAAGAGGTTGAAAGACTTCAAGGCCAGGAAGATCATCATTATCATGATAACAAGGAAAAAAGGTTAAAAGAAATGCTTGGTCATCAACCGGAGGAAGTTATTGCTGGTGCCTTATTGGGACTGTTAACAGGAACAATTGCACATTTCCTTACAAATAAATAATGGTAAAAGTACCATATATTTTGTATGATAGAGAGAGAAGATTGTCGAAAATTAGGGGAGAAGTGTCAGTTATAGTGAAGAAAACAGTAAATGAATATGTGGATTTTTTAATGGAAAAAGGTTTTGTGTTTGGCGAAGAAGCATTAGGATTTATTTCTTTTGGTCAGATGTATGCGGCTGCCAGTGATGAACAAGTCATTCATGCAATTGAAATCACATTAAAAGCTCAGCGACAATTTGATGGCAGTTATTTTGTAGCCTTACTAGAACAACTAAAAAGTGAAGGAATAACATCGAAGAAACATGCTTTTCAATATGCTCAAGATAAAGGAATTATCAGTGTTTAACGATAAAGACCCACTTAAAAGGTGGGTCTTTTTTTATACATTAGAGTTACTTAATAAGTAAGCAGGCTATCTAGATATCTTTTATTTATTTATTTATTTATGCAGAGTTCACGTCTCGCAACCCACTTTTCTTCTTTTTTAAAGTTGGTAGCTCTGATAATATCATCCCTAAAAAGATAAGAAGACATCCAATAATTGCATATGACCCTAATCGTTCATCTGCCCAATAATATGCCGTGATTGCCGCGAATACTGGCTCCATCGCAAAAATTAGCGCAACTCTAGTAGGAGTCGTATATTGCTGTAATTTTGTTTGAGCAAAAAAGGCTACTGCAGTTGCTAATACTGCCGTGACAAATAAAGCAATCAGAACATCTTGCTGAAGAATAACCTCTTTATCAAATACTACTCTCCAGTCTTCAAAAAGTAGTGCTCCTATAGATGAAAATAGTGCAACTCCTGTAATTTGAGTGATGGTTAAAAGCATGCTTGGAAAATCATTCGTATACTTACCAGTTAGAATGATATGCATAGCAAAAGCTATTGCACACCCTAACACTAATACATCACCCTTGTTCACTAAAAAGGAGTCACCGACTGTTAATAAAAATAAACCAGCTACTGCTACAAGTGATCCAGTAACTGCAAGGAGACGTGGTCTTTGCTTTAAGATATAAATACCAAGCATAGGAACCAACACAACACTTAATCCAGTAATAAAACCAGCCTTTGATGAAGTTGTATACAATAATCCCATAGTCTGAAGAGCATAGCCTAGAAATAAGCTAGATGCAATAAATAGGCCAGAGAGGAACAGTTTCTTATTCATCATTTTTATTTGGTTCCGGTTAAATAAACAAAACCAAATAATTAAAAGTAGTGCTGCAAATAGAAATCGAACGGCATTAAAAGTAAATGGTTCTAAAAAAGAAATCGCCTGTTGTACGAGGACAAATGTTGCACCCCAAATAAATGCTACAAATAGTAAAATTAAATCTGCAAGAAGTCGCTTTTTCATCGTTGTTCCTTTCAACTATATCCGTTTTTGCGGATTGCTTCCCTAGCCAGCCTGTCAGCAACTGGATTTTGTGAGCTTGGGATCCATTTAATAAAAAATAAGTCAAATTGTTTGGACAACTCTAGTGCCTTTTCTAAGAGTGGAAGGTATTGTTTGTTTTTTACATATTCTTTTTCCATTGCCTGGTCCACTAATTGTGAGTCCGTACGAAATGAAACAATACTCAGTTTCTTTTCTACACATATCTCTAATGCTTTTATCAGTGAATAATACTCAGCTTCATGATTAGACATTGTGCCAAGAGGAATTGAATATTGTTCAACTATTCCGTTGCCTTTTATAAAGATGCCTGCCCCGGATGGACCAGGATTGCCACTACTAGCACCATCGATATACACTTCGATCAAGAGCCATCCTCCTTCAAACTTTCTATGAAACATACTATATCATTGTTTCAATATAACTAAAAGTGGAATGTTTATTCAATTCTGTCTAATATGTTAATGATGTATAAGTGATAAAAACTAAGGAAAAATGAAGGTATTGAACTATTGGAGGCTGAAGAAAAAGTGAAAGTTTGGATTGAATGGACATATAAAACGCCTAAGAACTTAGTTACAACATTAACATCGGAGTTTATGCCGGCAAAACAGGCATTGTTAGTAGCTAATGACTTTCTGAAAACAGGAAGAACAAAGGATGTTGTATTTTATGATGAGCAACATACAAAGTGGACGAAAAAAGAATTTGAAAAGCTACTAGAACAAATTGTCGAAGAACCACATGACATTGTAGTGTTTTTTGATGGTGGATATGATATAGAAACGAAGCAAGCCGGAGTGGGGGTCGTTATTTATTATACGAGAAATAATCAGAACTTTAGAATTAGAGAGAATATCTTTCTGGACCAGCTTGACTCTAACAATGAGGCTGAGTATGCTGCTATTTGGCAAGCCGTATTAAGATTAGAAGAGCTGGGAGTACAAAATATACCTGTCCAATTTAAAGGAGATTCTCAGGTAGTATTAAATCAATTATCTGGAGAATGGCCGTGTTTTGAGGACGAGTTTACTATTTGGTTAGATCGAATTGAAGAAAAAGTGCAGCAACTGGGAATTAGACCGACATATACGCCAATAACTAGAAAAGAGAATAAAGAGGCGGATCAACTGGCTACTCAAGCCTTACAAGGAACGATGGTTTCGAGCCACTTAAATCTCTCAGAATAGGGGAAATTACATTGAGGCAACGTCGAGTAATCCATGAAGTTAGTGAACTTTTAGATCATTATTGTGAACAATGCTTCGTAAACACGCACTTTAAAAAGGAATTTGGAAAAAGATATGCCCAAAGGTTTTGTATAAAAGAATGTACTGTAGGTGAACGGTTAAAGGAATATGGAAAGATACTATCATAAGAAAAACCTCGTTTTCGCAAAAAAAGTGCTATCTTTCATAATTAGCCTATCTCTATTTTCTCAATAGCTGATAATTCATTCCTATTACGATAAGATGCTCTGAACTCTCATTTCATATATAACAGATAGTCAACTTGTTTGATAAACAGCCTAAATAAAAAGGAGTCCTTAGACTCCTTTTTATTGTTGTGCCTCATTTAGTTGATGTTCGCATTGTTGAATAAGTGATTCTTGTCGAGTTAAAAATTCATCATCTACACCTGTTGGATGATTTTTAGCTGTATTTAATTGTGTTCTCGCATCTTGAATTGCGCTTGCGGCATCTTGTATAAGCTCTGGGTCCATGCTCATGGTTGCAGATCCTACCATCTTTTGCGCAGCAATCACACTCATTTCAACTTGTTTTAAATCATTAAATGGCTCTGACATTAGACATTCTCCTTTTCACATTATCAACTATAGAATCACCGAAATACGCAGAAGTATACATATTGCGATCATCATCATTGACGGAATACTATTTTAATTTGGCACATATATTGAATAAAATTATTGTTAGGAGTGTGTCCGGATGTATCGTACACATATTGATGGTCAAGAAATTGTAATCCGATGTACTCATCCTCATCACAGCAAAGACTCTCATATTGAAATGGAAGCAATCAAATCAATCTTACAATTAAACAGCAAATTACTCCTCTATAGAAATCAATGTATTGCAACGATTGTAGATTCGGTAGGATATATCATAGCTTACATACAAGATGGAGAGATTATTGATGTTCAAATTCAAAATATAGTTCCCCTCAACAATGTGATTAGAGAATAATTATTTGATGAGAATAACGTAAGATAGAATGCTCAAAATTTATGTAAGGCTCTTTACTAAAACTTTGTTGCTTTTCGTACAATTATTCTGGGCTAACAATCAGTATTTAGAAGCAAATTGAGGTTGGATTAGAAAAAAAGCCACTCTCTTTATGTATAGTAGTAACTAGGATACTAAAGTGAAAATCGGGCTCTAGGTTTTGTACGCAAAGAAACAATCTATACAAAAACAGCCTTATGTAAAGCTGTCAGAAGGATTGTAAGAGACAATATCTTGAATAATAAAATCAATTGGAGTCATCTTTGTTAAGCTATTGTGGTAATTTTCTAGAGATACCTTATTTTTATTCTTAAATTCTTCTGAGTATAAAGTGGTTACTAATTGATGCTCGAATGATAAAACATCATTATTAAAAGGCAGGAACGTTACTAAATTCTGCTTGCTGAGAGCTTCAACATTAATCTTCTCCTGTCCAGGTAAATGAGCATAGATAAATATCGGCTTTCTCTTCACTAAGCATTCACTTACAGTAACCCCACCAGGCTTTGTTAACACTGCATCCATTGAATCATACAACCTATTTAATTGCTTCTTACATGAAATATACGGGTAGGGGAAGATTCTTGGATGATGTTGCTGAGTTAGACGTCTATAGAGCGTCTCGTTGCTGCCACATAACACATGATACTGAATCTTTCCATCATGATGAACATCTCTTAGTATACGATCTAGTTTTCCTACTCCCAAGCTGCCTCCTGTCAAAAGCACACGTAATTCTGATTTAGTCTTCACAGACATAGGTGTAGTGTGAAAATCCTCGTGAACTGGAATTCCGGTTAAATATATGGTTTCTTGTTTTACTCCCTTCGTGATTAAGTACTCCTTCATAGATGGTAATGAAATAAAATGAGCATCTACCACTGATGTTCCCCAAATATGATGGATAAAGTAATCTGTGTATACATTGATTATCTTTGCCTTGCATGTACCTTGTATTTTTAATTTAGATAATAAATAAGATGGCAGTGCATGTGAACAAACAATATGAGTAGGATTTTGTTCGTGTAGTAACTTTTTCATAGCGTGTAAAAATAAAAACTCATATAATTTGAAATCTTTATCATCAGATAAGGATTCATAAACGGATTTTTTATACAACCAATGATATACATTTGGAAGGTATTTGATCCATCTTAAATAGATGGCTGATATTAAAGGTTCTAAATATTTATAGGAATAGCTTAAGATATCAATTTTATCCCATTTGACAAAATCAATATTTCTTTGTAGTTGATTTTCCATAGTAGTCACAACCTGATGGTGGCCGGAAGGGATTTGTAGGAATGGTAAGAATAATACCTTTGACATAGTCTTCTCCTCATTTGTTTTTATTCATTTTAGTATGAGGAGAGAGAGAGTCTTTCATGTATAGTTTGCATCCTATAATTTCCAAAATAATAGTAAATGAAAATGGTGAAGAATATAATTGTGACTTTGTGAGAAAAAGGGGATATGAATGTGGGGAATGTACTAAGGAGTTGGTTACTGAGTTTGTGGAGTTTACTTGATCCTATTTATTATTCCTTTACCCGATTATCGTATATTCAAGACCATCAACCTAACATATTCAGAGTTAGAGTAACTCGTTATAAAGGTAGAGAAGCGATGCTGTCAGATGGAACAACAATTAAAAAAGATGACGTGCTAATTAAAATTCATTTACATAATGCAAAATTGTTACAGGAATTAAATAAAGTAACATGCGATGTGAAGAGAGGAAGATTTGTTTTTAGGAGGGTATTAGATTCCTTACCAGGCTTAGCCGGTTATATTGAACAGCACCCTAGACGAAGTGAAATTAAAGGTATTGTTGGAATCACAACTCTTCATAAAGGTTGCAGGCGATTAGGGTTTGAAACTTATGATATTCATAACCCCTTCTACCGTACGTTTAAATACATCCCATTTTTAGTCATTACAGTCCTATCTACAAAAGACTTCACAAGTATAAAAAAACAACACCCAAAATATTTATTTATGTCGACTGAAATACTTACTAGTCGTTATAAAGTCAACTAACAACAAGTACCACTATTCAATACATCTCTTGTTTACTATACTTAAGACAGTAAACGAGGAGGGTGATAGTAGTGGTATATTTACTTTGTAGCTCCCTAATACTTACTATTCTAGCAATCTATGCTTATAGGATAGGAAACAAGAATACTTCGGATATTTCCGTTCAACATATTGAATTAACTACAAATCATAGGCAGTCTGTACCTTCAAAACCTCTTTCCGTACTTCACCTATCAGATCTGCATCTTGAACATATCTCAATATCTCCTGAAGAATTATATGAAAAAGTAAAGGATGAAGACATAGACCTTATTGCCCTTACTGGAGACTTTCTCGATCGAAAAAGAACAATAACAAAATTAAAACCTTATCTAGAAGTACTAGAACAAATGCACCCAAAGTATGGCACATATGCGATATTTGGAAATCATGATTATGTCCTCAGTAAAGAACCATTTGACCGTTTAACAAAGATGCTAGAAGACCATGGTTGTCAAACACTTCGAAATGAAAATGTAAGGATTCAAACAAAACAGGGTCCCATTACGATAATAGGTATTGATGACTTTAGTACAGGAAGAAGTGATCTTGAGGAATCATACGATGGTGTAGGAGAAGGATATAAACTTGTGCTTACTCATGACCCTAATATCGTGATGCATATGGAAAATTATCATTTTGATTATTTGTTATCTGGTCATTTTCATGGTGGGCAAATCTGTTACCCTAAGCCCTACCATCTGGTGAAAATGGGCAAACTAGTAAAACTCAATATGGTCAAAGGACTACACTATTTTCATCATAAACCATTTTATATTAGTGAAGGGTTAGGACAAACTGGAATAAATATTCGAGTCGGCAGCAGACCTGAGATTACATTCCATAAACTAACTCTACAGAACAAAGATGAGATTCAATTATCCTCATAGTAAAGTTTAGAGCTGTGCATACAAGATGCACAGCTCCTTATAGTTTTTTCTACTGAAAATTCAACACTAGTCTTGTGGATTTGTCTTATCTGTTTTGTTTTTTACATTACGTTTATTTCCTTTGCTGTTATCTCCAGGAATAATCTCCTTAGAAAATTCCTCTAATTGATGTCCACGCTCGGGAGCATTTTGATTTTGGCTACCTTTGTTTGATTTCTTCGTCATCACATAATCCTCCTAAAATGTTGGTAATTGATCTAAGTTATTAGATGGATCTCCGTCTGCATTACTGCGAATATACATTTCTCCATCTCTTCCTTTAAATGTGTTTACCCCATCAATTTTATGATTTGATATGTCAGTTAGAGCTTCAGCATATGTTAACTCTCGGCCAGATGATGTTTTGAACATTGTAATATCGCCGTCTCCGTTTCGTTTGACTGCTACTACTGTTTCGCTCATTATCATCCCTCCTTTCCATTATCCTTCACTGCATCCCCTAAATATATGTAAGCAGCCCTTTATTCTTATGGTATGATGAAGAAAAAAGATGTGGTGGTTACCTTGAATATTAGACCAATAAAGCTCGAAGATGCAGAATCCTTCCTGAATCTTTGTAAAATGTTAGATCAGGAAACAGCTTTTATGTTGTACGAACCAAATGAGAGAAAAACGACAGCACTAGAACAAAAACACATGATAGAACGAGTGACCTCAGACAAGAGGTCCACCATACTGCTTGCAGAAATACAAGACAATATTGTTGGATTCCTTGCATTGTTCAGTAACAAAAATAATAGAAACAAACATTCCGCTTATATTGTTATCGGCATTCTACAGGAGTATACGGGAAGAGGTATAGGTACTGCCCTATTAAAGCATGGTATCCAATGGGCAAAAGAACATGAGTTACATCGCCTTGAGCTGACGGTGATGGTACATAATGAAAGAGGAATTGCTTTATATGAAAAGATGGGCTTCCAGCGAGAAGGAATGAAGAGGCATTCTTTAAGTGTGGATGGACAATGGATTGATGAATATTACTATTCTTATTTAATGGAGGATTAATATGTTTCATTGGCATGAGGAAGCAGAAAAACTATGGGACGAGAAGGCAACATTTTGGAATAATAAAAGCAGAGAGTTATGGGATGAAGGTAGTCGGAGTAGCATTATCCCCTTTTTTGAAAACTATGTTCCCAAGCAGTCTAAAGTTCTTGATGCAGGATGTGGGGATGGTTACGGTTCCTATAAACTGAGCAAAAAAGGCTATGATGTAACTGGAATCGATATATCTAGTCAAATGATCGATAATGCTTCAAAAAAAGTGCAAGATGAACCTCTATCGTTTGTCAGAGGTGACTTGGCGAAAATACCTTTTCCAGATAACGAATTCCATGCTCTTATCGCTATTAATTCAATCGAATGGACGGAAAATCCGTTAGATGTCCTTCAAGAGATGAGGAGAGTAATCGTTAAGAAAGGGTACATGTGCGTGGCAATCTTAGGTCCAACAGCAAAGCCTAGAGAAAATAGTTATCAAAGATTATATGGGAAACCGGCAATTTGTAATACAATGATGCCATGGGAGTTTAAAAGGCTTGCACTAGAAAATGGGTTTACACTATTAGATGGTCAAGGCGTATATAAACGGGGTATTACTGAAGATATACTTACAAACCTTTCAGAGGAATTAAAACAATCCTTAACCTTTATGTGGGTATTTATGTTTCAAAAGATATAAAATATACATAGTTGAATAAATGATAAGTGAGGGAAAATTTATGACCAAACATGTACCAACAGATATTGAAATTGCTCAGCAGGCAACTCTAAAACCTATCTATCATATCTCTGAAGAACTAGGCATCATGGAGCAAGAATTAGAACCTTATGGTCACTATAAAGGCAAATTAAGCTTAGATATTATGAACAGACTGGGAGAAAAGAAGGATGCACATGTCATCCTTGTCACTTCTATTAACCCTACTCCAGCTGGGGAAGGGAAATCTACAGTCACGGTCGGACTTGGACAAGCTTTACACAAACTCGGTAAAAAATCAATCATTGCAATGAGAGAACCTTCACTTGGACCAACGATGGGAATAAAAGGTGGAGCAACGGGTGGGGGGTACTCACAGGTTGTTCCAATGGAGGACATTAACCTACACTTTACTGGTGACATACATGCGATTACAACGGCAAATAATGCACTAGCAGCATTTATCGATAATCATATTCAGCAAGGAAACCAATTGAATATTGATCAACGAAGAATTGTTTGGAAGCGTGTTGTGGATTTGAATGACCGTGCTCTTCGTCAAGTAATCGTAGGGTTAGGAGGTCCGATGCAAGGAGTACCGCGTGAAGATGGGTTTGATATAACTGTAGCATCAGAAATTATGGCAGTACTTTGCTTAGCAACGAACATCATGGACTTGAAAGGAAGATTAGGAAGGATTGTAGTTGCCTATAACACCGATAAAGCACCTGTCACTGTGAAGGAATTAGGCTTCGAGGGAGCGTTAACAATGCTCCTAAAAGATGCCATTAAGCCAAACCTTGTTCAAACACTAGAAAACACTCCAGCTTTAATTCATGGAGGTCCATTTGCGAATATAGCACACGGCTGTAATAGTGTAATCGCTACGAAAATGGCTGCGAAACTAGGCGATTATGTCGTAACTGAGGCTGGCTTCGGAGCAGATTTAGGGGCAGAGAAATTTTTACATATAAAATGTCAATCAGCAGGTATCAATCCGAGTGCTGTGGTTATAGTTGCTACAATCCGCGCTTTGAAAATGCATGGTGGGCAACCAAAAAATGAATTAAAAAACGAAAATGTGGATGCCTTAACAAATGGGATTGAAAACTTGGAGAAACATATCGAAACAATTCAATCGTTCGGTCTGCCTTATGTAGTAGCGATTAATCGATTCATCACGGATAGTGATGCTGAAGTCAACTGGTTATTGAACTGGTGTAAAGAGAAGAACGTACGTGTATCGTTAACTGAAGTTTGGGAAAAAGGTGGAGAAGGTGGAATAGATTTAGCTGAAAACGTATTATCAGCGATCTCTACTGAATCAAATAATTTTCAAACATTATACAATAGAAATGAATCACTCGAAGTCAAAATTAACACCATCGTTAGAAAGGTTTACGGTGCAGAAGGTGCAGAGTTTAGTTCGAATGCACGTAAGCAATTAGTTCAATTTGAACAATTAGGTTGGGGTCATCTCCCAATTTGTATGGCGAAAACACAGTATTCTCTATCTGATGACCCCTCGAAGCTAGGTAGACCAAAAGACTTTACTGTCACAATTAGAGAATTAAAGGCTTCTGTTGGAGCAGGTTTTATTGTTGCAATAACTGGGGCTGTCATGACGATGCCTGGATTACCAAAGGAGCCCGCAGCTTTAAAAATGGATGTAACTGAAGAGGGGAAAATAATAGGATTATTTTAAATTTATTCTTAAGCATGAGGTGAGTTCCAAATTTGTTTGATCCAACAAACTTTGATAACCTAAAAGTAGTAATTGAAGGTGCCATATACGACCGTGACCTAGAAGGTGATTGGTTGGTTACTGATCGTAAAGATATCGTTGATTTAGCAACAATGTCAAGACATTTTTCAGCTACTTTTCAACTATTAAATAGAGAATATTTGCGTTGTACGTGGTTTTTGTCATCTTCAATAGAACAACTGGCTAGTGAGTTGACTCATCAAGATGAGGCTTTACATGGCTGTACAACCTGGTTGGAATTTTCAGTACAACTACAAAATGATGGAGAGAACATTGAAAAAATACATAGCATTATTTCCCGCAAATGGGAAAACCGTAAAATTCTATGTACAATAATCCAATCATATCCTTTTACGAGTGGCATTGAATTAAAGGTAGAGGTTCTTTTTAATCGGGTATTACGGGAATCAGATATCGAGGATTTACAAGATATGTTAAATTATATGGAAGAAACATTACATGCACTGCATGAAAACAGCTAGGAGAATGCAAATGGAAACTTCAATAAATGAATTTAAGGATTTTATAAAGGGAGCATGGGCTGGTGCGGGATTTACATCATTTACAGATGTTCAGAAGCAATCAATTCCTAACATGTTGAACCGGGAAGATATTATTGTTGAATCCCCACCAGGAACAGGTAAAACACTTGCATATTTACTACCAATATTACAATCGCTACAAGAAGATATAAAAAGTCCACAGGCAGTGGTGATTGCACCAACAAGAGAGCTAGTGATGCAAATTCATGAAGAGGCAACACGATTTTTAAAAGGAAGTCCGTTTACTTCTGCAACATTTATTGGTGGTGCCGATCTAAAACGACAAGTAGAAAAACTTAAAAAGCATCCTCAAATTGTTGTTGGAAGTCCTCATCGTCTTGTAGAGTTAATTGAAATGAAAAAGCTAAAGATGCATGAAGTCAAAACAATCGTACTTGACGAAGCCGATCAATTAATCGGTTCTGGTGTGACAAAAGAGATGGATCGTATTGTACAATCTACATTGCGTGATCGTCAATTAGTTGCTTTCTCTGCAACACTGCCTTCTAATACAGTGGAACTCTTACAGCAGAAAATGAATAATCCGAAGAAAATTCAAATACAAACTGCAGTAGAATCAAGACAAAACACACAATTCTACTATGTAGTATGTGAACGTCGTGATAAGATTGACTACTTGCGTCGCATTTTGCATACTGAACCGGAAATAAAAGCTATTGCATTTATTAACGATTCATTCCATTTAGAAGCGTTAGCATCTAAAATGAAATATAAAAAGATTGAAGCAGGCGTATTATATAGTCAGTCTACACAAGCGGAGAGAGAAGCTACGCTTAAGAAGTTCCGATTAGGAAAGTATCAGTTACTTTTAGCTACTGATGTAGCAGCTAGAGGTTTGGACATTCAAGGAATTACTCATGTTGTTCACTTAGATATTCCTGATCAAATAGAGCCATTTGTACACCGTTCAGGTCGAACCGGTAGAATGGGCGCAAAAGGAACAGTTGTTGCACTTGCAACTTCTTATGAGGAGAAGTTATTACAAAATTATGATAGAAAGTTAAATTTATCTCTGAAAAAAATGGATTTACATCGAGGACAGTTCACAGATCAAAAGCCTGTTTATGAAAAGAGAAAATCCACTGGAGCAAGTAAACCAAAGTCTAAGGTATATTCGAAGAGTAAGAAAAAATAGGTAAATCAAAAGGAGAGGTTAAGGTGTCTGTATATGATTTTAGTGCAATAACGATAAATGGTGAGGAAAAGCCTCTTAGGGAATACGAGGGGAAGATCATGTTAGTCGTTAATACTGCAAGTAACTGCGGGTTTACACCACAGTTTAAAGAGCTGCAAGAGCTTTATGAATCATATAAAGATCAAGGTTTTATTATCCTCGGTTTTCCAAGTAACCAGTTTATGAATCAAGAGCCAGGTTCTAATCAAGATATTCAAGAGTTCTGTCAATTAAACTACGGAGTAACCTTTCCGATGTTTGGTAAAATTGATGTAAATGGATCAAATGCTCATCCTTTGTTTACCTATCTTACAGAGCAAGAAAAAGGATTTTTAGGCTCAAAAGCTATCAAATGGAATTTCACAAAATTTTTAATTAACCCAGAAGGTCAAGTCACTAAAAGATATTCACCTTCTACTAGCCCGTTATCGATTCAAAAAGACATAGAAGAACTTTTATAGGCGTAACAAAAGAGAGTGCAACAATGAATTCATTGTTCACTCGTTTTTTTTATGGAGGTTCTTTTCTAAAACTTTGTTGCTTTAAGCACAATTATTCTGGGTGTACAACCAGTTTTAGAAATAAATTGAGGTTGGATTAGAATAGAGCACCTCTCTTTATTTATAGAAGTATCTAAATACTAAGGTAAAGATTCGGCTTTTGGGATTTTTACGAAAAAGCAACAATCTATACGAAACCAGCCTTTATGAACATCAATTATTACTTTCATTTTTCTGAAAATTTCTTTACATCCTATAAAGGAGTCCTTTATAGTTAAAAAGTGGTGATCCCAATATTTACTAATCACACAAAACAAAAATTTTAAGGAGGAGATGTAGAATGATGATGCTAATAAAAGTAAAGGAAGAATTTCAAGATAATAGGAAAATGGAGACGTAGTTTAGGACAATAGGAGGTTCATATGGAACAAACAAAGAAAAAAATATCAATTGTAGAATATACGGAAAACCATGCAGCTGGCGTGGCGGAGATGTGGAATTTAAGCCGAGATGGATGGGGCGGTGATTCTCACGTAACGACTGAGGAAAAAGTACGTACACAAGAAGCCAATTCAAGTAATTTGAATTTATACTTGGCAATGGACAATGAAAGTGTTGTAGGGTATTGCGGATTATCAGAATACCGTGAAGATGAAGGTGCATTATATATCCCACTGTTAAATGCACGAACAGATTATCATGGCAGGAAAATTGGTAAGAGCTTGGTGTTAAAAGCAATAGAAAGAGTGATCGAGTTAGGATGGCCACGGTTAGATTTATATACATGGGCAGGAAATACAAAGGCTGTCCCACTTTATAAGAAGTGTGGTTTTTTCTGGGAAGACCGTGATGATTCAACACACTTAATGAATTTCATGCCAACCGTACTGACAACAGAGGCAGTGAATGATTTCTTTGAACATGCTGATTGGTATACAACCAGTACAAGAGAAATTGACGTCACTCCAGATGGACGGAAAGAAAATGACTTTACTTATTATGAGTACAAGTGGGAAAGCGATAATAAACACTTACGTATGGAATTTGAACGTACTGGCAGAGGATTGCGATTAATTGAAACTGATGATTACGTAATCTCAGCAGAATTGGAAAATTTTACGTTAGTTTGCAATTCAGATTATGAAATTCGTTATAAAGTGAAAAACAAAACAGGTAAACCATTAAAGATCGAGTTGAGTGGAGAAAATCATAAGCTCGTAAACTATACGTATGAAAACAAGGTCGATGTAATTGACAGTGCAGAACTTAGCGGTACATTTACACTTGGTGATTTTGATGAAGAACAAAGTAATTGGAGAACACACCCATCTGTCATTACAAATCTATTGATAAATGGAAGAAAGGCCAAGTTTTCGATTGGCTTGCTACCAAAGTTGCCAGCCAAATTAAAAGCAACATTACCTGGTTACCAAAGCTATGTAAATGTTCCGTCAAATTTTTATCTGGATATTGAAAATAACCTTGCAAATAGGGCTACTTTTACGATTCATTTTCCTGAGTGTGAGCGGCTTATTTTACAACAGCCAGTTATTACAGTTGAGCTAGAATCGAAAGGGAAAACGTCTGTACCCGTAGTATATGTACTAAAAAGCCATGGCTTCTATTCACCTGAATTATCCATTCATGTGACGAAGGATAACGGTGAGGAACTAAATTTCACAAGAAAAATTGGTATTGGCTTTAAAGGACTTGGAGCCAGATTCTCGGGAGAATGTGATGATTATTGGCACATTTATAACGGATTGTATCATATGTACCTAGATAAGCTTGAGAATGATGTACTGTCAGGACGTTTAACAAAAGGTACACAAAAAACAATCGGAATGTTTCCGAAGATTGGAAAACCTTATTCGAGTGAATTCTCAAAGAGAAAACCAATATCAGTAAACTATGAAGAGAAAAACGGGGCAATTTCGTTAAAGGCAACTTACACATCAGTTGACTTCCCTAATCTAGAATTGGAAAGTGTTTCAACGTTATATGCTGAAGGTCTGTTGGAGCAAATGTATTATGTTAAAAATACTAGTTCCAGAGATACTGAGACTTCAATTTGGTTGAATCAATCCATTTATCACGAACTTTATAAACCGGTGTTTGTGATGAACAAGAAGGTCATTGAAGTGAATGAGCAGGGGCATGCAGATTATGGGTTGTGGGACAGTAAGCAGTTAACCGAAAACTGGTTGGTGTCAAGATACTCTCCTTATTTACATGGCATCACTTGGCCGTCTACTTGCAAGGTGAACTTTGAACCCTGGTATTTATATATAGAGCAGAACCTAGGTGTAATACCTGCCAACTCCATTCGAAAGACAGAGTCTGTTTATCATTCGTTTGGTGCATACCAATCTTGGGAAGAGTTTAGAGATTTTGCGAATAGGGGAACAATGGATAAGACAGCTGTATACGAGGACTTTTCTGTCAATGCTGTACTTACTGAAGCAGGTTCAGTGAATGTGAACGTTTCCGATGTGAAAAGTAGTTTTCTTCAGGGTACAATTGAAATGAGACACCATAATGAAACAGTCTATAAACATTCTTATACTGCAGAAGATGAAATGAATGATATCAAGACAAATGTAATCCAAAACTTAAACCATTAGATCAAGTGGACATTCAGTATGAGTTTAATGGTATGAAAGATGCGAAGAAATTAATTGTATTAAATCCTACTGATAATCTAGTAGATGTACAAAAAGTTACTGAAAATGGGCATGAGGTAGTAACAGCAACGAATGGGTGTATGTCAATTTCAGCCGCTGGTTCATTTTATCCAGCATTATTTTCATTGAACGTGTTAGAGAAGGAATGGCTGGATACTTCCTTCCCATCCTTGAAACCGAGGTCATGGTGGAACCCATGGAGTGGAGGTATTCGATCTAGTATAACAGGTGTAACTCATAAGTCGTTTGCAAAAGAGAGTACTGAGGTAAAAGAAGCTTCTCTTTATGATCAGTTTGGTAGGTTGTGGAAGGGTATAAAACTTTCAATTGATTTTAAAGATAATGAGGAAGTAAAGGGACTGGGTATTGAACAATATTATGTTATGCTACCTGGCGTACCGGTACTGGCATACTGTACGAAGTTCATACAAAATACCGGGAAATACTATCATTATAAGAAGTGGTATTCAGAATGTGCATTCATGCCGGGTGATTCTATGGAGTCAGGTTGGATTAATAGTGCAAGTCAGCATAAGCAATATTTTGCTGGTCAAACTGAATATAAGACAGAATTAGAGGATCATGTAGTAATTGGCTCAAAAAATGACCAGAAGATTCTTCAAGTAATTGCTGATCGCGATTGCATCGACATAGAGTCATATGTAAATAAAGAAATTCTTTCACTAGCTCTTTGGAGAGAATTTCACTTAGCACATGGAGTTCAACATGTATCATCACCAACATTCTTTGTTGGTCATGAATCGATTTTGTCAGAGGATGAAGTAAAACAGCTTCAACGTTTGACGTTTAAAGAGGGGTACTATGAAAATCATTGATGCACATATACACTATTCAAACATAAACAGCTTTAAAGAAACAGCGAATGAACTATCAATGGTAGATTATAGTTATGAGGGTATACAAAAGGAGTTTAAACAAAATAATGTTGTATTAGGTATAGCAATGGGTGTAACAGAAACAGATGGAGAAGGCTTTCCTGACTCTGCTTCTCCTACGCCTATGGGGATCGATCTGTCTGAAACGATTCCTTCAAACATTGTATATTGTGCTGGAATTAATCCTTTTAAGCTTGATAACGAGGCTCTCAAACGCTTAAGAGATGATCTAGAAAAGAAGGAATGTGTTGGGATTAAAATCTATCTAGGCTACTATCCTTTTTACGCCTATGATGAACTGTATGAACCTGTTTATAAATTGGCAAAAGAATACAACGTTCCAGTTGTGTACCATACAGGTGACACGTATTCTGAACGAGGAAGACTCCGTTTTTCGCACCCACTAGCAATCGATGAGGTAGCAGTAAAACACCGCGACATGACGATCATGATGGCACACTTCGGTGATCCTTGGGTTTTAGATGGAGCAGAAGTGGTCTATAAAAATCGTAATGTGTATGCAGACTTGTCAGGTTTAGTAGTGGGAGCTGACGGTGATATAAAAAAATTACAAGATACAAGATTTTTTGATCATTTACTACATGCCTTAACATTTACGAATAACTATGAAAAATTTTTATTTGGTACTGATTGGCCATTAACACCAATAAAGCCATATATAGAATTTATTCAGGAAATTATTCCAGTGCAGTATCATAATCATGTATTTTACGAAACTGCCCTGAATGTCTTTCCAAAGATAAAGCCGTTCCTAAAGTAAAGAAAAAGCACGGGGGATCTCGTGCTTTTTCATTTGAATAGACGATCCCTATATTATTAGGCTGTTTTCGTATAGATTGTCTTTTTAAAAATTCCAAAAGCCATTTTTACCTTAGTATCTAAATACTCCTATACAAAAAAGCCATTATTAATGACATGGCAGCTGCTATGTCTTCTAAGGAGGAGCTTGTGTATGAAACTTAGTGAACTTCTAAGAGGTATAAATTTTCAATTGTTATCTGGAAGTCTACAAACAGAAGTAAAACACCTTACATATAACTCAAACGAAGTAAGTCGTGATACTTTATTTATGTGTGTGGAGGGGAAAAATCACGATGGACATGAATATGCTCTTGATGCTATTGAACATGGTGCTACAGTAATTGTTGTACAAAAAGAAATACAGCTTCAAACAGAAAAAACAACCGTTGTAAAAGTATCAAACACTCGTGAAATAATGGAAATCCTAGCAAGTAATTTTTATAACCATCCTCGGAACTCATTTAAATTAGTTGGAATTACAGGTACAAATGGTAAGACTTCAGTCACAAGTATGCTTTCTACTGTCCTAATGAAACTTAACCAACAGGTCGGAACAATCGGTACCCTTGGTTACTTAGTTAATAATCAAAAGATAAAAATGACGCAAACGACCCCGACAACTCCGGAATCATTTGATTTACAGGCTGTATTTTCAGAAATGAAAAGTAGAAAGGTGCAGTATGTTGTGATGGAGGTATCCTCAATGGCACTAGAGATGAAGAGGGTTCATAACCTTCGATTTGATGTTGGGGTATTTACGAATTTCACACAAGATCATTTAGATGATCATGGAACACTTGAAAACTACAAAAAGGCGAAACTAAAGTTATTCCCATTATCAAACAGCGCTGTTGTGAATGTAGATGATTCGATAGCGACTGAAATTTGTGAGCATGTGTCAGGTATTCTCATTAGTTACTCACTTCATCATACATCAGAGTTAAAAGCAACAGAATGGAAAAATGATATATCAGGTGCATCATTTATTCTTGAATATGAGGATGAGAAATATCCTGTAAAAACGGTGATCCCGGGATTGTTTTCTGTCTATAATGCACTAGCTGTTATTGGAACGTGTCTAAAGCTTGGATTTCAAATTGAAAAAATTATTAGTGCTTTAAGTAAGACACAAGCTACACCAGGACGATTTGAAGTCATTGAAACAAAACGGAAATACACAGTGATTGTCGATTATGCGCATACACCAGATGCACTAGAGAATGTATTGAAAACCATTAGGTCATTTAACATGAATCGACTTATCACAGTATTTGGATGTGGTGGTAACCGAGACCGAACAAAACGGCCAGTTATGGGGAAAATAGCAAGTGAACACTCAGATGTATGTGTCCTCACATCCGATAATCCTAGATATGAGGATCCAAGTGAAATTATTCAGGACATTCTTAAAGGTATTAAAGATATGAGGAAGGCCAATGTTCAGCTTGATAGAAAAGCCGCAATAAAAACTGCATTACTTCTTGCAACAGAAGGTGATGTTATTTTAATAGCGGGAAAAGGAAATGAGAATTACCAACTTATAGGGGACGAGACATTCCCATTTGATGATCGCGAGGTTGTGAGAGATTTACTTCAGGATCTTTCCGTCGATGAGGAGCCATTATAAGGTTCCTCTTTTTTTAATTTCAGGCTAAGTAACAAGAGTTTAATAGTTAAGAATAACATAGTAAACATAAAAGTTGTATTGGGAAAATAGGTGTAAAAATAACAGGATAATCCAAAGAAAAATAATTAACTTGAACAATAGTAAAAAAGTCAGAATTTTGTTACATTAGTAGTTAACGATATAAATTGTTGTGTATTGGAGGAAAGGTGGGCTTTGAACATCGAAGGCTATTAAATAAAGGAGTGATGTAAGCAGGTTGGGAAAGTACTACATAAAAATAACCAATGATTGAATGGTTTTCAATACAATTTTCCCAACATTCATTCAGCAGGAAAAACGAATGAGATTATAGAATTAGTTCATATAGTTAAATAGAGATCAGAAAAAAACGGAGTGGTGGATGTGAAAATAGGGGATCGAATTCGATTTTACAGAATACAACAAAACAAAACGCAAGAAGATCTGGCAAATGGGCTCATCTCCGTATCATACCTTTCAAAAATTGAGAACAATCTAAGTCTTCCAAGTCTTGAAGTTGTCGATATGCTCTGTGAAAAACTAGGGATACGATTTATTGATGAGGAAGAACCCAATCTTTTGGAGGAATTAAAAGATTGGTATAAGTTGATGGTTTTTCAGGAGAAAGAGGAAGCTGAAAGTAGATATGAGAATTTGAAGGAAAAGGCAAAACGTTCTAGTGATTCAACCTCTTTGGTCTACTTTATGCTTTTTGAGTACAGATATCAACTTATGAAATGGGACATTCAAGAAGCGGAAAGCTTGCATAAAAAAATATCTGAAATTTCCGATATTCTAACAGATGAACTGAACTACTTTAACTATAAATTTATAGGTTTATATGAATATCTAAATGGAAGATATAAGAATGCATATGATAATTATAAAAAAGCTGAGAGTATCCTTTTAAGAAGTGTTTTTGATAAATGGGAAGAAGCGGATTTATGTTATTCGCTTGGTCTTACTAGCAGTCAGTTATGGAAGGTAACGTTATGCATTAAATACACGACTCAGGCATTAGCGATTTATCAAGCACAATACAATTTTAAGCGTAGTGCAGAATGTCAAATTCTATTGGGTATTTCATATAGAAGAAGTGAAGAATTCGAAAAAGCAGAGGAAAGTTATTTGCTTGCAGATAAAATAGCAAATACACTTAAGAATTCAAGATTAAAAGGAAGTATACATCATAATCTTGGATACTTATATTCTATGCAAGCAAAAACTGAGCAAGCAATCAAACATTATGAGCAAAGCTATTTATTTAATGAACAGGAAAAAATGTCTAACAGATTATTAAATATCTTCTGTATCGTTAGTGAATACTACAAGATAGGGAATTATGAACAAGGACTAAAGTGGTTAGATAAAGGACAAAAATGGATTTTGGAGACTAATGAATATACAGAGTACTATCTCCATTTCAAAACTTATGAGTATTTAATGACAGGTACAAATGAAGAGTTTGAAATGTTCTTAAAAGAAAGAGTCATACCATTTTTTGAGCTTAGAAAAGACAGTAAATATGTTTCTAGTTATTCAGAAGAATTAGCTAGGTATTATGAGAGTATTCATAAATATAAATTAGCAAACAACTATTACAAAATTTCCAACGAAACTCTAAAAAAAATTAATAATATATAAAAATTGAGGAGAGTGTTTCTTATGAAAAGAAAAGTGAAATTTGTTATTCTAGGTGTATTAGTAGTGGCGGGTATTTCCTTTGCAAATACTTCATACCAACAAATCTCAGGACATGAAAACCATCCGGATCCAACAATTCAATATTTCGCTGGACATGAAAACCACCCAGACCCACAATCTGTTAATAATAACGGATAACTATTTGTTTAAAACTGTCAGGAACTTTCTTGACAGTTTTTTTTAATGAATATTTCTATAAAATTCAGTATAATTTGAAGTAAGGAGGTTTTGTTATGAAAATTGCGTGGGTAACCGATAGTACGGTTAGTTTAGACAAGTCTTTAGTGAACCATCCTGATATATACAGTGTCCCGATGGTCATTTTGTTTAATAATGAAGAGTATCGTGATGGAATAGATTTG
This sequence comes from Bacillus sp. BGMRC 2118, assembly GCA_008364785.1. GTDB lineage: Bacteria > Bacillota > Bacilli > Bacillales > SA4 > Bacillus_BS. The sequence goes on along the minus strand of VTTJ01000001.1, from coordinate 412,022 downwards.
TCAGTTGAAGAATTTTTTATGAAATTAGAATCTTCTCCCAAACTACCAACCTCATCTCAACCAGCTGTAGGGGCTTTTGTTGAACTATATGAATCTCTTACTGAAAGTTACGATGTCATTGTTTCGGTTCATCTATCTAATAAGTTAAGTGGTACGTACGCTACAAGTGTCCAAGCTGCTAACATGGTAGACTTTCCTATTCATATTATCGATTCAAAACTTCTTTCATTACCAATGGGGAAGATGATTCAGCATGGAATGAATATGCATCAGGCAGGACACTCAGTCGAGGAAATTGTTAGCGCTCTCACTTTTATGGCTGACCAGCATGAGACTTATGTTATGATAGGAAGTCTTGAACAGTTACATAAGGGTGGCAGAATGACAGGTGCACAATTTTTAATCGGGTCTGCGCTTAAAATTAAGCCGATTCTTGCGGTAGTTGATGGTGCTCTCGAACCCAAGGAGAAAATTAGAACGGAAAAGAAAGCCGAGCAACGAATGATTGATTTATTTAAGGAAGCAAAACAAGCAAATCCTGATTTAGATGAAGTTCATTTATTATACGGAAGATACCCGGACGTAGCGACTGAATGGAAACAGATATTATCAGAACAATACCCGGATGTTAAGGTTGAAACTTGTCCACTAGGACCGGTTATTGGTGTACATGCAGGAGCTAAGACGTTTGGGATTAGCTGGTCAAAGAGAAAAGTTTAGCTACTTTACTAAGATATACTGGACTTCATACGGGGAAATTGTATATGAATGTGAGAGCGTGTAGCCGATACTGAGTAGCTGAGCTAGTGTCTCTGCACAATTTTGAGATGATGGCTCTGTTGGAGCATGTAGACTCTTATGGATCGTGATAAATGAATTTGTTTGGGGATTACACCGTACAATCACCACATGTCTACCATACCATGCCGTCCCGATTTCTCTAAGTTTCCAATTGTTTCTCATATTCAACACTCCGATCAATATATGATGCATGCCTAGTACTACATATCATATGTAAGACTAGGCATTTTGTAATTTGTCCGTAAAAATTCAACTTTACCGGTAAACCGTGTTAAAATGGTTGTGGATGAAAAGGAGATAGTTATGAACTCAGTAATTGAACAAACCAAACAATTCGTTAAAAGTGAACTTCTGAATGATGCATCCGGTCATGACTGGTGGCATATTGTCCGTGTACATAATATGGCTAAAGAAATTGCTAGGAAAGAACAAGCAAACGAGTTTATCATCGAAATGGCTGCTTTATTACATGATATTGCAGATGAAAAATTAAACACATCTGAAGAAATTGGGTTGCAAAGAGTGGATGATTGGTTAAATCAATTTAAACTATCGGAAAGTGACCATCAGCATATTGTTTCGATTATTAGGAATATGTCGTTTAAGGGTGGGATAAAGCAGCCAATCTTAACGATTGAAGGAATGATTGTTCAAGATGCGGATAGATTGGATGCAATTGGAGCAATTGGGATTGCGAGAACATTTGCGTATGGTGGAGCAAAGGGGGATCTTATGTATGACCCCACTCTACCTATTCGGGATAAGATGTCACAAGAAGAATATCGCATGGGGAAATCGACTCCGATTAATCATTTTTATGAAAAACTTTTAAAACTGAAAGATCGTATGAACACTGAAACAGCGAAACAGCTTGCAGAAGAAAGGCATCAATTTATGGTACAGTATTTACAACAGTTTATGAAGGAATGGAATGGACAAGTATGAAAATGATAACGATCGAACATTTATCAAAAACCTATGTTGAAAAACAGTTATTAAAGGATATTTCCTTTAGCATAACGGAAAAGGAACGAATTGGAGTTATCGGTATAAACGGTACCGGTAAATCAACCCTTCTAAAAATAATTGCAGGACTGGAAGTACAAGATGAAGGAGAAATTGTTACTTCAAAAGACTATAAAATAAGCTTTTTATCTCAACATCCTGATTTGCAGGAAAATCTCACGGTCATTCAACAACTATTTCAAAAGGCGACCCCTGTCAATCAAGTATTGCGAGAATATGAAACCATTCTAGCTACTATGGAAAAGAATCCTTCAGATGAATCACTCTTAACCAAGTTATACGACGTTCAACATAAGATGGATACAATGGATGCCTGGGATGCAAGTTCTAATGCAAAGGCTATCCTAAATCGACTTGGAATAACTGACATTCATCAATCTATTGGTGAACTATCAGGTGGACAAAAGAAACGTGTTGCTTTAGCGCGAAATTTAATAGAAACTCCAGATTTACTCATATTAGATGAGCCTACCAACCATTTAGATTCAGATACAATTGAGTGGTTAGAGGATTGGTTGACGAAATATCAAGGGTCTCTTCTGTTTGTAACTCATGACCGATATTTCCTTGATCGCGTTGCAAATCGAATAATAGAACTGGATCAAGGTAATCTGTATAGTTACAGTGGAAATTATACGGATTTTATTGAAGCCAAATCATTAAGGATGGAAGAAGAACAAAAAGCATGGCATAAGCACCGCCAGTTATATAAACAAGAATTAGAGTGGATGAGAAAAGGTGCAAAGGCCAGAACAACGAAGCAAAGAGCTAGAATACAACGATTTGAAGAACTAGAGACAGTTGAAGGGCCGGATCAAACTGGAAAGGTTGATATTAGCTTAACCACAAATAGATTAGGTAAGAAAGTGATTGAACTCAAAGATGTATCAATATCCTTTGACAAAAGAAAACTCATTGATCATTTTAGCTTTCTTATTAAACGAAAAGATCGAATTGGGATCGTTGGAAGAAATGGTACTGGAAAGTCTACTTTACTAAATATGATTGCCGGCATCTATACTCCTGATGAAGGTAGTATAGATTACGGATCCACAGTAAAAATTGGTTACTATACACAAGAGAATGAAGAAATGAATATGAATCAACGGATGATTGATTATGTGAAAGAATCCGCCTCCGTTATTCACACAAGTGATGGGATGACCATATCAGCTTCTCAAATGTTAGAACGTTTCCTTTTCCCTTCTCATACACACGGTACACCACTTGCGAAGCTCTCTGGTGGTGAACGCAGAAGGCTCTATTTATTGAAGATATTAATGGATGAACCGAATGTTCTATTACTAGATGAACCGACCAACGACTTAGACACGGAAACGTTAACCGTACTGGAGGACTATTTAGATGGATTCCCTGGAGTAGTTATTACCGTCTCTCATGACCGGTATTTTCTAGATAAAATTGTAGAACAACTATTAATAGTTGAAGGTGAAGGAATTTTATCAACCTATTACGGCATTTATACGGATTATCTTGATTATAAGAAAATAGAAGATAAAGCAAGAGAAGAGCAGTTAAAACAAGATGCTCCAAAGGTTCAAAATCAAGTAGAAAAAGTGAAGAAGAAAAAGTTATCTTATCAAGAGCAAAAAGATTGGGATACGATCGAAGACAAAATTATGGAGCTGGAAGAAAAAATGACTTCTTTAACAAAAGATATTGAACTTGCCGGCTCAGATTATACGAAGATTGCTGATTTAATGAAAGAGCAAACAGCAATAAAGCAACAATTGGATGAATCACTTGAACGTTGGACCTACTTATCTGAACTGGTAGAGGAATTGAATCAACAATAAATTACCATGGGACTTCTAGTATAACTAGAGGTCTCTTTTAAAAAGATTATCAGATAAGGTCAGTTAGGTAACATTTAAATTATTATGGTCAAATGAAGGAGAATGAAAAGATGGAATCTATTTGTGGTGTGATCCTTTCTGGAGGAGAATCGAGGAGATTTGGTAAACCAAAGGCTTTTGAGCTATATCATGGCAAGGCCTTTTGGGAATATTCCTTACAGGCTATAAAAAAGGTAACAAGCAAGCAAATAATAGTCAGTCATGTTAACCTTTATAATCAGTTTAAAGAATCCATAGAAGGCTCAATACAATTAATCTTAGATGAAGAAGAGGTTAGGGGATTGGGACCAATGGCAGGTCTTTACTCTGCGATGAAGCACGTTAAAGCAGATTGGTATGTATTATTATCGTGTGATATTCCTAAAATCAATGAAGCAACGATTTCAAAATTATTATCACTAAGACAAAAGGGAGACGAAGCAATCATTCCTGTTATCCGTGAACGAATGCAACCACTTATTGCGGTATATCATCAATCTGTGTACGAGAAATTAGAAAGCCAACTTCAGCAACATAATTTAAAAATGATGTTTTTATTAGAAAATATTCATGCAAGATATGTTTCCGAAGAACTAGATCATGTAATAGCATCATTTGAAAACATTAACCAACCTCAAGATCTATCCAATTTAATAAATGACGAAAAGAAGTAGAAAAAACCATTCTACTTCTCATAGTACGTTAGTTGTATTGAACAATCCGTTTTGACCCAAGGTAGCGTTCCTGCCAGTAAGATGTGTTCATAGAACTAACAGTAACTCCTTTAGAACCTGAGTGAATAAATTTCCCGTCACCTAGATAAATGCCAGCATGAGACGGTCCGCGTTTATACGTTTGGAAAAATACGATATCCCCGATACTTGGCTTGGAAACATTCACACCGAAGTTCCAAATATCACTTACTGTTCTAGGGATTGTATATCCTTTTTGCGAATATACATACTGAAGGAATCCGCTACAATCAAACCCACTTGGAGAGGTGCCTCCCCATTTGTATGGTGTACCAATTAATGTAGTCGCATGTTTAATGATAGATGTATCTACCGAGAAATTGGTTTGTTTCTTTACAGTGCGAACAGTAATTGTTTTACCTTTTACATTTTGATTCGTAAATACATGCTTTAATGTAGTTGAATTTGCAATTCCGTCTTCCTGTAAACCATACTTTTTTTGATAATCCTGTACAGCTGCTTTAGTGAGTGGCCCGAACTTTCCATCAATAGTTGAAGAATAATAACCTAATCGGTTAAGCTTTTCTTGTAGCTGTTTTACTTGTTCACCTTTGTCTCCATTTAGTAATTTAGTAGACGTAAATTGATGGTACGTCTTCGTGCCAATTGAGGTGAAAAGCCTTTTCAATGTGGATGGACCAGCAATTCCATCGACCTTTAGGTGATTAACGAATTGAAATTCTTTAATAGCTTGTTGTGTTTGCCTACCATACACTCCATCAAGCTTAGATGAATAAAAATCTAGGGCCATTAATTCAATTTGGATTTCTTTGACGGAAAGTCCTTTATGTCCATAGCGCAATGTTTGGTTCACATCAAATTTCTGATCTTTCGTAATAAAAGGGTCCGTTGATGATCCTACTTCTGCAGCCTTCGTATTCTCAGGAGATAACAGCATGAATCCTGCTGCCACTGTAGATAACACAATTGCTTCTCCAACTCCATTTCGTTTCTTCATAACTAAATACCTCCAAGCTGTGGGTTTCTTAGGTGTTTTTTTCGTAAGTAAAGGTACATAATTTAATTTTGATAGTTACTACTATGTACTGAATATGAATTCTAACAACCAAAGCATAAGCAAAAGTCCAACTATCTTACGTTATTTTCATCAAAAAAATAATATGACAGAATTTTTCTTCTTTTTAGTTCTGTTGTAGAAATAACGCAAAAATACCTAGTATTAGATTTCACCTGTTTTATTGTGGTACTATTTTTATAGAAAGCAAGGAGGGGAATTCAACGAATGAATATTAAAGCAATTGAACCGACACCTAGTCCTAATACGATGAAAGTACTACTCGATCAGGAATTAAAAAGCAATGAGCGTAATAATTATACAAAGGATAACAGGGAGCAAGCCCCAGACGTGATTAAACTGATTCTCGACATTCCTGGTGTGAAAGGTGTATATCATGTTGCTGATTTTTTAGCAATAGAGCGTAACGCAAGGTTTGAATGGCAAGGTATTTTATCTAGCGTTCGAGAAGTATTTGGAGAGGATGCGACTTCACAGAGTACTTCAAATAAAGCAGTAACCGATACGTTCGGTGAAGTAAAGGTATTTGTTCAATTCTTTAAGGGCATTCCTATGCAATTAAAAATTACAGACGGACAAGCTGAGAAGCGTGTTGGATTACATGAACGATTTAAAAAGGCTGCAATGTCAGCTGAGACTGCGTCATCTAATCTAGTGATGGAAAGACAGTGGAAAGAACAAGGCGTTCGTTACGGTACATTAGATGAAATTGGTCAGGAAGTGGGAGATGAAATTTCAGCTGCATACCCGGAGGACCGTTTAAAGAGACTTGTCTCGCAAGCATTGTCAAAAACAGAACAACAAGTAGCACGTCAAAGTTATAAAGTAACCCTTGACATGTTACAAGATGAGGATTGGACAAAACGATATGCTCATTTAGAGCAAATGAATCCAACTGAGGAAGATCTACCTGTTCTTGAAAAGGCACTACATGATGAAAAACCGTCCATTAGAAGATTGGCGACTGTCTATCTAGGCATGATTGAGAATGAAGCTGTGTTACCTTCACTATTTAAGGCACTGAAGGATTCTTCTGTGACAGTTAGACGTACAGCAGGAGATTGCTTGTCAGATATAGGAAATGAAAAAGCAATTGATCCTATGATTGAAGCATTAAAGGATAAAAATAAATTAGTTCGATGGCGTGCAGCTATGTTCTTATACGAAGTAGGGAATGAGTCTGCACTACCTGCACTAAAGGAAGCAGAAAATGACCCGGAATTTGAGGTTAGCATGCAAATTAAACTGGCAATTGAACGTATTGAAGATGGAGAAGAGGCAAAAGGATCTGTTTGGAAACAAATGACAGAAGCAAGAAAATCAGAGTAAAAAGTTGCCACTCGAATCACCTATATAGTATCATTTTACAAGGCTCATTTCTAAAACTTTGTTGCTTTTGGTAAACTTATTCTGTGTGTACAACCAGTTTTAGAAGTAAAACGGGGTTGAATTGAAAAGAGCAACTCTCTTTATGTATAGAAGTACCTAGATCCTAAGTTGAAAATCCGGCTTCCTGAGATTTTTACGAGAAAGCAACAATCTATACGAAAACAGCAATTTACAAAGAGATAGGAGTGAATGTTTATGTCAATGGCATATGAAGAATACATGAAACAAGTTGTAAAACCTATGAGAGATGAATTAGTTCATGCTGGATTTCAAGAGTTAACGACAACAGAGGACGTGGATAACTTCCTCAGTCATGTAACTGGTACGACACTTGTTGTGGTGAACTCAGTATGTGGCTGTGCAGCAGGACTAGCCAGGCCAGCAGCAACTCAAGCTGTGCTACGGTCAGATAAAAAGCCTAAGCATTTAGTTACTGTTTTTGCTGGTCAAGATAAAGAGGCAACTGCTCAAATGAGAGGATACTTCGATGGGTATGAACCATCCTCACCATCAATGGCATTATTAAAAGGTAAGGAAGTTGTACATTTCATTCCAAGACATGAAATTGAAAGTCATACAATGGAAGATATTATGACGAACCTTTTAAATGCTTTTGAGAAACACTGTGAATAATAATAACCAGGGTGCCTGATAGGCACTCTTTTTAATGGGTGATACTATGATTGTAACAACTTCATCAAGAGCAAATGCTGTTATTCTTCAAAAAGCAAAGGAAATAGCTGCTGAAATCGGCGGATCTTTTCAACTACGTGGAAGAGACTCCATTCAAGATTTACAACAAAAATATACTAGTGAAGTACTTGTTGTGGGGAAAACACGAACTGAGTTATTTTTACCTGGAAATAATGACCCGATCTTTTTTCATCCGAATTCTGCAATGTTCCGTATAAAGAGGTTAATAGCAGGAGGGAATGATCCGTTAATTGATGCATGTGGTTTATCCGAAGGAATGTCTTTTCTTGATTGTACATTAGGTTTGGCGTCAGATGCGATCGTTGCGAGCTATGCTGTTGGTACTAGTGGAGTAATTAAAGGGATAGAGGGAAATCAAACGACTGCCTATCTCGTATCTGCTGGTTTGAAAACATGGGACTCAGGGATTCCTCAAATGAACGTGGCTATGGGGAATATCGAAGTAATTTGGGGGAAATCGTTTGAATACTTATCAAATTGTGAAGATCAGACCTTCGATGTCATTTACTTTGACCCTATGTTTGAAGAGACCATTGATTCAAGTGGAATTAAAGGCATTAAACAACTTGCCCTTTACGATGATGTAACAGTAGCAATGATGAAAGAAGCAAAACGGATAGCCAAAAAAAGGATTGTATTAAAAGATCATTGGAGAAGTACTCGTTTTGAAAAGTTAGGCCTCACTCCAATTGTACGGAAATCATCAAATTTCCATTATGGGGTGTTACATTTAGGATAAACAGTTTGACTGTTGGGGACGTTAACTCTATGGAGGTGATTTCTTTGCCAAAGCATAGAGCAGATAAGTCCAAAGGTGCATTAAATTCACCAAATGTAGAAGGGCAAGGTACAACAACAACAGAAACAGGTTCTGTTGAGCGAGATTCATCAAGAAAAAAGACAAAGCAAAACTAATCATCCCGTGGGTCATCCTACGGGTTTTTATTATTAAAGGATCTTTTCTAAAACTTTGTTGCTTTTATATAAAATTATAAGCTGTAGTGGAATGAAGCGGAAGACATTTAACTTCTGCTGGAGATAGAGGAAAGGTTGAGACCCCCCCAGGCAAGCGAGGTAGCTCGACTTCCTCCTCCTCGTAATATACGGTAAGTGTCTGAAGCGCAATGGAACGGACTTAATAACAAAAAATCATGTGAAAACAGCCATAAAAAAAGACCCTAAGAGGGTCTTGATGATCAATCATGATCTGTTAGTGCAGCAAAAATAAAGAAAGCCAGTGTAAGAAGGCTTGTAATCGTTAAAATAAGTTGAATATTCATATGTACCTCCAAAATTTTATTATGTCATATTATTTTACCACGTTTTTTATTTTTAATGAAATGTGTTATTTTTCCGAATTATTCAGTAGATTAGTAGGCTTTGTGACCGAGATGTTGTATAATAAATGTAACTATCGAAACAGGGGTGAGAAAAGTGCCAACTTGGATTAGAAAAACCCTTGTGGTTATGTTTACAATTCTTACATTTGGTCTTGTAACTCCACCACAGATCATTATTACTGAAGCAAAATCTAGTAATCCTGCTAAGGAAAATGGTATACAAGAAAATCATACAACACTTGATAGTGGAAACTATACAGATGATTACATATCCACTTCAACATTTAATAAAGATCAGTTTACCTTATATGCTATAGAAAAAGCAAAAGAACAATCGTCTAAAAAATTCGGACCCGTAATAGAAGAAACAATTGGGGATGAATTTCGCGATGTGATCCTTCCTAAAATGGAAGAGGTTATTTTGAATTTGTCTCATGAATTAGAGGAAGCACAGCTTCAAAATTTAGTAATCTCTGATAAACCAACTGGTGGTTCAGGTGAGAAGATTTTTCATATTTATGACAGTAAAAGTGGAAAAGACATCATCCGATTTCATGTAAGGCGTGATCATCCGCCATTAGAAGGGTATTATTTTAATTTTCATTATCATACGTATCAGGATCAGTTTCAGACCCACTATGAGCTTGGTAGTATTTATTGGTCAAAAAACACTCCTCCAAAATGGAATGTATCATAGGCAGACAATAGGTCTGCCTTTTTATTTTCCATCTATTACTAGTAAACTAGGAAACTCTCATATGATATAATTTTATTATCTGAAAATTCCCATATACACTAGAAGGGAACGACATCTATGAGAAAAACATTCTCCATTTTACTCCTCATAATGATACTTTTTATTCCAGTAGTGGTGTTTAAGGGAACTGAAGCAAGTCAAGGTGATGTATTACTCCGAGAGAATAAAACGATGATGAAGCGGTTATCTTCGATCCAGACGCTTGAATACCTTAAGGATATTGTTGTGCTTCCCGAAGACTCATTTGATGAAGAAGAAGTACTCCAGATGATTAATCGAATATCTAAAATTCACCCCTCAATTCTAGAAAAACTAGTAAGCCAAAATGTTCGATTGAAGCTGTTTACAGGAATACTTACAGAGCAAACTGGCTTCACACATCTTAAAGGTGTTAAACCAAGAGGATATGTCCGTTATACGTGGGATGATGTTCCTGGAGCTGGTGGTTCAAAATTAGTTATGGCAAAGATTGGTCATAGTCATAAAGGGAAAGGGCACGGGTCCATTAACCTTGAATTACACGAGTTGGCCCATTCAATAGATAAATTTGCCTTCCATTCGATTCGAGATGATACTAAATTTATTGAAATATGGAAAGAAGAAGCACCGCTGCTATTTCCAGCTCAACCCTATTTCATTAATCATAGTGAAGAGTATTTCGCAGAGAGCTTCGCAATGTATAATTTAAGTTTCTTTACATCATCTGATCTTTTCATTCGTGCACCGAAAACATATGAATATATTAAGAGTTTAGAAACACTGAATTCAACTGGAATTAATTATGCAGTTTCATTTAAATAGGCTCTTTTCTAAAACTTTGTTGCTTTTAGTAAAATTATTCTGGGTGTACCACCAGTTTTAGAAGCAAACTGAGGTTGGATTAGAAAAGAGCAACTCTCTTTATGTATAGTAATTACTAGATACTAAGGTAAAAATCCGGCTTTCTGAGATTTTTACTAGAAAGCAACAATCTATACGAAAATAGCCTTTAAATAATAATAGTAAAGCTACTTTGTAGAGTAGCTTTACTATTATAAAGTTTACATAATATATTTATGGTAAATCATATTTTTTTCTAGACTCTCTTTCAGTCTGATGTTCTTTTTAGTACAATAGGTTGAGGGCGGTGACGAAAATGAAACAATATTTAGAGTTAGGGAAACATATAGTAGAAAATGGCACAACAAAGGAAGATCGAACCGGTACAGGTACTATTAGTACTTTTGGGTACCAGATGAGGTTTAATCTTCAAGAGGGATTTCCCCTTATTACGACAAAAAAACTTCATTTAAAATCGATTATCCATGAGCTGTTATGGTTTTTAACAGGGGATACAAATATACGTTATCTTCAAGAACATAATGTTCGAATTTGGAACGAATGGGCCGATGAGAGCGGAAACTTAGGGCCGGTATATGGACATCAATGGAGATCCTGGACTACTAGCCACGGGACAACAATTGATCAAATCTCTAACTTAATACATCAAATTAAAAACAATCCAGATTCTAGAAGATTACTAGTTAATGCCTGGAACGTAGGAGATGTTGAGAAGATGGCTCTTCCTCCATGTCATTGTTTATTCCAGTTTTACGTAGCTGATGGTAAATTATCTTGTCAGTTATATCAACGTAGTGCAGATTATTTCCTAGGAGTTCCTTTTAACATTGCATCATATGCACTATTAACAATGATGGTTGCTCACGTGTGTGACTTGGAGGCATATGAGTTTGTACATACTTTCGGTGATGTACATATTTACTCGAATCATATAGAACAAGTGGATTTACAGTTATCGCGTGATCCAATGCCATTACCAACAATGAAAATTAACCCAGATGTGAAGGATATTTTCAGCTTTAAATATGAGGACTTTGAACTTTTGAATTATGAGGCACATCCGCATATTAAAGGAGTTGTTAGTGTATGATTTCTTTTGTAGTTGCGATGGATAATAATTGTGTAATAGGTGAAAAGAATGAACTCCCTTGGCATCTACCTGCTGACTTAGCTTATTTCAAGAAGGTAACGATGGGAAAACCAATTGTGATGGGTAGAAAAACACATGAGTCAATTGGACGAGTCCTACCGGGGAGAGAAAATATTATTATAACTAGAAACGAAGAATATCAGGCTCCTGGTTGTGTAGTTATACATCATCTTGACGAGATTAAAAAGTTAGATCAAGAAGGTGACACGGAACTATGTGTAATTGGTGGCGCCGAATTATTTCGTGAATTACTTCCAGTTGTTGATCGCTTATATATTACCCACATCTATCATGAATTTGAGGGAGATACATTTTTTCCTTATGTAAATTTAGATGAATGGCATGTAGTTAGCCGTGAACAAGGTGTAAAAGATGAAAAAAATCCTTATGATTATGAGTATGTCGTATACGATAGAGCTTAAGATATAATCTCTACGTTAGGAAATGGAGAAACGAGTATGCTTCGAACAATTTATGGTTTTACGTATATGTGGCTTTTCTTAATTTATTCAATTCCAACATTGGTAAAGTGGAAAAAAGCTACGTTTGAGCACATGTCTGTTAAAGAAAGAGATGCATTAGTTCACAACTTGCCTAAAAGATGGGCAAAAGGGGTTGTCAAAACTTCAGGAGCTAGAGTAGAAGTGAAGGGTGAAGAATTATTGCCTGATGGCCCAGTATTGTTTGTTTCAAATCACCAAGGTAACTTTGATATTCCTCTATTAATGGGCTTTGTCAGTAAGCCTATAGGTTTTATATCAAAAGTTGAAGTTAAAAAATTACCGATTATCTCACACTGGATGGAAGTTCTACCGTGTATTTTTATGGATCGAAAGGATCGAAGACAATCTGTGAGAGCAATCCAAGAGGGTGCAAGACTCTTGCAGAAAGGTCATTCAATGGTGATTTTCCCGGAAGGTACAAGAAGCAAGGGTGGTCCTATTGCTGAATTTAAATCAGGAAGCTTTAGACTTGCCACCAAATCTGGTGTGCCAATTGTACCGATTACAATTGATGGTTCATATCGATTATTTGAAGAAAAAGGATTTCTTTTTCAACCCGGTGATGTAACGATTACGATTCATCCACCAATCAACCATGATGAGTATCAAAGCTTGGAAATCAATGAGTTAGCGCTGATGGTACAACAAAATATTGCTTCACAAATCGTTGTAAACGTAAACGTAGATGAACAAAATGGTTTATCATTGGATTAATTATTCGAAGCCAGTAGGGCTTCTTTTTTTTATGGGAATATATGTTAGACTAGAATAGTAGATAAATAGTGATTGGAGTGAGTATATGATTAAATTAGCTGCTATGACATCAAATGAGTATCAACAGTACATACAAAGTGCCATTCTGACTTATGCGAATGAAAAAGTAAAAGCAGGGAATTGGAAGGAAGAAGAATCGTTACAACAGGCACAAAAGGATTACGAAACATTATTGCCAAAAGGAGAACAGACTGAAGATAACCATTTGTTTACAATTTTTGACGAGGAACTACCAGTTGGGGTTATATGGCTAGCTAGAAAATCAGAGGATGAGGGTTATATCTATGAAATTAAGATTAAGAATGAGTTTCAAGGTAAGGGTTACGGAAAAAAGGCAATGCAAAAAATAGAAGAATTCGGCAAAGAGCTTGGGATGAAGAAAATCGGATTACATGTATTCGGTCACAATAAACCAGCTAGAGGTCTATATGAAAAACTTGGGTACGTAGAAACAAATGTCATTTTGGAGAAAATACTATAAAAATGAAGGGGCCAGGATAATGAATATCCATTGCCCTTGGTTTTATGGTAATAAATATAACAATACAGCAAAAAAATGAGCGATAGTACCTGCAACGACAAAAATATGCCAGATCATATGGTGATATCTAAAACCACGCCATACATAAAAGATCGCTCCAATTGTGTATAAGACTCCCCCTATTACAAGTAGAGCCAGTCCAGTAGGATGAAGGTTTTCAGAAAGCGGTCCCCATGCAAATACAATCATCCAACCCATTAACACATACAGTACAGTAGATGTGTGCAAGTATTTTTTTACAAAGAATGATTTAAAAATTGTCCCCACTATAGCAATTCCCCATACGATACCAAAGAGTGTCCAACCAAGTGCGCCTTTAACAACGATAAATAGGAAGGGAGTGTAAGTTCCAGCTATAAAAAAGTAGATGGAAGAATGGTCAATGATTTCAAATACATCTTTCGCTTTTCCTTTTGGTAAACCATGAACAAGTGTTGATGCTGTATATAATAGTACCATTGTTGAACCGAATAACGTAAAGCTGACAATATGCCACGCAGTTCCGTATAATGAAGAAAAGACAATAAGTAAAACAAGACCTGCAATACTAAGAAGACCACCAATACCGTGAGTGATGGAGTTCGCAATTTCTTCTCCTTTTGTGAAGGTATGTGTAGATGCCATACACACCACATCCTTTCGAGTGGAAAATTTTTATAACTCTTTGCTATATTACCATAACAAAAGAGCTTATCATACTTTCTGTACGTATTTTCATAAAATCAATAAATAAAAATATTGCCAACTTACAAGAAGAGACAGACTTCGAGACGATTTTACTGTATAATATAGGAAACGGTTAAAAAGAAGGTTGGTACTTTGCTACTGAAGAGTCTAGAATTTACTCATCAAAGTGGTAAGAAGGTCAAAGTCATTGAAATTCCAGTATGGGAGGAAGATAATCTTTTTACAATAAAGATTAAGTTAAGACTGCAGACGTTCATAAAAAAGATCAGTACAGACTCAAATCCGAAAAATGTGTATTCTTTTAAAGATTACTTAAAAAGAACAATGAAATGGCAAGAGTATTCCCAAATTTATTCGATTGATATACTACAATATAATGCATAACATCATGTCTAGGAGATCTCTCGTGAGGGGTCTTCTTTTTTTTGTAGGCTCTTTTCTATTACTTTGTTGCTTTTTGTACACTTATTCTGTGTGTGATATAGTTTTCGAAGTAAAACGAGATTGACTTTTTGTACAATTTTGTGACAAATTGTAATGCACTTCCTTTCTATACTATATTTTTGTTATGATAAACGTATTACATAAGAAAAGGTGAATTCATTGAAACGAAAAATATATAGCATATTGACACTCTTATTGATACTTGTCGTCTCGGCATGTGGAACAACAACTGATGACTTGCAACCACCAGCTGGTACAAAGCCTATTCAGGAATTTACATTTACAAATCAAGACGGGAAACCATTTGGACTAAAGGATTTAAAGGGAAAGGTGTGGGTGGCAGATTTTATCTTTACAAATTGTGAAACAGTTTGTCCGCCATTAACAGCGAACTTATCTAAGCTTCAGGAGATGGCAAATGAAAAAGGGTTAGATGTTGAATTTGTTTCGTTTAGTGTAGATCCTGAAATTGATACGCCTGCTGTTATGAAAGCCTATGGAGAGAATTATCAAGCAGACTTTAGTAGTTGGAATTACTTGACTGGATACTCGCAAAAAGAAATCGAGGATTTTGCCCGCGACAGCTTTCAGGCGATTGTTCAGAAAACAGATGCTTCTGATCAAGTTGTTCATACTACATCGTTCTTTTTGGTAAACAAAGAGGGGAAGATTGTTACAAGCTACAGTGGGATAGAAAATACGCCTTATGAAAATATAGTTAAAGATATAGAAAGCATCCAATAAGCTACTCATACTAGTTGATGAGTCCCTGTAGAGGGGCTTTTTTTTTGACAAATTGACCGTCGTAAGTCATTGAATAGGACAACTGCCTATACAATAATAGAGTACAAGGTATTTGAGGAGGCGCAGCTTTGTTTAGACTTGTCCTTTTATTAGTATTGGCAGTTACAACACTCATTGTGTATGATTCCACTCATGAGAAACTTCGCATTCATTATCATAAGACGATTGAAAAGGAGCATCCGTTAAAGACAATGCAAACCTCCTTTTTTCCAAAGGAAATGAAAATAGTAACCCTAGGTGATTCCTTGACTTCCGGGTATGGTGACCAATCAGGAAACGGGGGGTATGTTCCCGTTTTAAAATCAATGCTGTCCGATCAACGTAGTATAGAAACTGTACATGTGAAAAATTATGGAATAGGTGGAATTTACTCCACACAGCTTATCGATGTACTGAATAAATCATACGTTCAGGAATCAATTAAACAAGCAGATTACGTTATTATTACAATCGGAGGCAATGATGTCATACAGGCAGCTCAGGAACATTTCTTACAGTTAACTGCTGAAGCTTTCACCGAGGAGAATAAGGAGTTTACGAGAAAAGTAAATATTATGATTCATAAAATTAAGTATTACAATCCGGATGCAAAAATATTTTTTGTCGGCATATACAATCCGTTTGCTTCTTTATTTTCTTCTTATGTACCTGAAATTGATCAAATTATCGCAGATTGGAATAAAGGAACAGAACAGGAATTATCCAAGTATGATGAAACATATTTTATTCCTTTATTTGATATTTTTAGAGGTAACGAGAAAGAGTTTTTATATGAAGATCTTATTCATCCAAATGAAAGAGGGTATAAAAATATTGCATTCCGTGTATTAACGTACCTCGATTACTATGATGACAACACGACTTATGTTGTTGGAGACGTTGAGCAGTAAGAAAAATTCGGTACCAACAAGTTATGAAAGTTAACCGTTTCTTTCATCAATTAGTTCTGTGTTTTTTACGAATCGTTTATAAGTTGAATAACAGGTGGATCCTTTTCATCCACCTGTTATTCAATTTGAAATAAGAATCAGAGAAAATTTGTGCTATTAGAATGCATCATCATTATAGCGGATAGCTAGCAACTGCTATAAGGTTAATTTTTGAAATTCCTTTTGTAGTTTTTTAGTGATTGTATAGTGTGTTGGAAGTAACGTTTCGTCAACTTTCGCTATTGGTAAAATTTCTTGGGTAGTACTTGTAATAAATGCTTCGTCAGCATCTAGTAAAAATGCTTCATTAAACTGTTTTTCGATTACTGGGAGTTCTAATTTCTCAGCTAACTGAAATACAGCTAGTCTTGTAATACCATGAAGAATACCTTTTGTAGCAGGAGTTGTATAGATCTCCCCATTTTTTACAACAAATATATTGCTGCTTGACCCTTCAGTTATGAAATGATCTTTTACCAAGATAGCCTCATCACAGCCTTGATTTGCTGCCTGTTGTTTTGCTATTACATTAGGAAGTAAGTTCAATGATTTTATATAGCAATTCTTCCATCGCTCATCTTCTAACATTAAGACGGAAACACCTTTTTCCCTTTTAACAGGATCTATAGCACGTGAAGGTTTTATCGTCATAGAAAAGACAGCTTTTGTATTAGGGAAAAGGTGTAGTCTTGGGGCAATTCCACGTGTAACTTGAAAGTATACATCTAGATTTTTTTCTTTTGACCGATGAATTCCTTCATTAATAATTTCGTATATCTCTTCTCTTGTATACGGCAATTGTAAAAGGATGGCCACAGCACTTCTCTCGAATCGGTCTAAATGTTCCTTTAACATAAAGGGTTTATTATTATATACACGGACTACTTCGTAAACTCCATCCCCGAATTGATGTCCACGCTCCTGGATAGGAATAATCTTTTCATCAACTTCACGCAAGAATTCCCCGTTATAAAAAGCAATCTCCATATTAACCATCCTTCCGTCATTTTTCTTCTTACAATAATGTATTCATAAACTCGCGTAAAGAATAAACTTTTTGACCGTTTCTTGCTGTCGTAGTAGTTGACATTAACATTGAATCAATAATGGCTTCTTCTGTTGCTTCTGAAGCTGCTTGGAATAGAGAGTCAAGTAAATAGTCTTGAATAACCTGGATAGGAAAAGTTACCTTTGTTGAATCCTCGTGTTTTACTTTGTTGGCTGTTGTAAAGCCGATGGCAATATCACCACTTCCGTTTCCTATATGTGATCCTGTTTTACCAAGTCCGATTGTCGTTCGTTTCAACACTCTTTTTACTTGTCGGTCACTTAGTGGAGCATCGGTGGCTACTACAATGATAATGGATCCTTGCTCACGTTCCTCTATCAGCCTATTTTCATTTAGACGTTCTTTGATAGAAGGTCCAACTAACTGTCCGTCAATTGTTAAATGTTCAAGTCTACCAAAGTTAGAGAGAACGAGAACTCCAATTGTGTAGGTTTCATTGTGTATAGGAACAACTCTAGATGAAGAACCAATTCCTCCTTTTAGGCCAAACGAAATCATACCAGTTCCAGCACCTATGCTCCCAAGAGGGAAATCTTCTTTGGCACTTTCAATAGCCTCTAATACATGGTTTTTGGAGATTGATTCTTTACGAATATCATTAATTAGCATATCATTGCATTCACAAACAATGGAATTAAGTGTTCCAGTTGTTCTCCCAATATGAGGGTTATGTTGAAGAGTATAGTCAATAACACCTTGTATTCCTGTACCAACAGCAAATGTATTCGTGAGAATAATAGGAGTTTCAATTGTTCCTAGTTCCTCAAGTTGAATGGAACCTGTCGTTTTGCCAAATCCATTTATTGTATGTATGGCACCTACTACTTTTTCTTCAAATAAATTACCTGAATGAGGGATAACAGCTGTAACACCGGTTTGAATATCATCTTGCCTAATTGTACTGTGACCGATTTGTACACCTGCTACGTCTGAAATTGTATTATGTCTACCTGGTGATAAAGTGCCGATTTTAATATGATAATCTCTGATTCTCATGAAAGTTCCTCCTTCCTCCTTATTCTTATTTTCTGTTTGTTTATTTCTAATGTCAATTTTCATAAAATCAGTTTTGTTTGTCCATCTACAAGAATAGACTAGTCTATAAGCTATGATGGAGGGAGTAACATGACAAAATTTGAAGCATTTATATTAGGAATTATCCAAGGTTTTACTGAGTTTTTACCAATTAGCAGCACGGGGCATTTATTTTTAGGTCGAAATTTATTTGGATTGAACGAGGCTGGTTTATTTTTAGATACGATGCTTCATATTGGTACATTGGTCGCGGTATTTATTGTCTATAAACATGAGTTTTTATATATGTTAAAACATCCCTTGAGTAAACGAACGTTTTTGTTGATTGTCGGAACAATTCCGGCTGTAGTAGTTGGATTATTATTTAAAGATTTCTTTGAAGAAATCTCTAAGACAGGAATAACGATTGGCTGGGAGTTTCTTGTGACAGGATTATTTTTATGGTTCGCCGATCAAATTAAAAATGGATATAAGAAAATGGAAGACATCTCATACACTGATGCATTTTTCATTGGGACATTTCAAGCGGCGGCAATTTTCCCCGCAATTTCTCGTTCGGGATTAACAATTGCAGCTGCTCTCATTAGAAAGTTGGATCGTGAAACAGCTGCATATTTTTCATTTCTATTATCAACTCCAGCTATAGCAGGTGCATGTGTTCTTCAGGTGGCAGATTTAGCGGGTGGAAAGGTCGAGAATATTAGTTTAGTAGCTTTAATGGTAGGTCTTGTTTCATCGGCAGTATTCGGTTATGTGGCTGTAAAGTGGATGATTTCATATTTGAAAAAACATTCATTAAAGCTCTTTGCGATTTATGTATGGATATTAGGTGTTTTCATCATCAGCCTTCAATGGCTGGGTGTTTTCTAAGATAGAATAAGAAAGCGGGGAGTATGAAATGGTGAATCGAATGAAAGTAATGTTGGTTGAAAATAGGAAGGTGCTTCTTAATTTTATGAAGGGGTTAAATGAAAGTGACCTAACTCGTTCAAAGAGTAGTGGATGGACTTTATCGGAAGTGATTGAACATATTTATTTGGTTGAAAAGAATGTAACAAAGGGTATACGTTATTATGCGAATCAACCTAAGGAAAATCCAGCCGAGGAAAAGCCAATTCACTTGGTGTTAGATAGGTCTCATAAGATTGAAGCACCAAGTGCTGTACGTCCAAAGGGTGAGGGTTTTTCATTACAAAGACACACTGAAAATTTAACAAACTCAAGAAATTTCCTTTTCCAAACAATAAATGAACTTTCAGAAGATCTGTTGACACAAAGATCCTTTCCACACGAAACTTTTGGTCCGCTTACATTACTGCAATGGATAGAGGTTCTCGCGTATCACGATATTAGACATGTAGAACAAATGAAAGACATCTTGAATGAGGAAAGATAAAAAACTAATGAATTGACCTAGAATATAGGCATTCGCACATACAGAACAACTACCCAATACATATGTTAACAGTGTAATCCAGATATTAAAAGGAGGAAGGCATTATGCATTATGGATACGATCACTGCTACATGGGATATGGGTATGGACCATCTTACGGATACGGAAATGGCTTTGCGTTAATTGTTGTACTCTTTATCCTGCTTATCATCATCGGAGCATCTTACCTAGGTTAATAGAAAAGTGACTGGCTCTTATTGAGTCAGTCTTTTTTTTATTTAGTATAATTAGTAGAATTGAGCGGATTATACCTAATACAACTAATGGAAACGCTAACATTTCTAATTTAAACGAACTATAAATTATAAATGTTAGTGAAACGTTCGTGTTTAGTGTTGCCCTTTTGATGTATCTCTGCTATTCTTAGTTATGGAAATAGATAACTAGACTGCAAGATACGGGGGTACACTCAATGAATAACAACTATGATGTGATTGTAGTGGGCGCTGGCCCAGCAGGAATTTTCACATGTTACGAGCTCTCTTTAAAAATGCCAAATGCTAAAGTTGTATTAGTCGATAAAGGTCATGATATTTATAGACGTAATTGTCCGATATTAGAAAAGAAAATTGAGAAATGTCCACCTGCTGCTGGCAGGAAGGAATTCGCTGGATGTTTACCTGCATGTTCTATTACAAATGGTTTTGGAGGAGCAGGGGCTTATTCTGATGGGAAGTTTAATATTACTAGTGAGTTTGGTGGATGGATGACAGATTATTTGTCACCATCACAAGTCGTAGAACTAATTCAATATGTTGACCAAATTAATTTAAGTCATGGTGCAACAGAATCCATCACTGACCCGTTAACAGATGAAGTCAGAAATATTGAGAAAAGAGGGTACGCTGTAGGATTAAAGTTACTACGTGCACAAGTAAGACACCTAGGTACAGAGCAAAACTTAGAGATTCTAAAGAGCATTTTTGAATACTTAAAAAACAAAGTAGAAATGGTATTTAAGGCGGAAGTAGAAGATGTTCTGAGTGAAAAAGTTGAAGGCCAACATGTTGTTAAGGGAATTAAACTTAAGTCTGGTGAAGAGATGCGTGCTGATAAGGTTGTAATTGTACCAGGACGTGATGGTTCGGTATGGTTAACGAATATATTAAAAAAGCGCAGACTTAAAATGACAAACAATCAAGTGGACATTGGTGTACGAGTGGAAACGTCTGATATTGTAATGGAAGAAATCAACAAGAACTTATATGAAGGGAAATTTATTTTTAATACTTCAGTAGGCACACAAGTAAGAACGTTCTGCAGTAATCCCTCTGGGCATGTTGTGGTTGAAAATCATTCTGGTATTATGTTGGCGAATGGACATGCTTACAAAGACCCAAAGTTGGGAAGTAAAAACACAAATTTCGCATTACTTGTATCACATAAGTTTTCTGATCCATTCGATAAACCAAACGAATATGCACACGAAGTATCAAAACTAGCGAATAGCTTATCCAATGGTGGGTTAATCGTTCAAAAATATGGTGACATATTAAAAGGAAGAAGATCTACTGAGAACCGTATACGGGAAGGGTTTATTGAGCCGACTCTAAAGGAGGCAGTTCCAGGAGATTTAGGTCTTGCGTTGCCATACAATACAATGAAAAGTTTAATTGAAATGACAGAAGCATTAAACTATGTTACGCCAGGTTTAGCTTCAGAACATACATTGTTTTATGGAGTAGAGGCGAAGTTCTACTCTGCTCGTCCAAAGCTAAATGACAAGTTCGAAACCGAAATGTCAGGTTTGTATGTTGGTGGTGATGGAGCAGGAGTGACGAGAGGGTTAGCACAAGCGAGCGCTTGTGGTGTCTGGATTGCTAGAGACATTATTCATAACTTACAACGGTAGCAGGTGAATTTTTCATCTGCTCTTTTTAATACGCTCTTTTCTAAAACATTGTTGCTTTTTAGTACAATTATTCTGGGTGTACAACCATTATTAGAAGCGAATGCAGTTGGATTAGGATAGAACAACTCTCTTTATGTATAAAAGGATCTAAATACTAAGGTGAAAATCCGACTTTTGGGATTTTTACTAAAAGCAACACTATATACGAAAAAAGCCTTTTAATAAGGTGTTTTGCAGTGATTGCACTTTTAGTTAGGTAGGTTTCGTGTGAACAGACCCTTCTAATGATAGTATGGCTAATTCAGAAAATGATAGTTTTTTTCCTTATTTTGTTATATGATTCTATTAATTTATGAAATGGGAGGTATTGTCAATGATTCCTAAGAAATTAAAGAAAGGCTCACACATACGAGTCATTGCACCTGCAACGAGTTTAGGCGTTATTCCAAACGAGCAACGTAATATTGCGATAACAAGATTAAATGAATTAGGTTTAGACGTTAGTTTTTCAAAGAACGCAGAAGAAGTAACATCATTTGGTTCTTCTTCGATTCAAGGTAGAGTTGATGATATTCATGAAGCCTTTTTAGATCCGAACGTCGATGGAATCATAACAACACTAGGTGGTTTTAATAGTAATCAATTATTATCCTACATTAACTTTGAGATTATTAAAAATAATCCTAAAATCTTATGTGGATATTCTGATATTACAGCCCTATCAGCTGCCATTTATGAAAAAACAGGTTTAGTTACATACTCCGGACCACATTTCACTACATTTTCAATGGTAAAGGGAATAGAATACACCATTAAGCATTTCAGGAAATGTCTTATGGAAGATGAGGCAGTCACTCTTTCGCCTTCTTCGCATTGGAGTGATGATCAGTGGTATTTAGACCAAGAAAATCGAACATTTGTTGAGAATGATGGCTGGTTAATACTACAAGAAGGAACTGCCGAAGGGGTAATAATGGGTGGCAACTTGTGTACGTTAAACCTGCTTCAAGGTACAGAATACTTTCCTCGAATTAAAAATGATTTCATATTATTTATTGAAGATGATTACATGTCTATTCCAGAAACATTTGATCGTGATTTGCAATCACTTCTTCATGTTCCAGCCATAAAGGAACATATCAAAGCTGTTGTCGGCGGAAGGTTCCAAACAAAATCGAATATGAATATGGATCAGTTGAAAGAGATAGTAAAAACAAAAAAGGAACTGGAAAAAATACCTATTATAGCTAACGTCAACTTTGGTCATGTCTCACCCATTTTCACGTTTCCAATAGGCGGAACAGGTTCCTTACTCGCTTCAAAAGAAACGCTTCAATTAAAAATAGAAAAACACTAAGCTTTATCACATTAACGCAGTGGGGGCCTGTCCCCCGGTACGCTAATGTGGTAAAGCAATATCATGTTTAGGACGTGTAGTGAATAGAGTTATAGGAGATGAATCCTTAGGAGGAAACTGGATGAATATACTAATTTTAGGTGGTACACAATTTTTGGGACGTCACCTAGTTGAAGAATCATTAAAAAGGGGTCATGAAGTTTCTATTTTTACAAGAGGTAAAACGAACCCAGAACTTTTTCCGGAGGTTGAGAAAATAGTTGGAGATCGTGATGGTAACCTTTTGAACATTAAGGGAAGAAAATGGGATGCTGTTATTGATACGAGCGGTTACGTACCTAGAATTGTGAGAGATTCTGCTAAAATTTTGGAAGCGAATTGCAATCTTTACACCTTTGTATCAACGATTTCAGTATATAAGGATTTTACAAAGGCAGGTACGATAGAGGAGGATGAAGTAGGAAAGCTTGAAAGTGAAGGAACAGAGGAAATTACTGGTGAGACATATGGTCCATTAAAGGCATTATGTGAAAAAGAAGTGATGGAGATATTTCCGGATAAACATTTAATTATTCGTCCAGGTTTAATTGTTGGCCCTTATGATCCGACAGACCGATTTACATACTGGCCACATAAAATTGGGTCACAACAAGAAGTGTTAACACCTAGGGATGAACAAGCTTCCGTTCAATTTATAGATGTACGGGATTTAGCATCCTTCATTATTCAACAATTAGAAAATAAAAGCATTGGAGTTTACAACGTTACGGGACCAAGTAACTCGTTAACGTTTGACCAATTTATTAACGCTTGTAAAGAGACATTAAATAAAGAGGTGAAAGTTACAAGCGTTAGTGAACAATTTATGGTTGAAAATGATATTCATTTTTGGAGTGATTTGCCATTATACATCCCTAAAGGAAAGGGGATGGACGGCTTTCATGAAGTATCAATTGACTCCGCATTAGCTGCAGGTTTAAGCTTTACACCACTAGAAAAAACGATACAAGATACTTATCAATGGAGTATAGAGAGAAATATTACTGAGCTAAATGCAGGGCTTTCAAAAGATAAGGAAATGGATTTACTTGTAAAATGGCATAACAAATAAAACAAACAAAAGATGTATAGGACGATGATTCTTGGGAAAACTCTATTCATGATAGGTACATTAAGGAGGAGTTTTCTCATGTATCATTTTAATACATATGAAGCGAAGCTTGTACATGAAGCAAGACTTTATGAAATAGAAACGAAGCAAAAAAGCTTTCCTTCTGTTTCTAAAAAACAACAAAAGAAAAAGAGATAAGTAACTGGCTATCAAAAGTCAGTTACTTTTTTCATTCAACATAAGAAAGGTTGGTTTTATGCAGTCAGCAGAGTGTATTATTGTCGGTGGAGGGATTGCTGGTCTACAAGCAGCAATTCAGCTAGGTCGGTATCATCATGAAGTAGTGGTCATTGATAAAGGAGAAGGACGCTCTAGTCTTTGTAGATGTTACCATAATGTACTTGGTTGGCCTGACGGTGTAGATGGAAATAAGTTACGGCAGTTAGGTAAACAGCATGCTCAGAAATATAAGGTAAAGTTTATAGAAGATGTCATTACAAAGATTACCAAACTTGAAAATCAAGGGTTCCAGCTCAAGGGTAAAAATAGCTATGAAGCGAAATATATACTAATTGCTACTGGAGTTTCAGACAATATTCCATTAGAACTACCACAATTAAAGGAATGTCTTGGATTGACAATCTATATATGCCCGGATTGTGATGGATATGAAGTATCCGGCAAAAAGGTTGTGGTTGCAGGTTCAGGTGATGCAGGTGCAAATATGGCACTGACTTTACTTCATTGGACGAACGATATTGTATATATTAATACAGACGCAGCCCCAATTAATCGTGAAACCAAACAAAACCTTCAGAACCATGGTATCGAGATGATGACTGAACAAGTAGTGAGTGTAGAAACAAATGGACCCGGTATATTTAAAGGGTTTATCACAGCTAGTGGAAAGAGTATTGAAGGTGATCGAGGGTTTTTGGCATTTGGAGGTAATAAGGTAAATACTGATTTGTTACAAGATATAGGAATTGAAAGACTAGAAAACCATCATGTACTAACAAATGCTCGAACAAAGGAAACAAACATACGTAATGTATGGGTAGCAGGTGACATAGGAGTTCATTCAGAGCTCTTGACAATTGCTATGGGAGAAGGCGCACAAGCAGCCATTTGGATTCACAAGCGAATACTCGAAGAAGGAGATTGATCTCTGCTATGCCTTTAGCAAGTCAGTCTCTTTTTTTATGGCTGTTTTCGTAAAGATTGTTGCTTCTAATTCAACCTCAATTTGCTTCTAAAACTCGTTGTACACCCAGAATAGTTCTACTAAAGCAACAAAGTTTTAGAAAAGGGCCTTTTTTATTGATTCAATGTTTAATTATCTCATGAACAAACAGAACCACGAATAAACTGTATAGATAAAGAGTGTCAGACCATACGAGTGGTGGAGGGATCTGGAGATGTTAAACTCTCGCCTTATTAAGCCAGTATTAGATGAAGAATTACCGGTTATTAGCCACGGAGAAGGTGTCTATTTATATGACAAGAATGGGAAGAAGTATTTAGATGGTTCTTCTGGTGCTGTGACTGCAAGTATCGGTCACGGTGTAGAAGAAGTAATAGAAGGAATGAGAGAACAAGCTTCTAAAGTCTCGTTTGTTTATCGTTCTCAATTTACCAGTATACCCGCAGAGAAGCTAGCTACGAAACTGTCAACATTAACAGAAAATGTAGACTATTATAGTTTTTTAGTAAACAGCGGTTCTGAGGCAACGGAGACGGCGATGAAAATTGCCATACAATACTGGCAGGAAAAAGGAATAAAGACGAAGCAAAAAATACTCTCCCGTTGGATGAGTTATCACGGAATCACAATTGGTGCATTATCGATGTCAGGACATACACTTCGAAGATCGAGATTTGAACCGTTACTTGAAGATTATCCTACACTTTCTCCACCATATTGTTATCGATGTCCATACAATGACACATTTCCTGGTTGTCAATTAAAGTGTGCGTCTGAACTTGAAAAGGCGATTAATAGAATTGGAGAGGAACATATTGCGGCTGTCATTATGGAGCCGATTGTAGGAGCAGCTGGGGCAGCTATAACCCCTCCACCCGGCTATTATGAGGAAATTAGGGAATTATGTGACAAATATAATATTTTGTTTATTTCAGATGAAGTCATGACTGGAATTGGCAGAACAGGTAAAATGCTTGCTCTTGATCATTGGAATATAAGAGCGGATATTGTCACTTTAGGAAAAGGGCTGAGTGCTGGTTATACACCAATCGCTGCAGTGTTGGTAGAGTCGAAGATTATGGAACCAATCCAAAAGGGTTCCAAAGTAATCATGAGCGGACATACATTTAGTGGAAATCCACAATCTGCTGCAGTGGCAAATTCCGTACTCGACTATATAGAAAAGAATCATATATTAAAACAAGCAGAACAAAATGGTATCTATTTATACAATCACCTGCGGAAATTACAGAGTCAGTTCCCAATAATAGGAGAGGTGAGGGGGAAGGGGCTACTGTTAGGTTTAGAATTTGTATCCAATAACGAAAAGAAACCCTTTCCACAAGAAAAGCAGCTCACAAATCTCGTTATCTCAAAAACTAGGGAATCTGGATTACTCGTTTATCCCGCTGCGGCAGGGAGTGATGGTATGAAAGGCGATGCTATTATCATTGCACCCCCTTTAACCATTACTAAGGCCCAGATTCAAGAGCTTGTAAAAAGGCTAAGCGAGGCATTAGCAAATGTAATGGCTGAACTAGAAGGGAATGTGACAAAACTTGATAAACAAGGTAACGACGATTGAACACGTTTTGAGTCATATTTATGATGGATGTACCATTATGTTCGGAGGTTTTGGAGGAATTGGAACACCACCAACTATCATAAAAGCCATATTAGAAAGTGGAAAAAAGGATTTTACGTTAATAGGGAATGATACCGGATTTCCGACAATTGGTATTGGACCTCTTGTAGCTGAGGGACGGGTTCAGAAAATCATTACATCACATATTGGATCTAATCCGATTGCGGGAAAGCTTATGACAGAAGGTAAGATAGAAGTTGAATTTAGTCCACAAGGAACATTAGCTGAGCGCATTCGAGCCGGTGGTGTAGGATTAGCGGGTATTTTAGTAGATGTAGGGCTTGACACGGTGGTTGAAAAGGGGAAAAGCGTAATTGAACTAGACGGTAAAAGATGTATGATTGAGACCGCATTAACAGCAGATGTATCAATTGTTTATGCACAAAAGAGTGATATGTATGGAAATCTTGTTTATGACAAAAGTGCGAGAAATACGAATCCTTTAGTAGCCATGGCGGGTGATGTAACCTTTGTTGAGACAGAAGATATAGTTGAAAATGGATTATTAAATCCTGAGGAAATCGTTACACCAGGGTGCTTCGTTGATGGTGTCATTCAAAGTGAAGGAGTGTACTGGAAATGGATATGGGAATAGATGCACGAAACCGTATGGCGAAGCGGGCTGCACTGGAAGTAAACAACGGTATGGTTGTCAATTTAGGAATTGGTATTCCATCTCTTGTCCCAAACCATCTTCCTGAATCAAAATCTGTCATGTTTCATGCAGAAAATGGAGTATTAGGCATGGGACCAACACCTGCTAAAGGAATGGAAGACGGGAATTTATGTAATGCCGGGGGTTATCCAGTTTCGATTATTAAAGGTGCCTCGTATTTTGATAGTGCAACAGCTTTTGCAATTATTAGACGTGGTCTCATTGATTTATCTATTTTAGGAGCTCTCCAGGTGAGTGGAAAAGGTGATTTAGCAAATTGGATTGTGCCAGGAAAGCGTGTTCCGGGAATGGGTGGAGCGATAGATCTTGCCCAAAAAGCAAAAAGGGTAATTGTAGTTATGAAACATACAAATAAGGATGGTTCATCAAAAATTGTAAAATCCTGCACACTCCCGTTAACAGCAAAAGGGTGTGTACACCTAATCATAACTGAGTTAGCAGTTATGGAGGTTATAAATGAGGGGTTAAGGTTACTAGAAATTATGCGACCGTATACACTAGAGGACGTACTGAATGCAACAGATGCCGAGGTTTTGATAGATAGGGAGATTACGTTTGTTGAATAGGGGGGAAAGTTTTGGAACTGAGAGAGCAAATTCATGAACGAATACTGCTTCATAGGAATTCAACGATACGATTACTTCAACGCCTTGTTCAAGAAAAAAGTGTATCAGGAAATGAAAGCCCCGCTCAGGCAATCATTATTGAAAAGCTGAGAGAAATTGGCCAGAGCATTGATATATGGGAACCCAATTACGCAAAACTACAGCAACATCCATTCTTTGTTTCACCTAGATCTACGTTCTTGGGTAGTTCGAATGTAGTAGGGATAAAGAAAGGATCCGGTGGTGGGAAATCCATTTTATTAAATGGCCACATAGATGTTGTCCCAGAAGGAGATACAAGTCAGTGGGAGTATGACCCTTATAGTGCAGAGGTAAAGGACGGTATGATGTTTGGAAGGGGAACTTCTGACATGAAGGGTGGAACTGTGGCTCTGCTGCTTGCAATAGAGGTCATTAACGATTTAAATATCTCGCTAAAGGGGGATATTATTTTTCAAAGTGTCATTGAAGAGGAAAGTGGTGGTGCAGGAACATTAGCTGCTATCACAAGAGGATATACAGCAGATGCTGCAATCATACCAGAGCCAACGAATATGAAGATATTCCCAAAGCAACAAGGCTCTATGTGGTTTCGTTTAACCGTAAGAGGGAAATCTGCACATGGTGGTACGAGATATGAAGGAGTCAGTGCGATAGATAAAAGTATACTAGTAATTAAGTCCATGCATGATTTAGAAGAAAGAAGAAATGAACGTATAAATGACCCTCTATATCATAACATTCCAATTCCAGTTCCAATCAATATCGGCAAAATTAGCGGAGGTAGCTGGCCATCAACAGTAGCCGATGAGGTCATTCTAGAAGGAAGAATTGGTGTTGCTCCGGAAGAAAGCATGGATGAGGTAAAGAGAGAAGTAGAAAGACAAATGCAGTCATTAGCTGCCCAAGATGAATGGTTTGAAGAACATCCAGTAGAGTTAACGTGGTTTGGAGCTAAGTGGGTACCAGGTACACTAGATTTAAACCACGAAGCATTAATGACGTTAACGGAATGCTTTGAGGAAGTTACAAAAAATAAGCCTGTTATTGAAGCTTCTCCATGGGGAACTGATGGTGGTCTCTTTACTCAAGTAGCCAATATTCCAACAATAGTATTTGGACCAGGTAAAACGGAAGTTGCTCATCACCCTAATGAATATATCGAGATTGATAAAATTCTTGAAACAGCAGAAATTATGGTGCATATGATTGTTAATTGGTGTAATAAAGAACATTAAGTTGATGAAAGGGACTTGGACTATTCCAAGTCTCTTTTAATTTGGAAGAGTTTACATAAAAATGAAACAGATGGAGAAAATGTAAGGGATAGAAGTAGCATTCCTTGGAGGTTTTAATGGTTACGATATTGTTCTTAGTTGTTCTATCATCTCAAATTTTGATTTCTTCTTTGGTTGATACCTTTTATTATAATCGTTCATTTATTGATTCATTTATTTATGTTGTCCATCCAGAACCTGGTACCAGGAAGTCTGTGGTACTTATTGCTACCTTTGTTGCAGTTTTGGTTTCAGTGGTTATAGACTACAGAGTTTGGAAAGGTAAAAAATCACAGAAGCAAATAGAGGGTAAATAGCCGTGAATTTAACAGAGAAATTATCACTATGGCAATTATTTATACTAATTTTTATATTTGAAATGGGAAGTGCCATTATAGTAGGAATTGGAAATGATGCAAAACAAGATGCATGGATTGCGATAGCAGTTGCTACTTCTATGGGAGTTGGACTGGTTCTTTTTTACTATACTCTGGTTTCAAGGGTAAAAGACAAGAATTTATTCCAAATCATGGAGTTTGCACTTGGTAAATGGATGGCTAAGGGTCTTACCTTTTTGTATGTTGTGTATTTCTTTTATATTGCAGCAAGGGTGTTGCGAGATTTTTGTGAATTATTAACGTCTTCTATTTTGCCAAAAACTCCTATTGAAGTAATCTCCATTATCATGATGTGTATGATTACTTACGTATTATATTTAGGAATTGAGGTCCTTGGAAGAACGAGCGAAATATTCTTACCGTATGTCATTATTTTTATTATTGGAATAGGTGTTGGGATATTACTGTCTAGTGAACTGCACATGGAGAACTTATTGCCAATTATGCCAGAAGGGATTGGCCCAGTAGTAAGTGCAATCTTTCCTTCCTTGTTAACATTTCCATTTGGAGAGTTAATTGTATTCACGGTTATTTTTCCATATGTGTCAAACTCCAAATATATTCGGAGGGTTAGCATCATTTCGTTATTAGCTGCTGGTGGACTCCTCGTTTATGCTTCAATCGTTCAAATTGCAACACTTGGTTTCGAAATGAAAAACCGATCAACCTTCCCGCTATTATCTGCTGCGAGAGAGATATCACTTTTAGATTTTCTTGAGAGAGTTGATCTACTTATTGTATTCATTATGATGTTTGGTGTCATTATTAAGGTTGCAGTTTTCACTTATGGGGGCTTAAAAGGCCTTGAGTTTTTAGGCAATATATCTTATAGAAATTTTGTATTTCCAATGGCAATGGTAATTTCGGCAAGTTCTATTTTTATTAGTGATAATTTTGCAGAGCATATTCAGGAAGGATTAAAATTTGTACCGATGTATTTGCATATACCGTTTCAAATCGTAATTCCTTTTCTCTTATTTCCAATAGTTGTCTGGAGAACAAAAGGGAAGAAGGGGGACAGGCAGGGTGATCAATCTAACAAAACTGTTTAGCTCACAAAAAAGTATACAGAAATCTAACCCTAGTACGAGTGCTGAACTGCTTGAAGTAGGAAAGCAGCCTAAAGAAATCACACCAGAACTGACTAAAAACTATCAATTCTGTAAAAATACCTTTCAAGAGTCCATTGACTTTACTCAGGATTACATAATGATAGGTAAGCAAAAGGGGTTTCTTTGCTATTTAGACAGTATGATTGATTCGAAGCAATTAACGGAAAAAATTGTGGAGCCTCTATCGTTGTCAGTAGAAGACTTAACACAAATAGAGAACGAGGAGTCTTTTGAGGCATTTCGCAAGAAGTATCTTTCTGGGTTATCTCATAAGTTTGTAACAAAGGAACATGAAGTTATTTGGTATATACTATCGGGATATGTTGTCTTGTTCGTTGAAAATGTTAAAGAAGTATTGTGTCTAAAGATTTTTGATATCCAGTATCGAAGTATTAATGAACCAAGTACTCAAACCATTATTCGAGGGCCGAAAGATGGATTTACAGAGTCCATGGAGACAAATGTTAGCTTAATAAGAAGAAGGGTTAAAAACCCACATCTTAGATTCGAATCTCACATTGTGGGAAGAGATACGCAAACATCGGTTGTAATTAGTTATATTGATGGCATTGTTAATAAGGATATTGTAAATGAGGTTAGGTCTCGAATTAAGAAAATCGACACGAGTTATATATTAGACTCGGGAATTATTGATGAATATATTACAGATAAAAGCTTTACTGTCTTCCCACTAATTAATAATACAGAACGCCCTGATAGTGCAAGTGCGAACTTACTTGAGGGAAAAGTCATAATTATTGTTGATGGAAGCCCGTTTGTATTGGTTGCACCAGTTGTCTTTACAGACTTCTTTCAAGCATCTGAAGATTATTACCAGCCGTTTGTTATGGCCTCCTTTATTCGGTTTATTCGATATTTTTCGTTTATGATCGCTCTCGTCTTACCATCTTTGTACGTAGCTATCACAACATTTCATCAGGAGTTAATGCCAACAACACTTTTAATTAGTGTACAGGCACAAAGAGAAGGAGTTCCGTTTCCGGCTGTGATTGAAATATTAGCTATGGAATTAACCTTTGAAGTTCTAAGAGAAGCAGGAGTTAGAATGCCGAGAGCAGTTGGGCAAACCGTTTCGATTGTAGGAGCCTTAGTTATTGGACAAGCTGCTGTAGAAGCGGGGCTCGTGTCAAACGTTCTAGTTATCGTTGTATCTTTTACGGCGATTGCAAGTTTTGTTTCTCCTATTTATAATTTTTCTATTTCAACTAGACTTTTAAGATTTGTCATTATTTTAGCGGCTTCAGTATTTGGTTTATTTGGCGTACTGGCATTTTTAGTCCTCATGGTCATGCATTTAACAAGTCTTCGCTCTTTTGGAGTCTCTTACTTAACTCCAGTTGCACCTTTAATACTTGAGGATCAAACTGATGTATTTGTTAGACTGCCTTTTTGGGCAAACAAAAATAGACCCAAATATTTAAAAACTGAAGCACCAGAGCGACAAGAGAATATGTCTAAACCCAGTCCGCCAAAAATGGAAGGTGAACAGTCTGAATGAAAATAAAGATTTATCTGTTGCTTACACTATGTCTCTGTTTTGTAACTGGTTGTTGGGATCGAGTTGAATTAAACGATATTGGGATAGTAACGGGTCTTGCGGTAGAAAAAGGTAAGGAGCATAAGTATAAATTAACAGTAGAAGTTTTAAATGCCACAGAAAACTCAAAAATGGAAGCACAAGGCAATGCACCTTCAACCACTTTTTCTCAAGAAGGAAACTCTTTATCTGAACTTGCTCATCGAATGAATGTTGGGATTGCAAGGCAGCTTATCTATTCTCATACTCGCGTCTTTATCATCGACCAACAAGTAGCGAAAGAAGGTGTCACTGAATTCATAGACTTTTTAGAACGAAGCGGTGAATTTCGCAATGACTTTAATATTTTCCTTTTTGAAGGCGGCAATGCTGACGATGCCTTGAAAACAACCTATACTCTCCAAAAGGTTTCATCTTTAAAATTAAATAAACAAATTGAATCCTTTTATAAAGAATGGGGAGGAGATCCTAACGTTCGATTAACTGATTTTATTTCAGCATTAACCTCAGCAGGCAGAGAGCCTACTATTGCAATGATTAAAATTAAAGGAGACCCTAAGAAAGGGAATTCAGTTGAAAATATGCAGAAGGTTGAGCCTGAAGCGTTAGTCGAAGTTGCTGGTTTAGCTGTATTTAAGGGAGATAAATTAGTAGATAAACTTACAATAAATGATACTCGAAATTATTTATGGCTTGATAATATCCAAAGCACAAGCTTGACCATACCATGTAAAGGTGAAGAAGAGCATTATTTGGATTTACGTGTTACACGCTCGCATACAGACATTGATTCAAAGGTAATACGTGGTGTACCAGCATTTTCTGCAGTAATTAATGTGGAAGCTAGGATTGAAGGTTCACAATGTAAGGGCGATCTAGAGAGAATTGATACATATGAGGATTATGAAAAGCAAGTAGAGACTGAATTAGAGAATCAAATTAAGGAAACCATAAATAAATTACAGGAGCTAGAAGCGGACATCTTTGGATTTGGTGAAATTCTCCAAAGACAACATTATCATGATTTCAAAAAGATGAAGAAGGAATGGAATGAATATTTTGCGGATGCAAAGGTTGATATTCATGCAAATGTGTTTATAAGAAGATCTGGGATACGTAATAAAAGTGTTACTAGTCAATCGGATCAATTCTAAAAGTCGGCAATACGTTGTCGATTTTTTTTATATTCATATCGAATCATCGTTTCTCGTAGGATGTAATAAGAGGAAGGAGGAGTGGTGTGAATAAACAGGATTACTACGAGCAAAAGGTTATTGAAGGAGAAAACTTCTATCTTTCCGTTTGTTTTGATCATTTTAATCAGCGTATACGTTTGGATGATTATCGTGGAAATATAACTTCAATAGCAGATAAGGTGATGGAGTTAGCTGCCAAACAATCTTATTCAAAGGCAATTTTATATTCAAGAAGAGAGCACGTGCATGTCTTTGTTGAAAAGGGATTTTTGCTTGAAGCGATATTTGAGGGGTATTTTCACGGAAGTCATGCTTATGCTTTAACGATGTACTTTGAGCCGGCCAGAAAGAAAAATGATAACTGGTTGAAAGAGGATAAAATTTTGCAGGATGTATTAAAATTGCCCATATCTAAACAGCTAGGTGAGATGCCAGGTGGATATAAGTTGAGAAAGGGAACGCCAATAGATGCTGAGGCACTTTCGGATTTATATAAGAAAGTATTTCAAGTATATCCGACTCCGTTGAATGATACTAGTTATATTAGGAAGATCATGAAAGTGAATACTGTATTTTTTGTTGTTGAAAAAGATGGTGTACTCGTGAGCAGTGCATCAGCAGGAATTGATTTCCAATACTCGAATGCTGAAATCTCTGATTGTGCGACATTACCGGAACATCGTTCACATGGTCTAATGAAGCACTTGATTGAAAGGATTGAACAAGATCTAATAAGCAAGAGAATCTTCTGTGCTTATTCAATTGCACGGGCATTATCCTTCGGAATGAATGCATCATTAAAGCAACTAGGCTATAAGTATAAAGGACGAATGATGAACAATTGCTATATATACGACAAACTTGAAGATATGAATGTTTGGGTAAAGGACTTGTCCTAATTAGTCTTTGACGTTATATAAAAGAAAGCGTTTGCAAACGAAATAACTTTTTAACTTATCCCCACATATACTAGGTTAAGTTTTCTTTTATAGGCTTAATGAAGGAGGGGTATATATGATAAACGAAGTGTTTAAACCAACGCGTCATTGGAAGGATATTGAGCTGTGGAAAGATGTGACGGAGGAACAATGGAATGATTGGGTATGGCAACTCACGAATACGATTAGAACGCTTGATGATTTACGTAAAGTGATCAATTTAACTCCTGATGAAGAAGAAGGTGTGAAAATTGCAACGAAAACGATTCCCCTAAATATCACACCTTATTATGCATCACTTATGAACCCTGATGATCCAAGATGTCCGATACGCATGCAATCTGTTCCAATTTCAAAAGAGCTAAATAAAACAAAATATGACCAAGAGGATCCGTTACACGAGGATGAAGATTCACCAACCCCTGGCTTGACACACCGCTATCCAGACCGGGTATTGTTTTTAGTTACAAACCAATGTTCAATGTACTGCAGATACTGTACGAGAAGACGATTTTCAGGTCAGATTGGAATGGGTGTACCGAAGAAACAAATGGATCAGGCAATAAGTTATATTAGAAGCAATCCTGAAATACGTGATGTACTCATTTCGGGTGGAGATGGATTATTAATTAATGATCAAATCTTAGAGTATATATTGAAAAATTTACGTGACATTCCTCACGTAGAGATTATTCGTATTGGTACACGGGCACCAGTTGTCTTTCCACAGCGGATAACAGAAAACTTATGTAATATCCTTAAGAAATACCATCCAGTATGGTTGAATACACATTTTAATACATCGATTGAGATTACAGAGGAATCAAAACGTGCCTGTGAAATGCTGGCAAATGCTGGGGTACCAGTAGGTAATCAATCTGTTATTCTAGCAGGAATAAATGATAGTGTTGCCATCATGAAGAAGCTGATGCATGACTTAGTTAAAATACGTGTAAGACCTTATTATATTTATCAATGTGATCTTTCAGAGGGGATTGGACACTTTCGTGCACCCGTTTCAAAAGGTCTTGAAATTATTGAGGGATTGCGAGGACATACATCCGGTTATGCTGTTCCGACGTTTGTCGTAGATGCTCCAGGCGGTGGAGGGAAAAT
Organism: Bacillus sp. BGMRC 2118; assembly: GCA_008364785.1. GTDB lineage: Bacteria > Bacillota > Bacilli > Bacillales > SA4 > Bacillus_BS. Next base: position 376,074 of record VTTJ01000001.1, on the reverse strand, counting down.
ATCGTTACAACCCAATTATTTACTTTCTCAAAGTCCAGATAAAGTTGTATTACGAAACTTTGAGGGTGTGATTACGACGTACCCAGAACCCGATAATTATGTACCAGGTAAAGCTGATGATTATTTTGGTGAAGTCTATCCGAACTATATGCAAAAGGATTCAAAAATCGGGATTGCTGGGTTAATGAATGACCATCACTATACTCTTGTACCAGAAGGGTTAAATCGATTAGAAAGGCGAAATACGTATACGGAAAATCCTGAACATAGCTCTTTAAAAGATAAACGTGAAAAACGAGATCAACTGAAGGAAAAGAAGTACCTTGCTGAGCAAAAGAAAAATACGCAAGGAAATGAATGAGGTGAAGGTGAATGATTTGTATTTGGTGCGACTCATCCAATGCAAAACAAGGAGTGAACACGGTATATTGGGAACTTCCGGATGGTTCAAGGGCCATTACAATTACAGAGACTCCTTGTATCTGTTGTGATGATTGCGGAATGATGTATCAAACAGAAAAAACAACGGATGAAATTGAGAATCAATTAATGTTAATTGATACAAAAAAATTAAATACACAATTGACGTATCAACAACTAATGGAAATACCACGTTGGCTGAAAATGAACTATTTTGGTAAGTAAGGATTGGACATTACACGTATTTCCTTCTATAATGGAAAATCAGTATGACCATATTGGTTGAACCAGGAGGAACTGAAGTTGTCACGATCATTTTATCATTTTCTATTAAAATATCGAATGAATAAACCAACGGATGAAATTGCAGCATTTGCTAATGCAGCTTATGATGACCATAGCTTCCCAAAACAGTCAACAGACTACTATGAACTAACTAATTATTTAGAACTGAACGGTTCTTACCTCCCAAGCATGTCAATTTTTGACCACGCGTGGGACTTATATAAACTAAACGAATAGTAAAATAGCACCCCAATTCCTTTGGAGTGCTATTTTTTTATTCAACCATGCACTTTATCAATTTAAAGTAATGGGGGCCTGTCCCCCACTGCTTTAAATTGATAAAGTATAAAAAACATTTTACATTTTTATGCAGTAGAGTTATAATTTGATAGAAAATATTGAAGGAGGCATGAGAAACATGTGGGTTAAACAAAATCGATCGAACCAACAACACCATAGTGTTTCTACTAGCCGACTACTGTTTGTCTAACAATACGTTATTATAACGAAGTTAACCACAGATTAGTTGTCTGTGGTTTTTTTGTGTGCAAAAAAGAGATTATATGTTCGTGGAGGGTTTTATGATCATTGTTAAAGATTTAAAAAAGGAATACAAAATTGCAAAGAGAGACCCTGGTTTATCAGGTGCGATAAAGTCGTTGTTTAATCGGAGATATGAAGTGAAGCAAGCCGTTAAAGGACTTAGTTTCACCATTGGGCAAGGGGAAACGGTTGCCTACATTGGGGCAAACGGTGCTGGAAAGTCTACAACGATAAAAATGTTAACCGGTATTTTAACACCTACTAGCGGTGAAGTAACTGTTAATGGAATTGTTCCGTACAAACAGAGACAAACGAATGCCAAAAACATAGGAGCTGTTTTTGGTCAGCGTACACAATTGTTTTGGGATATTCCTGTACGTGAGTCTTTTGATTTATTAAAACATATATACGAAATACCAGAAAAAGAATATCAGGACACAGTAACTATGTTTACAGAGGTCCTTCATTTAGAACCTTTATTAGGAATTCCGGTTCGTCAGCTTAGCTTAGGTCAAAAAATGAGGTGTGAATTAGCTGCTGCCTTCCTGCATCGTCCATCTGTAGTTTACCTGGATGAACCGACAATTGGATTGGATATTGCCGTTAAGGTTCGAATACGACAATTTATTAAAGAAATGAATGCTAGATGGGGAACGACGGTTGTATTGACCACACATGATATGCAAGACATCGAAGAAATTTGTGAACGTTTGATCATTATAGATGATGGAACGATTCTATATGATGGAGATCTTGCCAATATCAAACGACAATTTGGCCAAAAACGAGTCATTCATTTTGATTTAATTCAAAAGGAATCATTTGTGTTACCAAACGAACTGGATGGAAAAGTGGATATTCTACAATCAAACGATGAAAGTAAGATCTCTTTGTCATTTGATCATGAGGAAACGTCAAGTTCATTCGTCATCTCAACAATTATGAATCATTATAATGTTCAAGATTTAAGTGTGAGTGATCCGAAGATTGAGTCCATTGTTGAGGACATTTATAACAAGCGGGAAATGAGTGATAAACATGAAAATGTATTGGCAACTGACTAAATCACAAATGCAAATGGACACCGCTTACTCAGCCTGGTACTGGGCAGGATCTGCTTCAACAATTATGCGTTTGTTGATCATGTATTATTTCTGGCATGCAGTTTACGCGAATCGTTCATCGATAGAGAATATCGATATCTCAACGATGCTTACGTATATAGTGGTTGCCATGTTACTTCAAGGCTATGTTAGTGGTATAGGAAATGAACTGGCAGAAAGGATCAGAAGTGGTGATATAGCGATTGAATTACTACGACCGTACGACTTAATTTTTAAATTAATATCAGTTGATGTGGGTTCAAAATTAACAGTGTTCTTCCGTGAAACATTACCGATTATCGTCATCGTTATTCTGTTCATGAAGTTAAATACACCATCATCAATTGAAGCAATGCTATTATTCATTGTTAGCAGTTTTGTTGGTATTTGGATTGGAACATTTTTTGACTTTCTTGTTGGAGTCATTGCTTTTTGGACGATTAACATTTGGGGAATGCGAGTGTTAAAGGAAGGGGTCATTACCTTTTTCTCAGGAGCGCTAGTACCTGTTGTGTTATTTCCTGAATGGTTAAGAGCAGTAAGTGAATACCTGCCATTCCAGGCGATGGTATATGTACCTGTATCCATTTATACAGGAATTATTTCAGGCACAGATGCTTATTGGGCAATATCCATTCAACTTATATGGCTGATTGCCTTGTACGTATGTGTGAGATTTATATGGGCACAGGCATTAAAGAAGATTACGATATTCGGAGGTTAGGAGGATTATGATGACCAGGTATGCGAAATTATATTGGGTGTTTGCGAAAAACCATATGAAGGTCATGATGGAGTATCGAGTTGATTTCTTAATTGGGATCTTTTCTGTCATACTTCAGCAATTTGCCTCCATTTTCTTTGTGAAAGTAGTCTTTGATCATATAGAACAATTAAATGGATGGTCGTTTTATGAAATATTGTTTATTTATGGAGTGGCTGCAACAGGCAGGTCCATTCATCATATTTTCTTTGATAATCTATGGACGTTGGGATGGCAATACATTAGACCCGGACAGTTAGATCGTTTGTTAATTCGTCCGATAAACCCACTATTTCATTTATGCGCAGATCGTCTCCAGCAGGATGGATTAGGTCAAATCATTATTGGAATCATCATCATGACGATTGCAACTCCTCATTTAGATGTAACATGGGGCGTAGTCGAGATAGTATTATTAGTTATTATGATTATATCTTCAGGAATGATTTTTGTTGCAATCAATTTATTCTTTGCGACATTCTCATTTTGGATGATTGATAGCTTGCCAATCGTGTGGGCTGTCTTTAATTTAAGTGACTTTGCCAGATATCCGCTTACCATTTACCATAAGGGAATCGGATTATTCTTAACATGGTTTATACCATATGGATTTACCGCTTTTTACCCTGCTGCCTATTTTATAGGAGGAGAAGGATATAAATGGTTTGCTCTTTGGACACCACTTGTCGCCATTGTTTCTTGTATGTTAGCCTATATGTTTTGGAATAGAGGCTTGAAGGCCTTTGCAAGTACAGGAAGCTAAACAAAAAAGTATAAATCAACCTTGCAAATGATAGGTTGTTTTATACTTTTTTATTTTGTCAAAAATGCACATTCATGTATCGCGATTCTTGGGTGAAAAGCATATACTACAGTAATTAATTGATACGTTACCAATGGGAGAGTGATAAAAATGGAGGAAAATAAGCCAAAGTTTAAAGTTGGAGACATTGTTGTCATTTCTCTGTATGGTACGGTCAGTAAAATTTCTAAGGTTAAGAGTTTAAATGGGAATTTTGCTTATGAATTAAATAATAAAGAAGGTCTCTATTTAGAAGATACACTTGAAAGTATTCTGGAGTATGACGATCAAAAAACAAATCAAGAGTCACTTCAAGTTGAATTCAAGTATTACTTCGGTGACCTTGTTCAAGTCAAGGGATACGGTAAAGACTTATTTAAAATTGTCGGACTAAGAACAGAGATTTGGAGATATAAAAAAGATGCATGGGAAGATAAAATCTATGAATTATCACGATTATCAGACGGTGAATGGCTAGAAGCGAGTGAAGATGAAATTACTCTTATTGCTGACCATGAACATGCTCCGATTTTTTTACAAAAGTTAGATGTGATTTATGTGAAGACAAAAGAAACTAAAGTGATGGAGATGTTACAGTCTATGAATAAGCAGCGAAAAACTGAAAAGGAACTCCTTCGATTAAAACAGGAAAGAAAAGCTATTATCGATGGATTACTAGATGTTTACAATGATTATAAATATCTCTATGAGCTATTTGAAGATGAGGAATATAAAAATGTAATGGAATTAGTGATGGAAAACCTTTCGAAATTTACATCAAGTAAAAATGAAGAAACATAGTTAAAACTTCACCATAGCTGAAATGATTACCCATACGAAAAAGGGTATACCTCCGAATAAAATAACTTTAAACATCTTATTCGTAACTGTTTCCATCACATCATCAAAAATTGAAACATCCTCAACGTTACTATAGCTAGCCTTATTTTTCGACTCATATGTATAATGATATGTTTTCTCCATAAATGTTCCTCCTTTGTGGCTTGTCCACTTTATTAAATAATTATGAGGTTCTTCGAAAGTTAGAACTTATTTCTTTTATTCTGGAGAAATCTTTTTATCATAAAAGAAAATATTGACACATAAATCGGAATAAGGGGTGATAACGTGAGAGAAATTGAAGTGGTTATTGACACAGAGGAATTAGCTGAATTCATTTATGAGCAATTATTAATAAGAGGTTATGTCCCTAGTGATGAAGAAGTAGATGAAGTTGCCGATATTGTATTCGATTACTTATTAACAAAACAAGTTGTAGAAGAAGTGTGGGAAGATGAAGAAGAAGATTAGAAGAAGATTTCAATATCAGTAAGAAATAGCCATTGTTTCTTTTTTTTTTTAGTATGATACGTTTAGCCCAATTAGACGGCGAGAATTCTCTCGTCGTTTTTTCTTTATTTTTTGGAAATTTATTCATATTGTTATAGGTGTTTTGGAAGTTACGCTATAATAAATAGAGTCCCAGTTTGTAAGTTTAGGAGGTGAGAAATTGATAGAAAAAGCTATTATTTTTGATTTGGATTGTACGTTACATGACCGTGAAAAAAGCCTCTATTTGTTCTTGAACTCGCAGTACGACCGATTATTGTCTAACAGTACCTCTATATCTTTTCCTGAATTTTATAGGGAATTTGTTGCACTTGAACAATTCGGACACAAGTGGAAGGATGTTGTTTATGATGAGTTGCTGCTTATGTACCCAGAAATCAATTTATCGCGTAATGAGTTATTAGATGATTATTGGAATCACTTCAGTGAACATTGTGTATGCTTTGAGGGTACGATTAACATGTTATCAGAACTGAAGAATAGCCAATATAAACTAGGCATGATTACAAATGGAAAAACTGATTTTCAAAAAGCAACGATTCATGCTTTGAAATTAGCTGAATTCTTCGATGATATCATCATATCTGAAGAAATTGGACTGAAGAAACCGGATGGTAGAATTTTCGAAGCATCTCTACATAATCTAAAGGTTAGTGAAGAACAGGCGATTTATATTGGTGATCATCCTGCCCACGATATTAAGGCAGCAGGCGATGTTGGACTACATACGATTTGGAAACGAAATGATTACTGGGGTAATGCTGATACAAAATATTCCTTTGAGTCTATGAGAGAATTACCTTCATTAATAGAACATATATTTAAACAGTAATTTTTGTTAGGAGTGAAGATTGATTTGAAGAAGCTTTTTCTTGTTATATTTATGATCGTGCTATTGTCAGCATGTTCTGATAAACCAAAGCCGGAAGATCGCTTTGCTGAGTATGTTAGTCATTGGAATAAGCAAGATTTTGATTCCATGTATGAACAGCTCTCGGCAAGTACAAAGGAAAAAGTAACACGTGAGGAGTTTTCAAAAAGGTATCAAAATATTTATAGTGGAATTGAAGCTGAAAACGTAAAAATAACGTTTAATAAACCGAAAGAAGAAGTGGAAACGAAGGATAAGGAAGAAATCACTTTTCCATATACCGTTTCGATGGATACTATTGCCGGAAAAGTTGAGTTTTCACATAAAGCAATCGTCGTGAAAGAAGAATTAGAGAAGGGCTATAATTGGTTTGTGAACTGGGATTCAACATATATTTTCCCGCAGCTTCAAGATGGGCAAGAAATAAAGGTTTCCTCCAGCGAGCCACTAAGAGGAGAAATTTATGATCGAAATGGCACTCCTCTAGCACAGAACGGGAAGGTATACGAAGTAGGTATTGAACCTGGGAAACTTGGTGAGGAGAAAGCAACAATAATAACGGAGCTATCCACCTTATTACAGCTTTCAGTTGAGGAGATTGAGGGGAAACTTAATGAAGGGTGGGTGAAACCTGATTTATTTGTACCGATAAAGAAAATCGATCCAAATAACCAGGACCTTGCAGTTAAGGTAAGTTCTTTAAATGGAGTTTTTCTAAAAAAGGAAGTTCCTTCTAGATATTACCCACTTGGTGAGAGTGCAGCCCATCTAATTGGGTATGTTCAAACGATAAGTGCTGAGCAACTAGAGCAGATGAAGGATAAAGATTATACAAGAAGTTCGAAAGTAGGTAAAGTTGGGTTAGAACAGGTTTTTGAAGAGCGCCTACGAGGGAAGACAGGGTGGAAGATATTCATTCCAGACGGGGAAGTTATCGCGGAAAAGCCAGCTGAAAACGGAGAAACTATTACGTTAACCATTGATGCTACTTTACAAGCTAATGCCTTTTCACAATTAAACGGAGATGCAGGTAGTGTAGTAGCAATAAACCCGAAAACAGGTGAAACATTAGCTCTTGTCAGTTCGCCATCATATAATCCGAATGACTTTATATTCGGCATGTCAGGTGCAACTTGGAAATCACTGAATGAGCATCCATTTAAACCGTTAATGGCAAGATTTAATAAAACATATGCTCCAGGGTCTACTTTAAAACCATTAACAGCCTCAATTGGATTAACAACAGGAGTCACAGATCCAGAGGAGAAGATGAAAATAGAAGGAAAAGAATGGGCAAAGGACAATTGGGGTGGAAAAACGATTACAAGAGTTTCTTCTAAGTTAGATTCCGTTAACTTACACGATGCTCTTGTAACGAGTGATAACATCTATTTTGCTAGAACGGCTTTAGCAATAGGAAATGATAAGTTCGCACAAGGTTTACAATCATTTGGATTTGGAGAAGAGCTTGAATATGAATTTCCTACAGCAAAATCTACAGTTACGAACGAGGGCTTTTCATCAGAAGGGTTACTTGCTGATTCCGGCTATGGCCAAGGAGAAGTTCAAATGAGTCCAATCCATCTTTCTAGCACGTATTCTGTGTTTGTAAACAGTGGAAGTATGGTAAAGCCATACCTTGAGAAAAAGGAATCAAACCCAGATTTTTGGAAGAAGGATATCCTATCACCTGAACATACAGAGTTCATTTACAAAAGCTTGTATGATGTCATCAATCATCCTTCAGGCACAGGATATGACCCTGTAATTGAAGGAGTAAACATTGCTGGTAAGACTGGAACAGCTGAGTTAAAAGCTTCAAAGGATATAGCAGGAGAAGAAAATGGCTGGTTTGTAGCCGTTAATCAAGATGCATCTCTACTCATTACGATGATGATTGAAAATGTAAAAGATCGTGGCGGAAGTCACTACACGGTACCTAAGGTGAAGGAATTATTTAGATAATTTATCCTTCATCGACTGTATAGAACGTAGTTTATTTAAGTCAGATTTATAATTTTTACTTTTCTTATACGTAGAAGGTATTTGGTATGTCTTTAATTGCTCCATAACTTCAACCGATTGAAACCAATCTTCCGTTTTATACGTGTGAGAGACATTTGGCCAAACAGTAGTTAATATCGGACTGTAAATTTTGTTGGAATCAGTTAACTTCTTATCAGTGAAAAATTGTGGCCAAAAATCACATCTTGAACCAGTATGTGTTGTTGTAATGGCATACTCATATGCTTGATTATAGATGCAGTGAAATAAAATTCCATACAAGCTTTTACCGATGTAAATTCTATTCGTAACATTGGCAAAGCCACGAACAGTTGCGCCGGCCAGCTCCGTTTTCTGTCTCCTTTTATAAGGAAATAAGACATCAGTAAAACCAAAAGTTTCTTGAGCTTTAAATAAAGAAGAATCTAGTACCTCAACTTCATATTTGGAGTGCTCAATTAGTCGAGTTTGAATCATATATTGTTCATTTAATATAAGTGCAATGGTTAAAAATGCAGAATTGTTCTCTCGCAAAAAGAGCTCCCAAATAGGCTTCATGAATGAAGAGACAGAGAAAAATGGTAGTAAATGAAACAGGTTTCGACCTGTTTTTTTACTGTGTTCATATAGCAAAAGCTGAGGGTATGCATCATGGAAAATGAAAGCATTTGCCTTTTCGAGAAATTCAAAGAATAGATCTACTTTAGTAGAAGGCAGCAGTTCGTTAAGTAAACTTCCTTTAATGTCTGTCATATTCCAACCACCGTTTCTGGAAACCATATGTGCCAGAAATGACCAATGTATTTCTTTGTTTCTTTTATAAAATTCTAAGTATGCAGATGTACGTGTAATATTATTTACATTGAATTTAGTCGTCTCTTTTTTAATAAAAGATACGATGCCACGCTCTTCTTGTCCAAATAGTATTGGTGGTATAGCTGTAGTCTGCGAAAGTTTTTCTTTAAACTGAGCGAATGCTTCTTCTGTAATTGTCGTCTGTGTTTTTACTTTTTTCGTTTTCAAAAGAATGCTACTAATTATTTCATTGATAGACCACATGCTATTTCCCCCTTATTAGAATAGCGTATGGTCTTTTACTAATTATGTGAATGAAGACAAAATACGACAAAACTTGTCATATTTTTATGAGTTTATTTGACAAAATATTCAGAAATCGTTCGGTATGATTATGAAAAAGGAATGACTTGAGGTGATTAATTTGCATCCTCCGGTGATAACAAAGGTAGAAGAAGAGAAAATAAGCTTTGATATTACAATCATGCAAACCCCTAAAATTGGACAAAAAAAGGGATACCGACAAGTGTATCGTTATGATGTGATGGCATCTAATCATGACGAAGCAATTTATGAAGTATTTCGAACGTTTAATGTGCAAGATCTTATGCCTAAGAATACAAAAGCCAGATTTATTCGGACATGGGATATCTTATATTTTGATGAAGGAATAAGAGGAATGACCTATTATCAATTACAGCCTGAGGGATGGAAGAAAATAAGAAGAATTCATGTAAGATAATGAAAACGTGACTTGAATAGCCACGTTTCTTGATTTAGTACATATTAAAACTGCTGCTTATTCTTTCTTCCACCGTCTGCTGAATTTTCTTTTGCATGTGCTTCGTGTTCAGCAACTATTGCTTCAGGTGGTATATGGTTATTCTTTTTAGGCTGATTAATTCGATTTCTATGTTTTTTACCCATAGTAATGACCTCCTTGAAGTAGGTTTAGCTTTATGAAAGCCTAAATGTAGTGTTCGTCAGTAACAATTGAATCATTGATGGTAAATAATGTTTACCTATTAAAAAGGCATTTATATGTAGTACAGAGTATATATTTATTCCATTGACGAGACATCTCAAACGTTTTACTCGTCTTATTCGAAGTAGAATAATTTATGGGAAAAAGCCAAACGATAAAAAACTACTTGAAAATATTTACTATTTGTATATAATTAAACAAACTAATAATTGAAATTGTAGATGAAGAAAGTAGTAGCTATGCTCTTGTGAAGCGAACCAGGGACGGTGAGAGCCTGGTCAATCATTGCTATGAAGCGCACTTCGGAGATGCGAACCTGAAAATCAGTAGGGTGCGCCGGCATCAGCCGTTATCAAGTGAGAAAGTGGTTCGAGAAATTGAACAATTAGAGTGGTACCACGGGATAAAACTCTCGTCTCTTATAAAGAGACGGGAGTTTTTTTATTTATTTTTAGCTTCATAATTGAGGAGGAAAGGTATGTATTTAAAAAAAGCGGCAGACATTTTAACACAGTTTCTTTCACTAAGTAGTGAACAAATTTTTCAGTTGTTAGAACGACCTAAGTATAAGAATTTTGGTGATGTAGCGTTTCCTTGCTTTACTCTTGCAAAAGAGTTAAGAAAGTCCCCGGCCATTATTGCGAAGGAGCTTGCTGAAAAGATCCAGCATCCTTATTTTCGTCGTGTTACGCATGAAGGTGGATTTGTAAATATTACGCTCGAACCAGGATTAATCTACGTAGAAACAATGAAGGTGATTTTGTCAAAGCAAGAACAATATGGTTCCACTAATTTGGGAATAGAGAAGCATATAGTCATTGATTACTCTTCACCGAATATTGCAAAGCCCTTCTCAATGGGACATTTACGTTCTACCGTAATTGGTCATTCTCTTGGATTAATTTATGAAAAGAACGGATACTCTACGACCAAAATTAATTATATTGGTGATTGGGGTACACAGTTTGGAAAGTTAATGGCTGCATATGAATTATGGGGAAATGATGAGGCAATAAAGGAAGATCCCATTCGAGAACTATTTCGTCTATATGTCGATTTTCACGAGAAAGCAAAAGGAGAGCCTGTACTAAACGAACAAGGAAGAGAATGGTTTAAACGTTTAGAAGATGGTGACGTAAGAGCTAATAAACTGTGGAAGTGGTTTAGAGACCTCTCATTAGTGGAATTCAATCGAATATTTGATTTGTTAGGTGTCAGTTTTGATTATATTCAAGGGGAGTCATTTTACAATGATAAAATGGGAGATGTTGTTGATGAACTTAAGAATAAAAACCTTTTAATAAAATCTGATGGAGCCTATGTCGTGAACCTTGGTGATGAAATGCCACCTTGTTTACTAGTAAAATCAGACGGTGCTACTTTATATGCAACACGTGATTTAGCTTCTGTCTTTTACAGAAAAAAAGAATATCAATTTGATGAAGCAATCTATGTAGTTGGTCAAGAACAGACTCTTCACTTTAATCAGGTGAAGGCTGTTATTAAGAAGATGGGCTATGATTGGTCTGAGCAATTTCAACATGTGCCTTTTGGGTTAATTCTCAAGGACGGAAAGAAAATGTCGACCCGAAAAGGGAAGGTGGTTCTTCTTAACGAAGTGTTACGAGAAGCAATATCATTAGCTAGTAAGAATATTGAAGATAAAAACCCTGCTTTGTTAAATAAAAATGATATTGCCGAGAAAGTTGGTGTAGGAGCAGTAATTTTCCACGACTTGAAGCACCATCGAAATCATAATTTTGAATTTTCACTAGAAGAAATGTTAGCATTTGAGGGAGAAACCGGCCCTTATCTTCAATATACATTTGCTCGTATCCAATCCTTATTAGAAAAAGGGGATTTTACTTTTACAAGTGATGTGATTTCAAGTGATGAAAGTAATCAAGTTGAAGTGATAAAGCTGCTATCTCGCTTTCCGTTCATCATCGAGAAGGCATGTGTGGAACATGACCCTTCTTTAATTGCCCGTTTTCTACTAGATTTAGCACAAGAATTTAACTCCTATTATCATGCAGTGAAAATTATAGATGATTCGAGTTTACAACCTGCAAGACTGCAATTTGCATATGCAGTAGGAATTGTTCTCAAAGAAGGTTTACGTCTATTGGGTATTGGAGCTCCATCAAAAATGTAGGGTAACCACTTATTACCAACATGGTTCCAAATAAAAGAGCAGATGCTATGAGGTAAAAAAGGTGGATGAACATGCCTGAGTTACCGGAAATGGAAAATTATCGTGAATTATTAACAAAACAAGTCAGTCACAAGACAATCACTCAAGTAATAGTAAATAGGGAAAAATCAATAAATGTTCCAGTTTCAACCTTTGAACAACATGTAATTGGTCAAACCATTCAATCAATCTCCAGAAGAGGAAAACACCTGCTCTTTCACATGCATAACGGCTATGTCCTTTTATTACACCTTATGCTTGGTGGAACCATGTATGTTGGAACGGAAGAAGACCAACCAAAGCGAACGAAACAAGTGATTTTTTACTTTCATGAGAAAGAGTTGTTTTTTATCGGACTTCGCTTAGGGTATTTACATTTGCTAACCTCACAAGAGGTACTAGAGGAACTTTCTGATCTAGGACCAGAACCGAATGAAGCTTCCTTTACATTGGAATTATTTCAGTCGTTAATGGAGAAAAAGAAAGGAAAACTGAAAACAACACTGGTAGATCAATCGTTTATAGCGGGTATTGGCAATTGTTATTCAGATGAAATATGCTATTATGCAGGAATTCTTCCAACTCGAAAATGTAATGATTTATCAGTTGAGGAAGTAAAGAAATTGTATGAAAGCATACAGTTCGTACTAAATAGGGCGTTTGAATTAGGTGGATATATGGAAATGCCACTTCATAAACAAGATCAATTAACAGGTGGGTATAATGACCATTGCTACGTTTACGACCGAGGAGGAGAAACCTGTAATAGGTGTGGTAATACGATTATTCATGAAACCGTTTCGTCTAGAAAATGTTTCTACTGTGCAGGATGTCAATACTAACACGAAAAAACCCGGAGAACCGGGTTTTTTTTTTGAGTTTGAAGTAATTTTCCTTTCAAGAAGGAAATTGCTAAATGATTTACGAATACCTTAATTAAAGAAGTAAAGGAGTTAGAGATAATGAGTTCATATGTAGAAAACATAACAGCTATTTTAAAAAAATATGAAAACAGAGAAGAAGCGGAGAAAATCAGTCAATATATGAAAGGGAAGTTTACTTGTTTTGGGTTAAGGGCTCCTCAAATGAGAGAAGTTGCAAAGAACTTTGTACAAGAGCACGGTTATCCGGATTCAAATGTCATAATTGATGTTATTAAACATATGTATGCTGTCCCTGAAAGAGAGCTGCAGATAATTTCTTTATATTTAATGGATCATAAATTAAAACACAACCCTGATATACAGGATATTGAATTACTAGAATATATGATCAGTACGAAGTCCTGGTGGGATACTGTTGATCACATTGCATCCAATCAGGTTGGATCATATTTCAAGCGATTTCCAGAGCAAACCACGAAATATGTGGAAAAATGGTTAGAATCGGGTAACATTTGGCTAATTAGAACTGCGATACTCTTTCAACTTAAATATAAGAAGGAAACAAATTTTACATATTTAAAGAAAATTATCGTAAGGTCAACAGGTACAAAAGAGTTTTTTATTAATAAGGCGATTGGTTGGTCTCTAAGAGAATATTCTAAGATTGACGCAGAAGCTGTTGTTGAGTTTATTAACGAAAATAATGATAGCCTTTCAAATCTAAGTATAAGAGAAGGGTTAAAATGGTTGAAGTCAAAAAACTTAGTGTGAGAAAGAATGGGGATTTATGATGCTGACAAAAGAGTCTATTTATGATAGTAAACTACTCGAAGCAATCATAGATTATGCTTACGAATGGATTGTAGTAGTCGACAACAGAGGAACCATTGTTTATATAAATCGCAACTATTGCACATTTCTCGGTGTAGACCGAGACATCGTTATAGGTAGGCATGTTACAGAAGTGATTGAAAATACGAGAATGCATATTGTGGTGAAAACAGGCAAAGAGGAAATTGCAGATCTCCAATATATAAAAGGTAATTATATGATTGCGAATCGAATTCCGTTCTTTTCAGGTGACAAAATTATTGGTGCCATTGGTACTGTTATCTTTCGAGATACACAAGAATGGAAAACAATGAATAGCCATATTCGTAATGTCTTATTTTCCGAGCTTCCAGATTCATTGTTTGTTGAAAAAGAATTAAGCGGCGTGAGATACTCACTTCACGATATTATCGGCTCTACCCCTGAGACGATGGAAATAAAGAATCAAATTAAGAAAGTATCGGACGGTGACATTACAGTTTTAATAAGGGGTGAAAGTGGTACTGGGAAGGAACTGGTTGCACATAGTATTCATCTACTAAGTTCTCGAAGTAATAAGCCTTTTGTAAAAGTGAATTGTGGTGCAATTCCTCATGAATTATTAGAATCTGAATTGTTTGGGTATGAGGAAGGGTCCTTTACAGGAGCAAAGAAAGGTGGGAAAAAGGGGAAGTTTCTGCTTGCAAATGGTGGGACTATCTTTCTTGATGAAATTGGAGATTTACCACTTCATATGCAAGTAAAGTTACTAAGGGCATTACAAGAACGAGAAATTGAACCAATCGGAAGTATAAGAGCAATTCCTATTAATGTTCGAGTTATTGCAGCAACAAATCGGCCACTCGAAAAGATGATGGAAGAAAATAAATTTCGAGAAGACTTATTCTATCGAATACATGTGATGCCCATTCAACTCATCCCTTTACGAGATAGAATAGAAGATTTAACGACCTTAGTACCATATTTTATTAAGAAGATGTCCAGGAAGATTGGAAAGAGAGTGAATCATGTTAATGAAGAAGTGTTACATGTATTCGAGGGTCACACATGGCCGGGAAATATTCGAGAATTAGAAAATGTAATAGAAGCGGCAATTCATTTAACGAGAGATGAATCAATCACACTGGATGCCTTACCACCTTACTTAATAAAACAACAAAAAAAACAATCTACTATGAATTCCTATAGAGAGGAAATGGAGCTGGCAGAGAAAAGATTATTACAAAAGGCACTTCAGGCATGTGATAATGATAAGGTGAAAACTGCAGAATTATTAAGGATTAGTAAGTCAAGCTTATATGAGAAAGTAAAGAAACATAACCTATAAGAGATTCCAGAAATCCGGAATATTGTTTCCGAGTTTCCGGAATTTTTTTAGTATATGGCAATGAAAGTAGTAAATGACATCCGGTGAAAATGGACGAAAGTATTAATTTGTTTGATAAGTCGAGTGTTTATTCGTAACTTTCAGACTTTGGCACGGAACTTGCTTATACAATAAGTAAGTCTGAAAAAAGGAGGATCTTAATTTTTATCGCATTTTGAAAGCGTTATCAAAACGACTGAGGAGGAACTTCAATGTTAAGTATGATTGGTTTAGTAGGCGGATTGGCATTATTAATTTTTTTAACGATGAGAGGCATGAACTTACTAGTTGCGGGTCCTTTATGCGCATTATTTGTAGCAGTATTTAGTGGTTTACCTTTGTTTCCGCAATTGGCAGAAGAAGGAGCTGCAAACTTCGTTGGAAACTATATGGGTGGATTTGCGAGCTTCGTTACTTCCTGGTACTTAATGTTCTTATTAGGTGCCATTTTCGGTAAGGTGATGGAGGATAGGGGGGCTGCGGATAGTGTATCACAATGGATTGTGAATAAGCTTGGTATGAAATTTGCAGTATTGGCTATCGTGTTAGCTTGTGCTGTATTGACATATGGTGGTGTGAGCTTATTTGTTGTAGCTTTCTCTGTTTATCCTATGGCATTAAGTTTGTTCAAGCAAGCAAATTTACCAAGAAGATTTATACCTGCAGCCCTTGCATTAGGTTCTGTAACATTTACGATGACATCGGCAGGTTCACCTGAAATTCAAAATTGGATTCCGATTGAATTCTTAGGAACTACTCACATGGCAGGATGGGAAGTAAGTATAATCGTTGCAATTTTTATGGCTGTGTTTGGTTATTGGTGGTTAAAGAAGATGATTACGAAGGCAGTTCAAAAAGGAGAGAGATTTGAAGCAAGGAAAAATGATCCAGTTATGACAGATCGTAAGTTACCGAATCCATTAATGGCAGTTATCCCCTTATTCGTTGTCTTAATTATTTCGTATATATTCCATGATTCACTCAAACAATCTGCATTAATTGTTGCATTATTAGGTGGAATTATTGCCACTTACGTATTAAACCGAACGTATTTTAGAAATTTCTGGGAAGCAATGTCTGAAGGAACAATGGGGGCTTTAGTTGCAATTGGTAATACAGCTGCAGTAGTAGGATTTGGTGGTGTTGCGAAAGCTGTTCCGGCATTCCAAGTTGCTGTTGATGCGATGACGAGTATTCCGGGAAGTCCTTTAATTGGTGGTGCAATTGCTGTAAGCGCCATTGCGGGAATGACAGGATCTGCATCAGGAGGTCAGGCAATTGCATTGCCACTTATTGCTCCACACTACATGGATATGGGTGTCAACCCGGAGGCGCTACATCGTGTTGTTTCTATTTCATCTGGAGCTCTTGACTCTCTTCCTCATAATGGATATGTCGTAACAACCATTCGAGGCATTTGCGGGGAGACACATGGTGATGCTTATGGTGCTGTTGGAGCAGTAACCGTTATTGTTCCAGTAATTGGGGTAATTTTAGCAATTGTCTTATTCTCATTAGGATTAGGTGTTTAGATTCAAAAGGAAAGGTGGTAATCATATATGGTCCAATCACAGGTTGTTTTTATCACAGGTGCAGCTAGTGGCATAGGTTTTGAACTGGCAAAAGCATTTGCCCAAGCAGGAGCAAAGGTTGTTCTAACGGATTTATACAGAGAGAAGACAATGGATGCATCAAGACAATTAAATGAAAATGGTTATAATACGATTGGATTGAAATGCGATGTAACGAATGAAACAGAAGTTATTCAAGCAATAAATGAAACTGTAAATCATTTTGGAAGAATAGATGTCTGTATTAATAACGCAGGATTACAATTTGTTTCACCAATTGAGGATTTCCCAGTAGAGAAATTCGAACTGTTAACGAAAGTCATGCTGACTGCCCCATTTATTGCAATGAAGCATGTATTTCCAATTATGAAAAAGCAAGGGTTCGGAAGGATCTTAAATATGGCCTCCATCAATGGCTTGGTAGGATTTGCGGGAAAAGCAGCTTATAACTCAGCCAAACATGGTGTAATTGGTCTAACAAAGGTTGCAGCACTTGAAGGAGCCGAGCATGGTATAACAGTTAATGCTATTTGTCCTGGATATGTTGATACACCCCTAGTACGAAATCAGTTGGAGGATCTGGCTCGAACAAGAAACGTTGCTTTGGAAAAAGTGTTAGAGGAAGTAATCTATCCACTTGTTCCTCAAAAAAGACTTCTTGAGGTTCAGGAAATTGCAAGTTATGCCATGTACTTAGCAAGTGAAGCAGCAAGAGGGATAACCGGTCAAGCGACTGTTATCGATGGAGGATATACAGCGCAGTAAAAAGACAGGGCTCTTTTCTAAAACATTGTTGCTTTTAGTACAATTATTCTGGGTGTGCGACCAGTTTTAGAAGCAGATTGAGGTAGATAAGAATTATGTATAGTAGTAACTAGATACTAAAGTGAAAATCCGGCTTCCTGAGATTTTTACGTAAAGCAACAATCTATATGAAAACTGCCAAAGACAAAATCAAAAGAGCTGCAGCAAATTTAATCAGTAAATTTGCTGCAGCTTTTTTCCTTTGTTCACTGACTTTAGCCAATTGTGTATGAATCAAACATCATTAAAACGCTCTTGAGTATGTATCTAGGATTGTTGATTGCAAGTAAAACAATAGACTCTTCCTTCAATAATTGTTCCGTTTAGAAAGCCATCTAAACAGTAAACAGGTTTATCGCACTGTACACATGTACCTATATATTCTTTCATAGTAATCCCCCCATAATACTTCTATAAAATTATTGTATTTGGGAATTTTAATAATTACGATATATAAGTACCAATTCTTTTTAAATAAAGCTAATTAATGCTATCATATTGTTATGAAGCAGGGTTTTCACTTTCAATCTCTGCTAGTTCAGCTCGATGAGAATTTTCTTTTGTTAGAATTAATGTACCGTTCTTTATTAATCCTTTAAACTGATCAATGGGGAAAGCACCACGAGACCGTGCATTTTCCATTTCAATTTCAACTGTCTTCTCATTAAACTGAAGAATGCGTAATGTTTGTGCTTTGCTGAAATTAGGGATAAACTTTTCTGTGATAGTGAAAAACATATTTTCCTTAAGTTCCAATTATCTCACCCTTTGTTATAATTTACTAATATATCGTTTCCTAATCATTAGTAGTACATACATAAAAAATTGGAGGTAGGACATTGAAACCAATTATAAAAGAAGAAGTCCAACAATCCTTGGAATCGTTTAAAAATAAATCAGTTTATATACATTTAGAAACAACAAATGGTGCTTATGCAAGTCATTTGCGAGAAAAGATGGTAGTAGGTGCCTATATTCGAAACGGGAATATAAACTTCTCTCAAGGTAAAATTCAAGGAGAAGGACCGTATAGAATTGGATTGAAAATGGAGTTAGGTTGGATATACGCTGAGGGTCTTACAGATTGGGAGATCGACGATAAAGGTCGTCTACTAATTGCAGGACATGACCCAGAGGGGAAATTAGCCGTTGCATTCCAAATTAGTGAAACACCTTTCGAATAAGGAGTGATGAAAATGAAAGAGCATGTACTTGTTGTTTTACCACATCCAGATGATGAGGCATTTGGTGCTGCCGGTATCATCTCTTTGTATACAAAAAAAGGAGTTACCGTTACCTACGCTTGTGGAACATTAGGTGAAATGGGTAGAAATATGGGGATCCCTCCTTTTGCAAATCGTGAAACATTACCGTTAATCCGCAAGAAAGAGTTAGAAGACGCATGTGCCGCAATGGGTATCCAAGATCTACGTCTTATGGGATTCAGAGATAAGACGATTGAATTTGAAGATCCCGAGATTGTAGCCGATTCAATTTATGATATCTTATTAGAAGTAAAACCATCACTTGTCATTACACATTATCCTGGTTTTGCGGTTCATCCTGATCATGACGCCTATGGTGCAGCTGCAATTTTAGCGTTGTCTCGTCTTCCCAAAGAAGAGAGACCTCTAACATATGCGATGGCATTTTCTAAAAACTGTAGGGAAGTATTAGGAGAACCTGATGTACATATCAATATTGAAGAAGTGTACAAAAATAAAATTGAAGCATTAAAGGCTCATAGAAGTCAGACCGGATATATGACAGAAGGAATGGAAGAGAAGTTTAAAGCGAAGGATCCAGACATTATGCATTGGTTATCAAAAGAATCTTTTTGGACGTACCACTTTAATGATTAAAGGGAGTGCTTAAAAAATGGTTCAATTAGATAATCAATTATTACAGTCGTTTAGGGAGTTATGGGTTAATCGCACATTAGAGGTAAAAGTAGATGCGAGTGAAACGGTTATACAGGCAATACGGGTAGATTTATTGGATGAACTAACCCATCCCCGTGCTCGTTCAACACCACATAAGAAATTTTATTTAGCTGTAAAACGGATTCTGGAATCTACTATCCCCGATCATGATAAATTAGCCATTATCCAACTATATGAAAAAGAGATGAATAGCATTATCTAAACCTGCTTACTTTTTGGCAGGTTTTTTCATGTTTTTTTCTAGGTATATAAGTTTGTGAATTACATAAATATGTGTCGATGTATACTTTTAAGATAGCAAAAATAACAGTATATAAATATAATAAAAAGCCTTACTAAAAGAGGTGAATGACTTGCAGCTTTCGGCACAAAAAAGAACAGAAAACATTCGTCATCATCATAAGCAAAATTTTGATGTCATTGTGATTGGTGGTGGAATTACAGGAGCAGGGACTGCACTTGATTCCGTGAGTAGAGGACTGCGAACTGCATTGTTTGAGATGCAAGATTTTGCAGCAGGAACATCAAGTCGCTCTACCAAGCTTGTGCATGGTGGTTTGAGATATTTAAAACAGTTTGAGGTCAAGATGGTTAGTGAAGTAGGAAAGGAACGTGCAATCGTATACAAAAACGGACGGCATGTAACGACTCCGGAGTGGATGATGCTGCCGATTTATAAGGGAGGTACGTTCGGAAGGTTTTCAACATCTGTTGGTTTATATATATATGATTTTTTGGCATCAGTGCAGAAGAAGGAAAGAAGAAGAATGTTAACGAAAGAAAAAACCCTTAGAATTGAGCCCTTATTAAAATCAGAAAACCTTTTAGGTAGTGGATATTATGTTGAATATCGAACGGATGATGCAAGATTGACAATAGAAGTGTTAAAAGAAGCAGCCAAGCAAGGTGCATTTATTACCAATTATATGAAGGTAAGTGAATTTATTTATGAAGGAAATAAAATAAAAGGTGTGAAAGTAATCGATCAATTAAAGGGAACGACTTATGAATATTTTGCTAATCATGTAGTCAACGCAGCAGGTCCGTGGGTAGATGATGTTCGTGCATTAGATTCTACTAACCGTTCTAAGTCTTTATTGCTGACAAAAGGTGTTCATATTGTTATAGACCGAAAAAAGTTCCCTCTTCAAAATGCTATATATTTTGATACACATGATAAAAGAATGATATTTGCAATACCTCGTGACAATAAAACATATATAGGCACAACGGATACTTTTTATGAAGAAGAAAAAGTAAATCCACGTGTTGAGGAAGACGATGTAAATTATTTGTTAATGGCGATCAACGAGATGTTTCCGACTGCTTTATTAGAGAAGAAAGACATTGAGTCTTCTTGGTCTGGATTAAGACCGCTCATACAAGAAGAAGGAAAGGCACCTTCCCAAATATCCAGAAAGGACGAAATTTGGGAATCGTCAAGCGGACTAATATCAATTGCAGGTGGTAAACTTACAGGATACAGAAAGATGGCAGAACAAATCGTAGATACGATAATAAAAAAAGATAAACTTACGATTCCTTGTGGAACTCGTAATATGCCCATTTCCGGTGGAGATATAGAAGGGGACTTTACACAATTTGTATCCGAGAATAAGCTGAAAGCCTTGAAATATGGTTTTACGTTGCAAGAAGGTGAGAAGCTAGCAAAATTTTATGGTTCTAACATTAACAACATCTTTCAATTAGCAACAATGTATCGCCAAGATCATAAAAAGTTTAACATACCTTTTCATTTATTCATTCAAGTCTTATATTGCATAAAGCACGAAATGGCTGTTACCCCAAGTGATATTATTGTTAGAAGACTTGGGACATTATACTTTCGTATAGATGAATGTAGAAAATATCATCATAATATTGCTGAAGTAATGGGATATTATTTAGGTTGGACTTCGGTTGATAAGGCAAAGCATGTAAATGAAAGTGTAAGACTTATTTCTAATGTCACAATTCAATAAAAAAGTATGAGATTGTGAGTATTTCTACTTGATAATATGTATGAAGACAGGTTACTTTTATTATAGGAAATTATATTGAAATGAGCTGGTCTTTTTGAAGAAATATTTGTTGCTACTTGCAGTAGCAATTTTGTTATATTTTCTATTACCGAAGAGTATTCCAATTCTTCTAGCTTTACTTACTGCTGTTATATTTGAGCCTTTTGTCACATCCATGATACAAAGGTGGAAAATAAAAAGAGGATTTTCAGTTTTAATTGTATTTGTTCTGTTTTTATCTATTACAGGATTTATCAGTTATATTGTTTTAGCAAAGCTTATTGAGCAGCTCATTTACTTCTCTAACAATTTGCCTTTTGTATTAGCGAAAATTAACATTCTAGTTGCACAATCAATGGATAAGTGGGAACTATTCTCCGCTAATGTTCCGAAGGATGTTATTGAATCAATAGAAACTAGCTTCCAATCATTAGAGAAATCAATCTTAAACTGGACATCTAACTTAACTCAATCAGTATTGCTTTTCATCACAACAATTCCTCAAATTTTAATTGAGATTCTTGTATATTTCATTGCTGTTTTCTTATTCAGCTTGGAATTACCGAGACTTAAACTAACAGTGCTTGAACTGTTCTCAGATAAAACAAAAGAGAAGATGATGGTGATTCTAAAACAATTAAATCGCGCAGGAGTAGGCTTTCTAAAAGCTCAGGTGCTATTTAGTGCATTAACCTTTGTACTTGCATATGTAGGGTTATTAATACTAAAAATCGATTATCCGATACTATTATCAATTGTGATCGTAATTGTCGATATTTTACCTGTCCTTGGAACAGGATCTGTTTTAGTGCCATTAGCGGTTTATTGCTTCGTTACAGGGCAGCAAGATACAGGAATTGGACTCATTATTATGTTCTTAATCATTACTGTAGTTCGAAGAGTAATTGAACCGAAAGTATACTCATCAAGTATGGGAATTAGTCCACTAGCATCACTAATAAGCATGTATCTTGGCTTTCAAATCATCGGATTTCTCGGATTAATATTAGGTCCAACGGTAATTATCGTTTTCGATACAATTAAGAAAGCTGGGCTAGTAAAGTTTCAATTCAAACTATAACTGAACTTCTCACTATAAAAAGACCTAATCATGTTTATGATTGGGTCTTTTTATAATGATCACCTGTAAGATTAGCGAAAGCTTTGTCACATTACAATAATATTTGAAACATTCAACAAGAAATTAATAGATTGTCAATATCACATTTCTAGTAATTATTACCGTATGAGGAAAATAGGGGAATATTCTGCTCAAATCAAAAAACTAGTTTGAATGTCGATAGATACTAGATTTTCAATAACTTTTCACCGCTGTTGCCATTTTGAGAATTATTGTATGGAAATATATCCCTCAAATATGACAAAAAACTCGTGCTACGATTGAGTTGTACCAAACAACAACTAAAGGAGGATTTCACATGAAGAAAATGGTTACATCATTAGTGATTGCAGGAATGATCGTTGGAGGATCACCTCTAGCCAGTTCAGCAAATGGCGCAGAAACGCATACTACTTACGATTATCAAAAGAAATATGTCATAACTGTTTCAAATGGCCAAGTGAACAACTGGAGTAGTTGGTTACAACAGCTAATTAATAACTGCTATCAACAGTATCAAACTAAACCTATAGAACCAGTACAAGAACCAATACAAGAACCAGTACAAGAACCAGTACAAGAGCCAGTACAAGAACCAGTACAAGAGCCAGTACAAGAGCCAGTACAAGAGCCAGTACAAGAGCCAGTACAACAACCAGTACAAGAACAGCCAGTACAACAACCAACAGAAACAACACCTAAGCAGGAAGTACAGTATTCATTATGTCAATTCGAAAAAGAAGTTGTAACGTTAACAAACCAAGAACGTGCCAAGTATGGACTAAACGCACTTTCAGTTGACAATAAACTAAGTGAAGTTGCGAGAATGAAGTCGAGTGATATGCAGAGTAATATATATTTCTCACATACTAGCCCAACATACGGATCTCCATTTGACATGATGAAGCAATTTGGAATCACTTATCGTGCTGCAGGTGAAAACATTGCAATGGGTCAACGTTCCCCGCAGGAGGTTGTGAATGCGTGGATGAATAGTGAAGGTCATCGAAAAAATATTTTAAACACAAATTTCACCCACATCGGTGTTGGACATGTATCTTCTGGAAACTACTGGACACAAATGTTTATCGGCAAATAGTTTACAAACGAAAGCACTCAATTGAGTGCTTTTTTTATTTGCGAGATACATAGAAATGAAAAATGAGTAAATTTTTTGAAATTTCTAGATTGATAATTATATAACGTTATTATATAATATCGTTAAATATACGTTATAATTAGGAGGCGTTATTATGTCCGACCTTCTTTCTTTTCAATCTTTAACAGAAGAAGAGAAGCTTCAGCACTTTATGTTACGAATTGACGCTGGGGAAAAAATTGAGGCAGATGATTGGATGCCAGATGAATACCGTTTTGCACTAATAAAATTAATTTCCATGCATGGTATTAGTGAGATTATGGGTGCCTTGCCGGAGAAAGAGTGGGTACCGAAAGCACCTTCTCTTCGCAGAAAGCTTGGAATCATGGCTAAAGTTCAAGATGAAATGGGACATGGACAATTGTTGCTGCGGGTTGCAGAAGATCTGATGAAGCCTATTGGAAAAACACGTGAACAAATTATGCAGGACTTATTTTCAGGAGATTTAAAGTTTCATAATGTCTTTCATATGGAAGCACCTACATGGGGAGATGCAGGGTTAATTGGTTGGTTAGTGGATGGTGCAGCGATTATTTCTCAAACGAATATGCTGGATGCTTCCTATGGTCCTTATGCTAGAGCACTTAAACGAATCTGTGCAGAAGAGGTATTTCATGCTCAGCATGGTGAAGCCATTATTATCGCTCTTGCAGAAGGGTCAGAAGAACAACGCGAAATGATTCAAGATGCCATTATTAGGTGGTGGGAAGCATTACTAATGTTCTTCGGTCCAGCAGATGCATCGACAACGGGTACGTCAAAACAAGATATTACGATTAAGTACGGAATTAGAACAAAGACAAATGAAGAATTGAGACAGGACTTTTTTACAAAATACATTCCCCGTATTCTTTCACTTGGGTTAACGTTACCAGACCCAAGCATGTGTTTTGATGAAGAACAGAATAAATGGATTTACAAGCAGCCTGATTGGAGCTACTTTAAACAGATTGTTAAAAACCAGGGCCCGAAATCAAAGGATCGTTTGCGTTTGAGAGAGATTGCTCATCAGAACAACGCTTGGGTTCGAGAAGCTCTTAGTAAATAAGGGGGAATTATTGATGAGCAAAACTAATAGTTTTTACCAAGAGTTTGAAGTATTCAGCAAAAGAACTGATACTGCCCCCATGCAATATCAATTCAGTTTACTAGCTCCTAATGAAGAAATTGCTCTTGTGATGGCGCAAGAAAATTTCATGAGAAGAGAACCAGTTGCTGATATTTGGGTAGTCAACCGCTCTCATATCCGGAAAATGAATCAAGAAGAGAAGTTATCCCTTCATCGACTTGACAATAAAGATTATCGTAATACGAAAGGATATGGATACCTAAAGAAGAAATGGCGTCATTACGAGCAAGAGATGCTGGATGAAAAGGAAATCCTATCATGGGGAGGGAAGAAGTCTAGTCATGAGTGATCAATTAAAGTCAATTTCTAATCCGTTGTATAAAGAAGCCCTAACTGACTTATTATTTCAATTAGCTGATGATGATTTCATCGTTGCCTTCCGTGGTTCTGAATGGCTTGGCCTAGCACCTCATATTGAAGAGGATGTTGCCTTCTCTTCAATTAGTCAAGATACAATGGGGCATGCGGCAATATTTTATAAGCTGTTGGAGGATATAGGTGCGGGTGACATGGATTCCTTAGCGCATGCTAGAAAAGCAGAGGATCGTAGGAATTCCATTATGTTAGAAGAAGTAAATGGACCTGGTACGTATCTAGAAGAGCCGCATTTTGACTGGGCTTTTGCAGTCGTTCGACATTATTTCTATACCCAAGCAAAGAAAGTGCGCATTGAATCATTAAAAAATTCGAGCTACCAACCGTTAGCCGAAGCTGCGGTTAAAGTCAACATGGAGCTGTATTATCACTTGCTTCATTGGAAGACGTGGTTCCAAGAGCTGGTGAAAGCTGGTGGAGAAGCTAGAGAAAGAATGAAACAGGCTGTTATTAAGGTATCTAATAATTTAGGTGACTTATTTTTGCTAGGGGATCAATCAGTCAACATTACTAGTCTTGAATTACTAGAGGATGAAGAGCAATTAAGACAGCGTTGGATTCAGGCGATGAGTCCAGTCTTTGAAAATCTTCAATTGCAAGTTCCATTAACGACGAAGATGGAAAAAGGAAATGGAAGAATCGGTCAACATACAAGTGATCTTGAAGTAGCACTCACTACGCTAAGTGAAGTTTATATCATAAATCCAGCGGCAAACTGGTAGATTGTAATAGTTGAAGGAAATTTGTAATAAACTGTAAGGATGTAAGTGTTCCTTATTTAAAGGGTGATAAACTCATGATCAATGATAAAGTAAGGACTGCGCTATCGTTTGTAAAGGATCCTGAAATAGACTCTATAAATATTTTAGACTTAGGGATGCTTCACGAAATAAAAGAAACCAACCATGAAATAACCATTCTATTATTACCAACGTTCATGGGATGTCCCGCACTTGAAATCATTAAGAAAAATGTAGAAAGTGCAGTATTAAAAGAAGTTGGTGATGCTTTCACGGTCACCGTAGAATTTATCTTCCACCCCCCATGGACGTCAGATCGAATCACACCTACGGGAAGAGAGCAGTTAAAGAAGTTTGGGATCGCTCCTCCACCTAAACAAATTAGTTCTGATGGAGGTTGGCACGTTGATTGTCCATATTGTGGTTCAACGTATACGACATTAGAAAATATCTTTGGTCCTACAGCCTGTAGAAGTATCTTATACTGTAAATCTTGTAAAAATCCATTCGAAGCAATGAAACCAATCTCTACACTCATGTAGTGAATTAGCTAGGATACTAGCAATCTAAATATAAGGGAGAAATGAAAAATGGTTAAATTAATCGCTCTATACAAACACCCAGAAAACAAGGAAGCATTTGACAAGCATTATTTTGAAACACATGCTCCAATTACAGCAAAAATTCCAGGACTACAAAAGATGGAAGTAACAAGAATTGTTGGCTCACCAATGGGCGGAGAAGGTAAATATTATTTAATGTGTGAAATGTATTATGAAAGCCATGAAGCGTTAAAAACGGCGATGAGAACAGATGAATCAAAAGCATCTGGAAAAGATTTAATGTCATTTGCAGGAGACCTTGTGACATTAATGATTGGTGAAGAAGTGAATGAGTAATCAGCTTCAATTTATTGAGACTCAAATTGAGGATGGTATTGGGTTTATTGCGTTAAATAGACCCAAAGTACTAAATGCTATCAATCGTCAAATGGTAGCTGAAATCGTAGCTACAGCTGAAAGCTTTGATCAAAATCCTGAAGTAAAAGTAATTCTCATTACAGGTAATGGTCGTGCTTTTGCTGCAGGTGCTGACATTGACGAAATGAAAAATGATAGTTCGATACAGTTAGAGCTATTAAATCAATTTGCCTGCTGGGACCGATTTGCATTAGTGAAAAAACCAATTATCGGTGCGGTCCAAGGATTTGTGTTAGGCGGAGGCTTTGAGCTTGCAATTTGCTGTGATGTGCTTTTTGCGGCAAAACAAACTGAGTTTGGCTTCCCAGAGGTGAACCTGGGTGTCATGCCCGGAGCTGGTGGAACTCAAAGACTTACTAAATTAATGGGTAAAATGAAAGCGCTTGAATGGTTATTGACTGGTGATCGAATGAGTGCTGAGGAAGCAATCCAATATGGCGTCATTAACCGTATTGTAGAAAAAGAGGTGTTGTTAGAAGAAGCTATTAAATATTCAAAAAAGCTTGCTTCAAGACCACCAATTGCTTTAAGACTCATTAAGGAATCCGTTCTAAAGGCAATTGATTACCCATTATATGAGGGAATGCAATTTGAACGTAAGAATTTCTACCTTTTGTTTTCTTCTGATGACCAAAAGGAAGGGATGAAAGCATTTATTGAGAAACGAAAGCCAAACTTTAAAGGAAAGTAGGGCCGCTTAATGTACGATACGATTCAATATGAAATCCAAAATCAAATTGCATGGATTACGCTTAATCGTCCAGACAGACTCAACGCATTTAATGCACAAATGAATAAAGAAATTGCACATGCATTAAAGTCATCAGAAATGAATGAGATTGTTAGATGTATTGTCATGACTGGAGCAGGTAGAGCTTTTTGTTCAGGGCAAGACCTAGAAGGTGTAGGAGAGGAAATGGATCATGGAGAAGTATTGCGATTGAACTATGGTCCAATGATAAAGCAGTTAGCCGCAACAGAAAAGCCTGTAATTGCTGGGATTAACGGAGTTGCTGCAGGAGCGGGGTTGAGTTTAGCACTTGCATGTGATTTTCGAATTGCATCCGAAAAAGCAAGTATGCTGCAAGCTTTTATACATGTCGGACTCATTCCGGACTCGGGAAATTTATACACATTACCTAAACTAATTGGGCATGCGAAAGCATTAGAACTGGCGGTACTAGGTGAGAAAGTTTCTGCTGACGAAGCGAAGAATATTGGTCTCGTAACGAAGGTAGTTCCAGTTGAGACGTTTATGGAAGAGCTACAGGCATTTGCAACTCGGTTGGCTTCTATGCCTACAAAGGCTATAGGACTAATTAAAAGATCTTTACAAACTAGTTGGAGCGCATCTTATGATGAATATTTAGAATTAGAAGCTCAAAACCAACGAATTGCTGGGAAAACAATTGACCATCAAGAGGGTGTAACTGCGTTTGTTGAAAAGCGCAAACCAACCTTTGTTGGAAAATAAGGTTCAGTCAAAGACACGAAAATCAAAGGAGATGAACAATTCATGGCAACAGTTAAAGAACAGTCGTTTGAACAGCTTGAAATGAAGCGTGAGGTTTATCATTTAATCATTAATGGACAGCGTGTGAATAGTGAAAACGGAGAAACATTTACTACATACAATCCTGCAACGGGTGAAGCTATTGCAACAGTAGCGAAGGCTTCAAAAGAAGATGCAGAAAAGGCAGTACTAGCTGCAAGAAATGCGTTTGATTTTGGAAAATGGCGTCATTTCCCTGTGAACAAGCGCTCACGTGTACTGAACAAAATTGCCTCTATCATGAGAGCTCGATTTAATGAGTTAGTAGAATTAGAGATTTTAGATAGCGGGAAATCTTTATCTGCAGCTCAAGGTCAAGTTATGCAGGCAATTGAAGACTTCGAATTTTATGCAGGTGCAATTGTTGGTCACCGTGGAACTGTTAATAACGTTCCTGGTGCTTTCCATAACTACACTGAAAAAGAACCAGTAGGTGTCTGTGCACAGATTATACCTTGGAATTATCCATTAATGATGGCTGCCTGGAAAGTTGCTCCAGCAATCGCTGTAGGCTGTTCAGTTGTGGTAAAGCCTGCAACATTAACGCCGCTAACTGCGATTGTATTAGGAGAAATTTGTATTGAAGCAGGAGTTCCAGAAGGAGTAGTCAATATTATTCCTGGTGCTGGGTCTGAAGTTGGAAATTATTTAGTAGAGCATGAGAAAGTAGACAAAGTCGCTTTCACAGGTTCAACGCCAATCGGCAAAAATATTATGGAGCGTGCTTCTAAAACGCTTAAGAGAGTAACGCTGGAACTTGGCGGGAAATCACCTAACATCGTATTTAATGATGCAGATGTAGATGCGGCTGTTGATGGTTCGTTATTTGGTATCTTCTATAACACAGGCCAATCTTGTGAAGCGAGATCACGTCTTTACGTTCATGAAGATATTTATGATGAGTTCATTGAGAAGTTCACTTTAAAAACAAAGAAATTAGTACTAGGAAACCCTTTAAATAAAGGAACACACGTTGGTGCCATCATTAGTAGAGATCAACTTGAAGTCATTGATGGCTATGTGAAATCAGCAATAGAAGATGGTGCAACGATAGTAACAGGTGGAAAAGAAGTAAAATTAGATGGCCTAGAAAATGGTCATTGGTATGAGCCTACGATTATTACAAATGTAAATCACGAAATGAAAGCAGTTCGTGAAGAGATCTTTGGACCTGTTGTTGTTGTAATGAAATTCTCTGATGAGAAAGAAGTGATTAAACTAGCAAATGACAGCGAATTTGGATTAGGTTCAGCGATTTGGACGAAGGATCATGGAAGGGCAACACGTGTTGCGAACCAAATCCAAGCTGGAATTGTAATGGTGAACTGTCCGTTCTCAGCATTCCCTGGTACTCCGTTTGGAGGCTACAAGCAATCAGGATTCGGAAGAGAGTTATGTATTGAAACGCTAGACTTATATACAGAAACAAAGAGCATTATTTCCTATTATGGATCGAGACCGCTAAATCCATTTGGTGTGTAAGTTAGATAGAGAAAAGAACGAGCACTCAGGAGAGGTGCTCGTTTCATATTGTTAACATAGCTTGTTTTGAAAGAATTCTAAGGAGGGGCTACCGTGATCAAGCACATTGTTGTAATCGGTTCAGGTGTAATGGGAAGAGGAATTGCGTATGTATCGGCTGCGGGAGGCTATCAAACTACGTTAGTAGATGTGAAGGATGAGCAGTTAGAAAATGCAAAAATAGAAATTGAGTCTATTTTTGATAAAGGAGTCAAAAGAGGTAAGCTATCTGAGGATGCGAAAGGTAAGGCGCTCGAGAAGCTTTTTTATACAACAAACTTAGCTGAGGTTAGCAAACTAGCAGACCTTATTATTGAAGCGGTACCTGAAAAAATACAAATTAAGAAAGGTGTGTTTGAGTTAATTGACCAAAACGCAAAGGCATCTTGTTATTTTGCAACGAATACCTCAACAATGAGTCCAACTGAAATTGCTTCGTTTACTAACAGACCGGAACGCGTCATTGCCATGCATTTCTTCAATCCTGTACATAAAATGCCACTAATTGAAATTGTAAAAGGGTTAGAGACGAGTGATGAAACGGCAAGTGTTGTAGATGAAGTAGCAGAGAAGATGGGAAAGGAAACGGTAACAATTAATGAATTTCCTGGTTTTGTAACGAGCCGAATCAGTGCACTTGTTGGAAATGAAGCATTTTATATGTTGCAGGAGGGGCTCGGATCACCAGAGGAAATCGATAAAGCGATTAAACTAGGACTGAATTACCCGATGGGACCATTTGAGTTAGGGGATCTTGTAGGACTTGATACAAGGTTAAATAATCTTCGTTATCTTCATGAAAAGTTAGGGGAGAAATATCGCCCGGCGCCACTGTTAGAACAATATGTGAAGGCAGGTCGCTTAGGTCGTAAATCAGGTAAAGGGGTATACGATTATATAGGAGGTACAAATTCATGAGAGATGTAGTGATTGTTGATGCGGTAAGAACTCCTATTGGGAAATACAAAGGTGGCTTGAAATCTGTCCGACCTGACGATTTAGGGGCAACCGTTATTAAGTCATTATTGGAACGTAATCCTAATGTTCCAGCTTCTCACATTGAAGAAGTCGTATTAGGTAATGCAAACGGAGCTGGTGAAGATAATCGAAATGTTGCAAGAATGTCAACCCTTCTTGCTGGATTGCCTGTTGAAGTGGCGGGTACAACAGTGAATCGTTTATGTGGTTCAGGTCTTGATGCCGTTAATTATGCTGCAAGAGCAATTATTGCAGGTGAAGGTGATGTATTTATCGCAGGTGGAACGGAGAGTATGACGCGTGCTCCGTATGTAATGGCAAAACCTGACTCTGATTTCCCTCGTGGAAATATGGAAATGTTCGATACAACAATTGGATGGCGATTCGTGAATTCTAAATTAAAAGAGCAATTTGGAACCGATAGCATGCCTGAAACAGCTGAAAATGTGGCAAAGGAGTATGGAATTACTAGGGGAGAACAAGATGCATTTGCCTTTGCTAGTCAACAAAAGGCTGCTGCGGCCATGAATGAAGGAAAGTTTAAAGATGAAATTGTTCCAGTTGTCATTCGCGATCGGAAAGGGAACACGAACGTGATTACACAAGATGAACATCCACGTCCGTCCACAACATTAGAGAAGCTATCAACGTTAAAACCACTTTTTACAAACGGTACTGTTACGGCAGGTAATGCTTCCGGTGTGAATGATGGGGCTTCTGTATTATTACTGATGAGTGGAGAAAAAGCGAAGCAGTTGAACCTAAAGCCTCTTGCTAAATATGTCGTTTCAGCTACTGCTGGAGTAGAGCCGCGAGTAATGGGAATAGGTCCAATCTATGCAACCAAAAAAGCGCTAGAAAGAGCTTCTTTATCTATTGAAGATATCGGCTTAGTAGAATTAAATGAGGCATTTGCAGCACAGTCATTAGCGTGTATAAAAGACATGGAAGTGAATCCTGATATTGTAAATGTCAATGGTGGTGCCATTGCCTTCGGACATCCTTTAGGAGCAAGTGGAGCTAGAATTTTAACGACACTCATATATGAAATGAAGAGAAGAAATGTTCAATATGGTTTAGCGACAATGTGTATTGGAGTAGGACAAGGAATCGCGACTGTTATTGAAAATATTGAGTAGAAGGACTGATCACATGAACGTAAAATTAGAACGAATGGGTCATATAGCCATTGTAACGTTGAATCGCCCTGAGGCATTAAATTGTTTTAATTTTGATACGTTGCAAGAGTTAGGACTACTTGTTGAGAATATATCTACAAATCAAGATATTCGAGTTGTCATATTTACTGGTGCAGGTGAGAAGGCATTTAGTGCAGGGGCTGATTTAAAGGAGCGACAACACCTTTCAACAGCAGAAGTGAAAAGAAACGTAAAAAAGATACGAGAAGTATTTGATGCAGTTGCGAGTCTCCCACAGCCAACAATCGCAGCCGTTAACGGATATGCGTTTGGTGGTGGCTTTGAGTTGATGATTGCATGTGACTTTAGAATTGCAGTGAGTCATGCGAAAATGGGTCTTACAGAAGTAAGCTGGGGAATTATTCCTGGCGCTGGTGGAACGCAACGTCTGCCTCGTCTAATTGGCGAGACAAAAGCAAAGGAGCTTATTTTTACCGCTAGAAAAATAACAGCTGAGCAAGCATTAAAAGACGGAATTCTAAGCTATGTTGTTAGTAAAGAACAGCTATTAGATAAGTGCTTACAGTTGGCGGAAGAAATGATGTCAAACGCTCCTATTGCACTGCAACAAGCGAAAGCTGCTATTAATCTTGGATTAAATACAGATTTGCAAACAGGACTGGTTATTGAATCAAAGTCATATGAAATGACAATTCCAACAAAGGATAGAACCATTGCATTAAAAGCGTTTAATGAAAAAAAGGTACCAATCTTTCTAGGAGAATAAGTCTATCAAAATTTCTGTAGTACTTTAACTTGTTAAAATCTGAATTGTGTGATATTGTAAGGTTTGAAAAATGTATATGATGATACATACGCCTTACGAGAATAATGCGTTATATTGAAAGTAGCGAAGGATGACAGCATAATGAACACAAGATCAATGATTTTCACTTTATATGGAGACTATATTCGCCATTACGGAAATAAAGTATGGATTGGAAGTTTAATTCGTCTTCTAAATGAATTCGGACATAATGACCAAGCTGTACGTGCAGCCATTTCAAGAATGCTGAAACAAGGATGGGTGGAGTCTGAAAAGCAAGGTAATAAAAGCTATTATTACTTATCAGACAGAGGTTCTGTTCGTATGGAAGAAGCGGCAGATCGTATTTTTAAACTGAAACCAGAAAAATGGGATGGAAAGTGGCGTATATTAATGTACACAATCCCAGAAGAAATTCGAAATATTCGTGATGAACTTCGTAAAGAACTTGTTTGGAGTGGATTTGGAACATTTTCAAATAGCTGTTGGGTATCACCTAATAACCTAGAAAAACAAGTGAATGATTTAATTAATAAATATGAGATTGCCGAGTATGTTGATTTCTTTGAGGCAGATTATAAAGGTCCTCACGAGAACAAACGTTTAGTTGAAAAGTCATGGGATCTTCAAGATATAAATGAAAAATATCAGGAGTTTATCTCAGAGTATAGTCAAAAGTATATTATTGATAAAAATAAAATATATAAAGGTGAAATGACACCCGCTGAATGCTTTGTAGAGCGTACCAAGCTTGTACATGAGTATAGAAAGTTTCTATTCGTAGATCCAGGTTTACCTGAGGAACTATTACCACCTAAATGGCTTGGTAGTCATGCTGCTTCACTTTTTAGTGAGTATTATAAAGAATTGGCTGAACCTGCTTCTATCTTTTTTGAGGAAGTATTTAGTGAAGGAAATGAGATTCTTCATAAAAATAAAAAATATGATGTGTTGAATCACCCATTGATGATTGACTAAATAAAATCCCCACACTTCCATGAAGGTGGGGATTTTATTTATGCTAAAGAATCTTTATATAGCTTTCCTTTTTCAACATATGTATCAATGGAAAGTTGAATTAAAGCAAAGTCCTTCTCTGACAACTCACGTATAACCTTACACGGAGATCCAATAACGAGTGAGCGAGCTGGAATCTTCTTTCCTGGAGGTACAAGTGTATTGGCACCCACGATACACTCTTCTCCAATTTCGGCACCGTCAAGAATGGTAGAACCCATGCCAATAATTGATCTTTTCTTAATATGACAACCGTGTAGTATGGCATTATGGCCGATCGTTACTTCATCCTCAATGACAAGTGGTGAGCCTTCATATAAATGACAGGTTACATTATCCTGTATACTTGTTCTTTCTCCAATTCTTATTTGGTCTTCATCTCCTCTGAGCACAGCATTAAACCAAACAGAAGATTCTTTACCTATCACAACATCACCAATTACTCTTGCTCCTGGTGCGATAAAAACACTTTCATCTATCTTAGGTTCTTTATCTAAAAATCTATATTTCATATTTTTCCTCCTCATATATTGTCATAATTTTTCAACTAGTATAACATTATTAATACGGGGAGGGAAATTTTATGAATACGTTAGTCGAAATATTAAATATTAAATACCCAATTATCCAAGGCGGTATGGGGAATATCAGTAATGCTACCCTTGCATCATCCATTTCTAATGCAGGAGGACTGGGTACAATTGGAGTCGGCACCCTTACACCTCATGAGATTGAAAAAATGATTATCGAAACAAAAGAAAAGACTACTCAATCCTTTTGTGTAAATATTCCTTTATCTGTAAATCCTTACGTGAATGAAATAATGAATTTAGTTATTCAGTATAATGTACCGGTAATTTCGTTATCTGCAGGCAATCCAGCACCGTTCATACCATTATTAAAGGAAAGTGGTAGTAAGGTTATGTGTGTTGTTGCTTCTGTAAAACAAGCGGTTAAGGTCGAAAAATTAGGTGTAGACATTGTCGTAGCAGAGGGCTATGAAGCGGCTGGTATCAATTCAGCACTTGAGACAACAACGTTAACGTTAATTCCTCAAATAGTAAAAGCAGTAAAAATACCTGTAGTAGCAGCCGGTGGGATTGGTGACGGAAAAGGTCTAGCTGCCATGTTATCACTTGGAGCAAGTGGAGTTCAAATGGGTACACGATTTATTGCAACAAAGGAAGCGCCCTTCCATCCGAATTATAAGGACGCAATTGTGAAAGCAAATGATAGAAATACAATGATTGTCGGTAGAAAGTTTGGTAAAATTCGTAGACTTCTTGATACACCTTATGCTCATAGCTTACTAGAAATTGAGAAGACTGGGACAAACGAAGCTTTTAAAGAAAAAACGTCGGAACACTATCATATAGTAGGTGCAATAGAAGGAAAGTTGACTGATGGGTTTATAAATGGAGGGCAAATTGCAGGTCTCATTGATGATATACCTACTGTTGAAGAGCTTATAAAAAATATGGTTGTTGAAGCCAAAGAGCAACTTAAACAAGTTTATTTATTAATAAATACACACCTAGACTCCGAATAATCGGAGTTTTTTTATTGGTACAATATCCTAGTATAACAATTATCAAGTTTGAATCTTAATGTAAATCAATTGTAATGAGGAATTTTGTATCTGGGAGATTTATACAATGCTATTTTACTAAATTTTTTGAAAATTATTGACAATTAAGTCCTCTCAGTGATAATATAACGTTGTAATAACGTTATGTAAAAATATCATTATATTATATTGAAAGCGTTTGCAGTTACAAACAAATTTTGTAGTAAATACTAGCTTTGGCATGTTTCTAAAAAGCTAGTATTACTCATATGTTAGTAGTGACACTATGCAAAAATAAATCACATGCATAGTTTGCTAATGCTAGTTTAAAAACTGGCAAAACAAAAAACAAGGGGGATCTGTATGGGAAAACGGTATGTATCAGCACTTTTTTTATCTTTTCTATTAGTCCTTGGTGGATGCAGTAGTAGCTCATCCTCGGACAAAGAAGTAGTAATTGGAGTAACTCAAATTGTAGAGCATGTTTCCTTAGATGCTGCGTTCGATGGCTTTAAAAAGGCGTTAGAAGAAAATGGATACATAGAAGGTGAAAACATTAAATACGACGTTCAAATTGCTCAAGGTGAAATGAGTAATAGTCAAACAATCGCACAAAACTTCGTTGGTGACAAGGTTGATTTAATCTTTGCCAATTCTACAGCAAGTGCTCAAAGTGCCTTAAATGCTACTAAAGACATTCCAATTGTATTCACCTCAGTTACGGACCCAGTAGGAGCAGAATTGGTTAAATCTTTTGATGAGCCAGGTTCGAACATTACCGGTACAACAGACACCCACCCAGAAGCTCTTTCCAAAACATTAGAATTTGCAATCAATGAAGTAGGTTCAAAGAAACTAGGAGTTATTTATAACTCAGGCGAACAAAATTCTCAAGTACAAGTAGAAGAAATTAAGAAGGTTGCTAAATCAAACGGTGCAGAGATTGTGGAAGTATCTGTATCCACTTCTGCCGAGGTAAAGCAAGCTGCTGAATCATTAATTGGACGTGTAGATGCTATCTATGTTCCGACAGATAATACAGTCGTTTCGGCATTAGATACAGTTATCTCTGTTGCAAATAGTAAAGATATCCCTCTATTTGCTGGTGAACTGGATTCTATGAAGAAAGGTTCACTAGCTGCTAGTGGCTTTAGTTATTTTGACCTTGGATATGAAACGGGATTAATGGCTGTGGAAATTCTAAAAGGTAATAAAAAACCTTCTGAAATTCCAGTAGCTGTACCGAAAAGTTTTTCACTTGTAATCAACAAAATCGCTGCCAAGGAACAAGGTGTTGAAATCAAGGAAAACTGGAAGGATCTTGGTGAGATATACGAAGGAGAATAAAACAAACATAGAGAGGATGGTTACCTTTGCTCACTGCCTTATTCGGATCGTTTGAGTCCGGAATTATCTACGCAATTATGGCGTTAGGCGTTTACTTATCTTTTAGAGTATTAGATTTTCCGGACTTAACAGTTGATGGCAGCTTTGTTACAGGAGCAGCGGTTGCAGCAACATTACTAGTAGCGGGGGTAAATCCCGCTCTAGCATCAGTTGCTGCCATCTTTGTTGGCTTCATTGCAGGCTGTCTCACAGGTTTATTACATACAATCGGAAAAATAAATGCATTATTATCAGGAATTCTCATGATGATTGCTCTCTATTCCATTAATCTACGGATAATGGGTCGATCAAACGTATCATTATTAAATACTGATACTCTTTTTACTAGTGTTGAAGAGTTCTTTGCTACTATTGGAATTCCGAGTTCATGGGGTATTTTAATCTTCATGACGATTATTACGTTTATGATCAAGTTTCTAGTGGACATATTCTTAAAAACTGAAATAGGATTAGCCGTAAGAGCGACAGGTGATAATCAACGAATGATTCGTAGCTTTGCTGCAAATACAAACACACTTGTTATTCTAGGACTAGGATTATCAAATGCCCTTGTTGCTTTCTCCGGTTCTTTAATAGCTCAACTCGGTGGATTTGCTGATGTTGGGATGGGAATTGGTATGATTATCATCGGTCTTGCATCTGTCATTATCGGTGAAGCCATTTTCGGAACTAAAACCATTGTCCGTACAACCTTTGCAGTAATCGGTGGGGCAATTATTTATCGCATTGTCATTTCAATGGCCCTTCGAGTGGAATTTCTTGAGACGGGTGATATGAAGCTCATTACTGCTACTATTGTTATTTTAGCTTTAGTCATGCCAAAAATTATTGACTCAATGAGAGATAGGAAGAGAAAGCAACAAAAAATAAGAGAGCTAGAAGCGATGAATGTTGTTGTGAATGGAGAGGGGGAACAAAATGCTCCAGCTAAATAATATTAACAAAATTTTCAATGAGGGTACCCCTGATGAAAAAATCGCTTTAGACCAAATCAATCTTACACTGAATAAGGGTGATTTCGTTACAATTATTGGAAGTAATGGTGCGGGTAAATCAACGTTAATGAACATTGTATCTGGTGTTTTAACTCCAGATACGGGGAACGTAATGATTGATAATAAAACTGTTACTGTATTATCAGAAAATAAGCGGGCGAAATATATCGGACGTGTATTTCAAGACCCGATGGCAGGTACAGCTCCGAGTATGACAATTGAAGAAAACTTAGCCATGGCTTATTCACGAAATAAAAAAAGAACGCTTAAGCCTGGTGTGACAAAGAAGCGTAAAGACTACTTTAAAGAAGTACTTGAAAGCCTTCATCTGGGACTTGAAAATCGTCTCAGTGCAAAGGTCGGTCTTCTTTCGGGAGGAGAACGACAAGCTTTATCACTTCTAATGGCCACTTTTACAGAGCCCTCTATCCTTTTGTTAGATGAACATACTGCTGCACTTGATCCATCACGAGCAGAGTTAATCACAAATCTGACAAAAGAAATTGTCGAGAAGTATGGATTAACGACAATGATGGTCACTCATAACATGCAACAAGCAATTGATCTAGGAAATCGGTTAATCATGATGGACAAAGGACAAATCATTTTACAAGTAAATGAGGCGAATAAGAAAAACTTAACGGTTCCACAATTGCTACAAGAATTCCAGCAAATTCGTGGAACGACAATGGCGAGTGATCGTGCACTATTGTCGTAGAACAAAAAAATAAAGAGTAAGTAGGGAGAAGCCATTCGTCTATTTACTCTTCTTTTTTTGGCCATTACAAAGGGGTTTTTAGCGAATGAAACAAGGCTTAAGAGTGGGATCAAAAGAATTGATGGAAATAGTTGTCACACCTGATATGTTTGCTCAATTTGGTGGTGACGTTGTTCACCCGGTGTATTCAACTGTAACAATGGTGTATCACATGGAATGGGTGTCACGTTTAATAATTCTTCCGTATTTAGAAGAAAATGAGGAAGGAATGGGTGGAGCAGTAACCGTAAAGCATGTATCTCCTTCTCCAGAGGGAGCTGTTTTAACCATTTCAGCTATTGTAACGGAGCTAAAGGGTTCTGTCATTGTTACAGAAACACAGGTGATGCAAGGTGACCGGACAATAGGTGTAGGTGAAGTGAGACAAGTAATTGTACCTAAGGACAAGATAAGAGAATTAAGTAAATAAATCTAAACTAATGAGTAAAGGGATGAAAAAGGTATGGATATGTTTCAACGAATCAATGAACACCAGCAAGTTGTTTTTTGTAATGATGAACAAAGTGGATTAAAAGCAATTATTGCGATACATAATACAACGTTAGGTCCTGCATTAGGTGGATGTCGGATGCAACCTTATAAAACAGTTGATGACGCACTTGAAGATGTTCTTCGATTATCAAAGGGAATGACATACAAATGTGCTGCAGCTGACGTCGACTTTGGTGGAGGGAAGGCCGTTATTATTGGAGACCCACTTAAGGATAAATCACCAGAATTGTTCCGTGCTTTCGGTCAATTTGTTGAAGGATTAAACGGACGTTTTTACACAGGAACAGATATGGGTACAGAGCCTGAAGATTTTGTTCATGCATTAAAGGAAACAAATTGTATTGTCGGAGTTGAGGAAGTATATGGTGGTAGCGGTGATTCATCTGCTCCTACTGCATTAGGGGTGATCTACGGCCTACAAGCTACAAATAAGGCTGTTTTTGGAACTGAAGACTTATATGGTAAAAGCTACGCCATTCAAGGTCTAGGTAAAGTTGGTTTTAAAGTAGCTGAACGTTTGATGGAAGAAGGGGCAGATCTTTATGTAACCGATATCCATCAACATGCGATTGATGACCTTTTGACTAAGTCAAAGCAACTGGGGACATTAGTTAAGGTTGTTAGCAGTCAAGAAATCTACCAAACCAATGCAGATGTTTTTGTCCCGTGTGCTATTGGCGGAATAATCAATGATGAAACGATTTCAATGTTAAATGTGAAGGCTGTAGTTGGTTCAGCGAATAACCAATTGCTTCAGTTACATCACGGGCAAATGTTACAAGATAAAGGTATCTTATATGCACCTGACTATATTGTAAATGCAGGTGGACTCATCCAAGTGGCAGATGAGCTTTATGAACCAAATAAAGAAAGAGTACTAAGGAAAACGAAAGCAATCTACAATTCATTACTTGATATATACAAGCAAGCTGATATGGAATCTATCACAACTGTTGAAGCAGCAAATCGCTTCTGTGAAGATCGTATAAAAGCACGTACGAAACGTAATAGCTTCTTCTCTCACTCAAAACGCCCAAAATGGAATGTAAGGTATTAATTTTAACATGATGGAAATAGAGATAAGGGGTGTGTAAATGGAAAATCAATTTCCAATTAAAACGATCGTTAATGAGCAAGGAAATATTGTAGATCACAACTATAAAACTAAAATTACGAGAGAACTAGTATACAAGTTTTATGAACAAATGGTCCGAATACGAGTATTTGATCGTAAATGTGTCAGTTTACAACGACAAGGACGAATTGGTACGTATGCTCCATTTGAAGGGCAGGAAGCCTCTCAAGTTGGAAGTGCTATTGCGTTAAATAGTGGTGATTGGTTATTTCCTTCCTATCGGGACCATGGTGCTACTATGACGTTCGGTCATTCGTTAGTAAACATTCTATTATTCTGGAACGGACGTAATGAAGGGTGTGTACCACCATCAGGTAAAAAGATTTTTCCGCCGGGTATACCGATCGCAACACAATTGCCACATGCAGTTGGGGCAGCTTATGCCGAATCACTGAAAGGGACGAAGAATGCCGCCATTGTATATTTTGGGGACGGAGCAACGTCAGAAGGTGATTTCCATGAAGCGTTAAATATGGGGAGTGTATTGAATGCTCCAGTTGTCTTCTTCAATCAAAATAATGGGTATGCCATTTCTGTCCCATTGCATAAGCAAATGAAAACGAAAACCATTGCCCAAAAAGCATTAGCATATGATATGGAAGGTATTCGAATAGATGGGAATGATGTATTTTCGGTCTACTTTGAGACACTACGTTCACTTGAAAAGGCTAGAAATGGAGAAGGTCCTACCTTAATAGAGTCTGTTACCTGGCGTTATGGTGCCCACACAACAGCTGACGATCCAACGAAATACCGTGATCAATCCGAGAGCGCTAATAGAAGAGAAACAACAGATCCTCTTCTAAGAGTGGAGAGGTTAATGAAGAATAACGGATGGTTTGATGAAGAGTGGATGACCAATCTTGATAATAAGATGTCAACTGAAATAGATGAAGCAATCCAAGAAATGGAGCAATTTCCAAAAGCAAATCCAGAGGATATATTCGATTATGTTTTCGAACGTCCAACCTGGTCCATTATTGAACAAAAAGAAGCCTTACTCAACCATAAGAGAGGTGAAACACATGCAAACAGCCGTTAAAACAAAAACATTAACAATGGTTCAAGCTATTACAGATGCGATGCGAATAATGCTGAAGGAACAAGAAAATGTTGTTTTACTAGGAGAAGACATCGGTAGAAACGGAGGTGTTTTCAGAGCTACAGATGGGCTGCAAGAAGAATTTGGTGACGTTCGGGTTCTAGATACACCTTTAAGTGAAGCTGGATTTGTTGGTGCTGCAATCGGAGTGGCTGTTTGTGGTTTTCGTCCAGTGGTAGAGATACAATTTCTTGGTTTCATTTACCCTGCTTATGAGCAAATTATGACACACGCCTCAAGACTTCGGTCTAGAACAATGGGACATTATACGGTTCCAATGGTCATACGTGCTCCATACGGGGCTGGTGTACGCGCACCGGAAATTCACTCGGATAGTACGGAAGCATTGTTTACACATATGCCGGGGATGAAAGTTGTTTGTCCTTCTAATCCATATGATGCAAAAGGTTTATTAATTGCAGCAATTGAAGATCCTGATCCTGTGCTA
The DNA here is from genome assembly GCA_008364785.1 of Bacillus sp. BGMRC 2118. Taxonomy (GTDB): domain Bacteria; phylum Bacillota; class Bacilli; order Bacillales; family SA4; genus Bacillus_BS. Next base: position 334,079 of record VTTJ01000001.1, on the reverse strand, counting down.
TTCCTTGAACCAATGCGTTCTTACCGTGCGTTTAAAGAGGAAGTACCAGATGGAAAGTATGTAATTGAAATAGGAAAAGGTAACCGTTTGATGGATGGGGAGGATGTATCTGTTTTTGCTTGGGGTGCAATGATTCCGCTTGTAATGAAGGCAGCAGAAGAAATGAAAAAGAATGGAGTTCATTGCGATGTAATTGACCTGCGTTCTTTATATCCACTAGACCGGGAGCTCATAACGAATTCTGTTCAAAAAACAGGAAGAACAGTGATTGTGCATGAAGGACATTCGACAAGTGGAGTTGGAAACGATATTTTACAAATTATTAATGATTATTCGTTTCTGTATCAAAAAGCACCAGCTGAAAAGGTAACTGGATTTGATACACCTGTTCCCTATTTTGGTTTTGAGGATGATTATTTACCGACAACAAAAAGGGTCATGGAGGCCATTGAAAAGGTAATGAAGTTTTAGGGGGTATGTGTATGGTTGAAGTAAAGCTTCATGATATTGGTGAGGGAATGACTGAAGCGGATATTACTCACTTTTTTGTAAAAGTGGGTGATGTAGTTAAGGCTGATGAGCCAGTTGTTGAAGTACAAACTGATAAGATGGTAGCAGAGATACCAGCACCAAAATCAGGTATTGTGAAGGAAATTGTTGTGGGTACTGGAGAAACAATTGCAGTTGGGACAACGGTTATGATTATTGAGGATGAGAATACTACCATTGTTCAGACTTATAAAGAGACACCTAGGAATCTACAAGCTAGTAATACCAAGTCGAAACGGGTTTTAGCATCACCCTATACGAGGAAGATTGCTAGAGAAAATGGTGTCAATATTGATTTAGTAATTGGAACAGGCCCAGGTGGCAGAATTACGGATGAAGATGTCTATATGCAAATCAAGGCAGAGTCCAAGGTTCAATCAATTGTCGTACCGGCTGAGAAATCAGAATCAAAGGATAGTCAACAGACTACTAGTTCAACGATTCCATTTAGGGGAAGAAGAAAACAAATCGGAAATAAAATGCAGCAATCACTCGTCACGATTCCTCACTGCACACATTTTGAGGAAGTTGATGTAACAGAATTAATCCATATACGAGAACAGTTGAAGGAAGAAGATATTCGGATTTCTGCAAATGCTTTTTTCTTAAAAGCCCTCTCCCTTTCGCTAAAACAATACCCGATATTCAATGCTGTACTAGATGAAGAAAATGAAGTGATTCGTCTACTTGATGAGCATCATATTGGCATCGCAACAGATACTCAAGAAGGATTAATTGTACCTGTCGTTCAAAACGTTGAGAAGAAAAGTCTCAAACAGTTACATACGGAGATGAAGGCGTTAACAAAAAAGGCAATTGAAAATGCGTTAACAATTAATGAAGTAAAAGGAAGTACATTTACAATTAGTAATGTTGGTCCACTAGGTGGTTCAATAGGGGCAACTCCCATAATCAATCATCCTGAAGTAGCATTATTATCGTTTCACAAGACGAAAAAGATGCCAATTGTAAATAAAAAGGATGAGATTGTTATACGTTCAATGATGAATATATCCATGTCCTTTGACCATCGAGTTGTTGATGGAGCAACGGCAGTGAAATTTACGAATCATTTTGCAAAGTTAATAGAAAATCCTACCTTTATGTTGCTGGAGTTGGTGTAAATGGTTGTAGGGGAATTAGCACAAGAACGAGACGTTGTCATTTTAGGTGGTGGACCTGGTGGCTACCATGCAGCCATTCGTGCATCGCAACTAGGTTTATCTGTAACGCTAGTTGAAAAGACGAATTTAGGTGGTGTTTGCCTAAATGAAGGATGCATCCCTTCAAAAGTATTTACGACCAGCGCAAAGAAATATAGCGAATTACGTGACATGCACGAGTTTGGAATCGAGTTAGAACAATTTAATATGAACTTATTACAGCTTCACCAATATAAAGAAAAAGTGATCATGCAGCTACGTAAAGGTGTAGAAGCACTTTGTAAGGCTAATAAGGTAGAGGTTGTAAGTGGAACTGGCTATTTTATATCAGAGGAAAAAATTGGTGTAGAGTCTGGTCATCAATTTGATGTGTATAAGTTCAAAAACGCAATTATTGCAACTGGGGCTATGTTAAACAAAAACGATATACCCCATTCAAACCGAGTATTAGACGAAAGAACGATTTACTCTCTAAATGAAGTACCTGACCACTTGATCGTATATGGTTCGGACTACATATCTATTGAAGTTGCGATGACCTTTCAACAATTGGGAGCGAAAGTATCTTTTTGTCTACCGGAAGAAGATTTTCAATTAGATTTTTCAATCAACCGTGAATTATCACGTTTATTGAAAAAATCAAAAATTAAATTATATAAAGGTAATAGACTACGGGGCATATCAGAAGATCAAGACCTTATACAAATGACAATAGAAATGAAAAATGGTGAAGTTACACTTGAAGGCTCTCATTGTTTCATTAGTCATGAAAAAAAACCAAATGTAGAAGAACTTGGAATTAATCGATTATCTATTCAATGTAATCAGGAAGGATTTATTATTACCAATACAAAATGCCAAACATCCCTGCCACATATTCTGGCAATTGGTGATGTTACATCGTCCGACAAACTTGCAGTCATAGCCATTAAACAAGGTAAGGTAGCTGCAGAAGTGATTGCAGGAATAAATAGTGAACTTGATGAGTTTCATATCCCTACTGTTATACATGCTAATCCACCAATTGCCTATGTTGGCTTAACAGAAGAACAAGCGAAGAAAGAGTATGAAGAGATTAGAGTTTCACAAGCTCCTCTTCAATCAAATGGGTTTGCTAGTGTGGTTGGACAAAGAGATGGTTTTGTTAAAGTAATATCAGATGCAAAAAGTGAAATGATCGTTGGAATTCATATGATAGGTTACGGTGCAATTGAATTATTATCAACTAGTACGATTGGCATGGAGATGGCAGCACGTGAGGAAGACTTCTCATTCCCCTATTATGCACACCCTAGTATAAATGAAAGTTTACTAGAATCTGTGGAAGGTTTAAAGGGGAAGGCAGTTCATCTACCACCAAAACCGAAATCAAAAGAATTCGTTTAGTTCTTTACCACTACAAAGCGTTATAGCTTTAAACGAGACTCTTGAGATAATTTGGCAATTACTAGTATAGTGAAGTCAGATAGTTTATAATTTTTTGAATTTAAAATAGGAGGGTATTGAGATGTCAGAAAAAACGTTAAATGCACAAACAGAAGTGGAAGATTTCTTTCCAGTAACAGATGTAGATTATTTAGAGATTTATAGTGGAAATGCAAAGCAAGCATGTCATTTCTTTTGTACAGCTTATGGGTTTAAGCCTGTTGCTTATTCCGGTTTAGAAACAGGAAATAGAGAAACTGTTTCCTACGTGTTGCAACAGCGCAGAGTACGATTAGTTGTAACTGGATCATTAACTGAGAGTAGTAGGGTTGCTTCTTTTATTAAGAAACATGGTGATGGGGTAAAGGACGTAGCGTTAACTGTGGCTGATGTTGAAAAGGCTTACAGTGAAGCAGTATCAAGAGGGGCAATAGAGATTATGCCACCAATTGAATTAACAGACGAACACGGGACGATTAAAAAGGCAATTATCGGTACATACGGTGATACAATCCATACACTGATTGAACGTAAAAACTATAAAGGATTATTTATGCCAGGTTTTGTACCAGCTGACTTCGCTTTGCAGGCAGAGGATGCTGGTATCATCGGTGTTGACCATGTAGTTGGAAACGTTGAAAGAATGGATGAGTGGGTTTCATATTATGAAAAGGTAATGGGCTTTAAAGAATTAAAGCACTTCTCTGATAAAGATATTACAACAGAATACTCTGCACTAATGTCTAAAGTAATGCATAATGGCGGTAGAATTAAATTTCCAATTAATGAGCCGGCAGAAGGAAAGAGAAAATCGCAAATTGAAGAATATTTAGAGTTTTATAACGGGCCAGGAGTTCAGCATATCGCCATCCTAACTGAGGATATTGTCAAAACAGTAGGCGTACTGAAGAAGAATGGTGTCGAATTCCTAAGCACTCCAGATTCTTACTATGAAATGCTTTCAGAACGCGTTGGACAGATAGATGAAGAAATTGAAAAAATTCGCGAATTGAATATACTTGTTGACCGTGATGATGAAGGGTATTTATTGCAAATTTTTACAAAGCCTATCGTAGACAGACCAACGCTATTCATTGAGATTATACAGCGTAAAGGTGCAAGAGGATTTGGTGAAGGGAACTTCAAGGCTCTCTTTGAATCTATTGAACGTGAACAAGAAAAACGTGGAAATTTATAAGTAATTGGTTAAGGGAGATGAAAATGATCTCCCTTTTCTATAGGTAATAAGGAAAAGATTTATTCCTATAGTTGAAGAAGGGGCGGTATCAGAATGACGATGAAAATCAAAACGAGAACCGAAGTAGAATCGATTTCACCATATGTTCTTGGAAAGCGTTTAAGTGAAATACAAGCAGAATTCGGTTTGGAAAGCATTCGTAAACTTTCTGAGAATGAAAACATATACGGGTGCTCGCAAAAGGTGAGGAACTACTTAGTAGAATTAGCGGAGAGTCTTCATTTATATCCAGATGGAGCTGTGACGGATTTAGCAGCTGCAGTTAGTGAACAACTTCAAGTAAACAAAAATCAGCTTGTTTTCGGTAATGGCTCAGACGAAGTAATTAGGCTCATTGCAAAAGCTTACCTTAATCCTGGTGATGAAGCTGTAATGGCTGACAAGACATTTCCGCGATATCGGTCAAATGTTTATTTGGAAGGAGGGAAGCCGGTTCTCGTTCCACTAATAAATGGAGTTCATGACCTAAAAGGAATGTTAAAGGCCATTACGGAAGAGACGAAAATGGTCTTTGTATGCAATCCTAATAACCCTACTGGAACAATTGTTGGAAAAGAAGAATTACGATCCTTTATAGAACAAATACCATCCCACATTTTAGTGATTATAGATGAAGCTTATTATGAATATGTTACGACTGATGATTATTTACAAACAATACCACTCTTAAGTAAGTTCTCAAATCTAATTATTTTACGAACTTTCTCAAAGATATATGGTCTAGCGAGTTTACGTGTCGGCTATGGTGTAATGAATGAAGAGATTGCCACTCAACTGACGAAAGTAAAAGATGTGTTTAATGTCAATCAAGTTGCACAACGTGCAGCAGAAATTTCCATACAAGACGTCTCTCACGTTCAAACGTGTAAACAGAAAAATCAAATGGAGAAAGTATTCCTTGTAGAAGAGCTAGAGAAACTTGGTCTTTTTTATTTCCCTTCAGAAGCGAATTTTATGATGATTGATTGCTCTATTACCGGAGATGAAATAGCTCATGAATTACTTCGAAATGGTATTGTGGTTCGTTCTGGTAGTTTACTGGGATATCCAACTATGATTCGCTATACAATCGGCAATAGAGAAGATAATCAAAAGTTTATTTTAGTACTCCAACAAATGGTTAGACAGGGGGATTTCAAATAGATGGATATTGCACCTCATACGTTACCTTGGCAAGATGCATATAAATTACTAGTAGGTTCAATCGTTCCGAGACCGATTGCTTTTGTATCAACAATGGACGAACATGGAAATTCCAATCTTGCACCATTTAGCTTTTTTACAGCTATTTGTGCGGATCCTCTATTAATCTGCTTTTCTCCAATGAGGAGAGGGAGTACCGGTGATAAAAAGGATACACTTCTCAATATTGAGCATACGAAGGAGTTTGTGATTAATATTGTAAGTGACGCAATTGCACAAAAGATGAATGAAACAGCACCGGAATTTGAAGCGAGAATTGATGAGTTCGAGGTCTCCGGATTGACGAAGGAACGCAGTGAGTCAGTACGACCATACCGTGTAAAGGAATGTAAGGTCCATTTGGAATGTGTCCTTCATGATGTCCTTCACTTTGGTGAACATGCAGGAAGTGGGAGTCTAGTAATCGGTAAGGTGCAACATGTTCATATTGATGATGAATTGTACTATGACGGAAAAATAAATACGGAGAAGCTCAATCCAATAGGTAGATTAACAGGAAACCTATACACGAGACCTATGTCTGACACATTTGAAATTGTGAGAAAAAGGTGATCTGATGAAATTCATTACATTTCAAAAACCAAATGGTGATGTTGTGAGTGGATGGATTCATGAACAGTTCGCCATTGATATGAACGAGGCTACTGATGGGCACTTACCTACTGATTTGTTAAAGCTGATTGAAGACTATGAAAAATATAAAAGTGTAGTAGATTCTTTATCTGAAAATCTCCCTAGTCAAGGTGTATATCTGCTTAATTCTGTAAACTTACAAGCTCCTATACCTAGACCAACTAGTATAAGAGATTTTTACGCATTTTTAGATCATGTTCGTACTGCCAGAGGTAGAAGGGGACTTGACGTCGTGCCAGAATGGTATGAGGTACCGGTTTTCTATTTTTCTAACCATCTAGCAGTTAAAGGGCCAAATCAGGAGATTGAAAAACCACATGCTACTAAAAAACTAGATTATGAGTTAGAGGTAGCATGCATTATAGGTAAAAAAGGAAAAAATATTAAAGCAAAAGATGCGCAATCCTATATTTTTGGTTTTTGTATTATGAATGACTGGAGTGCGCGAGACTTACAGGCTCAAGAGGTTAAGGTTGGATTAGGCCCTGCCAAAGGGAAGGATTTTGCTACCACTATCGGTCCATGGATCGTAACAAAAGATGAGTTAGAGCCATATCGAGATGGAGAAAACTACAATTTAGAAATGAAGGCAAATGTAAATGGAAGACTCTTATCGAAAGGGAACTTTAAAGATATCTATTATTCCTTCAATGAAATGATAGAGAGAGCTTCCAAGGGTGTTTCATTATATCCTGGAGAGATTATTGGATCGGGTACTGTTGGTACAGGATGCTTACTAGAGCTGGGGGAAGAGGTTCATAGATGGCTTGAATCTGGTGATATGGTTGAGTTAACAGTGACAGGATTAGGTTCTCTAAAAAATACGATTATTAATGAAGAAGTAGGTGATTGTTAATGTATTATCGTCAAATGGGAGAAATTCCACATAAAAGACATACAATGTTTAAAAAAGAGGATGGCACTTTATTTCGTGAACAAGTAATGGGAACGAAGGGGTTCTCAGGAACTCAATCTATATTATATCATCATCATTTGCCAACAGAAGTGGTGAGTTCTAAAATTCTATCATCCTATCTTCCTGAGTATGAAACAGATGAATCGTTAAAGCACCGTCATTTATTAACTGAAGATATTGAAACAGCCGGTGATGCATTATTTGCGAGAGAGTATCTATTAGGAAATAATGACCTGTTAATTGGTACCGTCATGGTAACAGAAGAAATGAAGGGTTTTTACCGTAATGGTGATGGCGATGAAATGTTGTACGTCCATGACGGAAACGGTACGATAGAGACGATGTTTGGTACGATCACGTATCGCCCTGGTGATTATGTGGTTATTCCTATTGGTACAATTTATCGAGTTGTTCCTGACGAACCAACGAAGTTGTTATTTGTGGAAGCATTTAGTCAAATTACAACACCGAGACGGTACCGAAATGAATACGGACAACTACTTGAGCATAGTCCATTTTGTGAGCGTGATATTCGTGGTCCAGAAAAGCTGTTAACATATGCGGAAAAAGGGGAATTTGAAGTCATTACAAAGTCTCGTGGGTATCTGCATTCACATGTCTTAAATCATCATCCGCTTGATGTAGTCGGTTGGGATGGGTATCTATATCCATGGGTGTTTAATATTGAGGATTTTGAACCAATAACAGGTCGTGTTCATCAGCCACCTCCAGTACATCAAACGTTTGAGGGACATAATTTCGTTGTATGTTCATTTGTGCCAAGGCTGTATGACTATCACCCAGAAGCAATTCCAGCACCTTATTATCATAGCAATGTAAACAGTGATGAACTGTTATATTATGTGGAAGGTAATTTTATGAGCAGAAAGGGTATTAAGCGTGGTTCCATTACTCTTCATCCGAGTGGTATACCGCATGGACCGCATCCTGGAACAACAGAGGCAAGTATCGGTAAAAAAGAGACATTAGAATTGGCTGTTATGATTGATACCTTTAAACCACTTAAAGTTGTTAAAAGAGCTCAAACGATTGAAGATCAAAATTATATGTACACATGGATTGAAAAGAAAAAGTGAGCAATTGCTCACTTTTTTATTGTTTTTAAACAAATAAACAGGAAATCACGTTATAATAGAGTTTAGAATTTTTGCTTAAAGGGTGTCATGAAACGGAGAAAGCCTATCTGACGTCCCTGCGATGGAGGAAGAAATGTACGAATTCCAATCGTTTTTACATGATCACTATAATGTAATAAATATTGAGCGTGTTCATAAAGGTTATTCAAATGATGAAAAATATAAAGTTTCACTTATGGATGGAAGTAATCTGTTAGTCCGTATGTCTAGTCCTGAAACGTATAAACGGAAAAAGGAAGAGTTTTACATATTAAAAACGGTGTATCAATTAGGAGTGAATTGTTCAAAGCCTTTGCATCTTCATGTTCTACCTAATGGTTCTATTTGTATGGTGTTAGGCTTTATTGAGGGAGTAGATGGTGAAGAATTTTTACGGGAGCATTCTACTGACAGTCAATATAAAATGGGAATTGAAGCAGGTAAACAGTTAAAGGCGATGCATGCAATACCTGCCCCAATTCATTACCAAAATTGGTATGAACAAAAATGGAAAAAGCATATGAGTTATTATGAAGCATATAAATGCTGTGGATTTGTTTTTGAGCAAGCAGAAGATATTCAACGTTTCATAGAAGGAAATATACATTTACTTAAACAAAGACCTTCAACCTTTCAACATGACGATTTCCATCCTGGGAATTTAATTTTCAATGAAGATGGTTACGGGGGAGTTATTGATTTTAACCGATATGACTGGGGAGATCCCTACCATGATTTTTATAAAATTGGATTATTTACGACACATGTAAGTATTCCTTTTGCAGTTGGCCAAATACATGGCTATTTTAATAATATTGTTCCAGATGAATTCTGGAAAATATATACGGTATATATGGGTATGAGTATTTTTTCTTCAATCGTATGGTCACTGAATCAACATCCAAGTTTACTTGATTCCATGATTGGTAATTTGCATCAAATTGCAGCGGATCATCGTCAATTTACAAGTCCTATTCCTACCTGGTATCTCGATTGGACAATTTGAACAACTTATAGAAAATATACAGAATAGAGAGGGTAATCATGAAGAAAAAAATAGTATTTACAGGTGGCGGCTCGGCAGGTCATGTTATATTAAACTTAGCATTAATTCCACACTTCCAAAAAGAAGGATGGGATGTTAGTTATATCGGTTCAAAGAGCGGGATCGAACGAGACCTTATTTCCAAGGTGAATGATGTAACATATTACGCAATTGAAACTGGAAAACTGAGACGTTATTTTGATTGGAAAAACTTGAAGGACCCATTCAATGTATTAAAAGGGACGTACCAAGCCTTTCGTATACTAAAGAAAATTAAACCAAACGTTATCTTTTCTAAGGGTGGCTTCGTGTCAGTTCCTGTAATAGTTGCAGGGAAACTTAACAGAGTCCCTTCGATCATTCATGAGTCGGATGTAACGCCTGGACTCGCTAATAAAATTGCGATTCCACTTGCAACAAAGCTATGTGTTACATTTAAGGACACAGAGAAATATATAAAAGAAAAGGAAAAAGTTGTTCACACAGGGGCAATTGTACGTGAGGAAATATTAAAAGGTGATTCCACAAAGGGGTTGCGAGATCTTCACTTTACGAACCGAAAACCAGTCCTATTAATTATGGGAGGCAGTTTAGGATCAAAACGTATTAATGAAATGATACGTGCGAATCTCGAAGATCTCTTAAAAATGTTCCAAATTGTGCATATTTGTGGAAAAGGAAATAGTAGACATTCCCTGCATCAGCCTGGATATAAGCAGTTTGAATATTTAACAGATGAATTACCGGATGTACTAGCAATGACGGACGTTGTTGTGACGAGAGCCGGATCTAACTCAATCTTTGAATTTCTTGCATTAAAAAAACCGATGTTATTAATACCTCTTACAAAAGAGCAAAGCCGTGGAGACCAAATTATTAACGCAGAATCTTTCCGAAAAGCAGGGTATGCGGAAGTACTTCAAGAGGAAGAATTGACACAGGAGAAGTTTTTAAAAACTGTTCAAAATATATACAATGACCGTGATCGATATGTTGCTCAAATGGAACAGTATGAAGGTGATTTCTCGATACAGCCTGTATTAAAATTAATAAAAGAGGTCGCAAAGTAAAATGATGATAAAAATTCCAAGAAATGAAAAAGAACGATTAATTGAGCAAGTTCAACAATACTTCCTTCAAGAACGTGATGAGGAAATCGGTTCAATTGCAGCGGAGGGCTTTCTTGACTTTATACTCAAGGAAGCCTCTCCATATGTGTATAACCAGGCAATACTTGATGCAAGGAAAGTATTAAGTGATAGAATGACTCTTTTAGAAGAAGAATTGTATTTGCTGGAACAGCCCATTCAAAAATAATCATTATACAAGATAACGATCATTTACAGTTGGTGGTTGTGAGATGACAAAAAATACAATGTCTTCTCCACTATTGTTAACTATTTGATGGGGGAGTCCCTTTTCTATTTCAATCGCTTCTTGCTCGTGAAGTATAAAAGCTTCTCCATCAATTTCAATCACTGCTGTGCCTTGTATAATAAAAAATAGTTGTTTTGCATACTTATGATAGTGCCGTTGTTCTCTTGTGTGAGGAGGCATTCTTTCTAAAATCATCGTTTGTGTGTCATTCGAAGCAAATATCCATCCTTCACAGTCTGCTCCCCATTTGTAATGCTTTGTAAGTTTTTTTGATAAGATCATGTTAGTCTCCTTATACTCAATGTATAGTGAATTATTAGTAAATGACGGTGATACAATGAACGAGCAAATTTTAACTCTGCTAACGACCCTAAAGCAATCTCATAATATTACAATCTTATACGCGTGTGAAGCGGGAAGTCGCGCTTGGAGTTTACATCATGAAAAAAGTGATTATGATGTGCGTTTTATCTATACTCATCACGTGAATCAATACATATCCATCAACGAACCGAAACAGGTAATAGAAGGGAAAGTCCTTGATTCAATAGAATATTCAGGATGGGATATAAAAAAGTCTCTACTGCTTCTCAAAAAACATAATCCATCCATTCTAGAATGGCTTCACAGTCCAATTCAATATATAAACATATATAATGTGAAAGAAGATCTAATAAACCTCCATCGACAACACTTCCATGAAAAACCATTACTTCATCATTATTTTAATATGGCGAGAACCAATTTAAAATTACTGAATAAGAAACCTTCTACAAAACTATTATTGAATGTATTACGTCCGTTACTTATGTGTAAGTGGATCATAACATATAAAGAATTTCCGGAAGTTCAATTCGATGCCTTACTATCGGATTTAAAGTTAATGGGAATAAAGAGAGAAATTGAAGTGATTATTGGCAGAAAGAAAAATAATGCGGATGAATTACATCAGGTTGTACCGACACTAAAGGACTGGATGAATGAGACGCTGGAATATATAAAGTTATACATAGACAAACTCAATGAAAAATCCAATGTCATACACAATGATGAATTAGACACTCTCTTTAGAAAGATCGTCAAGCAGTAATTTGGATAAGAAGAATGGTATGGTTTAAGGGGAGCGATAGAAATGAAAATGATTAAGTTTTATACTTTTTATTTCATCATGATAATCATACTTAGTGCATGCTCCAATGAAAGGATGGGCAGCACCACAAATGAATTGGATCAATATAAAAAAAGAATAGAAAATCTAGAGAAAGAAAACAAAGAATTGAAAGGTAAACTTCAGCCTGACCAATTAAAACAGGAAAGTTTAACATTAAACTATATCGAGGGTACAGAGACAAGGAGATTTGTTGAACAGGAAGTTCCTTTGCTTCTTACTCCACAAGCTCATGCTGAAATATTAAATACGATTGCACCAAGCACAGTTGTCGAGGTACATGACGTTGTTGAAGTTTATCAAGAAATATGGCTATACGTTACGATACCTGTATTTGATACTCCAACTAATATGAAAGGATGGATCAAGGAAGAAGATACACAATTATATACACACGAAACACAACCAAAGGTAAAAAGCCCAGTTACACTACAAGGGGGTACCATTGTATACAAAGTAGATTTATTTACGGAGATACAAGGAACAGAGGCGTTTAAAACTGAAGGTGACCACATATGTATGATTTCAGATGAACAGGAAGAGTTGGTTGCTTTAAGCTGCGGGGGTGGTACTAGTTTTATCGTGAAAAAGCAAGATATCGTTTTCCCTCCAGTAGAGTAATTAAGTGGTGAGGATAATGCCATATCATTGTTTTCCTGACTAGTTTCAGCTAATAAGGAGAGGATAAAATTATCTTATGAAAAGGGTGATTTTATCTTGTTAATCGGCTGTCATGTCAGTATACGAGATGGTTATCTTGGTGCTGCAAAAAGAGCGCACCAAATAGGGGCAACTGCCTATCAATACTTTCCCAAGAACCCCCGAAGCTTGTCAGTTAAGGAAATCAATGCCCAAGACGCGAGTGAATGTAAGGACTTTTGCAAGGGACATAATATCGTTTCAGTTGCACATACTCCGTATCCAACGAATTTAACACCTTCTTCTGATAAACGAAAACTGACCATAGATTCACTCTTAAATGACTTAGAGATAGCAGAAGCATGTGGATCGATTGGAGTGGTTGTCCACTTTGGGAGTCAAATCGATACTCATGACCCATTGAAGGGTTATCTAGTGATGATTGAGATGTTGAATGAAGTACTTATTAACTGGCATGGAGATGCATTAGTACTACTTGAAAATGTCGCAGGAAAACCAGGAGTAATGGGTACAACTCTTGAAGAACAAGTGCAGATTCGTAACCTTTGTAAGTTCCCAGACAAAGTAGGCTTTTGTCTCGATACATGCCATGCGTTTGCTAGTGATGAATGGACAGGTGAGAAGTATGAGGATTTTATGCAAAAGGGTAATGAACTCTCTTATTTCAAACATTTAAAGGTTATTCACTTAAATAACTCTAAGTATGAGAATGGCTCTGGGAAGGATCGGCATGCAAATATAGATAGTGGGAAAATTGATATAAGCCTGATTGGCAAGCTGCTAAAGGAAAAATCGCTGTCGGAAATCCCTTTTGTGCTAGAGACACCAGGAGAAGACCATAAAAATGAAATAAATTTAGTTAGAGGACTTAGCGTTTTATGAGGCGGATATAGGTAGTTTAGTGAACATGTGTTTTGAACACAACCATAACATCAATGTTGTATCAGGATGTAAAAAAGGACGAATTCTTAAAGTTTAAGTTTCTAAAGAAATCATCACCTTTAAGGTAGAGTAGTAAATGGAATCTTTTAGGATAATTTTTCCTGCTAACGAATATGTATAGACAGAACCTTACTTTTTAGTGAGGTTTTTTCTTTTATTCTTATTGTGTATCTTCTGTAAGGAGGCGTAAATAGATTGTTTAGAGTTGGCTATAGTATCGTTAGTGGTGTGTTGATTAGTTGTCTCACACTATTAGCTATTGGTTTCTCTGCGTTAGGTGAAGGTTCGTTGCCGAATTATAACTGGTTATGGTGCTTTATACTGTGGATAGTTGGTTTTTCTTTGCATTTTAAATGGCGAAAAATTGGATATATATCCATGTTATTTCCTATCTTACTTCAATCGTTGTTGTTTTTTTTAGCTATAAACCGTTAAGAAAAACGTGTCAGGAGTTGTCGCTTTGAAGAAGGTATTTTTTCTATTTATGATTGTTTGGAACATCCTTATTGTGGGATGTTCCTCTTATTAGAAATATGAAGTAACCAAAACAAAAGTTGTTAGTTATGATGAACTCTATTGGGTGGAACGTAATCAAAGAGAAATGGCTTATAACCTATTTGATGAAAATAAGATTGTGAGTGAAATGCTTGAGGAAATTCTCGAAAGAGCAGAGAAAACTCGTTATCATCTTGATTTTATGCAAGACTATTCTGAGTATGATCAGATGGAAGTTGAGTTCCCGATTACAATCTATAAAAAAGATGGTGAGACAATATGATTTTATTAATATGAAGGAAAAATAGTAAAAGTTAAATATGTTCAAGGTGAAGGGGAGTATGATTAATTTCAATTGAAAAAGGATCAGGGTTTATGACTCTGATCCTTAGTAGTTTATTCACTTCTTGTAAGATTATTTGTATGAAAATTCCGTTGAACTACGTATAGACGAATAAATAAAAGTATGGCTCCAACAGTAAGTCCACTACTAAGCCCAATCCAATAACCAAACGCATCTAAAGTTGTATATTGAGCTAGAACATAACCTAGTGGTAACCCGATTACCCAAAAGGAAATGAGCGAAAGGACTAAGGAGACATTTACATCTTTATATCCTCGAAGTGCCCCTTGAATAGGCTGGCCGACTGCATCAGAAAGCTGAAAGAATATCGCATATAATAAGAAGTGCTGCGCTATAGGAATAACAGCGGAATCGGTACTATAAATGGTCGCGATGACATCTCTAAACAGGAATAAAATAATACCTGTAACGATGGCGAGTAGTATGGCAAGGCCTATCCCTATAAAGCTGTAATGCTGTGCATCAGTTGTTCGCTTTGCACCAATTTCAAAGCCAACACAGATGGTTAAAGCCATCGATATACTTAATGGAATCATATAAAGCAAAGAAGCGAAATTTAAAGCAATTTGGTGTGCTGCAATTGTGATAGTATCATATTCACTCATTAATAATGTGACAGCAGAGAAGATACTGGTTTCGAAGAAAATCGCAAGTCCAATAGGTACTCCGATAATCAGTAACTCCTTCCATTTGTTCGGGGAGACCCAATATATCTGTGCAAAGATTTTATAATGAGAAAATGAAGGTTTGAATTGAATAATTAGAATACTAATAAGCAGAATGAGCCAATACGTGATAGCTGTGGCGTATCCAGCACCAACTCCTCCCAGTTTAGGGAATCCAAATTTTCCAAATATCAATAAGTAGTTAAGAATTGCATTAATAGGTAGAGAACTAAGAGTAATCCACATCGTAATTCTCGTTTCACCAAGAGCATCTATAAATGACCGGAGTACTGTATAGATAAATAATGGGATAATTCCAATGGATAAGGCAACTAGATAATCATAGGCAATCTTATGTACTTGACTATCTAGGTCCATACCACTTAGTATCGGCTGCAGGGTTAAGGAACCAATGACAAACACAATGATGGCAATCAAAATCGATAAGTATATGGCCTGCATGACAATATAAGCAATTTGTTCTTGTTTTTTTCCTCCGATAAGTTGTGCAACAATAGGAGTGACAGCTAATAAAATTCCACTTAATCCTGTGTATACAGGAACCCATAAGCTTGAACCTATCGCTACACCTGCTAAATCGGTTGAACCAGCTCTACCTGACATCATGATATCTAAGAAATTCATCGAAAATAACCCTATTTGGGTTAGTAATATGGGCACTAAAATTTTTGAAAATAAAGCCAATTTTTCTCTTCTTGTTTTTGTCTGATACATAAGTCGTCCCTCGTTCTTTTAGTAAGGTACTTTTCGTTTCCATTGATGTTAGTAATCAAGCATTTTTCATCAATCAACACAGGATAAGTATCTCTTCCTTGACCTCAACCCTTAGATTACCCGCTTATTAGAAATACAACATCAAGTTATACGAGAGCCTTTATCAATCAATTTGCAAATTGAATTATATCACAGTTCAATAAATTTCGTGTAGCGAAATAATTTTAAGCATGGTATTATTTTATTTAGTATTGAATTATTTGGAACTGGAGACAAGATATATGTGGAAAAATCGTAACGTTTGGATTTTGTTAGCTGGTGAATTTATCGCAGGTGTTGGTTTATGGACGGGAATAATCGGAAATTTAGAATTCCTTCAGATCCACGTACCGTCCGATTTTCTTAAATCACTCATTCTATTTACCGGACTTTTGGCGGGAGTAATGGTCGGTCCTCTTGCCGGTAGAGTAATAGATTCGGTGAATAAGAAGAAAATCCTCATTTATGCAGGGTTAGGAAGAATGATCAGTGTAGTCTTTATGTTTTTGGCAATAGAATTTGAGTCGATCTATTGGATGATTGCCTTTATGATTGCGATTCAATTATCGGCAGCATTTTATTTTCCTGCCTTACAATCTCTGATTCCACGGATTGTAGAGGAAAAGGAATTGTTGCAAATGAACGGTGCGCATATGAACGTCTCAACAATCTCTAGAATAATTGGAACAGCACTTGCTGGAGCGATGTTAGTAGTCATTAGCTTATATTCATTATACGTGGCATCGTTTATAGCCTATGGATTCCTGTTGCTGTCAACGTTTTTGTTGAAGATAAAGGAAGAAGATCTTATAGGAGCGCCTAAAGGGATGAATAAGAAATCTGCTGGATTTAAAGAGGTACTTCCAATCATTAAGGGGTTGCCGATTGCAATGATGGCACTTATTTTGACGATTGTACCAACATTATTTCTTGGTGGGTTTAACTTAATGGTCATTGAAATCAGCGAGATGCAAGATGATAGTACAATGAAAGGGCTCATTTATACTGTTGAAGGTGTATCCTTTATGATAGGTGCTTTTTTAGTAAAGCGAGTTTCTGAGAAGTTTAATCACATTACGTTAATGTTCGTGTTTACTTCAGTAGTGGCAGTAGCTCAAGCTTTATTATTTTTTGCAGACTACCAAATACTTTCTCTTATTTCATTTGGGTTACTAGGACTATCACTTGGGTTTTTCTTTCCAATTACTTCAACCATTTTTCAAACAAGGATACCAAAGGAATATCATGGTCGCTTTTTTTCTTTCAAAAACATGTTAGATCGTGTAATGTTTCAAATAGTTTTACTAGCTACTGGATTATTCTTGGATACAATAGGTTTCCATCTGATGGTCATTGTATTTAGTGCTTCTTCACTAGTATTAATTACGTACTACGTTACGAAGCACATAAGGACTCAACCGAAAAAGACAATCGTTGAAAAATCAATGTGAGGTTGGTACGTAAATATTTTAGTCAATAATAAACCCGAAATATTAGGTGATTATTTTAATGAATCATTCGCCTAATATTTCGGGTATTTTGTTTTAAATTGAGTGATTGCTTCTGCATATAATAACTAAGTGGATGGAGCGAAAGCCACTCGCGCACCTGCGGGAAGTAGAGGAAAGGCTGAGACTCAGGCAGGCGTAGCCGAGGTGTTTTGAGATTATATACTGTTAATATTAGAGAATAATAGTAGCAGTATTTACTAATTTAGTAGGTAAAGTATCATGTTGAGGGAATTGCTAGGGTATGTTCTAAAGGATACAGACAAACCTATAACCAATTATGTACAAAAGAGTATATTGAACGGACAATTGAGAAGTTTTATAATATCGAACGACTTCAATCTAAAGTAAAGAAACCTGAAGGGTGGGACGGTTGGGTTGTAGCTGTTGAAAATAACAAGGTCCTAGGTGCTGGTGGTGGAGGGATGATTGGAGATAACGAAGGAGAAGTGTTTGTATTATATCTAGATCCAACTAGAAGAGGAGAAGGAATAGGGACACTTCTGCTAGAAGAGATTACTAGAGTTCAAATTGAAAATGGAGCGAAGTATCAGTGGGTATCTGTTCTAAAAGATAACAATAAGGGTATTCCTTTTTATGAGGCTCGAGGATTTATTTTTCAAAGTGAGATGAAAACATATGCTACAAAGAATACAGACTCATATATATCACTGAGATATAAAAGAGTACTACTACATAAATAATTCTGGATGGGCAGACTGACTTTCTTTAAAGGTTGGAATTTCAACTAGTAGATTATATTAGTAAGGATATAGTTGTTGTATGAAACAAAAGGGGGTATAAACATGTCTACTTTACCAAATTGTCCAAAATGCAAGTCTGAATATACATATGAAGATGTGAATTTTTTGATTTGTCCTGAGTGTGCACATGAATGGTCAGAGACTGAATCAGTAAATGAAGAAGGAATGGTTGTGAAAGATTCAAACGGAAACATTCTACAAGATGGAGATACGGTTACTATTATTAAAGATTTAAAGGTGAAAGGAAGTTCATCTTCATTAAAAATAGGGACAAAGGTTAAAAACATCCGACTCGTCGAAGGAGATCACAATATTGACTGTAAGATTGATGGTTTCGGGGCGATGAGTTTAAAATCTGAATTTGTCAAAAAAGTTTAACGAAGTAGTAACCTATTTGTTTAGGAATAAAATATAGGAAGGGGGTTATGAATTTATTTTTATAACCTCCTTTTTATTTATTAGGTAATCCCTTTTACTAAGATGTTGTCAGACATTGGATGATTCACTCACAAGTAGAACATTTCTTCATATAAAATCTCGAGATTACCGTTTCCGTAATTAAATAAAACTTTGCATTCAAATCCTGTATACATAACAAAATTCATAGTGTATATAAAACTACTTTCATTTCATCATCGACACAAAAAATTGTACCAACAAATAACCTGTAAAAGCAGCAGAATTGTTGAGACAAATTCAGGCAATATTTTTACTGAATGACGATTAGTGCTATAATAGACCTGAGTAAAGTAAAAAATTAGTGGAGGCAACATGTTAACTTTTGAACAAAAACTATCAATTATCGAATCCTTTCCTGAATTAACTAGAAAAAATGTGTCATTAAAAAGAGTAAACTTTCAATATGAGGAAAGTATGCACGAAAAAAAGAATGTAGTTTTTCATTTACATCCAAATGGAAATGGTTATGTATATTCTGAGTTACTGCCATCCTACAAAAGTGATGAAAAAGGAATGACTAATATTCGGGACTTTTCTGAAGAGGAATTGAAAATGATTATTACTAAGTCAATTGAGTCACTTTCACAATATGAAGAAGAGGCTGAGATTGACTTTGAAGAGGAAGAATGGATAAATAGTGAAAAACATACACTAACACTTATATATGACGAAGGAATGTGGAATGTTTATGCAGGTTCTTTGTTAGACGGAACATTTCCTTCATTAAATGAGGCAAGGCAATATTTAGAAGAAGAAGGCTTTCGAAAAAAATAATAATCTGTATGGAAGAGCTTGAGATGAAAATCTTTAGTTCTTTTTTTATGAAGGAGGCTCTTTTCTAAAACTTTGTTGCTTTTAGTACAATTAATCTGGGTGTACAACCAGTTTTAGAAGCAAAATGAGGTTGAATTAGAAAAGAGCGACTCTCTTTATATATACTAGTAACTAGATACTATGGTAAAAATCCGGGTTTTGGGATTTTTACGAAAGCAACAATTTATACGAAAACAGCCATGAAGGAAAACCAACTTTGCAAAGTAGACTACTACTTGTAAAACTAATATAAAAACTACCAAAGCTGCACGTTGAACTCTCATACGAAAGTAGTAAGCTTTCTAACTCTATAATATGAGACGAAGAAGTATCCTTTGTCCGGAAAAATGGGTGTTCCCCAAGTCTTTCTTATAAGAATAATTTTAGTGGATAAAAGTGACAGATTTAAGTTTACCTATATTACAATAATTCTAGTAAAATAGTAATATAATAATAGAAAAAAGGGGAATGTACATTGAAGAGTAAAATAGGGAAAATTTCAGTCGTTGTCGTTCTTTTAATAATTGTTGTTCTATGTGTAGCGGGAAATTACTTTTACCAAGTGGCAATTAATAGAGGTGAAGAAGGACCTGATTTGCATGGTGGTGGAGATAGTGTTGCAGCTGCGAGTCTATTAGAAACAGAAGAACAACAAAATAAATTGGCAGCTTTAATGGAGTGGACGGAGCAGCAAGATTTTAATGTAGTTGAAATTAAATCGCATGACGGATTAACGTTAAAGGGTAGATATTTAGAGAATCCAGAATCAAATGGAAAAGTGGTTATTTTAGCTCATGGTTATAGAGGGAGCAGCGAACAAATGCCTGGCGTAACTCAATATTATTATGAGCTGGGATACGATGTGTTAAAGCCAGATGCGAGAGGACATGGCGATAGTGAAGGGGAGTATATCGGCTATGGATGGCATGATCGTAAAGATTATGTGAAATGGGTGGAGTTCTTAACAGAAGAAAAAGGAAAACACTCAATCTTCCTACATGGATTTTCCATGGGAGCAGCCACTGTGTTAATGACGAGTGGTGAAGAACTTCCTCGTGAGGTTAAGGGTATTATTGCAGACAGTGGTTATACATCAGTAAAGGAAGAATTGAGTCATCAACTTAAATACATGTATAAACTTCCAGCATTTCCAATTATAGATGTAACGAGCATTGTTACGAAAATGAGGGCAGGTTATTCTTTTGAAGAGGCATCCGCAGTTGAAGCAGTGAAAAAGAACACATTACCATTATTTATTATTCACGGTGACCAAGATGAATTAGTACCAACTAGCATGGCAGATGAAATTTATGATGCAGCGAAAAGTAAGAAAGAGCTATGGATTGTAGAAGGAGCTGGCCATACAGAGGCTTATACAATCGCAGAGGAAGTTTACAAGGAAAAACTAAAGAAGTTTCTAGCTAGATCTATTCAGAACTAATTCTTCTTGATAAAGCGATTAATGCTTTTTTTAGAACGTGGTAGGAATTTTAGAATTGTTATTGAACATTATTATAGTAAATTTATGATAGAGTTTCGATAGAACAAATCAAAAGGAATGAACAGTATTGGAAAGACAAATAACGATTCATGATATGTTACTTGCTGATTGTAATAGCTGCTTTGGTTTATGTTGCGTGGCATTACCTTATGCAAAATCAGCAGACTTTGCAAAGAATAAAGACGGGGGTAAACCTTGTCAAAACTTGGATGATAGCTATAGATGTACAATTCATTCGACTCTTCGTGAACAAGGGTTTAAAGGTTGTACCGTATATGAATGCTATGGAGCCGGGCAAAAGGTTTCGCAGCATACCTTTAACGGTAGTTGGCGGGACTTTCCGGATGCATCAAATGAAATGTTTGACGTCTTTCCAATCATGCAACAGTTGCATGAGATGCTTTATTATTTGCACGAGTCGCTTCAGCTAGAAGAAGCACTTCCACTTCATCATGCATTAAGTGATGCAATTATAAGTACAGAGGAACTTACAAAACAAACGTCAAAAAAAATCTTACAAATTGATGTTCAAAGTCACCGGATTATTGTGAATGAATTACTCTTAGAAACAAGTAAATTAGTACGTAAAAATGAAAAGGCCGAGAGACAAGCGAACCCCCGAATAATGGATTTAATTGGTGCTAACCTAAAAGGTAAAGTTTTTAAAGGTTCTGATTTGAGAGGAGCTCTTTTAATTGCCACAGATCTTCGTAATGCAGATTTACGTAAATGTGATTTTATCGGTGCAGACTTAAGGGATGCTAATTTATGTGGAGCAGATTTAAGAGAGAGTATCTTTCTAACGCAGGCTCAATTGAATGCAGCTAATGGAGATATGAACACAAAATTACCTGTACATTTAAAACGACCTCCTCACTGGCAGTCATAACAAAATTATTCTAACAGGTAATGAATGAATTTGTTTTCTCACTCATATGATGAATCAGATTGTATGGGGAGGGTTATAAATGTCTGTATTGAGAGACAGTCTTTCAGAAAGTCTATTGGCAAGATATGTGGATTTGAATAATCGTGCGAAGGAAATAAAAGAAGAAATGGACAAGATAAAACGTGTGTTTCATGTTTATTTTGATGAGCACACTGGACCTGGTGAAAAAGCCGAAATACAAATTGGTGATTATTTCATTCAACGTCAAATTCGAGTTACGGAAGGCTTTGATGACGAAAGAGCTGTAACTCAGTTAGAAACACTTAATTTAACAGATTGTATAAAATATGTAAAAAAGGCTGATGATGAAAAAATTGCTTCTGCTATTCAATTAGGTTTATTGAATGAAGAAGACATATCACAATGTCGTGTACGTAAAACGACTCAGGCAATCAGTGTGAAAAGGGTAAAATAGTAAGGTTGTCCTATTTTTCTAAAGGAACGTGTGTTCTGTGTGGCGGTGTGCTATAATTGTAACATAATATTCGAATTCTTCAAGGGTGGTCGGCTAACCCCAAATGAAAGGGGGTGATGCCTATGACGATATTTGAAAGCTTAGTCATTATGCTTTCGTTTGCGTCTTTAGTTGTTGCGATACTAAACTCGAACAACAAAAAAAAATAGACCTCCCTTGACCAGTAAAACAGGGTGAGGTCTATTTTCATGTAAGATAGCCGATCCCTTTAGGAATCGAATATTAGATGCCGTAGATGCAGCAACATCTGCGGTATTATTTATTTTATTCTAATTATCTATTATCATAACATAAATAATAATTTTAGCACAAGAATCAAATGTTTTCTGTTTAAATACAAAGGATAGGACTTTTCTATTGCCAACTATTTGTGTATGATGAATGAAGATTCTATTCAAGGAGGGCTACACGTAATGATCCACTTAACATGGAGAGAAAAAGATACCGTTAAGCAGGTAAAATGTGTGCATTCAAAAGCAGAAAAATATATCGTAAACAATGTACTAACGACAGGTAAAACGTACGAAGTGAAGAATGAGACAGAGGAGTTTTATTTTATCGTTGATAACACGGGTATGGTTGGTGGATTCTACAAAGATTACTTTGAAGAATTGTAAAGAAGGAGAGATAGGACAAGATGGTTCCTATCTTTTTTTATGCATTTTAGGAGGGAATACATGAAAGCGTTACAATATCCAATAGGACCGTTTGAACCGCCAACATCTTTTGATGTCGACAAAATAGAACAATGGATTCATGATATAACAAATCTTCCGGTAAATTTGCATCTGAAGTTGGATAAATCAACTGAAGAGCAATTAGATTCACCCTACAGAAAAGGGGGTTGGACAGTAAGGCAAGTTGTACATCACCTTGCAGATAGTCATATGAATTGTTTTGTTCGATTTAAGTTAGCACTCACTGAAAATACACCGGTTGTAAAAGCTTATGACGAATCTGCTTGGGCTAATATGCCTGATAGTAAAGGTGATATAACGTCTTCTTTACAAATTATTGAAGGAATTCATTTCAGGTGGAGTGTTTTATTACGAGCGATGACAAACGAAGATTATAACAAAATGATATCCCATCCGGAAATTGGCGATGTGACGCTATATCAGCTTCTTTCACTATATTCTTGGCATTCCAGGCATCATCTAGCACATATAGAAATTGGTTTACATGTTCAATAAATAAATCAATCAATTGTACACTTCTACAACATGGACAAATCGTTATGATCATTGACTTTTATGCTATTTTCCAGTAAAATTATCTTTCTGATTTTAAAAAAATTCTTGCAAGAAGAGGTACGGTATGAAAACAGATTCGTTACAAGAAAAAATCTTATCACGTAAGACTTTTGCAATCATTTCCCATCCGGACGCAGGGAAAACAACATTGACAGAACAGCTTCTTCTCTTTGGTGGTGTCATTCGAGATGCTGGAACGGTAAAAGGGAAAAAAACAGGGAAATTCGCTACATCAGATTGGATGGAAATTGAAAAGCAACGTGGAATTTCCGTTACATCAAGTGTTATGCAATTTCATTATAAAGATCGAAACATTAACATTCTTGACACACCTGGTCACCAAGATTTTAGTGAAGACACGTATCGAACATTAACAGCGGTTGACAGTGCTGTGATGGTCATCGACTCCACAAAAGGGATCGAGGACCAAACGATTAAGCTTTTCCAAGTTTGTAGAAAACGAGGAATTCCAATTTTTACGTTCATGAATAAACTGGATCGAGTAGGAAAGGACCCACTTGAACTACTGGCAGAATTGGAAGAAGTACTAGGAATTGAGTCGTACCCTATGAACTGGCCGATAGGAATGGGAAAAGAGTTTTTAGGTGTATATGATCGATATCACAACCGTATCGAAAAAGTTCGAGTGGAGGAGAAGGATCGTTATATACCTTTAGATGAGGATGGAAAAGCACCAGCAGACTCTTCAATTGTAGAAAATAGTTTATATGATCAATGTCTAGAAGAAATTGAGCTGTTAAGTGAAGCTGGAAATGAATTCTCTATAGACAAAGTTCAAAACGGTGCCTTAACACCTGTATTTTTTGGAAGTGGTTTAGCTAACTTTGGTGTTCAAACCTTCCTTGACACGTTTGTTGAGCTTGCACCATCACCACAACCACGACATTCGACACAAGGGGATATTAATCCAATTGAAACACCGTTTTCAGGATTTATTTTTAAGATTCAAGCAAACATGAACCCCGCCCATCGTGACAGAATTGCATTCTTGCGTATATGTTCAGGTAAATTCGATAGAGGTATGAACGTAACACTATCTCGGACAGGTAAACAAATGAAGCTTTCCAATTCAACACAATTTATGGCCGATGATCGCCACACGGTAGATGAAGCGGTAGCTGGTGATATTATTGGTATTTATGATCCTGGTACGTACCAAATAGGTGACACACTAGTTGGCGGAAAAGATACGTTTCAATATGATCGACTTCCGCAATTCACACCTGAGCTTTACATAAAAGTCTCAGCAAAAAATGTTATGAAGCAGAAGCAATTTCAAAAAGGTCTGACACAACTTGTTCAAGAGGGTGCTATTCAATTATTCCGTTCTATGCATTTAGAAGAATATATTTTAGGGGCAGTTGGTCAACTTCAATTTGAAGTATTCGAACATAGAATGAAGGGTGAATACAACGTTGATATTGTGATTCAACCATTAGGTTCTAAAATAGCACGATGGATCGAGAATGATGACGTGGATGATAATCTATCTAGCTCAAGAAGTATTCTGGTAAGAGACCGATATGAGAAAAAAGCATTCCTATTTGAAAATGACTTTGCTCTCAGATGGTTTCAGGAGAAGAATCCAGACGTCAAACTGTACAATCCAATGGAGGTATAATAGTATAGCCTGGTGGTATGCGATATAGCGATATAGCAAGTAACGCTAATTACCTAATGTTTTGTTCACCAGGATTAAATAGCATATAATCGTTTTCCATTTCACCTTGAAAGGAGATCGTCATGTCTATTACTAAGCAACCTGATTATCAGAAAGAGGTTGAAAGATTAACCTTCACCAAGAACTACATCGAAACAATCATTATAGCAACTGAAACGACGAAGGAAAATTATCGTGATAAGATATCAGAAGCATTCCAGGACATGGATTGGCTAGATAGTAGTTTGAGTTATTCCAATATCCTCACAAATGCTCAGTTTATGGAACGATCTGCTGAGGAAGTTCGGAACTTAAAGAAAATTCGTCCAAAACCGTATTTCGCAAGAATAAATTTTAAAGCAAAAGATCGGCAAGAAGAAGAACAACTTTATATCGGAAAAGCATCGGTCTTTGATCGTGAATCTCAGCAACCCATCATTGTTGATTGGCGCTCTCCCATTTCCAATGTGTATTATGATGGTCGATTAGGAGACGTTGAATATATAGCTGAAGGTCAAACGTATGAGGGCTACCTCTCACTCAAAAGACAATACGAAATTGAAGACGGTGCTCTTCTGGATTATCGAGATGTTGATTTAACAACGAATGATGAGTTATTACAAGAATCATTGGCAAGAAGCAGTGATAATCGTTTGACAGAAATTGTCTCTACTATTCAAGGAGAGCAGAATCAAATTATTAGAGCTGATTTAAATAGACCGATTATCGTTCAAGGGGCAGCAGGAAGTGGTAAAACAACGATTGCGCTGCATCGTATCTCATACTTCATTTACACGCTAGGTCATGAATTTGATCCCGAGAACATGATGGTTATCGCTCCCAATCGACTATTCATTGATTATATTTCGGATGTCCTTCCCGAGCTTGGGGTAGACCGGATCAGGCAAACAACGTATATCGATTATGTTCAGGAATGTATTCGTAAGAAAATTAAAGTGATTCCACAAGAAAAAAAATTAATGACGCTTATTCATGCTGACAAATATGAAGTGAATAAAGTCAAGTGGATCTCACGTTTTAAAGGTTCACTAGAGTATCAAAGAATGATAGAACAATATATGAAAGACATTCAATCTACGTTTTATCCGAAGGAAGATTTTTCTGTCGAAAAATTCCGATTAATGACAGCGAAAAAGATTAAGCGACTATTTTCAACAGAATATCATTATTTGCCGTATTATCGTAGAGTAGATCGTATAAAAAATGTCTTGCAAGGTGACGTGAGACGGAAGAAAAAGCAAATGCTTCAAAAGGTACAAGCTATTTACGAATATAAGCTAGATAAAGCCCTTGCCGAAAGAGAACCGTTGAAACGAAGAGTAGCAGTATCCAGCTGTATGGATGAGAAAGAAGAACGAATGAAAGTCGTAGAGAAAGAAATTCGTTCAGCTGTAACAAAATATATGAAACAATTCCCGAAACTATCGTTATTAGACTATTATCATGACATGTTTACATATGATGTCTTTAAGAAGTTAAGTAATGGAATTTTGACAGATGAACAAATGAATGAATTCCTAAGTTATCAAGCAGACTTAACGAGGAAGAAACAATATGAGGTTGAAGATTTAGCTGCATTATTATATTTACAGCATTATTTATACGGTATTGTCCCTGAATTAAAGGCGAAAAATGTTGTTATTGATGAAGCACAGGATTATAGTTATTTTCAGTTTTTCGCTTTGAAATCACTACTCGGAACAGATATGTTCACAATCGTTGGTGACTTAGCACAAGGAATTCATGCATATCGCGGTATGAATGACTGGAATGTTCTTTTGAATAAAATCTTTCCACGTGCTAATTACGTGACGATGCAAAAAAGTTATCGTACAACTGTTGAAATTATGAACACTGCAAATGAAATCTTAGATTTAATGACAGAAGATATCCCAAAGGTTGAACCGGTCGTGAGGTACGGTGATAAACCGCTGTTCATTGAAGTGGCTACATATAAAAAGCTTGTTGAAGAGATTGAAGAACTAGTAGAGCAGCAAAAAAAAGATCGGATGAAAACGTTTGCTATTATTACAAAAACCGAGGCTGAGGCTAAAAAGATAGACTACTATTTCCAGAAATATAGTTCTATTGAAACAAAGCTTTTAATTGGCATTGAAGAAATGACGAAGGAAAAGATAGTTGTAACCCCTTCTTATATTGCAAAGGGATTAGAATTTGACAGTGTATTTGTTGTGAGTCTAGAGGATGTTTATACGAACAATGATATTGATATAAAGTTGTTGTATGTAGCAATGACACGTCCTCTTCATCGGTTAACACTGTTGGCAGGAAAACTAGAAAATTTGTTACTCGATTTTGTGGATTCGAACTTTTTTGACACAAGGTAATATCTGAACAAAGATACCATTCACTCATTGCTTTCCGTAGCTAGGACTTGGTACAGTGAGAATTGTTGGCTGTTCATAAAACGAGGCTGACTTGAAAGTTATGCAATGAATAACTTTCAAGTCAGCCTCTATTTTTAATCAACAATGATATAACCAATCATAGGGCCATTGTGTTCTTTATCTGGATGTGCTGTACATATGAGTCTATAAGTGCCTTCTTTTTTAAAATGTAGATTTAATACGGTTTCTTCTCCTTTTTTTACATTCCCTTTGGCATTCGTTCCTTCAATGAAAAATGGATGTTCCTTACCGTTTACTCCTACTATACTAAGCTTAATATCTTTTCCTGCTGGTACGACTATTGTCCCTGGGTCAAAACGATAAGCTTCGAGCTCTTTACCGTCATCTGTTTTCCCACTGAATTCTCCTGTGACCATATGAAATGAATACACTTCATGTTCTTCTGCTAATGTTTCCTTTGTAACTGGAATCGATGATGGATTAAGGTAAATAAGCCCACTAATTAATATAATGAGCATTAGAAAACCAGTGATAATCCAACTTTTTTTTATAATTATAAACTTCATATAAAGCCTCCTTTAGCTTGTCTAGTAATATGTATGCATCATCTATGGAAATTTGTCCAAATTATTTAGAATTAGATAATTAGAGATTGAGTGAGCTACAAGTTGATTGATGATAAAAAGCGAGTGAAATTCATCTCATTTCCTCCTTTTTTACCATTTTTGTACCTTTACTAGTTTGAGAGTCAGGAGTAAGATAGCGCATATACGTTTTTTCTTATTCTATATTCGCTGAATCAATAGAGCGGGGGAACCATTTCGTGATTGTAATTACATCACATGGGGTGAAACCTTTTTAGGTGGGGTTACTCTTATGACCCTAATCCGACAGCTAACTCCGTAAGCGTTACAAGAGAGATTGAAGAAGCCTTATTTTCGTTTTCAAAGACGATCACAAGGATTATTCCTTGTGACCTTTTTTTATACAAGAAAATGACCTTCTTACAGTACTTGTACTCTGTTTTTTCGCGATTCCATAAGGAGTTATGATTGTGAAAACTTTATATTACGTTAAGAAAAATTGGGTAACCTTTAATCCGTCACAATTACTTGTTTTTGTATTTATCACTGCAATCTTGTTAGGAGCCATGCTGTTAAAATTACCTTATTCAACTACTGAACCAATATCGTGGATTGACGCTTTATTTACTTCAACCTCTGCGATGACCGTAACAGGCTTGACTGTTGTTGATACGGGAGTTGTATATACAACATTTGGTGAATGTGTCATTATGGTTCTTATACAAGTTGGTGGACTAGGAATTATGTCTTTTGCTGTCCTTATCTTCATGATGCTAGGAAAAAAAATCGGTATGAAGGAAAGAATGGTTATTCAACAAGCTCTAAATCAATCATCACTTGGTGGGATGATTAATCTTGTTAAACATTTATTTATCTTTTCTCTCACGATTGAACTAATCGCAATGATATTTCTTTCAATTCGCTGGGTTCCGGAATACGGCTTCTATAAAGGATTGTATTATAGTTTATTTCATTCCGTTTCTGCCTTTAACAATGCTGGATTTGGTTTATGGTCAAATAACCTTATGGATTATGTTGGGGATCCAATTGTAAATATTATCATATCAGGATTATTTATTTTTGGTGGTATTGGCTTTACGGTATTAATGGACGTCCGATATAAGAAAAGTTTTCGAAAACTATCGTTGCATTCTAAGATTATGCTTGTAGGAACATTCATCATTAACATTAGTGCAATGTTCATCATTTTCTGTCTAGAATACTCAAACTCTTTCGCTGGTTACTCGATTATAGAAAAATTATGGGCATCCTTTTTTCAAGCTGTCACTACTAGGACTGCTGGTTTTAATACCGTAGACTTAACCTTATTAAGTGAACCTTCAATCTTACTCATGATCATACTCATGTTCATCGGTGCAGGGAGCGGATCTACAGGTGGGGGGATTAAACTTACTACATTCATCGTAATTGTATTAAGTGTCATAACGTTTCTTAAAGGAAAAGAAGAAATTGTTATTGCAAGAAGATCCATTAATGAAAAGTTGATCATTAAAGCTTTAGCCATTACAATGATTTCTCTTCTATTTGTAGTAAGTTCAATTTTCATATTGAGTATTACAGAAAATGCTCCATTACTTTATATCTTTTTTGAGGTCATATCGGCCTTCGGTACAGTTGGATTAACGTTAGGTCTAACGTATTCCTTAACATTCATAGGAAAGCTTGTCATCATCATCGTCATGTTGATTGGGAAAATTGGACCTTTAACTCTTGTTTATTCCATTGCTAAGCAAGAAAAGGAAAAGGTTCGTTATCCAAGTGAAGAAATATTAACAGGATAATAAAAATAGCATCATTCCTAGATAAGTGACAGTTATCTTTGGAACGATGCTTTTTTACTATTGTGAAATATAGTTAGTATGACAATAGACTTATGTGTGATAGTGAATTAATACTATCGATCATTTGTGGTGTGTAGTTGTAATTAACTGAATTTACTAAAAATATTGACTACTACAGGTAATAGCTTTAGATTAAAAAGTGCGAAACAAATATTGTTATGTTGATGATTAAACCTACCACAGCTATTCATTCCAGCTAATCCTCTAAAAACCATTCTTATGATTCAAACAACTTACCTGCCATGTTTCTTTTCCTATGTATCAGTAAGAAGGTAAAAGTTTTTGAAGTATTTCATTACTTTTACTTTTTTCTACTGTAAATACGTCTAAATGAAAGGAGGATGAAAGATTAGTACTCTATTAGTTAATAGAGTGTGATTATTCGCAAAACAAAAACTTGGAGGTATGCTGATGAAAAGATTGTTAACTATTTCACTTAGTCTAATTTTAGTTCTTTCACTGTTTTCAGGAGTAGCTTCTGCAAATGGTCCAGAGCAAGCAACTAAAGGAAATAAAATCGAATATGTAGAGGGACAATTAATTGTTTCTGTCGAGCCGAAGAAAGTAAAAGCTGATTTTACCATTGCAAGTACAGATAGCTTAAAAGGCGATGAAGCAACACTCACGACGAAAGGTTTTAAAGTACTAGACAATCTTCATGCTGAAGAAGAAACGATTAAACCTTTAGTCAGCAAAAATCTTAATAAAAAAGTTGTCGAGAAGATGGGGTTAGTTTACTTAGTTGAGTACAATCTAGATACTTATAAATCTAGTAATGAGGCGAAGAAGGAATTACGAAAAGAATTAAAAAATCTTGGATTTAAAGTTCGATATATTTCTGAAAACCAAAAAATGACGGCGATTGAGAGCACGGCAACTATTCAAGCTGTTCACGCTAATCAACAATGGCATTACAATATGATCAAAGCACCAGAAGCTTGGACGGTAACACCTGGTTCATCTTCAGTTAAAATTGCCGTATTAGATACAGGGATTGACCATAATCACCCAAGCTTGGCAAACTTTGTAAACACAAGCTTAGGGAGAAGTTTTGCAGGTGGAACAACAATGGATGTTCAAGGTCATGGGACACACGTTGCAGGAACAATTGCAAGCTACGGTCAAGTATCGGGTGTTATGCAAAGTGCAACATTGATTCCTGTAAAGGTACTTGGTGATAATGGTTCAGGATCTTTATATGGAATTACACAAGGTATTCTATATGCAGCTGACATTGATGCCGATGTAATTAATATGTCACTTGGTGGTGGCGGATATGATCAAAGTATGGATGAGGCAGTTCAAACTGCTGTGGCAGAAGGGACAATTGTCGTTGCGGCAACTGGAAATGACGGAGCATCCAGTATTTCATATCCAGCTGCATATAGTTCTGTCATTGCAGTAGGTTCAGTTACTTCTAGTAAAACAAGATCCAGTTTTTCTAACTATGGG
Organism: Bacillus sp. BGMRC 2118; assembly: GCA_008364785.1. Taxonomy (GTDB): domain Bacteria; phylum Bacillota; class Bacilli; order Bacillales; family SA4; genus Bacillus_BS. The sequence goes on along the minus strand of VTTJ01000001.1, from coordinate 302,615 downwards.
ACTGGTTTAGAAGTTATGGCACCAGGGTCAAGTATTTACAGCACATATCCAAACAGTAGATATTCAACACTTTCTGGTACATCAATGGCAACTCCACATGTTGCAGGAGTTGCGGGCTTAATTAGAGCGGCAAACCCTAATATATCAGTTGCGGAGGCAAGACAGATCTTACGTGATACTGCTCAATATGCTGGTAGCTCCACTCAATATGGATATGGAATTGTTGATGCACATGCAGCAGTAGTTGCAGCTTCTGGCGGGGGAGGATCGACCCCACCACCCCCATCTTCAACAGAAACGGTTACAACGATTTCTACAAATTATAGCTATTATTATCGCGGTGAAACAATTAATATGACTAGTACTGTTAAGGATAAGAATGGTGCAGCGATTTCAGGTGCAACAGTAAACTTCAAGATAACTCGTCCAAATGGAACGTCGCTAACTCAATCTACAACAACAAATTCTTCTGGTGTTGCAACTTGGTCTGTAGGAACAAGTTATTCAACAGCAACTGGAACATATAAAATTGATGTTACGGCTTCAAAGAGTGGATATACTAGTAGTACAGCATCTAAAACATTTAGAATGTATTAATGGTAAAAGGAGTCTTGGTTCATGCCCGAGGCTCCTTTTCACATTGGAATGTCACCAAAGAATAGCAAGTGTCATATAAATATCCCATATCGACCACTTGAAAAGGGGATATTTATGCCATCTTTTGTAGGATCTGTTAATGTTGAAAGTGTAGGAAATGGTGTTTTTACTGTAGGAGATGCGTTGAGAATATCACCTAATGGTGGTTCTCAAGATAATGGAGGTGCAGGATCCTTTAATTCGGGTGATTTCATCATGGTTACAGATAAGAAAAATCATACAAATGTAAATGACCCTGATATTTCTGATGAATTTAGTCTATTGATTAAACCATTTCTAAAATAAGCACTATTGACGCAAGAGTATGAATCATTTATAGTAAATTTAGGAAAAGTTTAAAGGAGATTGTTTTATGAGTGGAGTCGTTCTTAACTAACGTAATTTCATACGTTCTGAATCATGATTGAAAACATCAATAAATTGGTGTTTTATTTGAGTATGGATTGATTCAGTAGTTAAGAACACAGAACTACACACATATTCTTTTAACTGATATGGTTGAAAAGTACTGTGCTAGCATGCACAGTTTTTTTATTAGAAATGATTGTTATGGTTTCTAATAAATGAAGAATGATTTTAAAACTTTTCCTATCAATCGTTGATTATGTAGCCGCAGTGAACAAGTGTTCATTGCGGCTTTTTTATTTTAAATTAGGGAGGATTTATCATTGATTGAAACTACAATTCAAGCGTTACAAATAGAAGAAATAAAAATAGAAGTATCACACTATGCGATGTCTGAATTAGCGAAGCGAAAAATCGGGGGATTAGAACCCTCGACTCATAAGAGACAGATTGAAGGATGGCTAGAGGAAGTAACAGAGGCGAAGGCTGTATTGGCAAAATCATCAAGCGTACCACTTACATCATTACAAGGCATCACCCAAGCACTAAAGCATATTAAGAAAGGGTTACCTTTACGTCCGGACCAACTGACTGAGATTTATCAATTGATTGATTGTGCAGAGAAGTTAAAGAGATTTATGAAAGATAAGGAGTTTATTGCTCCGAGGATCAGCTCATATGTGCATTCTGTATATGATTTATCAGAGTTAGCATCAGAAATTAATCGATGTATTCGGAATGGTCAAGTTGATGATTATGCGAGCAAGGATTTATTAAAGGTACGAAAACAAATAGATATTCAAGAGCAGAAGGTGAAAGAGAAAATTGAACATGTTGTGAAATCATCTAGGTATAGCAAATACCTGCAGGATAACGTTGTCAGTATCCGAAATGGCCGCTATTGTATTTCGATAAAAAAAGAATTTCGAAAACAAATTAATGGCACAATTTTAGATACTTCAGCATCAGGTTCGACGGTTTATATGGAACCGAATGAAGTTGGTATCGTTCAAGATGAAGTGACAAGTTTACGATACGATGAGGAAGCGGAGATTCAAAGGATTCTTTACCAATTAACGGAGCTAGTTGAAAAGCATGAGCAAGAATTAAACATTGCAGTTGACACAATGGTTCAATATGATGTGATATTTGCTAAGGCGAAGTATAGTCAGAAAATAGATGGTAGAGCAGTGAAGATAAATGAACACCATGTAATTAAACTCATAGAAGCTAGACATCCGTTGCTTGGTCAACATGCAATACCTCTAACGGTAGAAATAGGAAATGAGTTTGATGCCTTAGTTATTACAGGTCCTAATACAGGGGGAAAGACTGTAACAATTAAGACTGTAGGATTGCTTACTTATATGGCCCAAATTGGTCTACATTTACCAGTTGATGAAGGTAGTGAAATTGCAATCTTTCAGAAGATATTAGTTGATATTGGTGATGGTCAGAGTATAGAACAATCGTTAAGTACGTTTTCTTCTCGGATTAAGAATGTAATTGATATATTAGGTGAAGCAACGCCATATACGTTAGTGCTTCTAGATGAATTAGGGTCGGGTACAGACCCTGCAGAGGGAATGGGATTAGCCACTGCTATATTAGAGGAACTGTATCATAAAGGAGTTACCCTGCTTGCAACAACTCATTATAGTGAAATAAAGGAATATGCCGCAAATATGGATGGTTTCCAAAACGCGTCTATGGAATTCGATTTACAAACCCTAAAGCCAACGTACCGATTGTTAATTGGGACTGGTGGAGATAGTCAGGCATTTGCCATTGCCTTAAAGCTTGGAATGCACCCTAAAATAATCGAACGAGCATATAATATTACCTATAAAGAGGAGAAAGATTATATGTCTCATGCAGACGGTAATCTTAAAACGATGGAAAGACAGCTAGGAACAAACAATAAACACATTAGAAAACAAAAACATCATAGTAAAGATGAGCAAAGAAAGGATCGTAAGCATTATTTCAATGTTGGAGATAATGTAAAGATACCGTATTTAAATGAATATGGAATTGTCTTTAAACCTGCAGACTCTGAAGGTAATGTAATGGTTATCGTCAAAGGTGAAAAGCAAGTAATCAATCAAAAACGTCTGCAGCTTTATATACCATCAGAGGAGCTATATCCAGAAGTATACGACATGGATATCGTATTCGAATCAAAGGAAAATAGAAAAATAGCGAAACAACTTAAGAAGCATCACGTTGAAGGATTAACAATTGAGAAGGATGAGTAAATCGAATAAATAAGTATGAAATGAGATACCTTACTAGTAGATGAGGTAAGGAGGAAGTAGGAATGGATTGGAGTTTGCTGTGGAAGGCCGTTGTCATTTTGTTAGGTGGTACCTTCTTATTAAGAATAGCTGGAAGAAAGTCAATCTCTCAAATGACGTTAGCTCAAGTAGTCATTATGATTGGAATAGGTTCCTTACTTGTTCAACCACTAGTGGGGAAAAATGTATGGGCAACCTTAACTGTAGGATTAGTTCTTGTTACAACGTTAGTAATTATTGAATATGGACAAATAAGGTTTGATTTCCTTGAGAAATTTATAACTGGCAGATCAAAGATCTTAATTGAAAACGGTAATATTAATGTGAAAAACTTAAGGAAAATAAGGTTATCAATTGATCAATTGGAAATGAAGCTTCGGCAAAGTAATGTGTCAAACCTTAATGATGTTCACTTTGCAACGTTAGAACCTAATGGTCAGTTAGGATTTATTTTAAAACAGTCCAAACAAAACGCGTCAAAGGAAGACATTCAATTTTTATTAACCGAAATAAAACAACTAAGAGAAGAAATTCGTGAGAAGTATCCACAGACGAAAGTTGTGTATAAGCATTCTCATTATGAGCAAATTGATGTTGATCAGCGTCAACAGCAAAACAGTAATCAATCTCAACAAAGTTTATTTGATGAAGTAAATGATAAGGGACATCAACAAACACCACCTGAATATTTACAATGATTTATAGAGAGGAGGGAATTTCCTTCTCTCTTTATTCATTTGACAAATTCTTTCCAGTACTGTATATTTATAAGAGTGTTCAAGAAAATATTACTTTTTAGCTTCACATATTATAAAAAGTGATCATTTAATTTGGTAACTTTTTATAATATGTGAATTTTTTTGTTGAAAATAAGCATATAATAACAATATTGGAGGTTTTCTTACATGAAAACTGGAACAGTTAAATGGTTTAATGCTGAAAAAGGTTTCGGATTTATTGAAGTTCAAGGTGAGGACGATGTATTCGTACATTTCTCTGCTATCACAGGAGAAGGATTCAAGTCTCTTGACGAAGGTCAAAAAGTAGAGTTTGAAGTTACTACTGGTAACCGTGGACCACAAGCAGCAAACGTTGTGAAACTATAATTTAAGGTTTTGAAGGAAAGCTGCTCAGCTGGAGTAGTTTTCCTATTGACACCAATATAGGGGGCAAATAAAATGGTATTTGGTAGAAAACCCGTTGAAGAAATTAAGATGGCAGTTACAAAAGTTTGGGAATGTACATCCGATGAGTGTAATTGTTGGGTAAGAGATAATTTTAAATCTAAAGGCATATCAACGTGTCCGATGTGTAAAAGTGAAATGAAGATGTCATCTAGAGAGTTGCAAGTCATTCATAACCACTCCGTAGCAGAATAAATATATTCCTTCAATTTTTCCACTAATCTTTCTCGTTATCAATTATTCCATTTTAACTAAAAGTCTATTTGCAGAAGAACTGTAATTTGTTTTTTCCTAATTCTAACTGGCATGACCTAGGAGTCATAAGGATGAAGGAGAGGTAGGGCTTTCATTGCTTTAGGATCACAAAATTAGATTTTGTGCCCTTACAAGATAGTAGTTTACTTTAAACCAAGAAAGACTAAGCAACGAAATTGCTTAGTCTTTTTACTGTGTCTTGAACTAAATAATTTGATTTTGTTTAAATTCTTAAACGATTATTCAAAACTTTGTTCTAAGTCGTCAATTAGAGATCCTACATAAGAGACTGCCTTACGAATTGCATCTGGTTTTGACATATCAAGTCCAGCATGTTCGATCAGTTGTTGTGGAGTTTGGGTTCCACCAGCTTTTAACACTTCTAACCACCGGTCAACAACTACTTGACCCTCTTCCTGAATCATAGAAGCAACTGCGGTCGAAACAGTTAAACCTGCTGAATAGGTATACGGATAAAGTCCCATATAATAGTGAGGTTGGCGCATCCAAGTTAACGAAGCTCCTTCATCAATTTCTACAGTATCACCCCAAAAAGTTTTAAGTACATCTGATTTTTGTTCACATAATAGAGCTGATGTTAATGGAGTACCTTCTTCTGCAAGTGAATATACACGGCGCTGGAATTCTCCTTCCAATAGGTGAGTAACAAAGTTATGATAATACGTACCTAAGAATTGTAATGTCACCCAACGCTTCATACGAGCGTCTGTTGTATTCTTTAAAATATGCTGTCCAAATAATAGCTCATTCATAGTTGATGGAGCTTCAACAAAGTAAGTGGAGGGTCTTGTATTTAAAATAGTTTGATATCTATTTGCCAAATAGAAGTGCCCTGCGTGACCAAGTTCATGTGCAAGGATGAAGGCTCCTCTCATTGAATCTGTCCATGTCAATAGAATGTATGGGTGAGCCCCGTATGGACTTGAACAGAAGGCTCCTGTTGATTTACCTACATTATCTGGTAAGTCTACCCATCTCTCTGTTAGAGCCTTTTCCATTACAGCCGTATACTCCTCACCCATAACTTGAAGAGATTCTAATATCAGCTTTGATGCTTCTTCATAGGTTGTAGTTGGATTGAATTCAGGATCTAACGGTGCTTTTAAATCACAAAAGCGTAAGGTATCTAACCCTAATACTCGTTTCTTCAAGCGAGCATATCTTTGCATATGTGGTGCAAGTTCTTTCCCGATAACATCTAGCTGATTATGGTACATCTCCTGGCTTACTTCCTGCGGCTCCAGTAGCATGTCGGTTACGGAATTGAACTTTCTTAGTTTTGATAGTGTTACTTGTTTGTTTACTTCTGCTGCATATGTTGCTGCATACGTGTTTTTATATTGCTTTAAGGTTGTAACGAATGAGTCATATGCCTTTCTACGTAATGAAGTATTAGGTGATATTTCATAATAATCTTCAAATAATGCAAACGAAAGAGGGTGTTCGTTTCCTTCATCATCAACAATTGAATTAAATTGCATATCAGATGATTTACTTCTTTGATATATGGTATATGGTGAACCGTGAACTTCTCCTAATGCAGCTAATACTTCTTCTGTTTCTGGGTGCAGTTGGTATGGCTTTGAACGTGTGATATCGTGTAAAACTTTCTTATAAGTATGTAGCTCTTTATTTTCATTTAAGAAGGATGTAACCTTATCCTCTGAAAGCGATAGCACTTCGGATTTAATGAAAGAAAAAGCTGCCATCACCTGTGAATACAATGCTCCTACACGTGACATATCTGACTGGTTTGTTGGATTCGTTCCATCCTCCGAGAATCGTAAACTTGCATGTGTATACACTCTAACTAATCTTTCGAGGAGAGCTTCTTGTGCTTTTAAACAACTCACTAACTGTTCAGCACCTTCCCCAAGTTTCCCCTTAAATTTTGTCACGGTATTCAGGTTCTCTTCGATATATACGATTCCTGCCTCAAAGGCTTCGTATGTAGGAAAGAGGTCATCTAAGTTCCAAGTTCTTTCTACAGGTACTTCACTTCGGTTTGGGCGTTTTGATACGGTTTTCTCCATTCATGATTCTCCTTTGCTATTAAGTTAGTTGATATTTCGTGTTGCTAACTAAATGTATTATAATACATTATTGTTAATTAGAGGGATAATTTTAAAATATTATGAAAATTTTTATGGAGCCTAAGATGGCACGAATAATTATATAGAGGGAACCAATTATTTAAAGAAGCCTCGCAGGTTAAGTGGATGGATTAAACCTAGAATACTGGTACTAATAATGATAAGAAAAATAAAGAGAAGAGTCCCTTAATAGACTCTTTCATAATAACAATATTCTACTTTGATTTTTGCTTCTATCTTCTGTCTTCCTGGTTGAATAGGGGTTGATTCAGCTGCGAATGTAGCTACTTTACTTAATGGGTATACTTGATAGGATTCTTCTTCTACTCGAAGTGGGATCGGATAGAGGTGAACGCCATACGCGTTGGTTAGAGACAGAGCTTTTGCGTGTGAGTCTCTGACTGCCAAATTTAATGCCTGTAGATAATACTGATCACCGTTTTCTACCGTAAACCGAATGGAATTAACGGTATTAGCTCCGCTTCGAACTGCTTCATCAATGATTTGGCCAATATTTGTCATATCATTTAACTTGACTTGAAGAACATGTGTGACGCGATAGCCGAGTAAAAATTGCTTGTTCTCACGGAATTCATATAGTGGTTCAATTCGATAATCTTCTGTTTGTATTTGATTACCTGGAACTCCTAAGCGTAGAAGGGTTTCTACTAGCTTTGTTGTTTGCGTGGCATTTTCTTCTTGAATTACTCCTAATTCTTTACCTTCTGATAGTACCCCTATTGAAATAAATGCTGTATCTGGTTCAACACTAACTTCTCCAGTACCAGACACTATAAGATGTTTATATTTATGTTTTGTCAAAAAAACATCCCCTTTCATATCAAGTCATTATCATTGATATGCAAGAGGGTGCTTCAGCATAACATTAGTTAGTTAATGATACTGCTCATCTGAATAGAATTCTTCATAAGCGTTTTGGGCTGCTTCCTCTGAAGCGAATAATGCATCGTCATCTTCAATTACATGAAATGTCTCATGTAAAAATAACGCTACTCCATCTGGATTGTGTGGATGTTGTACAATTTCAGCTTTTTTTACGTTCGAAACAGTTGGAGTATGGGGATTATTGTATAGTACGTAAACCTCATCACCTGGATTTACATCTTTAGGGTCTATTGTTTCCATATCCTCATTCCTTTCAATATGTAGTATGTAGAGTAGTATGGTGTTATTAATCTGAAATTATGACTGTACAATGAAAAATAGACATGTCCCTTCCGTTTGTTTATGATGTATTTTGAAGATACGTTACATAAGAAGGAGTAGGATATATGAGTATTAAAAAAGTTGGAACACACAATGGAACCTTTCATGCAGATGATGTTATTGCATTTGTCATATTAGATGAATTATACGGACCATTAGAGTTAATCCGTACTCGTGATAAAGAGCTACTAGATACGTGTGACCTTGTTTTTGATGTTGGTGGTGGGAAATACGACCACCATACAACTGATAAGGAATATCGTGTAAACAATATCCCGTTTGCTGCAGCAGGATTAGTATGGAGAGATTTTGGAAAGGTGTTGTTACAGAAAAAGGGAGTAACATCAGATTATATAAATAAAGTATTTGCGTATATTGACGAAAAGTATATACAGGGATTAGATGCAGTGGACAACGGTGTTCGCTTCAAAAGAGAAATGATAATACCAGAACTGCCAACAGAAATTCATCGCTTTAATCCGAAGTGGAATTTACAGGAGGATGAGCAAGAGCAGTTTAGAAAAGCAGTGGAGTTTGGACGAATATCCTTCTTAAATGTAATAAAAGACCAAATGGCAAAGGTGGCTTCCATTCATGTAATTGAAAAAGCATATGCAGATCGTACTCAAAAGGAAATTCTATATTTAGAGCAGCATTGTCCTTGGCATTCTGCACTATTAGAAGTTGATGCAAAGAGTGAAGTTCAATTTGTCATTTATAAGGATCATAGGAAGGGTTACCTAATACAAGTCGTACCATTACATGAGAATACGTTTGAAGCAAGAAAGGATTTACCAGAGGAATGGGCAGGCAAGGAAGAAGAGGAGCTTAACCAAATTATTGGTATTAGTGATGCTATTTTTGCTCACCCTGCAAGATTCATTGCCGGTGCAAAATCAAAGGATAGTATACTTAAAATGGCTGAAATAGCATTAAAGAAATAAAGGGGAATCTATGGTAGAGATACGTAACGTAACATATGAGGAGAAAGAGAAACTTGGTAATTTATTTGAGTATTACGTGTATGAATTTAGTCCTTATTTAAATATAGATGTAGGGATGGACGGAAAATTTGGATTTAATCAATTAGAGGAATACTTTACAGAGTTTTATGACGCTTATTTTATTTACAGGGAAAACAAGATTGTTGGATTTTGTATTGTACAAAGAATGGATAAGTATGAATATGATTTTCAAATTGAGCAATTCTTCATCTTAAAACGGTACGAAGGGCTTGGTCTAGGGAAAGCAGCTGCTTTTCAAATTTTTAACCAATACAAAGGTCGTTGGAATATAACACAAATCGAGACAAACTATAGGGCTCAAGCATTTTGGAGAGGAATAATTAAGTCTTATACAAATAATACATTTACTGAGTTTTATGATGACCATCGTCGTTCTGTCCAACGCTTCAATAATATAAAGGGAGAATAAAATATGTATACACCAGATCAGTTAGCTCAAAAACAATTAGATGCATATAACAAGCAAGACATTGAAGCATTTGTTTCTATTTATGCTGACGATATAGTTGTAATGGATTTTCCGTCTAATGAAATTACTCTACAAGGCAAGGAAGAGTTTAGAACAAGATATCATAACCTATTCTTAAAAAATCCGAACCAACATGCTGAGTTGAAATATCGTCTTGTAAAAGGGAATATCGTTATTGATCATGAATATGTAACAGGTAGAGTAAACGGAAATAATACTGAAGCGATTGCCATGTATGAAGTGGATCAACATTATATTCGTAAAGTTTGGTTTGTTAAGTAATTATTGTAAAAATTTAGAAAAATTAGGTTTTTCCGAATAATTCCAAATGTATAGACATGTACAATTATTCATACTAAAATAAAAAATGTGCGATATAAATAAAAAGAGAAACAGGGGTGTCTTTTATGGTAAAAAAATTAGTTGCTGCAGGAATTATCTCTAGTGCATTATTACTAGCTGCATGTTCTGCTGACAAAGAAACAACAGAAGAACCAAAAGCTGAAGAAACAAAAAAAGAAACAGAAAAGGTTGAAGTTGATACAAGAACTGAGCTTGTGAACTATCACATCTCATTAATTGACAATTTCAAGGATGAGTACCAAACTTATTCAGCATACGGTGCTGCTATTACTGCTAAGGAAGATGCAGTTGCATCTCAAACAGATCCAGAAGTTGCTGAAGAAGATAAGCCAACTGCAGAAGATATTGCTAAATTAGAAGCTGCAATTGCTGAAGCAAAAACAAAGGCAGAAGGAATTGCTGATGCATCAGCTGAAGAAATTCGCAATTTTGAAGTTCCAGCTGAGCTAGAAACTTACAGTGCAGACATTAAGGCTGCTTTAGAAGATCTTGCGAAATTTTATGAAGGTGTAAAAGCTGATGTTGACAACGCAGAAGCTAACGAAGCACTTTTCACTTCATTTGGTGAGAAAATGGGAGCTATCTTTGAAAAAGAAGAACTACCAGCACCTAACTATGCAAATGCAATGAAGTAAAGAATTAAAAGGTAAGCACATTAGTGCTTACCTTTTTTATTGTTTTCTATTGTCTACGATCTCTTCTTCTAAATCATGATTATCCTCAGTTTTTGAAAAGAACCCACTTATATAATTAGAAGTTGTTTTCCAACTGTGTTCAATTTTCTCGGTAACATATGAGAAACGCTCGAAAATAATACTTTTTAAATGGTCAAGTTGTCTGGATATTTTTTGAGTTAGTGCTTCCTGTTGGTCTAATTTATCCATTATGGTTTGATGGAAGGCTTCTTGCAATTCCAGTGTCTGAGACAAGTTTTCATATAATTCTTCCTGTTTAGTTAGTTGAGCATTTATTGAATCAAGCATATCCTCATTTTCACCAATCTTTTGAGATACTCTTTGCCCGAAATGATCTTGAGCAGTTATTCCATCTAATATTGCTTGATGAATGGCCGTATCACTTTCGAGTTTTAATTTTATTTCTTCATTTATTTTTTCTAAATGTTGTATTCGATCTAGTAAAGTTCTATTGATAAGTTCATGCTGCACCAACCGGTTGTCAAAGTGAGATTGCATGTGTTCTTGTTTTTGTATTTGTGATATGACTTCATGAAAGTATTGTTCTTGCTCCGATTTGTTTACTTTCATTTCCTGTTGAACGCCTTTAAAAGACTCAGTTATTTGTTGATTTACATTTTGTTGATCTATAATAAATTTCGACAATTGACTTGTTCTATACAATTTCTGGTTAGAGTCCGGATTTTTGATTGATGAAGTAAATAACTTAGGCATCATTTTCTGATTGCGAATTATCCCCATTCTAAAACACTCCTTTCCGCTTTTTATGGAAGGGCACAAAAGTAGATACTTATTTTATGTATATGCATGAGGCTTGGTGTAAGTTTCCTTTTCTATTACAGCGGGTGACTTTGTCGCATTTTCGGAAATTATGACAACCTTCGTCGAAACGGTTTTAATTGTCCTGTTTTATTGTCATAATAGGAAAGCTAGGTTACGAAAAAGGGCGGATGTTGTATGGATATTGTTAAGTTACAAAAGGAAATAGAGAAGCAAAGAGAAGAAATGACTTCTTTCGGTTTAAAATACGGGCTAACTAATTGTCAAACAGTTAAATCGAGTCAACAGCTGGACCAATTACTGAATAAGCTGGAATATCTTAATAAGACTAAGTTATAGAAATGAAGGCTAAAGAAGAGTTTAACCCTTTTTCGTATTGTCAATAAATTGTGATGTTATTAATTATAAGAAGGCTAGTTCCAGAACAATTGGAACTAGCTTTATTTTTTAGAAAAATTTTATCATGCATTATATGCATTTGAAACACCATAGAGTGACAAACTAACAGTGTTACATAGTAACAATTCATGCATAATGGAGGATTAACATGATAAAAAAGACAATTATTGCTTTAGTTGCTAGTTTGTTTGTGTTACCAATGTATTCACACGCTCAAATCAAAATGTTTAATGAACCACCGTTTTCTCATTATAAAGTTTCCCCAGGAGATTCCTTTTGGTTTATCGCAAAACGTTATGGATTAGATTACCGTGAATTAATGAGATTAAATCCAAACGTAGAACCGACCAATATGCATGTTGGAGAAATTATTCGCTTAAAGGCAGAAGCATCGACTTCTAGTTCATTCCATGACCAAGTTGCATCGTTAGTGAATCAAGAGAGAGCGAAAGCGGGACTAGGAAGGCTTACTCATGCGGCTGACTTAAAAGCAGTTGCACAGAAAAAAGCAGAGGATATGATTAATTCTAACTATTTCTCTCATACTAGTCCTAACTATGGTTCTCCTTTCCAAATGATGAAGACATTTGGCATTAACTATCAAGCAGCAGGGGAAAATATAGCAAAGGGTCAAAAAACTCCACAAGAAGTAATGAATGCGTGGATGAATTCTCCAGGACATAGAGCCAATATATTAAAACCAGAATTTAATACCATTGGTGTTGGATTCCATCATGGGGCTTGGGTTCAAATGTTTATTAAGAGATAGAGTTTAAAAAATCCATCAGGCTTCTTGATGGATTTTCTTTTTTTGGTATTCAATGGATTATTGTAAGTAAGTATGATATTTTGAAGAGGGTATACATAAAAAGAGATATAAAGGCTTCTTTATCCGCATGCTGATTTTTGGCTTTTATGATCGGTTATAAGAATAAGAAGAATCGGGGGAAACATGATGACTCATTTTGATGAACTTTTAGACAAGTATGCAGAGCTCGCAGTAAAGGTAGGCGTGAATGTCCAGCCGGGACAAACATTAATTGTGAATGCAGATATAAATAGTGCTCCGTTCGTACGAAGAGTTGCACAAAAGGCTTATGAAGCGGGAGCGAAATTAGTAGCAATTGAATGGTCAGATGAAACGGTAACTAGAATCAGATATGACCATGCAAGTGATGAATCTTTTCTTTATTTCCCAGAATGGAGAGCAGACATGCTTAAAAGTGCATTCGAAGAGGGAGCTGCAATCCTTTCAGTTGTATCAATGAATCCTGATTTATTAAAGGGTGTTGATCCAGAGAAAATTGCAAACCTGAATAAGGTTGCTGGAGAGGCTTCTAAAAAGTATAGACATTTTATGATGGCTGATAAAAATAGCTGGTCTATCGTAGCAGTTCCTTCACAAGCATGGGCTGCAAAAGTGTTCCCAAATGTAGATCAAGACAATCAAGTGGAACAGTTATGGAATGCTATTTTTGAGGCGACAAGAACGTTCCTAGATAATCCTGTTGAAGCTTGGAATGAACATAATACGAACTTAAATCAAAAAGTTGATTACCTTAATACACATAAATTCAATGCTTTACATTATTTAGCAGATGGTACTGACTTAACAGTAGAGCTTGCAGATAGGCATTTATGGGTTGGTCCTGCCAGCATTAACGAAAAAGGAAATCAGTTTATTGCCAATATGCCGACAGAAGAAGTGTTTACTACACCGAAGAAAAATGGCGTAAACGGTACAGTTCGAAGTTCAAAGCCTTTAAATTATGGCGGTAATGTCATTAATAACTTTTCACTAACATTTGAAGAAGGTAAAATTATCGATTTCCAAGCAGAAGAAGGGTATGATACATTAAAGAAATTAGTTGAAACAGATGAAGGATCTCGCTATTTAGGAGAAGTTGCTTTAGTACCTCATCAATCACCGATTTCAAATATGAATATTATCTTCTATAATACACTATTTGATGAAAATGCCTCCCACCATCTCGCAATTGGGAATGCTTATGCTTTTGCCATTGAAGGAGGGAAGCAAATGAGTGAGGAAGAATTAAGTGAAAACGGTGCAAATCGTAGTATGACACATGTGGATTTTATGATCGGTACAGCAGATATGGATATTGATGGTATAACTGCAGAGGGTAATCGTGTTCCATTATTTAGAAATGGTAATTGGGTAATCTAATTAGTAAAAAGAGTGTTTTTCTCACTGGAAAACACTCTTTTTTATGTAAATTTTTGAAAATATATGGTCGGTAAACTCATACTTCCATTCGTTCATCTCATAAATTTCTGAGAAGGATAAAATATAAGCAAGTACGTCTCATAAATAGCAATATAAGCATATGAAGTGTAGAAAATAAAAAAGACGTCTATAAAAGACGTCTTTGCGTATTGAGGCGAAGGACTGCACTCCACATAGTGCATTTCGTATAAACGAGTGTCATTCGACTTACACAATTCAGCTCATCGCCATTTAACTATAACATGTCTCTGGCGGAATAACAATAATTAAATATTTTCTTCCAGGCATATTAATTGTATTTTGACTTGTAATCAGAAAGAATAAGTATAACAACCTTATTAAAGTAAATTGTAATAATAGTCATAAAAAATAGGCTGTTTTCTAAAACTTTGTTGCTATTAGTACAATGATTTTGGGTGTACAACCAGTTTTAGAAGCAATTAGAGATTGGATTAGGAAAGATAAACTCTCTTTATGTATAGAAGTATTTAAATAATAAGGTAAAATCGACTTTTGGGATTTCTACTAAAAGCAACAATCTATACGAAATCAGCCTAATAAAATGAGGTGTGGATATGAACCTTAAGCCTTTAAAGGGACAACATCATGTTTCTGCCATTACGGCAAATGCAAGTCGAAACTATGAGTTTTATACTAAAATCTTGGGAATGAGATTAGTAAAGAAGACTGTTAATCAGGATGATACATCCATGTACCATCTGTTTTATGCAGATGAACGAGGAAATCCAGGGACTGACCTAACGTTTTTTGAAATTCCTGGAGTGGGTCATACCTATTACGGAACAAACAGTATCTCAACTACTTCATTACGAGTTGCAAAGGATGCTTCATTACAGTTTTGGATGAATAGATTTGATGAATTCCAAGTTGAATATGAAGAAATTGATAATCTAAGCGGAAGAGCAATGCTTCACTTTAAAGACTTCGAAGGTCAACGATTGGCTTTAGTATCTGATGAACAAAATGAAGGTGTTCCAGCTGGGGTACCTTGGGAACATAGTCTAGTACCTAAGGAACATGGGATCTTAGGACTAGGACCAATTATGTTAACAGTCGCTAACTTTGACAACACTGCACAGGTTATGACCACCATAATGGGATACCGTAAAACAGGAAGCTATGAAATGCATGGAGTAAAAGTCACTGTATTTGATACAGGTGAAGGTGGAACAGGTGCGGAAGTTCATATTACGGAACGAGCTGACTTGCCTAAAGAACGTCCTGGAAGAGGTAGCGTTCATCATGTTGCATTCCGTGTCGAGAATGAGGAAGAATTAAGGTTATGGGCTCAATATTTAAAGGATGCACGCATTCCGAATTCAGGATTTGTTGAGAGATACTACTTTAAATCATTATACTTTAGAGAACCGAACGGGATATTATTTGAGCTCGCCACGGACGGTCCAGGTTTTGAAGGTGATGAACCTTTTGAAACACTTGGTGAGAAGTTAGCTTTACCACCATATTTTGAGAGCGAGCGAGAAAGTATTGAGGCGAAATTAAAGCCGCTTCATACAAAGGAATTGTAAATGGGGGAAATCATGATGGAACATATTTTTGTACAAGGTCAGGAAGCTAATGCACCTGTATTATTGCTTTTGCATGGCACAGGAGGTAATGAACGGGACTTATTACCCTTAGCTAATATGATTGCTCCACATGCTTCTGTTCTAGGAGTGAGAGGCAATGTATTAGAAAATGGGATGCCCAGATTTTTCAAGAGATTAGCAGAAGGTGTATTTGATGAAGAGGATCTCATCTTACGAACAAATGAGTTACAACAATTTTTAGATGAGATGGCAGAGAAGTACTCCTTTAACCGAAATAACCTAGTTGCACTCGGGTACTCAAATGGAGCAAATATAGCTGCTAGTTTGATTTACCATTTCAAGAATACATTGCGTGGTGCAATCTTGTTTCACGCCATGGTGCCATTACGTGGTATCAATGTACCGGATTTATCTGAAACACCCGTATTCATTGGTGCAGGAAAATATGATCCGCTTATCCCTCAGCCTGAAACGAAAGAGTTAATAGAAGTATTAAGAATGGCAAATTCATCTGTTCAAGAGTTTTGGACTGAAGGTGGCCATGAACTAAGAAGAGAAGAGGTAGACGAAGCAAAGAAGTGGTTCAATAAGAATTTCTAATCCTAATAAATCCCTTGTCACACTAGACAAGGGATTTATAGTTGTTTTAGCTCTGATATCGTATAGTCATCAAAAATTAAAACTTTAGAGTAATGACGATAATGCTCTTTGTATGAATCAACAAGGCTATTAAATAGTGATGTAAATGATTGAACGTCTGTTGTTAATTCCTCCGTAAATAAACCAGAGCGATTCAAGGCAACATTTTCATATTTATCGACTATTCGGGAGCTCTTTTTTAAAAATTTATATGCATCTTTCATTCTATAGATGTTAGAAAGACCGTTTGAAATGGACAAAATATCTTGTCTTAATTGTTGTTTAACTAGTTTATTCACTGTATTTGGGTCATAGCTAGTTAATTCATCAGTAATAAATTGTTTTACCATGATGATATCAGACATCAACGGCTGATTTTTAAAACACATATAAATTCGACATGTATTGTAGGCATCGAACATTGGATTATGAGGTTCTCCATAAAAGTCGAGGCTATAAAGTTTTAACACATTCTCAACTGAAAATTGACTTTTTGTCACGCGATTTGCAATTACAGCTTGTAAGTCAGTATAGCGTTGTTCAATTTTTCGTATCGTTGAGGCAGGCCATGCGTGTAATTCACTATCATTCTTCAGTCTTGTTAAGTCACTTTTAGACCAAGAGAAGAAATGAGCCTTTTTGACACCGCCAACCCATTTTAGAAACTCCTCAAACACTTCTGGAAATGGTTTTGCCCTAGAAAGGTCCTCGTCTTTTATTCCAGTTAAGTTCTTACAAAACGTACTTAAAGGAGCGGAATTCAATGGCTTAATATATTCATCAAAGCTTGTAATGGAGCTGGTATTCAAGTCATATTTTACCGCACCGAGACGAATTGCCTCCATATCCGTAAAGGACATCCCTGTATTTGAACAAAGCATTTCAAAATCAAAAAAAACATAGTGATGAATATCAGCCATCCTTCCAACTCCTTTCTGCTAGTAAATTATATAGCTTTTATGTATTGCAGGAAAAGGGGAAAGATTTCCTGTGAGTCAAATTTGTAGTTTTTTACTTAGTATGTTTTCACATAGTGAGTTGTATTTTGGTAAAGCATGAAACATAATTATTTAGGTATTAGGAAATCTGTTCGTCATATAACTAATTAGTTTATCTGTTTTAAGCTATTCATAATGATTTTATATGGTATATAGCATAATGTTTATTTTAAAATGCTTGTCAATGTCATTGATTACTAGTAATCCCTGCTATTTACTAATGCGTATAGTATCGTTTGTAATCTATACTTGAGCATATAAGGAGTACAGTCCTGTAATGTTTGTGACCACATAAAAAACTGAACAAATATAGATTTGGTATGCCAATATACAACCTGAATGATATGCTCATAGTAAGCCTGAGATTACGAGAAGGGAAGTTGAGGCAATCCACCTGGAGCAAGTTCAGGTTTTCTATACGGTTACGGCATGGCGGGACTACATATGCAACTAAGAGAGAATCCTACTCATTCGAGTAGGGTTCTCTCTTGTTATAAATATACACTTGATATCATTCAATTGCATTCGGCTATTGATGACTCCCTTCATAGGCAACCCAAGACGGCTCACGAATGTGAGCTGATAAATCCAGCACTTTAGACATTACCCTCTTGGCTTCTGCCCCTTGCAAGGGTGTAGGTTGATAATTGTTTCGAAAGGCAACTGAAGAGATGCTATACGGGATAATTTCAACCTCTTTTTGATCAAGGAGAATGTTGTCTTCAAAATGAAATGTTTGTTGAAATACAATGGTGTCTTTATCACTAGGATTTCGATTCCCCCCGAACATGAAGTTGCCAAGGCTATAGACGATAAATTTCCCGTTATATTCTTCAATACCCTGTAAAACATGGGGATGGTGTCCCAGTACAAGGTCTGCACCTGTATCAATTGTGTAGTGTCCTAATGACTTTTGCGTATGATTGGGAACGTAGCTGCGTTCTTCTCCCCAATGAAAATGTACTAGCACGAGTTGTACTCCTTCTTGTCTCAAGGTTTCAACGTCACGTTTGATTTCATTACGTAGTTCACGAGTATCATTCCATCCATTATAGCCTAAAGCTCCAATCTTAATTCCTTTCACAGTCGTAACATGCTGATACCCATTACCAAAGTATCCAACATTGTTTGCTTGTAGAATACTAATTGTGTCTTGGAATCCTTTTTGTAAATAATCGTAGATGTGATTATTAGCGAGGTTTACGGCTTCAATTCCACCTTCAGTTAGGATTTTTGTATAAGAAGGATCTCCCTTAAACCGAAATGTCTTTTCTGCTTTTTGGTTAGATGTTGTTAATGTTGTTTCTAAATTAACGGTTGTATAATCATCTGCGGTGAATAGTGATTTTATGTTTTCAGTGAAGTATGATAATCCGTTACGATCTGCTTCTTGTTTGAATGTACCATCATAACCAAAACTTTCGTCACTTCCAATTGTAAAATCACCTGCTGCACTTAAGGTAATGCTTGTTTTCTGAGGAACAGGAGGAACAGACTTAGAAGTTAAGGTGGATGGATGCTGCAACATAACATGTTCTTTGATACCATTCACCACTACTGAGTTTTCTAAGTTCATCATATTAGATGACATGTCCACTGGAATACAAGCACTAAGAACGAAAAGAACGAATAGACTTCCTACCCTATACAAGAATTTCCCCAACCTACTAACCTCCTAAGTAATCTTCCTGATTATCACGATAAAATGGAATTTTTTACTATATATACAACGGATAGATTCGTAACTCCTTTAGGGTGACAAAACTAGTCAAAACAAGGTAAAAAGATACAATTTAAGCAAATTATTTCGATGTTTTCCAACAGGTTTATCCCTCTATTGTTTGTATGCGGTAGAGGAGGAAGGTAGAACTATCAATTTCTATGAGAATGAAAAAGGATAGACTTTCGTTAAGATGCTGTGTTTTTATGGAGTTATGGAAGCATGTCGGTTGAGAATATAGTTCTATAACTCATTTGTAGAATGTAAAATGTTTTTTTTGTAACCAAACTAATTTTTCCTCGTCTAATGGGTAGTTTTTAAACGGAGTTGATGAAATGAAGGATAGTACTTTATCAAAAATGAGTGAAGAAAAAATAAGGGAGTATATGCAGGAATATGGATCTGGTTTATTAAAGCTTATCTACTCATATGTGAAAAATTGGGATACTGCTGAAGACCTTGTTCAAGAGACATTTATAACTGTTTTTTGTAAGTTTGATCTATTTGATCACAAATCCTCAGTAAAAACATGGATATATCGTATTGCGATTAATAAATGCAAGGACTATTTAAAAAGTCCCAAAAACAGATTATTACACTACTATTCTTTTATTCAGATTCCTAAAGGGGAGAGTATAACAGACAAACTAATAGAAAATGAAGTGTCTGTCATCATTTCTGAATGTATATTAAAGCTCTCAGTAAAATACCGTGAAGTCCTTCTGTTTTATTATTATGAAGAAATGTCTGTTAAAGAAATATCAGATCTATTGAATGTTACAGAAGGAACTATCAAAACTAGGTTATTACGAGGAAGAGAAAAATTTAAAAGCCAATACGAAAAAAGGGTGAGGGAAGATGCAGGATCCATTAAAGAATTTAAAGACGGCATTGGATGATTCGATATATCAAGGGAAATCATTTGATCATAATCTTGAAAAGAAAACGCTAAATAGATTGAGAACAAAAAGAAGTTCTCATTTATTGCGCATAAGAAGACTACTTCCTATGCTCGCAGTTCCGGTATTACTATTCATTACTTACATATTGGTAAATCATAATATCGTTAATGAGAGGATGATCGAGGAAACGTCTCAAGTATCTACTAGTCATGAACTGGTAAAAGGAATTGAAAATATATTGTTGGTCATTCATGTAGAAAATGATTTCCCTAGTGTTATGTTGTTGAATGCTAATGAAAAGGAAAACGAAATCAAGTATCTCCATCTTCCGCATAGAATTTCTTTTCAAGAACATTTGGTTGAATTTAGTGGTAGAGACATGATGAAAAATGAGCTTGAGAATTTATTAGGCATTGAAATTAGTCGACGTATTGAGATGAATGCGTCTCAGCTTGGAGAAAGTGTTGAGGAGGTAGGAGGAATTGTTGTGACGAATCCTCTTGCATTCGGAGGATTTGCTGAAGGAAGGATATCGTTAAAGAATAGAGATGACGTAATTAACTTTATTTCAATGAGAAAGGAAGTTCCCTACGGAAGTAATGGAAGAAACAACCGCATGATCTCAGTCTTAAAAGAAATAACACGTAAAAATGAAGAGGGGCTCATAAAGGGATTGCCAAAAATGAGTAATTATATAGAACAAGAGGATTACTTTCAGGTGACATTTGTAGATTCAAAGTGGATAGGAGTAATTGATACAGAACAATTAAGTCATCTAAGAGAAACATTACAATTAAAATAGAAGCTGCTTGAACTTTACTTCAAGCAGCTTTTATCTTTGTAATTGCTGCATAAACTGATGGATATGGTTATTTACTTGTTTAGAGCGTTTAGTTGGTAAGCGATGACTGGAGCGTTTAATCACTTCTATTGTTACATGTTGTAAGTGTGTTTCGTAAAATTTACTGTATGTATTAATCGGATCTGCAAGACTGCCGTAAAGTATCAATGTCGGTTTAGTAAATGAAGAGATGCTATCTTTACAATTAAAATTTAACGAATGCAGATAGTAATGAGACCATACGTCACCATTTGATTTAGACATATGTTCTATTAGCTTTTCTCGAAGTCTCTTATCATTCGTGTGACTGACAGCAAGAACATTGGTGAGCAACTTTTTATTCCTTTTGGCTGTATAGATTCCTAATTTATGTTCATTGACTAGAAAGAAGTTATCAACAATAGGAAACGCTCCACACATGATAAGAGCAATAACTTTTGATGGTTCGTGAATACACATGTGCTGTGCAATGGTACCGCCTGAAGAATAGCCCAAAATTATTACACTCTTAATAGTTAAATGATCTAATAGTTGGAATAAATCATCACTAAAACGTTTGATAGAGATTTCTGAACCACCATTGTATGAACTGTCGCCTTGTCCTATTAGATCGGGAATAATTAAACGGTAGTGTTCAGAAAGAGATTTTTGTTCTTCAAACACAACTCTTCCCATACCAGGAGGATGGATGAATAGGATAGGGGTGCCAGAACCGATATCCTCATAGTAGAGATCCTCACTGTTTATTGTTACTTTGGGCATTGAACTCACCTCCTGTCTTCTTGTATAGCATTTCATAAATGTACTCAATTATTCTTCTGTTTAGAGATAATAAAAAGTTAAGAAAATTTTCTTGAATTGTATAAAGCATTACGAAAAGTAGTCGATATACACTAGGAAAGCAAACTACACAGGGGGTTCATCTATGAAAAGCTTAAAAGTGAAATTATTACTATCTTTTTCCATCGTATTAGTGATATTTGCACTAGTTTCTGCTGCAACATCCGTTTTTGTTACCGATTACAATACAGATGTTGAACAGCTTGTTGATAAGGAAATTGAAATACTAATAGCTGATGAGATATTAGCTGCCAATGTTCAAGAACGTATCGCATTAGTTCGAGGGTATGTTTTGTTTGGAGATGAGGAGTATGTAGAGCGTTTCAATGAGACTACGAAGGAAAGTCATGTTTATGAAAAAAAGTTACTCAATCTGTCAAACTCTGAAAAAGCCAAAAAGTTAATAGCTGATAGTGCTCAATGGGAAGACTATATTGAGAGCTACTTATTCCCAGTTGTGAAAACGGGTGATCGCGTATTATCAGAAGGAATCCTAAAGGATAAGGTTACACCGATGGGGCGTAATATCGACGAAGGATTTAAGGAGCTTGCCTTAGCAAGAGAAAAAGGAATAAAAGAAGCGGGGAAACAGCTAATTGAGCAAGGCACAATGGTGGTCATTGTAAATCTTATTGTTGCTATAGTTGGTATTATCATTGGAATTATTGTAGCCTTAGTCATGGCAAATAGAATCACAAAGCCAATCAATATGCTAACAAATAGAATGGATCTTTTGGCCAATGGTGATTTGAGTCAAGAGGACTTGAAAACCAAATCAAAGGACGAAATTGGAAAGCTTGTATCGTCTGTTAATCAGTTAGTAGGTAACCTTCGGGCGTTGATTGGTGAAGTAAGTGATTCAACGATGCAAGTAACGGCATCTAGTGAAGAGTTAACGGCAAGTGCAGAGCAAAGTACAGAAGCTGCAGAGCAGATTTCATCCTTAGCACAAACAGCTGCTGCTGGATCAGAACGACAACAAGTAAGTACTGAGGAAGTTCTTGCAGCTATGCAACAATTATCAGCTGGGTTAGAACAAGTAGCGAAAAATGGACAAGATATGAATTCATTAACAGAGGATGCTTTCAATGCTTCATCAACTGGAGCAAACGCTGTTAAACAAGTTGTTCAGCAAATGAATAACATTCAAGCTTCTGTAAAAGAAACGTCAGCTATTATTACAAATCTAGGTGACTTATCAACTGAGATTACTAATATTTTATCCCTAATTACATCGATTGCAGAGCAAACGAACCTACTTGCATTAAATGCTGCGATTGAAGCGGCAAGAGCTGGTGAACAAGGGAAAGGGTTCGCTGTTGTGGCGGACGAAGTAAGAAAATTAGCTGAGGAATCACGTTCTTCTGCAGATCAAATTGCTACCATGATTTCGGAAATACAGTCTGAAACAACAAAAGCGATAAAATCAATGCAAAGTGGACAAGAGAAGGTTAGTGAAGGAATTGGTTATACAAATAGTGTAACTGAAGCATTTACTGATATCCAAGGCGCAAATGAACAAGTAAATTCAAAAGTAACAGATGTTGCTTCTGCAATACAAGAAATGACAAGTGTAAGTAGTAATGTTTTAACAGCCATTACAGAAGTATCTGAATTGGCAAAAGAAGGTGCATCCTTTAGTCAAAGTAGCTCTGCTGCAAATCAGGAGCAGTTAGCTACAATGGAGGAAATTGCTGCCTCTGCTCAATCATTGGCAAGGTTAGCAGAAGATTTACAATTACAAGTAAATAAATTTAAGTTATAAGGATAAAATAAAAGACATAGCTAAAATGCTATGTCTTTTATTGGCTCTTTTCTAAAACTTTGTTGCTTTTAGTAGAATTATTCTGGGTGTACAACCAGTTTTAAAAGCAAGTTGAGGTTGGATTAGAAAAGAGCAACTCTCTTTATGTATAGTAGGAACTATATACTAAGGTGTAAATTCGGCTTCCTGAGATTTTTACGCAAAGCCACAATCTATACGAAAACAGCCTTTTTATTTTTGGGCTTTACAATCTGTATATGAATGGATAAAATATTACATATACTAATTTTTAACATTTAAGGAGGAATCAGGATCAGATGAATACACCTGTTGTTTTACAAATGGTTTTAGCTTGATACGGGATAAGTCTGCCCATTTTTAGCAAACCAATCGTAAGACAACTGGATTCATCTGACCTTTTCCTCTTTTTATATTAGGATTGAGATACATTTTGTATGTCAATTTGTTGAGGCAGGGTATCGTTATACTCTGCCTTTTTATTTTATTTTTTAAAATTCAAGATATAGGATAGTAATGCTTCTAATTTCGAGGGGAATATGCCAGAAGTCCTCCTGAATTGCGATTGGATGATAGAATCCAAAAGGAGAGACAAAAGATGAGTATTGTAGACGTTCAGAATGTAACACACTATTATGGTGATAAATTAGTATTTCGAAATATAGATTTTCGTTTATTGAACAAAGAGCGTGTCGGTTTAGTTGGACCAAATGGAGCAGGGAAATCAACTCTTCTCCAATTACTGACAGGTAAGTTAGTTCCCGATGAAGGACGAATTAATTGGTTACCTACTATTCAAATCGGTTATCTAGAGCAACATATTGATTTAATTGAAGGAATGACAATCCGTCATTATTTAAGATCCGCATTCCAACACTTATATGATGCAGAAAGAAAAATGTTAGAGCTATCAACTGAAATGGGAAATTGTACTTCTGAAGAATTGGAGACTCTGTTAAAACAGTTCGCTACGTTACAGGAATTATTGGAAATCCATGATTTTTATTTACTTGATTCTAGGATTGAAGAAGTTGCTGCAGGATTAGGTATACTAGCACTAGGAATGGATAGTGACGTTAGTCAGTTAAGTGGTGGGCAACGAACGAAGTTGTTATTAGCTAAGCTGTTGTTGGAGGAACCAAATGTTCTGCTTCTAGATGAACCAACAAACTATTTAGATTTTGAACACATTGAATGGTTAAAAGTATATTTAAAAGGATATCCTCATTCCTTTATCTTAATTTCTCATGATACAGCTTTCTTAAATGAAGTAATTAATGTGGTTTATCACTTAGAGCACAAACAGTTAACCAGATATATTGGTAATTACAAGAAGTTTACCGAAGCATATGAATTTAGAAAACAACAAATTTTCACCCAATATGACCGCCAACAGCAAGAAATACAAAAGCTTGAAACTTATATCGCAAAAAATAAGGTGAGAGCATCTACTTCAAAGCAAGCAAAAGCAAGGGAAAAGAAACTATTAAAGATAGATCGAATTGAAAAACCCAACCCACTTCCTAAGCCAAGATTTGCTTTTGAAGTTTCAGAAAGACCTGCAAGTTTGATCGTAGAGGTTGAGAATTTACTTGTAGGATTTGATCGACCATTATTGCCAGGGATGACATTCTCATTAAGACGAGGCGAAAAGGTCGCAATTACAGGCCATAATGGTATTGGGAAGTCAACGACATTAAAAACAATTATAGGTGAAATGCAGCCACTAAGCGGCTGTGTTAAGTTTGGGCAAAAGGTGAAACCAGCCTACTTTGCACAAGAATGGAATACTTCATCAGATCAAACTCCAATGAACTATATATGGTCACTTCATGAGAAAATGACACAGAAAGAAATACGCCAAGCATTAGCACGATGCGGATTAAGGACTGAGCATATCTTACAACCACTCCATTCATTAAGTGGTGGAGAACAGACGAGAGTTAGAATATGTGAATTAATGCTTGAGAAAAGTAACTGGCTTATTCTCGACGAACCCACCAATCACTTAGATATTCAAGCAAAAGAGGTTTTATCCACTGCATTAAAGGAATATGAAGGAACAGTGATCATCGTATCTCATGAACCCGAGTTTTTTTCTGATTGGGTGGATCAAGTATGGAATATGGAAAAGTGGCGTTAAGAAAATAGGACTCCTTGAGAGGGTCCTTTTTCTTGTCTATTACTTACATCTCATTAGAAATTGCACTCCCCCTGTTTTTGTTATGGATATACGGATTCTATCATTAGTGTAGTAGTTCTCCCTGTCTTTTAATGTTCTACCAATCTATTATATAGAAAATACAAATTGAATTTTAGAAGGAGTGTAAACCAATGTGGAAGGATCTAACAGAACCATGGAGGGAATGTCTTAAACAAGCATGGAAGTCATATAAGAAAGGTACTTTTCCAATAGGAGCAGTGATTACTAATGAATCGGGTACAGTGATTGCTTCGGGAAGGAATAAGGTTTATGAAAACAAAACAATACAAGGACAAATCTGTAGTAACAAGATTGCTCATGCAGAAATTAATGCTATTTTAAAAATCAATAACCTTGAAACAAATACTGAAACTAAAAACTATACTATTTATTCTACTATGGAACCTTGCCCATTATGCTTTGGCGCAATTGTGATGTCAGGTATACGTACTGTTAACTTTGGAGCAAGGGATCAAGTAGCAGGAGGAACGAATCTTGTAAACGGCAATGAATATATTGCAAGTAAATCAATGAAAATAGAAGGTCCTTTTCTGGATATAGAGCTGTTTCAATTTGTACTGAAAACAGACTTTACGATTAGAAGAGGTCATCATGTAGAGAGATTATTAAATTCTTGGGAAAATGACTGTCCAATAGGCGTTGCAATTGGTAGGGATTGCTATGAGACGAATAAGCTTCAAGAAGCAGTGAAGCTTGAAGCACCTATAGAAGTAATATATGATGAATTGATGCAAGAAGCTAGCTTGAGAAACTAGTATTCCATTTATACCCTCATAAAACAGGGTGGTGCTCCTAACAGTATAATGAGAGAGTTAGGAGGTTAGGAGATGGAAGAATATTTGAAGAAATCCCTGGACGATTGGAAGGAAGAGATTGCAGAATATCTGTTCCAGATTAATGAGGAATATGAAAAGGTGCGAAGAGAACTTCATATTTATTCATATAAATTTGGTATAACAAACCAAGTTATACAATCAACCTCAAATGATGAAATTAACCAAGTAATTAAACAAACATACCATAAGCCATTTGAAGAGAGATACAACTCACTAAAAGAAGAAGCAAAAGACCTAGAAGAAAAACGAAGAGTGTTTCAAATGTTTGTCGATAAAATAGAAAAAGTAAGTACTAGAGAAGAAGTCAAAACAATAAATTACTAATTACATAGAGACCCATACCATTCGACAGGTGCCAGGCGCTTGTCGAATTTTCTTTATTTCAGGCAAATACTGACAACCATTAAAATCGAAATCTGTCATGGATATCCGTTATAATAGAATTAACGAGTATCGGAAGGGAGTTTTGAGGGGATGAAGTTATTTCATACAGCAGATTGGCATTTAGGTAAATTAGTTCAAGGTGTGTATATGACTGAGGATCAAGAGTTTATTCTCAGGCAGTTTATAGAGGCAATAAAAGAGGAAAAGCCGGACGCTATAATTATTGCAGGTGATTTATATGATCGAGCAGTACCTCCTACAGAAGCGGTCTTACTATTGAATGAAATACTAGAAGAGATTGTGATTAAACTTAAGACACCTGTTCTTGCAATTGCGGGTAACCATGACAGTCCTAGCCGCCTGAACTTTGGTAGTAAGATTATGAGATCAGTAGGTTTCCATATTGTTGGTGAATTTACTTATCCGTTCGAACCGGTTATCTTACACGATAGGTTTGGAGAAGTACATTTTCATTTAGTTCCATATGCAGAGCCCGGCAAGGTGAGACATGTTCTATTGGAGGACAGTATTAAGACACATGATGATGCGATGAAAGCAATTGTGGAAAGAATACACGAACATAAAGATGCGAATGCAAGACATGTTCTGATTGGACATGCTTTTGTCACTCATAAGGGTGAGGAAAAAGAAAATACGAGTACATCTGAACGTCCTTTATCGATTGGTGGAGCTGAACATGTAAGCGACCAGCACTTAAAGGATTTTCACTATGCAGCACTCGGTCATCTTCATCAGGCGCACCATACGGGTATTGAAACCATTCGATATTCTGGTTCTCCATTAAAGTATTCATCATCTGAAGCAACACATAAAAAGGGCTACTTAGTTGTAGATCTTGACGAACAGGGTAATGCAACAATTGAAAAAAGATTCCTTGCACCTCGTCGTGATATGTATATAATTGAAGGTTACATGGAAGACATTGAGAAACAACTAGGTAATGAAGACTATGTATTTATTCGCTTACTAGATGAAACACCTGTCTTAACACCAATGGAAAGAGTACGGGCTGTATATCCTAATGCCATGCATGTAGAAAGAGTCGGAATACAATCCAAAGTTGACATAAACGGAGAAGAGTTAATACAAAGCAGTCGGGCTAAAATGGATGACATCTCATTGTTTAAAGCATTTTATAGAGAAGTAAAAGGGCTGGATGTTTCTGATCAAACAGAGAGTCTATTTAAGGATACACTTGAAAAATTGTTGCAGTTAGAAGGTGAACGTAAATGAAGCCTATTAAAATAACAATGACGGCTTTTGGACCATATAAAAATGTGGAAGTAGTAGACTTTAACGAATTGAACGGTCACAAACTGTTTGTGATATCTGGAAACACAGGAGCGGGAAAAACGACTATTTTTGATGCAATATGCTTTGCTTTATATGGTGATGCAAGCGGGGAAGACCGGAATGATACAAGAATGCTTCGTAGTGACTTTGCTGAGGATGAGGTTCATACATCTGTTGAATTTGAATTTGAGGTAAAAGGCAGAACATACAGGGTTTTACGTCAACTAGCGCATGTAAAGAATGGTAACAAAGGTGCTACAGGTGATAAATATGAACTATACGAAACAACAGACGGCAAGGAGATTCCATTAGCCGATCGGTTTATCGTATCCCACGTCAACAATAAGATACAAGAGATAATAGGCCTTACGAAAGAACAGTTCAGTCAAATTGTCATGCTACCTCAAGGAGAATTCCGTAAACTCTTAACCTCTGAGACTGAAAACAAAGAAGAAATACTTAGGAGGATTTTCAAAACTCACCTTTATAAAACAGTAACGGAGCAATTGAATGATCGAAGAAAACTTGCTCAAAAGAGCTATGAAGAAAGAGGACATGAGAGAAAAATCTATATTGAAACAATTAAAAATTCACTTCCAGAAAGAGAAGATTCAGACCTTTTTAAGGTATTATCTCAAGATTTTTACAACACACATCAAGTGTTGTCAGCCTTAGAAATTGAAATACAGTTTTTTCATGAAAAGAAAGAAAATTATCAAATTAAGTTAACGAATAAATCACAAGTTGTTCAAAAGTTAACGAGTGAACTACATCAATCACAACACATAAATGAACGCTTTGAATTGTTATCGAATAGACAATTATTTAAACAAAGCCTTGATCAAAGAAGAGATGTGATGAGGGAGAAAGAGATTCATCTAAAACGGGCTGAGCTAGCCAGTCATCTTGAACCTTATGAAAAAAATGCATTAGAGATTAAGAGTGAGCAAACTAGCAAAGCCCTTCAATTAGAAGCTGCTAACCGTTCCTTAGAAGAAAGTTTAAACATTCAGCAGGAGGCCGAGTTCAAGTTTAAACAAGAAGAGGCACATGATACTGTAAGAGAAAACCTTTCAGTTGAGATTCAACGACTTCAAGATTTCCAACCGATAGTAAAAGAGTTAGAGGATAGGAAGCAAACGCTCACACTGTCTTATAAAAATCTCAAGAAGTTAAATAATAGAGTATCAGAACTTGAAAATGTAATAAAAGAAAAACAAGAAAAAAAAGTTTTTCTCGCTTCCTCTATCAAATCGTTAGAGGAAAAGGTAACTCTATTACCTGAAATGTTGGAGGAAATTAGTGCACTTAGAGATAAGGCCACCGCATTAAAGGACTACCTTAAATGTGAAAAAGATTTAATTGAAGCACAAAATGAATATAATCTTGAAAAAGAGAACTTCCTTAAGATTGAAACGGAGCTGAATAAGCTTGAAGAGGCTTGGATACAAGGTCAGGCAAGTAATTTAGCGAGACACCTTCATGACGGAAGTCCGTGCCCTGTATGTGGTAGTGAAGAACATCCACATAAGGCAAGTACGTGGGAAGAAGTTCCAACAAAAGAAGAACTTGATCAAACGCGTGCAAAGGTAAGAGGGCTAGAACAACAGTTTTTTGCAAAGGAAGCTGCTGTTAACTCGGCTAAACAAAATATGGAAAAATTTAAAGAAATAGTAATTTCCTACGGATTAAATAATGCTGAAGCAAAAAATGTATACACTGATATTACAACCAAAGGTATTGCATTAAATCGAACAATAGTAGAACTAAAACAATCTCGGGACAAGCTCACTTTACTAAAAGAACAATATAGCAATATCGAAGAGGAACTGTCTGCATTATCAGCTAAACATTTAGATACAATTAGTAAGCATAATTCATTGAACAGTCACTATCAATCTGAAAAAGCAAAATACGAACAACAATTACAATCAATTCCAGAAGAGTACAGGTCTATTACTGTGCTTGAGGCAAGTCTAAAGGAAGCAATTGAAAAGAAAAGAATTGCTGAAGATAGATGGAAGAAGGCACAATCATTCTTTCAAGCAGCCAACGAGAAAGTAGCAGCAGATAAAGCAAGAGTAGAAAATGTGACTGTGTCACTAGAAGAGTTATTAGTAAAAAAGGAAAGGATAGACAAAGAGTTCAGTAATGCGATAGAAGCCTCAGGGTTTGTAACAATGGAAGATTATCAATCTGCGAAAATGCAAGTTGCAGCTCGAGAGGGAATGAAAGTTGAACTAGATCAGTATAAGGAAGATGTAAGTAAGGTAACCATTCAAATTAAGCAGTTACAAGAGGAATTAGCAGGTAAGGAATTAAAAGAGTTAGATGAGATGAAGGTTATGCTATCCCAGGAAGAACAGGCACTTGAAGAGATTCGTGCTCTCATGCAAAAGGCACAAAACTTTTATGAAAAATCCATAGAAGCAAAAGGTAAGATACTCAAGGCCGAAGAAGAAGTGAAAGAAGTTGAAGCAGAACTTCAATTGATAAAAGATCTATATGATGTTGTTAGGGGAGAAAATACAAAAAAAATCAGCTTCGAACGCTTCCTGCAGATTGAGTTCCTTGAACAAATCATATTTGCTGCAAATGAAAGATTAAAATCTTTATCAAATGGTCAATATGTATTAGTGAGAAGTGAACGATTAGAAAAACGTGGTAGACAGAGTGGCCTAGGATTAGACGTTCTTGACAACTATACAGGACAGTTTAGGGATGTGAAGTCACTCTCAGGCGGTGAAAAATTTAACGCTTCATTATGCTTAGCTCTCGGAATGGCAGATGTAATTCAAGCCTACGAAGGCGGTATTTCGATTGAAACAATGTTTATAGACGAGGGATTTGGATCATTAGACGAGGAATCCTTAAATAAAGCTATCGATACACTGATTGACCTGCAGCAATCAGGAAGAATGATTGGAGTAATCTCTCACGTTCAAGAATTAAAACTGGCCATACCAGCTATATTAGAGGTTAAAAAGACGAAAGAAGGATATAGTGAAACAAGATTCGTTGTTAGATAAGCTAACGTTTGAAATGCTACGAAAAAAACTGTAAACTATCATTAATAGTATAAAAACAAAGGGGAGTAGCTTTTACATTAAAGTCGTCATTACGGGATTCACATCCTCGGCTTTAATTGGCAGCTGTAGTTGTTAGCGAGACCTTTGCCTTATGGTAAAGTCCCTTTATGCAAAAACGTCTTTACCAACAGCCAGGGTAAAGACGTTTTTTTGTTAAAGGCCTGTTTTCGTATAGACTGTTGCTTTGCGTAAAAATCCCAAAAGCCGGATGTTTTACCTTAGTATCTAGTTACTACTATACATAATGAGTGTTGCTCTTTTCTAATCCAGCCTCAGCTTTCTTTTATGACTGGCTGTACACCCAATATCATTTACTAAAAAGCAACAAAGTTTTAGAAAAGAGCCTTGTTAAATGAAGGATGAGGATTAGTCAAAGGCTAATTAAAATATTACCATGAAACTATTCTGCTTTTTATCCGTATACATTTGTATAGGTAGAAGCTACACAGGCGAAATAAGTCCATTACAATTTATAAATTTGGAAAGAGGGATTGTATGCTAAAAAAGCTATTAAAACAAATGATTAAAAGTAAGCTACACGGTCATCGTTATTCTAGTAGTCATTATAAGAAAAGTTATCACAAAAAACACCCTTCGCATTACGGACACGGCTATTATAAAAAGAAATATAAATCGAGTGGATTTTTCAGCCGTTCCTATAGTAGTTAATGGTGCGTGATGCTACCTGAATATGTATTAGAAAGACCACTTAAACGAGGGATTGTCGTCCACCAGCGCTACCAAATTGAAGATTTCGTAGGAATGGGTAGCTATGGAATTGTCTACCTGGGAGTGGATTTAGAGACCAGAAACAGAGTCATTATTAAACAGAATAGAAGAAAAAGAAAATCATTAAGTAAAGAGTTATTAAAAAAAGAAGCTGAAACATTACGTTTACTCCATCATCCTCAAATACCGTACTGTATAGATTTTAAAGAGGAGTCCACGAAAAGTACATTAGTTATGGAATATATGAAAGGTAGCAATTTAGAGGAGTTCGTATTAGTAAAGCGAAAGGTCTATAATGAATTTGAAAGTTTATCAATATTACGAAAAGTAGTTGAGGTTGTAGATTACATCCACTCTAACAATATTGTTCACCGTGATCTTCGTCTCCCCAATTTATTATTACATGATGACAAAGTATGTATAATAGATTTCGGTTTAGCCGTCTATAACGGTGACACAGAATCGATAACATCTACTATCAGTACTAGCTTTGAAAAGCGATTATATAGAGAGCCTATTTTTGAAAGTGACTTTTACGCACTTGGCCATTTTTTATTGTTTTTATTGTATTCGGGTTATGTGCCATCTTCAAGAAAGGAACGAAGCTGGGAAGAAGAGCTAACGTTGACAATTAATACCCGGTGTCTTCTTCGGAAATTGTTGAAAATAGAAGAACCGTTTAATCAGTGTCGAGAATTGATTGTATATATCGATAAGATATTGTCCCAGCAAGCATGAGATAAGGAACCTCATGCTTTTTCTAATGGATAGATTTCACTTACCAATCTGCTAGCACTATGATATCATGATGGTAGGGAGAGTGAAAAACGTGTCGAATGAACAAAGAATACAATTGAATGTTAGAATTACAAAAGATACTTCCGCGAAGTTAGATGAAATTGTTGAATATTATCAGGAAAATATGAAATTTGGACGAATATATAAAGGTGATGTATTAGCTGATATAATTGAAAAGTCTCATGAAGTAATGAATAAGCAAAAAGCGATGAATAAGAAATTTTAAAAACGATATTTAATTTCTCTTGCGACTAAATCACGTGTGATTTAGTCTTTCTTTTTTGAGTTGGGACAGACTAAACCTAACAAAAATGAGGGGGAACTAGAATGAAGTTTAAAATAAAAAGAATTGTAAAATTGTTTGATCAAATTGAAAAATACAACAGAATAAGTAATATCTTAGGAATTGGCGATCCTCATGTTGTCAAGATAAATAATCAATGGTGGATGTTTATAGGTGGATTTCAAACAAATTTTAAAAATAATATATTCACAGCAACACTTCCCGTAGGTGAATCACTAAATAGTGACAATTGGTCCATAACAACTTTCGATGACAACCTAACGAAGGCGAAGCCATTAATCGAGCATTCAGGGAAAGGAAGTTGGGATTATTATGGGTATCATACTCCCTGTTATGTAGCTGGAAGAAGCATTGAAGGGAAAACAACAGAAAGAATATATTACACAGGTAGAGCATCGAGAAAAGTTGTTGATAATGAAGCACCTTATTCAATAGGTGTAATAGAGAAAACATCAACTGGTTGGACCAGGTATCAAAATCCAATTGTAACAGGAACAAACAAAAGGCCGAATGTACTTGAACCTAAAGTTAGATATGTTGATGGATTGTGGAGAATGTGGTATGTGACGACAGCTCAGGAAACAGGGAAAACGGGTTATCCAGACTATCGAATTAATTATATTGAAAGTAAAGATGGACTGACAAAGTGGTCTGAGCCAGTGACCTTGTTTCAAGAACATCAAAACGAAAACTTTTACGATGCAAGTGTGCACCCTTCAAATATTGACCATACCTATGAGATGCTGGTCAGTAGAAGTACTAACTTATACGGCAGAAAATACTTTCCTGGACAAGGCATATGGTGGTTACGGGGAGATTCACCAAACGGAGACCGGAAAAATTGGAGTAAAATACCATACTTGCTTTTAGATGCAGAACAAGGTGAGCCTTGGTATCGTAATGGTATCGGTACACCGAATGGATGCTATGGCGAAACAGATGAAGATCAAGATAGAATGTATATCTTTTTTACTGGTATCCATAAGGACAGAAACTGGTTGAAAATTTCTTATGACTGTTTAAGGAATAAACGAACTCCACCTTTTCCTTCTCCGTTTTATTTTACAATTGGGATGGCCGAAATCATAAAAAGCAGTATAGATTAATTGGTTCGCATACATAAATTTGATATTTTATAACTAAAGTGTTCATGATACTAATGGAAGGTCTTCTAAGTAAAGGGGTAACATCATGCAGACATTTAACGCACTATACGAAAAGGCGAAGAAAGAAACAATAGACAGAGTATTTGAAGATATTGAACGATATATAGAAATTCTAGAGCACATACCCTCATATGAGCAATATATACGAGAGCGTGGCCAATTTATTGTACATTTATGGTTAAATACGTGGGTTAACGTTGCATCTAGTCAAACACCGGTTAAAGATCGAAAGGCATTTCTAACGGAAAAAGGACTAGATGTAGAAGATGTTACACGTAAACAGTTAAATATCCTTTTTAAAAATGAAATACGTGAGTTCAAAACGTTTGATGTCCTTAAATGGCTAGATGAGCAGTTTGCCCATAACAAGGATAAGTGGGAAAAAACATATGAAGAAGCAAGAGCTCACTATATACAAAGAGAGAAAAGAAGACAAGATGTCGAATTAAGACAACGTGTTTTACTTAGGCTCGAACAAGAAATTGGGAAGTTATTAACTCAATATTTTGATGAGTTATACGTTCATGTGCGCTACGAAATGGCGTTACATATCACAAAAGAAGTGAAGAAAAATGGTTACGAACCAACCTCTATTACAACAAATGTTGAAAGGTATATAGAGGATTGTATTGAAGAACAATCCTATATACCTTATTGGAAACGTAAAACATTGGATTGGGAAGAAGTTGAAAATCAATATCAAATGATCATCTCAGATTATTTATTTAACCTTGGTCCAAAATGGTTCATGGAAAAATTGGGCTCAAAAACCATCCACGAGTATAAGAAAATTACACACCAGGACCTGACACTGGATAAATTAAAATCATTCATAATTGAACCATTGTATGACTTAAGTTATGAATTTCTTGATGAATTCAAATCGGAGTTCATTGTAGATGTAATCAACTTATCAAGAGTGCCGTTCTCTACAGAAAAGCACCTTGAAATCTATTATCGAGATTTAGAGAATCAGGAGCAGAGGTATGCTGAAGAACAAGCAGAGTTAGAGCGCAAAAAAGAAGAACATGAAAGAATGATGCAAGATGTATTTGGAAGAGAATACAGTCCCTCTGCTAGTCGAACAATGAAGTTTGTTTTACATGTAGGGGAAACAAACACAGGAAAAACGTTCCATGCCTTACAACGGATGAAAGAAGCACAAAGTGGACTGTACTTAGCCCCGCTTCGACTACTCGCTCTTGAAGTATTCGAAAAATTAAATAACGAAGGTGTCCCTTGCTCATTGAAGACAGGTGAAGAAGAAAAGGTAACAACTGGTGCCAGTCACTTGTCGAGTACTGTCGAAATGTTCTATGAAAAAGACTATTATGAAGTTATCGTTATTGATGAAGCACAGATGATATCCGATAAAGATCGTGGATATTCATGGTACAAAGCAATTACAAAGGCAAATGCAAATGAAGTTCATATTATCGGCAGTTTGAATAGTAAGGAGATGCTGATGCAGTTACTCGGAAACTCAGAGATTGAAATAAATGAGTATTTGAGAGAAATCCCCCTTGAGGTCGAAGAAAGAGAATTTACTTTAAAGCAGACAAAAAAGGGAGATGCAATTGTTTGCTTTTCCCGAAGTCGAGTGTTGGAAACTGCCTCCACACTAAAAGATAATGGTTATAAAGTGAGTATGATATATGGAAGCATGCCGCCTGAAACAAGAAAAAAACAAATGAACATGTTTATAGATGGAGAGACGACAGTTATTGTAGCAACCGATGCAATCGGAATGGGATTAAATTTACCCATACGTAGAATCGTTTTCCTAGAGAATGAGAAGTTTGATGGTACGAGAAGAAGGACGCTAACTTCTCAAGAAGTTAAACAAATAGCAGGACGTGCCGGACGCAAAGGGATATACGATATAGGAAAGGTTGCTTTCTCTAGGGATGTCAGTTATATGTCTGAGTTACTTCATGGCAAGGACGAATCTCTTCACACATTTGCAATTGCACCAACAAGTAGTGTTTTAGAGCGATACGAAAAATATTCCCGTAATCTTGGTGAATTTTTTGAGCTATGGAAGGAATTTAAAAATCCGCCAGGCACCAGGAAAGCTCCTTTACTGGAGGCAAGAGAGCTATTTGAAAGTATTAAACATACAGAAATTGCTGCGAGACTAACGTTAAAAGATCTTTATAGCTTTATCAATATGCCGTTTTCAGCCTCTGAACCTGCACTTGCAACGCAGTGGAAAAAGAATATGTACGCCATTATTGATAAAACTGAATTGCCAGAGCCTGTGATTAAAACGGAGAGCCTTGAAGAATTAGAGCTTTCTTATAAAAGTGTGGGTCTTCATTTACTCTTTTTATATCGGTTAGAGAGAAGAACAGAAACAGTGTATTGGGAAAGAGTTAGAGATGAATTATCTGAAAGCATTCATGAAATGTTAAAAACAGGTATTAAAATTCCACCTAAAACATGCCGAACGTGTGGAACAGAATTACCTAAAGACTTTAGGTTTATGAAATGTGAAGAATGCTTTAATAAACGACCATCAACAAGACGCTCGTATTTTCATCGATAAATGGATATGGAGGTTGAAAGACATTCGTACATCTAGACTCATCAAAATAACCATGCTGTCTATTTTTTTACTCGGATTTGTATGCAATATCCCGTATCATGATGTAAGAGCTGAATCAATGTCAGACTCAGTAAAACAGCAGCTCGATTCAGTGGTACAGCAGAATCCGATTCTTACAGGAGCAATTGCTGGAATTAGCATTCGTGATGCAAATAGTGGTCAGCTTCTTTATGATCATAATGGAAATAGTAGATTACAACCTGCATCAAATTTAAAGTTGGTGACAGCCATCACTGCATTATCTGTTTTGGGTGAGGATTATACATTCCAAACAGAAGTGTTGACAGATGGTGCCTTAAAAGACGGATTGTTATTAGGAAACGTGTACTTAAGGGGTAAAGGAGATCCTACATTACTGGTAGAAGATTTGGAAAGGTTGTCTAAGAAACTACGTGAATTAGGTGTTTCCTCAGTTAGAGGTGACATTATATATGATGATACTTGGTTTGATGATGTAAGATATTCCGTTGACTTGCCGTGGAGTGATGAAGCAACGTATTATGGTGGTCAGGTTTCCGCACTTAATCTTTCACCTGATAGAGATTATGATGCTGGAACAATTATAGTAGAGGTTCGCCCTGAAAAGGTGGGGATTCCCCCAAAAGTAGAAATATATCCTAATACAGACTATGTATGTATCGTAAATAAAGCAAAAACGGTAGATGAAGAAGGAATAAAAAATGTAACCATAACGAGAGAACACGGGAAAAACGAAATTGTTATCAAAGGAACAATTCCCACCAAAAGTACCTTACAAAAGGAGTGGATATCAACTTGGAATCCCTCAGCCTACACTGCTCATGTATTCCAAGACACATTACAAGCATCTGGCATTACCTTTCAAGGAAAGGTAAGGTCTGGAACTACACCTGATAATGCAAAGGAAATGGCGGTTGACACATCGATCCCGTTATCGGAGATTGTGATGAATTTTATGAAGCAAAGCAATAATGGTATTGGTGAAGTGCTTGTTAAGGAGATCGGAAAAAAGGTACATAATGAGGGAAGCTGGGACAAAGGATTACAAGTTGTAAAAGAAGAGTTAAAAAAATATGAAATAAATACGGATAGTCTGATCATTCGTGATGGGTCAGGTATTTCACATGTTAACTCAATGAAGGCAAATGATTTCACTACCATTCTATATTCAGTTCAACAAGAGAAATGGTTCACATCTTTCCACAATTCCTTACCAGTAGCTGGATCTGGGGAACGCATAATAGGGGGAACATTATTTCATCGTATGCATAACCTTCCAGATGGTGTAGAGGTACGAGCCAAAACGGGTACCATTTCAACAGTAAGCACACTATCAGGGTACATCATCACGAAAAGTGGAAAAAAACTAGCATTCTCCATTTTGTTAAATCATCTATTGGATGAGAAAAAAGGAAAGAAACTTGAAGATGAGATTGTTCATATATTTGCCAATCAATAACAGAGAATAAAATAAATAGATAGCAGGGAAATATATTTGTATGAAAAAGATACTCGTATTCTTAGCAGCAGTAATATATCTATGTTTTCCTACAAATAGTCACGCAGAAGAAATGGTTACAGTTAAGATTTTTCAAAACATTGAAGAATCTTCTGAATTAGAGATTACATTAAAGGGAGGGTACTTCTCAGTCAATCCACTATTTCACTTTGAAGAAGGTGTGAAATACTCTGTATCGGTTAATAAGGGTAAATTAGTCATAAAGGGAAACGGACTACAACAAGTTGTCGATGGTTCCATATTAGTAGTACCAGACAGCTATGATGTAGATCATCAAATTAAAATTAATGAACACCCATATTTAGGAGCAATGGAATTTTCAGTAGAAGCAAACCAATTTGTTAGACCAACCAATCAATTACCATTAGAAGATTATCTAAAAGGTGTTGTACCATTAGAAGTGTATCCAAGTTGGCCAATTGAAACACTAAAGGCACAAGCCGTGGCTGCCCGAACATATGCAGTAGCCCATATACAGGATAAAATGGATGACACGATACGATTTCAAGTATATGGTGGGTATGATTGGAAGGAGTCAACAACTAAAGCGGTTGAAGAAACAGAAGGAGAGGTCATAACCCATAAAAATAAATTAATAAATGCATTTTATTCAGCTAGTAATGGTGGAGTGACGGAAAGTAACGCGAATGTATGGGGAGGAAATCCACAGCCATATTTCCCTATCAAGGAAGATCCATACGACCCAACCCATCCATGGAAATACACGTTGCACAAGGAACAAATCTCACTAGATAATGTTGACTGGACAGATGCAAAATGGTGGGATCAATCAGTAGAAATTGACGATAAGATAACGCAAACTATGAAAAAAAAGCTACAAAAAAACGGATATCCAGGTGATATTAAAATCATTTCAATTCCTAAATTTGAGTTATCAGATGAGCAGTATGACTCAAAGCGCGCTAGAAAAGGCTCGATTACCATTGAATTTTTACACAGATTAGTTGATGGCACAGTGTTGCTTGAGGAATATGAATTAACAGATGTTGAAATTAACCGAATTAGACCACTAATAGGTGGCGATTTATTTAAAAGTTATTTAATTGATTCTTTAGCTGCTAATAACGGTACTTACACGATGAAAGGCAGAGGCTATGGCCACGGTGTTGGAATGAGTCAATGGGGTGCTAGTATCATGGGGCAGAAAGGAAAGTCATACGAAGAAATCATCCAGCATTACTTTCCTGGGACAACAATATCAAAGTATTAGGCTCATTGGTAATCAAATCAGGCAACTTTAATTGCTTAAAGCAAACAAACATTCATATATGTCACGAAAAGGTGTCATGAATAAGGTTTTCGCCGTACCGGAAAACAACAATTAAGAAAAGGATTCCACACGCCTTTTCTTTTTTTGTGAAAATTTATTTTCCTATTAGATGTAAAAGGAAATAGGCCATTGGAATAGAATGTAATAGGAAGAAAGAGTTTACTCATTACTAAAGGAGGAATACAATTGTCATTATTTAATAAGGTATTAGCTAGTATTGGGATAGGTGGAGCCAAGGTAGATACAAAACTACATAAAGGAAGCTATGCGGTTGGTGAAGATGTACAGGGTATTGTGGAGATTACAGGTGGAAACACAGAACAACCTATCGATGAAATTTACCTGTCGGTTATGACTACTTATATTAAGGAAGTAGATGATAATAAGTTTACTCAAACAGGAACAGTGGGGAAGTTCCGTGTATTAGACAAACTAACAATATTGCCAAATGAAAAGAAGGAAATCCCCTTTTCATTTACGTTACCGTATGATACACCCTTAACTGCAGGAAAAACACGAGTATGGATTCATACTGGTCTTGATATTAAAAATGCAGTAGACCCAACAGATAAAGACTTTATTACGGTATCTCCATCACCACTTGCACAAACTGTTCTTCAGTCTGTACGAGAACTAGGTTTCAGTATGCGTGAAGCAGAATGTATTTCGGCGCCAAGATATCTTAGAAGCAATCTTCCGTTTATTCAAGAATTTGAGTTTGTACCGACAAGCGGAGCATTCAGAGGGAAGTTAGACGAACTGGAAGTTACATTCCTGGCTGCATCAGAGATTAAAATAGATGTTCTATTACAAGTGGATCGTCGTGCACGTGGGTTAGGAAGTTTACTTTCAGAAGCATTAAGTATGGATGAAAGTAATATTAAACT
Source organism: Bacillus sp. BGMRC 2118 (assembly GCA_008364785.1). GTDB lineage: Bacteria > Bacillota > Bacilli > Bacillales > SA4 > Bacillus_BS. The sequence continues at coordinate 262,135 of VTTJ01000001.1, read as the reverse complement.
ATCCTTTTCAGCTAGTGAAATAGGTTCAATTAAACATAAGCTGCAAGATGTGATTTCTCGTTATTCATAAAAATAGTTAAGTACACGGTATTTCAATTAAAGAAATACCGTGTTTTCTTTAATTTAGGCTCTATTCTAAAACTTTGTTTTATTCTGGTGTTTAGAAGCAAATGAGATTGGATTAGAAAAGAGCTAAGCTCTTTATGTATAGCAGTATCTTAATACTAAGGTGAAAATCCGGCATTTGGGATTTTTACCCAAAGCAACAATCTATACTAAAACAGCCTTGATTTATAGTATTAGAAAAATTGTACCAATTGTTATTAAAACTCCACCAATAACGGTGTATCTCGTTGCTTTTTCTTTTAGGATAAAATAACTTAGTATCATTGTAATTACTACACTAAACTTATCAATAGGCGTTACAACACTGACTTTTCCAATAGAAATGGCAGCAAAGTAACAAATCCAGGATAAACCAGTTGCTGCTCCTGAGAGGATGAGAAAAAGATAGGCTTTTTTTGTAATTCTTCTTATCTCGCCACTTGTTCTTTGAAAGAACACAATTCCCCATGAGAAGATAAGGATAACGACTGTCCGAATGAAGGTCGCAACATTTGAATCTACATCTTCTATCCCTATTTTAGCGAGTATATTGGTCAGTGATGCGAAGATAGCACCTAAAATGGCGAGGTAGATGTACGATCCTGATAAACTTCGCTTATTCTCTTTCACCCTCTTTTCCTTCTTTTTTCCAATTAATACAAATGTACCGATTGAAATCAATAATCCACCCGTGATGACAAATGTAGTGGCAGGTTCTTGGAGAATAATGAATGATAATAAAATGGTCAGGACAACACTTGCTTTATCAATGGGTACTACTTTAGAAACATCTCCGATTTGAATTGCTCTAAAAAAGAAGAGCCATGACAACCCTGTTGTTAATCCAGAAAGTACGAGGAAAAATAATGAGTATGTATCAACTTCAACTATAGTGTGAACTTGCCCTGTTATCAATACCATTAGAAAAGCCATAATTAGAACTACTATAGTTCGAATGGCAGTAGCTAAATTCGAATTAATATTTTCAATTCCGATTTTTGCTAAGATTGCTGTAAATGCAGCGAATAAAGCTGCTAGTAACGCTAAAATGATGCTCATATAACCACTCTCTAGTCAAATTTTTTGGAAAGTACTTCTTACACCTGAGATGATAATTATTGTCCTTTATCAATACAGAAAGTATGTAGAAAGTATGTATCTAGTCTATCCCATAAACCTTTAAGGGAATCCACTATCTAAAATAAGCTACAGGACTAAAATGCGAACGTTAATTTTTTTCGAATAGTAGATTCTGAAGATCAAGATGGCCAAGTACTAATAACGAGGATGAAGCAAGAATGTATGAAAATTGACGAAATGTTGATAAAAATAATAAGAGAAAATCATTTTAATGATTTTCTCCCTGCTCATTTTCTATAAGTTACATATTGCCGAGACTAGTTTAAATGAATGAAGACGTGCTTCATGATCATATATTTGAGAATTTATAATGATCTCATCTGCATTGGTTTCATGTAAGAACAGTTGAAGTCTCTTCTTCACTGTTTCAGGGCTTCCGATGATAGACGACCCTAGCTGTTGCTCTAGTGCTGCTTTCTCTTGCTCACTCCATAATTCATCCATATTATCGACTGGAGGCTGTAATTGTCCAGGTTTATTTCGTACTAGACTTAGAAACTGTTGATACATAGAGGTAGCTAATTTCTGTGCTTCTTCATCCGTATCTGCTGCTATCACATTAACTCCTACCATCACGTATGGTTCTTGAAGTTCCTCAGAAGGAGTAAAGCTGCTTTTATATAATTGTAAAGCAGGTATAGTATTAGCAGGTGAAAAATGACTTGCAAACGAAAAGGGTAAACCTAGTTGGCCTGCAAGCTGTGCACAAAATCCACTTGAACCTAACAGCCAAATGGGTATTGATAAACCCTCGCCTGGAATGGCATGGACTTGTGAATTCTCGGAACCAATAGAAGGGTTAAAATAATTCCGAAGCTCTGTTAACTGTTCTGGGAAGTCATCACCTGTTTTTCTAGGGTCTCTTCGTAATGCGATCATTGTGCGGTAGTCCGTACCAGGTGCTCTGCCTAATCCAAGATCAATGCGATTAGGATATAACGATTCTAAGGTTCCAAATTGTTCAGCAACAACGAGTGATGCGTGATTAGGAAGCATAACTCCCCCAGAACCTACCCTTATTTTTGTCGTGTTTGCAGCAACTTGTCCAATGACCACAGCAGTTGCAGAACTGGCAATACCAGGCATATTATGATGCTCTGCAAGCCAATAACGATTATAGCCCCACTTCTCGGCATGTTGAGCAAGATTGATTGTGTTTAATAGCGATTCCCGAGCGTTACTTCCAGCAACAATTGGAGAAAGGTCTAGTATAGAAAATGGAATATCATTTAACATTTTATTCGTCATATATAGCACTTCTTTCTTTTGATAATATGATTTTAACGATAATATGATAAGTAACATTAATATAGTAACAAGTTTGGTACGTATTTTATAATATTTTGCTCGTATAGTAAGATTCTACACTAAAAAGAGGCGGTGACTTCATTGAATAATCCATGAGTTGTAAAACAAGAAATCGTATATGATTTCAATGATCCTAGGTGGATCAAGAATATTAATTCAGCATCGAATAAGCGCAGTGGTGTTGTCTTAACTTTTGATGATGGTCCTGGAAAATATACAGAAGAACTGTTGGATATTTTGCAGAAAAAACAAGTGAAAGCAGTATTCTTCTGGCAATCACGTCTCGTATATTCAAATAGACCTTGGAAGAGATTGTTAGCAGACGGCCACATTTTGGGGTCACATGCACATAACCATAAAAATTTAACAAAATTAAATCGCGAGGAACAGTATCATCAATTATATAGTAGTAAATTAATAGTAGAAAAAGTAACAGGAACTGAAATAACCTACTTTCGACCACCGTTCGGCCAATATAATGAAGATACGATGAAAATACTAAAAGACTTAGGCATGACGCCTGTAATGTGGGACATTTCTTCCTATGATTGGGAGTTAAAAGAACCAAAAAGGATAACATCCAATATTTTAGATCACGTTCAAGAAGGGTCTATCATACTTTTACATGAGTTAGAGCAGACTGTGGAAGCATTGCCTTCTATTATAGAAGGAATACGAGAAAAGGGACTATCGTTTGAGCTTTTATAAGACTAACATGAGTTAGTCTTTTTTTACTTATTTTCCAAAAAAACAAACTCGATTTTATAATTACGTAAGGTCATAATCAATTTCGAACTAAATTTTCATTTTGCGACACAAAAGAATTCATAACACTCGAAGGTATTTACAGAACCGTTAAGTTAAACAAGTAAGGAGGTTAATGAAAAAATTTTGTTAATTGCGACATAAAGATTTCGATTAAGTCGAAATGTGTAGTGAAAAAATTAAATAAAAGGGGACAAGAATTGACATGAAAAAACAATTAGTAAGCAGCATGATGGCATCAGCCCTTATTTTCTCTTATGGAGCAGGCGCAGCATTCGCAAATGGAGACACACCAACTTCTGAAGATACACTAGAGGTTATCGAATCAACCGAAGATGGTGCAACAAACGAGACATCTGAAGAAACAACAACAGAAGGAGTTTCAGAAGAAACTACAGAAAGTACAGAAGAAGGTACAGAAACAACAAATAGTAATACTGAAGAAGAATCAGAAGAAACAACAGAAAAATCTACTGAGGAAACTGTAGAAGTTGATACAGAAGTTCAAGAAGAATCACCATCATTAGTACCAGGAGATTTCTTTTACTTCGTAAAATCATTCATGGAGCAAATTCGTCTTGCTGTAACAGTGGATGACTACAAAGAAGCACAACTATTAGCTGAATTCGCTGCTGAGCGTATTGCAGAAGCAAATGCATTAATTGCTGAAGGTAAGACGGAAGAAGCAACTGCGCTATTACAAAAAGCTATTGAGACACAGCAAGCAGCAACAGAAGAGCTAGAGCAAGCAGAAGGAACGAAAGAACCAACTGAAGAACCAACTGAAGAAACTGTTGCCTTAGAAGAAGGAACAGAAGAACCAGTAGTTGAAGTAGACGAGCCTACAACAGACGAAGAAGTAAAGGTTGAAGTGAAACTAGGTCAAAATATTGATGCTTTATTAGCTGCTTTAAGTCATGTTGAAAATCCAAAAGCACAACAAGCACTAATGAAAAATATTCAGAAATCATTTGCTAAGTTAGATAAGAAGATTGCAAAGCTAGAAAAGAAAAATAGCAAGACTGAGGAAGAGGTAACGGAAGAAGAAACAACAGAAGACACTATTGCAGTTGAAGTGGAAGAAGTTGTGGAAGCCGAAACTCCATTTGTAGAAGAACCTGAAGCTGTAGAAGAAGAGAAAGTAGCTGCAGTTGTAGCACCTGTAAAAGCAGAAGAAAAGAAAGCACAAGCTAATGCTAAAGCAGAAGAGAAAAAACAACAAGCAGAAGTAAAGAAGCAAGAAGCGAAATCTAAGTCTGAAGAGAAAAAGCAACAAGGAAAAGATAAAGAAGAGAAAAAGAATAATGAAACAAAAGGGAATGGAAACGGTAAGTAATCGTTAAAGTAGGGTAGTCGCTAGTAGCGGCTACCTTTTTTGTGTGTTTATGTTTTACGTGAATCGTACAAGATAAGGAAAGGTGTTTGTTAAAGGGGGTATGAAAATGAGTGATACGAAAAAATTAGGATTTTGGATATTAACTTCTCTTGTTGTTGGGAACATGGTGGGCTCTGGTATTTTTATGCTTCCACGAACATTATCTGAAGTTGCTTCTCCCGCTGGTGTACTATTAGCATGGACAGTAACAGGTATAGGTGTACTAATGGTAGCACTAGTCTTTGGAAACTTAGCGATTAGGAAACCAGAACTTTCCGGAGGACCACAAATTTATGCAAAGGAGTTGTTTCCACCGGGATCTACTGCTTCTACACTGTCTGGATTTATGTCAACATGGGGCTACTGGATTGGAAATTTAGCAGGAAACGTTGCCATCATTACTACTTTTGCGAGTTACTTGTCTACGTTTTTTCCTATTCTAACGGATGAAACTGTATTTTATACGGTTGGGTCATTTACGTTAAAGTTGGGGAATATTAGTACATTTATCGTCTGTTCTTTACTACTATGGGTTACTCATTTTATTATATTACAAGGAATTGAAGGAGCAGGGAAATTAAACTTTGTTGCTACAGCTGCAAAAGTTTTAGGTTTTGTCATTTTTATATTGGTCGGATTATTCGCGTTTCAAAACTCATATCTTGTCCCATTTGTAACACAAAAAGCTGCATCAACGGGTGAAGCAGTTGGATTACTAGGGCAAATCAATAGTGCGGCCCTTACAACATTATGGGCCTTTGTTGGTGTGGAATCAGCCATGGTTTTTGCGTCCCGGTCTAAGAAGCTGATAGATGTTAAGCGGGCAACCATTTTAGGTTTACTAATTGCTTTAGTCATTTATATCGGTATTAGTATTTTAGTTATGGGGATGCTTCCTCAGGAATTATTGGTCCAATCTGAGAAGCCATTAATTGATGCAATCGAGACCGTAATTGGTCCATTCGGTGGAAAGTTTCTTGCCGCAATCGGTTTAATCAGTCTAATTGGTTCGACTATCGGTTGGATCATGCTAAGTGCTGAAATACCATTTCAGGCAGCAAGACAAGGTCTCTTTCTACCTGTTTTTTTAAAGGAAAATAAAAAAGGCTTACCCATTTTTTCATTAGTAATTACGAATATATTAGGTCAGTTTTTCATATTCTCTACCATTTCAAATTCTATTTCAGCAGCTTTTGATTTCATCATATATATTGCGACATTGTCTTATTTATTGCCCTATTTTATTTCTTCTATCTTTCAAATAAAACTCGTCCTAACTAGAGATACGTATGAGAACGGAAAGTGGAGGTTTTCTGATGGAATAATTGCTGTTCTCGCAACACTCTATTCTGTATGGGTCATTATTGCAGGAACTTCAAACATCAAGACTTTTTTATTTGGTGTATTGCTGCTTTTTAGTGGTATTTTCTTTTATAACAACGTAAAAAAACATTCAAGGCTATATTATTAGAGGCTCTACCAACTACACTTTTCTAAGAGGATATTTCATATTAAGAACGAATATATATTAGAGGAAATATTTCTATAGTAAGGGAGATTGTGGATGTCAGAAAAAATTAGAATCGAACAATTGGAATCAAGAGTGAACGCCCTTTCACGTGAAGCAATAGAGTTAAAGCTGTTAATTGAACAACTTAAAAGTGAGTCAACTGTTGAAACAACAGACTCTCCTAAACAAATAGCACAGCCACTAAAAATTCATACTCACGTTCCAAAGCAAACAAAAAAAGCTGTGGATTGGGAAAAGCAAATTGGTCAAGTTTGGTTACCGAGAATCTTTATTTTCGTCTTATTATTAGGTGTTATTTGGGCATTCAAAGCAGCATCTGACTATGGTCTCCTTAATAACTTTGTCAAAATTGCACTTGGCTATAGCGCAGCAGGACTATTAGTATGGCTAGGGAATAAACAGATAAAAGAAAAACGGATTGCGTTAGGTCAAGTTTTGCTCGGTGGAAGTGTCGTTCTTTTGCTTATTGTGACTTTCGCAATGCATGTGTTATTCGCAATGGTTCCTATGCTGGTTGCACTATTTATCAATATTATATGGATTGGTCTTGGTGTTTATTTTTCACATCGTCATGAGTCTGAACCTCTTGCAGTCGTTACCGGGGTAGGGGGTTACTTGATACCGTTTTTATTAGAAAGTACTAACCCTACTATATTTGGATTCATAGCGTTTGAGACTATTTTATATATCACACTCCTTCTGTTTGCGATGAAAAAACAATACATGATATTGTATCATGTATCATTTGCACTGTTACATGTTACATTATTGGCGGGCAGCTTCATAATCAGACATGACAATTTAGAGGCGTTTAATGTAGCAATATTTATTCAACATGTTGTTCTATTAGTAGCATTCTGTCTAAATCGATTGAATAAGCTACAGCAGCAAATGGGTACTTTATTTGCTAGTTTCTTACTTACGTTGCTGTGGGTTGAATCGACTTTATCAACGTTACAATATGAACTTATCTTAATGAGCATATTAATTGGATATGTTGCATTATCTGTTTACTTTTGGAAAAAAAGTGTAATAAGATTATCTTTAACTTTACCAATCGCGACGCTTTCCATGTTGTTCTTAATTGCCAGTCGCTTTGATCTTGATGACATTGTTGGAATTATATTAATTCAAGCTGTTTTTTCCATTTATATTGGGGTTAAGGCTTCCTCTAGAATACAACAGTTACTCGGTGCATTTATTTATATTGTTGCAGCCTTACTAACAATTAGTGATCGATTTTACTATATTTTCTCGCTAGACTTCTTAAACTGGCTACTATTGTTATTGACACTTATTATGGTACGCCAGCTGATTGTGAAGACAGTGGAAAGAAAAGAACTGAAACAACAATTAATTCAAAGTGTTAATATTTTATTTGCTGTTTTACTCCTTGCCTTTATATCATTAACGGTAAGTGTCATTACAGAAAATTTATGGCTATCGCTTAACTTTCAATATATGTCCATATCACTTGTTTGGTCATTATATGCCATTTCCTGCATCGTTGTTGGTTCAAAGCGAAATAACAAGGTATTACGTATATTCGGGATGAGCTTGTTGTTTGTTACATTAGGAAAACTGTTGTTAGTTGATTTAGCTTATGTTTCAATTTTCATTCGAGCAGTGTTATTTATTATATTAGGATTGTGCGGAATTGTGGTCTCTAGAATCTTCTATAAGGATCGTCGAGAAGAGAGCTAGCTATTTAGCTCTCTTTTGTTATGGCTCTTTTCTATAACTTTGTTGCTATTAGTAGAATTATTCTGGGTGTACAATTAGTTTTAGAAGCAATTGAGGTTGGATTATAAACAAGCAACTATCAATATGTATAGAAATATTTAAATACTTAGGTAAAAATTAGACTTTTGTAAGCTCCACTTAAAACAACAATTTATACGAAAACAGCCACTGTTATTGACGATATTATTTTTTTAAAAGGCTCTTTTCGTAAAAAAAGTCATTCATAATCTCTCGAGACAGATAAACATTTTCTTTCTAGTGACCAATAGTTGCCCCGAAACCTCGAGACTTCCGTGTTTTTCTCCACTACCGTAAGACAACAATCTATGCGAAAACAGCTTTTTATCATGATAATCTGGCTTCAGCATTAGGTCCTATGTGTCTCAGTTTTGTTCCTTTTGTTAGTACTAATTAGTAATTATTAGCAATCATATTCTTTGTGTTATGATACTCTGTCTCTTGACGATATAGATAATAGGACTTTATGTATCAAAGTCAGGGGGTGAATATGAATGAATCCGTTATCTGATATGAGGGATATTGTGATCCTGGAGGGAGAATACTCGATCTCAATCGTGATATTATCTGTTTTCATTGCTATTGTAGCATCGTATACTGCATTAATTATGAATGAAAAGATGAAAAAGAACGGCTTTTTTCACCAAAACTTTTGGTTAACACTTGCTTCATTAGCGATGGGTTTTGGAATATGGTCTATGCACTTTATTGGGATGAGTGCATTTATGCTGCATGTAGAGATGGAGTATGACATCATGCTTACAGTATTGTCTGTTCTTCCAGCGATTTTTGCGTCATTTTTGGCATTCTATATTTCTAATAGGAAAAACAACTCGATTTGGCCATATGTGGTAGCAGGGATTATTATGGGAATCGGCATTTCAGGTATGCACTACACTGGAATGCTGGCAATGAAAATGGATGTTGATTTCATTTATGATCCAATTTTATTCATTGTTTCAATTCTAATTGCGATCGTTGTATCCTTTGTTGCTTTATATATTTTCTCAAGGAATATTAGCTTTTTGTCTAATGTGTTTGTAAGAGGTGTAACAGCCGTCATTATGGGGCTTGCTATATCGAGTATGCATTATACTGGTATGAATGCGGTGATATTTTATGTCAATGAAGACAATGTGCCGAACATCTCACACTTACATCAAATGGATATCACGCTATTAGTCGTTAGTATTACAATAGGAATTTCAATTTTATTAGCAGTGAGTGGATTATCAGGTATTTTAGATAAGTATGTAGAATATCGCTTAAATTATTTTGATGCATTGACAAAGCTTCCTAATCGTAGACAATTTGAGAAAACCATTAAGGATACGAATGCACCTAGTATGTTATTCATCTTACATCTTCATAACCTCGAGAGGTTAAATAGTGGGTACGGCTATGAAATGGGAGATGAAATCATAAAAACAGTAGGTGAATTATTATCCAGGTTAAAACCTGACTCGGCTGAGCTCTACCGTATAGAAGGAAATCGTTTTGCAGTGTTTACACGTGTTCAAAATGACTTTAGTGAACTCAGGACCTCGATGGAGCGAATCTCTTCTATACTAATGAATCCAGTCGTTGTGAATGAACAACGAATCATATTAGAATCTGTGAGTGCTCTGGATTATTCAACAACTGAAATTGATGTAAATCAACTATTCTTGCATGTAATGTCAGTGTTACATCACCCGTCTATTACCTTCAATCATGAAATTGTAGAGTATGACCCGGCCATTCATACGTATTCCTTTGAACGTGGTCTGTTAGATGATATTGATAGAGCAATGAGAGAACATGAGTTATACCTTGTCTATCAACCTAAAGTTAGTTCGAACAAAAAAGAAATTATTGGCGTAGAAGCTTTACTTCGATGGAATCATCCTGTGCATGGTCCTCTATCTCCAGCGGTATTCATCCCAATATTAGAGGAAAGTGGCAAGATGTACGATGTAACCGACTGGGTGATTGATCAGGTTTGCATCCGTATTGCAACAACTATAGAAACGGGTCTACCAGTCTGGCAAGTTGCGATTAATATCCCAGGGCCGTACATTACATCTGAACGTCTTGTACGTACTTTGAAGGAAAGTGTCCGCAGACATCATATATCGCCTCAGTATATTGAATTAGAGATGACAGAAACAAGCGTTGTAAGTAATATTGATAATGCGATAAGCTCGGTCAAAGAATTGAGAGAGTTAGGTTTCTCGGTTGCACTTGATGACTTTGGTACTGGCGTATCATCACTTTCGTATCTAAAGAGATTACCTATCTCAACATTAAAGATTGATAAATCATTTGTTGATGGAGTCCCAAGTTCAAGTAAAGACTCAGCGATTATTAAGGCAATTATTACACTATGTCATTCCTTAAATCTACATGTTGTGATTGAAGGTGTAGAGTTTGAAGAACAAATTGACTATTTAAGCTCGATGCCAGAAACCTTAACGGTGCAAGGGTATTATTATTCGAGACCTTTGAAATATGAAGATCTACTTGAATGGGAAAGTTCGTTTTCAAAACGGAAAAAGTCAAAAATCATTTACAATAAATTTTAGTAGATTAGAAGTGTATTGTCTGTGTTTGATAACATAGGCATACCATTATTATTGTTGGCCAAATCTTGGATTTGGTCTTTTTTTGTTTGTAATAGTTATGCTAGTGTGACGATTATATAAGATTATAAGAAGCAAATTAATAGGATTGAAAAGTATCAAATATTTTGTGATTGTAGTTAATGCGAAAACCGAAGTAAATATTTTGAAATTTATAGATAAATTTTCCTTGATTTGTTTAAAATTTTTAAATATTATGAAAATAGATTACTAGTGTAGTGAATGGGTATTCATTCATTAACTTGTTGTCTAATACGAGATAGATGGGGGGTTTTTAAATGAATTTGTTTCAATTGATTGCTTCAGAGTTTTCGAAGCTAGCTGCGAACAAGGCAATACTGTTCTCTGTGATTGGTGCATTACTGGTGCCTGTCATTTTCGGCGGTATTATGCTAAGTCCAGATTGGGGTCCTTATGATAATCTTTCTAACTTGCCAGTAGCAGTAGTAAACGATGATGAGGGAGCAATATCTAATGGTGAACCAATGAATGTTGGTGATCAATTAGTCGATTCATTAAAGGCTAAAAATTCGCTAGGATTTGAATTTGTAAGTTCAGAAGAAGCAATGGAGGGACTGGAAAAGAATAATTACTATTTAGTTATTGTCATTCCAGAAGATTTCTCTGAAAAGGCTACAACTGTTCTCTCATCAAATCCAACGAAGCTTGAACTAAAATACATCCAGAATGAAGGGTTAAACTTCTTAGCATCAAAGGTAACAGAATCTGCAACAGTCCAGATCAGGGAAGAACTCGCAAACAAAGTGACAACCAAATATGTCACAGAGATGTTTACAAGTCTTGAGGAGGTAGCAAGTGGATTCAAAGAAGCCGCTGAAGGTTCCACTCAGTTGGCAGAAGGGACAACAGAGCTTCTTCAAGGGACAAATGAGTTGAATCAATCTGTAACTTCAAAACTAGCTGACATATCAAAACTTGCAAACGGTTCCAAAGACTTGAAAGCAGGAACTGGGCAACTACTTAGTAATTTAAAGGGAAAATCGGGAGATATCACGAAACTCTCGAATGGTGCAAAAGATTTACATGCAGGAACAGGACAATTACTGGGAAGTCTGCAAGGAAAGTCGGGAGACATAACTAAACTATCAGATGGTGCAAAAGATTTACAAGCAGGAACAGGGCAATTACTTGGAAGTTTACAAGGAAAATCAGGGGATATTTCAAAATTATCAGATGGAGCAAAGAATTTACAAGCAGGAACAGGACAACTGCTTGGAAGCCTTCAAGGAAAATCAAGTGATATTACAAAGCTATCAGAGGGTGCACAAGAATTACATGTAGGTACGATTAGATTGAAAGATGGAACTGCTACAATCATGGGGTATTTACAGGCTGCACAAAAAGGAAGTGCTGACCTACGTACTGCATTTGAAACGAAGCTAATACCTGGTAGTAAAGGTGTGTCAGATGGGACAGCAGCTTTAGAAGCAGGTGCAAAAGATTTGCATTCAGGAGCACAGGAATTAGTAGCAGGCTTAGATCAATATCAAAAGGCTGTACCTTTACTCCAAGCAGATCCTAATTTTCAAAGAATTTTAGATGGGGCAAAAACTTTATCGGCTGGACTTGGTGACTTATCTACAAAAGCTAGTCCTTTAGCTGCAGGTGCAAAAGCGATATCAGATGGTCTTAGTGGTGATGCAAAGGCTGGAGTAGTAAGTCTAAATGATGGGTTAAATCTTATCGTGGCAGGCCAGTCAGATATTGTGAAGGGTGCATCTGATGCAGAAGCGGGTGCCAAAGCGCTTGCTGATGGAAATGCTTCTGTGAATAAAGGCTGGTCAGATTTAACAAAAGGAGCAACTGAATTAAATGCAGGTGCGGAGCAAGTAGCAGCAGGAAATGCTTCTGTGAAAAATGGCTGGACAGATCTAACAAAAGGAGCAACCGAATTAAACGCAGGTGCCCAGCAAGTAGCAGCAGGAAATGTAACAGTGAAAAATGGTTGGACAGAATTAACAAAAGGAGCAACTGAATTAAACGCAGGTGCCCAGCAAGTAGCAGCAGGAAATGCAACAGTAAGAAATGGCTGGACGGAGTTAACAAAAGGAGCAACAGCTCTTAACACAGGTGCTTCCCAGGTCTATGATGGAAACAAGTCGGTTGATGAAGGTTGGAAGACATTAGCAGAGGGTACTACGAAGCTAAATGAGGGAGTTGCCAAAGTTGATGAAGGTACGAAGCAGTTAGCTACAGGGTTAAAAGAAGGTTCTGAAAAGACTGGTGGACTAAATTTAGCTGAGGCAAATGCAGCTATGTTTGCATCTCCAGTAGAGTTTGTAGGCAGCAAAGTGAACAGTTATGAATTTTATCGCGACTCTACTGCCCCATATGTTGTAACACTTGGTTTAATGGTAGGGATCTTGATCATGTCATTGTTCATTAATTTTACCAAACCACAAAATGTTTCTAGTGTAAGCTGGTTTGTTGCGAAATTTGTTAAGCTAACTTCATTGTCAATTGTTCAAGCAATAATTCTTTCTTTTGTCGTATTATTTGGACTTGATATTATTGGGGAAAGCTTGAAGGTGGAAAGTACCGGGAAATTCATCTTGTTTGCTGTATTTGTAAGCGTTGTCTTTTCTGCAATTGTCTTATTCTTAGCATCACTAGGTAACTTTGGAAGATGGATTGCGATTGCATTTATTGTAATGCAGCTATCCATTACTGGAGCAAACTTGCCAATTGATTTGTTACCAGAAGAATACCGTGCAGGCAGTATCTTCCTACCTTTCACATATACCATTGAAGGATTTAAATCAGTCATCTCCTTAACGGGCAATATGATTAACGTTGCTGCATTGTCGCTATTTTTTGTACTTTTTGTACTCCTTGCATTAGCAGTGTTTGTTATTCGTGGCCGTGGATTCACCTTCGATAAAGATCAACAAAATGAACTTTCAGTATAAGTTTTAATGTACAAAGAGAACTCAATGACTATTAATTGGGTTCTTTTTTCTATATTATAGAAAAATTGTAATAGTTCTTTTATATGACGTATCGACTCCGCAAGTTTGGTTAAAAATACTAGCAGTCCAATTAAAATATACAACTGTTGGAGGATCAAAACATGTCTGAACTAGAGCCAGTAGAATATGAAACAGGTACTGCAATTCGGGATTACGACATTATTGAAGTGAAGCCGTCTGAAAATGGGTATCGTGTAACTCTTGATGTAAATCTTGATAGTGGTTATGCTTTAACGCGAACAGAACTAGAAATCTCACATGAAGATCTGGAAGGGTATGAAACAAAGGATGTTGAAGATGGAATAAAATACGCTTTAGGTTTTTTTAGTTAACAGTCTGAGAGTTGTCCTATCTTTCCTAGTAGATGACTTTTTATTTATATCTTTTTTATAAAAAAACCTTGAATGCATATTATTTGACTTCATACATTTCGGTTTACTAAAATAAATTCAATGTTAATTAAAGGAGGAATGTATGATGTATGAAATCGTGGTCATTGGAGCAGGTCCAGCAGGAGCTAGTGCCGCTATATTCGCGGCAAAGGCAGGTAAAAAAACGTTATTAGTAGATAATGACAAGTCAATTACAAAGCGTGCTTGGGTAGAAAACCACTTTGGAGTTATGGAAACAACGGGGCCAGATTTAGTTGAAATTGGTAAAAAACAGGCAACAAAATTTGGTGCAGAGCTAGTTGAAGCGACTGTGACTAATATTGTTAAAGGTGATAATGGATTTACCGTTGAAACTGATGGACAATCGTATGAAGCGAAACATGTAATTTTAGCAACAGGACTTTTAGCTGATTTGGCTGAGCAAATTGGCTTAACAACAAAGCCTGGTTCAGAACCGAGAATTCCTAAAAATGTTCAAGTAGATGTAAACGGTAAAACTGAAATTGATGGTATTTGGGCAGCTGGTACAATTGCAGGTGTAAGTGTACATACCATCATTACTGCAGGTGATGGTGCTAAAGTAGCAATTAATGTTATCAGTGAATTAAATGGTGAAAGATACGTTGATCATGATGTATTAAAATCATAAAGTTTTACAGATGGAGAGAGTGTTGAAAAATACACTCTCTTTTTTATTTCTATTTACTACTATGAAAGCAAAGCGATGAGTGGTGAGACATCTTACTTAGAGGATGTTTTGGTATTGAATGTTGTTTTTCGTAAAAATCTCGGGAAGCCGGATTTTTACCTTAGTATCTATGTACTTCTATACATAAAGAGAGTTGCTCTTTTCTAATTCAACCCCGTTTACTTCTAAAACTGGTTGTACACACAATAAGTGTACGAAAAGCAACAAAGTCTTAGAAAAGAGCCTTCTTAAATGAAGGTCTCTCTTTTGAGGGGATATTTAATTAAGTACATATATAACTATTTTTTTGCTTAATTTTTGTGTAAATATTAACAATAACATCTGACTATTGTCATGTTTTTTAGAAAAATGTCGAATTCCCCCTCTTTTCTTTGTATAATATTAAATTGTTAGATAGAGAGAATATATAACCATTTTTGCGTTTACCTATTGAAGGGATTAAAATGTGAGGGAGGGCAAAAAAATGATGGAATGGGAACTGGCCATTTTATTTATCGCGGCAACAGTTATACTTATTTTATCCTTTGTAAAGAGTAAACAAGCGGCGACAAGCGAGAAACAAAAGGTCGATATGATGTATTTAAATTTCATGGAGGAAATGAATAAGCTTGAAGAAAAAGTTCGACACGTAGAGTTAGATTTAGAAATTATGACACAAGAAAGAAGTATTCATACTCCAGAGCGTACTCAATTACGTGAGTTACTAGATTTATATAGAAGAGGCTACTCAATTGAAAGTATTGCTGCAAAAGAAAACCTACTTGTTCAAGAAATTGAACAATTACTATCTCCTTACGTAGGTTTAAAGGACGAGAGGAGAGAAGCTTAATGGATACGAAGCAAATGAGAAGCTTTGCTGCAGGGTTGGTTGTGGCAAGCTCTTTTATTGGTGCCATCTATTTTCTAAGTGATACAAATTTGCGGGCTGAACAAAAAGTCGATGAATTATCAGTAGAAGATATGAAATCAATGTTAGCTGAAGAAGGCTACCTCATATATACGGATGAGGAGATGCAGACACAACTAGCTTCAAACCAAGTAGAAGAAAAGACTGAGTCTCCAGAAGATACCGAGATGGAATCAACTGAAACATCCGCTCCTGTTACGGAGCCAACAGAAGCAACAGAGCCAGAACCAGAACCAGAACCTGAAGCAGTTACTCAAACCGTCCTTAATGTCACAGAAGGCATGACGAGTTTTGATGTAGGTAAAGTTCTAGTTGATTTGAAAATTACCGATACAGCAATGGGATTCGTACTGGAAGTAGACAAGAGAGGTGTAGCAAACAAGCTGCGTCTTGGAACATACACCCTTACTAGTGATATGACAGTTGATCAGGTTATTGCAACTGTATTTAAGTAACAGAAAAGAGCGTCAGTAGATGCTCTTTTTAATTTCCACTAGATTCTGATTTAACTTCCTTTATAATAGAGAAGTTAATGAAAAGTAAAGTGTTAAAGGATGAGCATGATTGAAAAGTAATATGCAGCAGAAGTCAAAGTATATTTATACATATGCAAGCCGAGTTGAGGAACTTTCGTTATGTGAACTTGAGCTCCGTACAATCTTTGAAAAGGAAATTGAAACAACTACATTCATTAGTGAGATCTCCTTTGATGTTAGTCGTAGCCCGTTTATGCGTGAAAGAATTGATATAATAGTTGAAGCTGATAGTTATGATGAATTATTGGAGATGGTCAAGAACATCCCAGTTACTACAAAAACGTATAAAACGATCTTTGTTAGACATGATGAATTAGAAAATAAGATAGGTTTGAATCAACGCCGGAGAATAGAGAGGGAAATTGGGATGAACATTCCTGGTGACGTTCACATGGATCATCCTGATCATTATTATGGTATAGTTTATTTCGATCAAAAGTGGTTTGTCGGGAATTACCATAAAAATGAGGCTGTTTGGCTTAGGCACCAAACAAAACCGAATAGTTATTCCACTGCCCTAAATACACGGGTTGCAAGAGCAGTTGTGAATATTGCTGTACCCTCTATTGTAAATAAAAAAGTGATTGATCCTTGTTGCGGCATTGGAACAGTCTTAGTAGAAGGATTGAGTATGGGTGTTGATATCGTAGGAAGTGATCGTAATCCACTAATTTTACAAGGTACAAGAGAAAATATTGCTCATTTTGGATATAAGACCGATGTGAAATACCTTGATATCCGGGATGTAACAGAACAATATGATGCTGCTATTATTGATATGCCTTATAATTTATGTTCAGTTATCTCATCACAAGAACAATTAGAAATGTTATCAAGTGCAAGAAGATTTACAAATAGAATTGTTATCATTACGATTGAAAACATTGATTCAATTATTAGGGATGCTGGTTTTACGATTATGGATCGCTGTGTTCTAAAGAAAGGTAGATTAGACAGACAAATTATTGTTTGTGAGTAACAGCTAAGTTTGAAATAAATGCTTAGCTTTTTTTTATGGGAAAATTTACTTGAGCAAACCAATTGACTAAATGCCGATATATAGTATGTACAATTGAGAGCACTATACTAAAGGAGTGATAGATTTGAAGTTAAATATTAGAACCAAGTTACTTAGTGGTTTTATGTTAGTGTTAATGTTAATGCTAGCCGTAAGTGCAGTCTCATTCCTGAAGATGAACGGCATGGGTGAAAAAACAAATGAGATAGATGGAAACTGGATGCCTAGTGTAACACTTCTTGGAAATTTAAACGGAGATGTATCCGATATTCAACGTTTATTATTAAAGTATGTTTTAGAACAAGATCAAGAAGAAATGAATAAACTCAGCAGTGAGATTGAAGAAACTGATCAGAACATCAGAAAAACGATTGCGGAATATGAACCACTAATTACAGGTGATGAGGAAAAAGAATTATTTACTGCCTTCGTCACAAACTATGATGCTTATACTCAGAACTTTACATCAATTTTGAACTATGGAAGAATGAACAACTTTGAAAAAGCGAATGAAGTACAAAAAGAGGCAAATCCAAAATGGGAGGAAGCAAATACTAAGATTAATGAACTGATTATTTTCAATCAAAATGGCGCGAAAAAAGCTACGGATGAATCAGTTGCCATAAATAAGTCTGGAATTGCAATGATATCAGCCTTATCTATAGTAGCACTTCTACTTGGAGTTGCGATAGCCCTTATCATCTCTCATATTATCTCTAAACCTTTAATTATGATGAGTAAAGTGGCTGAACAAATCGGGAATGGAGATTTAACGGCTGACGAGATAAACGTGAAAAATAAAGATGAAATTGGTGACTTAGCAAAGACGATCAATACAATGACGCAAAATCTTCGTACATTAATTGAGCAAGTTGGCCTAACAGCCGAACAAGTTGCAGCATCATCAGAAGAATTAACAGCTAGCTCAGAACAGACAACTCATGCAACTGAACAAGTGGCTGTAACGATGCAAGAAGTTACAGCAGGGGTTGATAAGCAAGTGAAAAGTGTTGAAGAAACAAAAACAACCATTCAAGAACTTTCCATTGGAATCAACCAAATATCTACAAATGCCAACCAAGTGTCAACAACTGCTTCAACTGCGTCTGAAAAAGCAGCTGAAGGTGGAGAAGTGATTAAGACAGCTGTGAAACAGATGAATTCGATTTCAAGTACAGTAAACGGACTTGGAGATGTAGTCAAGGGATTAGGTGAACAATCAAAAGAGATTGGAAACATACTCTCTGTTATTACAGGAATTGCTGAACAAACGAATTTACTAGCCCTAAATGCAGCGATTGAAGCAGCTAGAGCTGGAGAACACGGAAGAGGCTTTGCTGTCGTAGCCGATGAAGTACGTAAGCTGGCAGAACAATCAGCATCTTCTGCTGGACAAATATCAGAGTTAATTGCTTCAATTCAAAGTGAAACAAATAAAGCTGTTATATCAATGGAATCTGCTACAAAAGAAGTTCAAGATGGAATTGAAGTTGTCAATACAGCGGGTATGTCTTTTAATCTTATTAATGATTCTATCCATGAAGTGAACTCGCAGATACAAGAAGTATCTTCTTCCGTTGAACAAATGGCTGCAGGTACAGAACAAATGGTTCAATCCATGAGTCTCATTTCTGAGGTTGCGGCTGAATCTGCTGCTGGTACTCAGGAAGTTGCAGCAGCTACTGAGGAACAGTTAGCTTCAATGGAGGAGATTTCTTCTTCGGCAAATTCATTATCTAAAATGGCAGAGAATTTACAAGAATTGATTAGTAAGTTCAAAGTATAAACTTGAGAAAGCTCTTCATTTATAAGGAATGGAGAGCTTTCTTATCTCTTTAAATAAGGTGATAATGCTGAAATAATAGTATCTAGCTTTTGATGATTTTCATCATATAATCTTTTTTCTGCTTCTGTTTTGGTTTGTATAGCCAAATGCTTTAATTCTGTTTCGCATTTTTTTAACAAGGAAATTAAAGGATCTTTTTCATTTGAAGTATCTGCACCAATGTGGTGGTCATCGTAAAAATCAATCGTTAAAACACCAAATGAATCAACTTGGGCAAGGAAGATTTCCTTTATAGTCACCTTCAATTTTTCTAACTCTGTATGTAACCAACGTAGATTTTTTCCAGCTGCAAGTAATGAGGAGTGAATGATTTCACCATCCATTACAACAGTTTGTGGTTCTTTTTCCGGAGTTGTGCTAATTTTCAAGTCCTTCAACGTTACTGGTCTGTTCTCTTTTTTTAACAATACAGTTAGTTCCCCACTCGGTTCTAGTACAGCAAATTCTACATCTGCAAAATTAAATACATCTTTCTTCCGAAGTAGGGTGTTTAATTCATCCAATGAATATCGTTCTTTCCTTAAATTTTTATCCAATATTTTCCCATCTTGGATAAATACAGTTGCTTTTCCTTCTGCTATTTCTCGAAACTTTTTACTCTTAATGGATAGAAGATCGACAAGTACGGTCACAAAACCAAAGACAAAAATTCCGATTAAACCATTAAAAATATTTGCCTCTAGTTTCATGATAACTTCAGATGCAATACTTCCGATTGTTATTCCTGATATATATTCAAAGAATGAAATCTCAGATATTTGTTTTTTACCTAGTAACTTAGTGAGTATGAAGAGGGCCAAAATAAACAGGAGTGCTCTTACCGATATTTCGATCCAATCTGGCATGAATAGTACCTCTTTATCTTATTTTTTCTACTATGTATGAGTCCATAAATAGGTTAATAATAGATTTGTCCTATTACTTTCCTAGCTATTGTTAGTTTTCCTTTCATGGATACGGATATACCGTTAACAATAAAAATATTTGATTATGATGTACTAAAATAAATTGCTACAGCAAGATAAAAATTGTATGTGCAAGAAGATCGGTATGATAAAAAAGATTAAAGGATTAATGAATAAAATGTCGAAAGAATTACATTAGAATACACAGGAACAAAAAGGAGATATATGCATGGATACTACGAAACAAAACAGTGAAGCTTGGGACCAAAAGGTAGAGGAGGGATCCCGCTGGACGAAAAGGGTAAGCTCTGAGGAGATACAGAAAAGTAAAAACGGAGAATGGAGTATTTGTGTGACAACAGAAAAAGTGGTACCACGACAATGGTTTCCATCATCAATGAAAGGGCTAAAAATTCTCTGTCTTGCTTCTGGCGGTGGTCAACAAGGTCCTATATTAGCAGCAGCCGGCGCAGATGTTACAGTTACTGATATCTCAAGAAAACAACTTGAACAAGATGAATATGTGGCAGAACGAGACAACATACAACTAGAAACAATTCAAGCTGATATGACAGATTTACGTGACTTTGAAGATGAAACGTTTGATATCATTGTTCATCCTGTTTCTAATTTATTTGTTAAGGATGTCCACCAAGTTTGGAAGGAAGCATCACGTGTAATGAAGCCAAACGGGGTATTGATTTCTGGATTTACAAATCCATTATTGTTTATATTTGATGATAACGAAGAAAGAAAAGGAAATCTAGATGTTAAGCATAAAGTACCCTCATCTACGTTGGATTATCTGAAAGAGGACGAAGTTGAACATTACATAAGAACAAACCAAACAATAGAATATGCTCATACACTAGAGGATCAAATACAAGGACAAATAGATGCTGGATTTGTCATAACTGGATTTTACGAAGATGATTTTGGAGGGACTCGAGTCCTTGATCAATATATCCAAACGTTTATGGCAACACGGGCAGTGAAAATCTCCCTATAAATAGTTAAAGATTGTGAGGAGTTTATTTATGAAAAAAATAGATTCAGCTGTTATTGATTCTGTTATAAAGGAACTCCTAACTTTTGCCACTTCTAAAGATAGAGTTGAGTTTGAATTAAAGCAGTATATTCATAGCCAGAACAAGTCACTTTATGGGTATGAACGTGATGGTATCTTTGTTGCTTGTATAGGTATAGAAGATATAGGTGGAGACAGCTATGAAATTAGACATATTGCTGTTAATCCACTATATAGAGAAGCTGGAATTGGTAGAAAGTTAATTCAATATGTTATTCAACAGCATAATGTACATATTTTATATGCAGAAACTGACAATGATGCCGTGGATTTTTATAGAAATTGTGGTTTTAGCATTACTAGTTTAGGTGAAAAGTATCCAGGAGTTGAGCGGTTCTCATGTAGGTTCATATATGATTCTTTTGAAACGACTCTAGAAGGTTATTTACATGCTTGGAGGTCCTCTTCATTGCTAGAATTACAGAAATACATAGCTGAAGATTATAGTGCCAGAGAAGTTTCGCAAGGAGAAATAATTGATTTTGGTTATGAACAGTCTATTGCAGGGTGGGAACAAGGTTTTCAGTTTGTAAATGAAAATGATGGTCAATGGATTCTGGAACAAATCTCCATTCTTCCGTTGAAGGATGATGAGAGAATGGTTATTATTTCAGCAACAATAGAACTTGAACGAAAACCAATTGAAACGGCTAATTTATTTTTTCAAACATTTAAAAAGGTCAATCATTCAAAATGGATGTTGGTTCGAAGTTATATTGAAGCAGGTATTCAGCGTCAGAAGAATAGTGGGTTCACCATTATAGATTTAGATTAATGTACTACAAGAAATCGGCCTTTCATATAGATAAGTGTTATATGTATTAACATCATGAAGCTGACAAAGGAGAGATCTTGTATGCCAAGTGAGATATATAGTGTGAATGTGGATGCTCCCATACAAAGTGTTTGGAGTTTTGTTTCTAAGATGGACCAGTGGGCACCTTTAGTACCAGGCTATATTACACATGAAATACTTAGTGATAAAGAATCAACATGGAAGTTCAAAAGCGACATCGGTATAATGAAAAAGAAAGTACACCTAAAGGTCGATATTACAAATTGGTCTGAACCTACAAAAGTTACGTTTAACTTGACAGGGATTAACGAGAAATTTACAGGTCATGGTTTTTTTGAAGCACAATCACTGACAGATCAGACAACACGTATGACCGGCAGTTTAACCATTAACGCACAAGGTGCGATGGCGAAGATGGTAAATTCTATCTTACAGTCTACTGTACCAGAAATGACGAGACAATTAACGGAGTCAGTCGCTGCTAGAATTGAAGAATTGCAATCTACACCAACTAGATAGAGAATTGATTAAAGTAGCTCATATCGAGCTTCTTTTTTTTATTATATATTAGTCCATCATCCGTATAGCAACATTTGGTAGTGTCTTCTTTTTTATGTGTAACAAATAATTAAATTGACTAAGATGTAAGTAATAGATATTTGAGAAGCGGAGACGAAAAGAATGAAAATGCTATGTATTGATGGTGGAGGAATTCGAGGTGTGTTTGCCATCTCAATATTAAAGGAAATAGAAAAAGATGTGGGCAAACCAATTAACCAATTGGTTGATTGCATATCGGGTACTAGCACGGGTTCCATTATCGCTGCTTCTTGTGCTTTAGAGATTGAGATGAGCAAGGTGCTTGAAGGCTATCAGAACTATGGACAAAAGATTTTCGTACAGCAAGCTAAAGTCGGCTTATTTCGTAGTGTATACAGCAGTGAATCTTTACGTAAATACTTACAGCAGGAATTCAAGGAAATAACTCTGAAAGATATACAGCATCCTTTATTAATACCGGCTGTTGATTTGAGCCATGGGAAACCATTTGTATACAGATCAAACTACGGAAATCTAGAGCAGGAAGATGACAACGTATTACTATGGGACGCCGTGTTATCTTCCTGTTCAGCTCCCATCTATTTTGAACCAAATAATATTAAAAATGAATATTTATCAATTGATGGTGGCCTGTGGGCAAACAACCCTTCACTCGTTTGTATGACCGAAGCTATTCACTACTTTAACATTCCAATGAATGATATTAACATCTTATCAATAGGCACAGGACAACAAAAAATAGATTTTACAATTGAGAAAAAACTTGATTGGGGCATTAATAAATGGTTGCCTTTTACCTTACCTTCCATGAAGGTCACACCAAAATTATTAGATTTGGCACTTCACCTGTCATCTGAATCTGTTTCGTATCATTGTAAATTGCTCCTCAACGATCGATATTTACGAGTTAATGCAGAGTTAGGTGAAGAAGTTCCATTTGATGAGCTTGAATCGGTACAGCATCTAATAGATTTAGGGAAACAGTACTATTCATCCCGGAAAGAAGAAATACTACAGTTTTTATCATAAATCCCTCCTTTTGTCTTAGGATGTTCTACAACTAAAGTAGTAGTCTTCTTCATTGCAAAGGTTGATGACAAATGCTTTTACCTTGTAGTAAAGTGGAGATAATTTTCAATTACGATATATTGTCCATTTCCAAATGTTCTTACTAATATCAAATGTATATATAGAAACATATGGAAATACAAGCAATTCAATTGATTTTTCATGTTTTTTTATGGTGTAATGATTTAGTTGAGTATTAAACGATCGTTATCACCACTAATAGAAGAGTAGGTGAATGAGATGTTAGAACGAAAAGTTAGAGAGCATTGGTATGTAAAGTATGAAGAAATGGGATTTCCGTCTATACAAAAAGGATGGGTGTTACCATTAGATAGATGGCATGACTTTGATCCGTTCATTTTAATGGCAGAAGATTGGTTTAAGCGCGGTACATTTTCAGATCATCCTCACAGAGGTTTTCAAACTGTAACATATGTAGTGGATGGCCGTTTGGAACACATTGATAATGCTGGAGGACGAGATATTCTAGAACCAGGTGATGTACAGTATATGAATGCTGGATGGGCTGCAAGACATGCTGAAGAAGGAGTAGAGGATGATATTGCCCATACACTTCAATTATGGCTCAACCTGCCTAAGGCATTAAAAAATACGAAAACTAGTTATCAAAATGTTTACAGTGAGGATGCACCCGTAGTGACAGTTGAAGGTGGTTCAGTAAGAGTATTTTCTGGTGATATTGCTGGAGTGAAGGGCCCAATGAATTCACTAGTTCCCATCACCTTGTCTGAAATTACTTTGTCAAATGGTGCCACATATAATCATCAATTACCGGAAACACATAATGCATTTTTATATGTTTTGTCAGGAGAAGTAACAATTGGTGAAAATGAAGTGAATCTTAAAAAACATGGAGTGGCGACTTTATCGTTTAATGAAAATGGACATGGTGATAAACGAAGCAATCTTGTGTTGAAATCTACTAGCAGGAGAACGAAATTACTCGTTTATTCAGGTACACCAATACGCGAAGAAATTGTTCCGTATGGTCCGTTTGTCATGAACACGATGGAAGAAATAAGAGAAGCTTATCGTGACTTCCAACAAGGTAAATTTGGACCTCCTGCCGTTTAAGAATAAATACTAAGAAGGAGGATAACGATGGGAATTATTGTTGTAGAGATCTGTGATGGTAGTTTAATAAAGCAAGTAGATATTGAGAGTATTATAGAATCGGAGTTCCCTGAGGTAGCCGTGATTGAAAGCAGCTGTTTATCCTTCTGTGGTATGTGCGCCAGAAGTCCTTATGCGATTGTAAATGGGAAGCGGATTTTCGCTAAGACTGTAGAGGAATGCCTTGAATTAATCCGAAATCGAATTAAAGAAGAACTAGAACTATATTCACTTTAATTATGAAGAAAAATAAAGAAAACATAGGTGATAGAAATGAATCCAACTAACTATAGAGTATTACTCTACTATATGTATGTTACAATTGAGAATCCTGAGGAATTTACAGTTCAACATTTAAAATTTTGTAAAGAGCTCGAATTAAAGGGACGAATCTTAATAGCAAGTGAAGGGATTAATGGAACGGTATCAGGTACAATCAAGCAAACGGACCAGTACATGAAAACGATGAAGGAAGATCCTCGATTTGCAGATATGGTGTTTAAAATTGATGAAGCTGATTCACACGCATTTAAAAAGATGCATGTCAGACATAGAAATGAGTTAGTAACGCTCAGACTTGAGGATGATATCAATCCAAATGTCATAACAGGAAATTACCTTAGTCCACAGGAGTTTTATGAAGCAATGAATGAACCTGATACGGTTGTCATTGATGCAAGAAATGATTATGAATACGAAATCGGTCATTTTCGTGGTGCGGTAAAACCAGATATAAAAAACTTCCGTGAATTACCTGATTGGATACAAAGCAATCGTGAAATGTTTGAAGGGAAAAAAATCCTCACTTATTGCACGGGTGGTATTCGTTGTGAAAAATTCTCTGGATGGTTACGAGAAGAGGGGTTTGAGGATGTTTCTCAACTTCATGGTGGAATCGTAACGTACGGAAAGGACCCTGAAGCACAAGGAAAGCTCTGGGATGGACAGTGCTATGTGTTTGATGAGCGTATTAGCGTCCCGATAAATCAAACAGAGCATGTAATTGTAGGTAGAGATCATTTCACAGGAGAGCCATGTGAGCGTTATGTAAACTGTGCGAACCCTGAGTGTAATAAGAAAATCATTACATCAGAAGAAAATGAACACAAGCACTTACGTGGTTGTACACATGAATGCCGAGTTCATCTTAGAAACCGTTATGTTATTGAACATAACTTGAGTGAACAGCAAGTAAAAGAGAGACTAGCACTATTAGATGAAGAAGTAGTTCGTTCATAGCTTTTAAAAACTAGAGAGAATTCTCTAGTTTTTTTTACTTCATTATTTCATTGATTGTGGTGTTTTCGAAATACAGCTTTGTAGTTCTGTATGGCTTTTTTCGTAAGCATTGTTGCAATATATAAAAAAAGCATCTTAATCGCTCAGAACAGTTATACATATTCTTACTAGTGACAAAAAAATGCCCCGAAACATAGAGACTTACGTGTTTTTCTCCTATTTTCAAAAAACAACAATCTATGTGAAAACAGCCTACTATAAAAAATAGGCTGTATTAAAGAACAGTGCTGATATTTAGCAGGTTGATTGAAGTGAAAGGACGCGAGACTCGTGGGGGGAGAAGCTCGGGTTCGGGAGACTCATGCAGGCGAGAAGCGCTGAGAAGGCTCCCGAAGCCGCCCGCGGTATCCGGCGAGTATCCTGGAACGAAAATCAGCAATAAGGTTTAACAGAGCATAAATATAAATTAAGATTAATACAAGTTTCAATTCCACAAAATTTTAATAAGTTAACTGTGTGTAGTTTTGATATAGAGGAGTGGTGCAATTGAATGAAGAACTTCAGAAACTCATGAATAACTTAATTCAGATTGGGCATATTTCAACAACTTTATACCTAGCGATGTCTGCATATATGGGCAAGCTAAATTATACAGGTATGGCAAACTGGTTGCGATTACAATCGGACGAAGAAAGAACGCATCTACTTACATTAATTGATTATGTAGTGAATAAGGATGGAACTGTTGTATTAAGTGGCCTTCCAGCTCAACCAAGTGATTTTGGTTCACCACTGGAGACGTTTCAGAAAGTGTTAGCTCATGAACAATTTGTAACGAATGCATATCGCAAAGCCTATGAATATGTTTTACAAGTAGATCCACAAGCTGCTGTTATCGTTCAAGATTTTCTAAGGGAACAAATTGATGAGGAAGCACAGAGTCAAACCATTGTGAATCGGCTAAAATTAGCCGGAGATAATCCATCTGCACTATTACTAATTGATCAAGAACTCAGTCAAAGGCAAGCGGTAATTCCACCTGCAGTCGTCTAGAATAGGATTAATAATGGTGTTTTCACTAGTTTATATAGAAACTTACTTTGTATTTCTTGTTAAAAGACAAATCTTTTTATTTCCTAAAATGTAACAAAATTGAAAAAAGTTGACGGAATTGCAAGATCATTCTTATAATTAAAGTAATATTTAAAGGAGGTCATCTATAACAATGATAAACTAATCCCTTTTTGGCAGATTCATCATTACCAAAAACACTCTGTGATGGGTGAACGGGATCAGTATGTCTTTTTATAGATTTATTCGAACGCAAGAGACCTTTTTGTAAGAAGGTGTATTTTTTTCTATCCCTTTTTACTGTGTTGTCTTTACTTTTCGTCTATCTATTCGTTCACAAATCGCAGGGAATACTGCGATTTTTTTATTATAGGAGGAAATGAAATGACAACAAATTCAACAATACTAATAAAGCAGAATGACAAGGTACTAGTCGTACATTCAGAGATGGGCTATAGTTTGCCAGTAGTTGAGGAAGGACCATTGAAGCAAGTAAACATCGGTCCATTACAAAAGGCAGTTTCAAAATTGCTTGGAGTAAAGATTGCTGTTGGGAGACAATTATGGAAAAAAGATTCTAGCTTTATTTATGAAGCGTTTATACTTCAAGATGGTAGTGATCTACCTTGGGAGAATGTTGGCGCAATAGATGCCTTTGAACAGAAAGCTATTTTGAATGAATGGTTTTTGGAGAAGGAGATACCAAGTCAGCGGGCAAATTGGTTTCAATGCAATTATTATGCTAAAACGTATCATTGGATACAAACAGAATTGGAGAAAAAGGGATACGTTATAACAGGAGGAATAGAGCAAGTAAAGGCTACGGATTTCAGTCTTGTTCAACTAATTCCAACTAATAAAGGGAACGTTTATTTTAAAGCAGTTAGTCAATCTGCACAATATGAGCCTGAAATCAGTCAGTATTTAGACGAAGGGCATCCAGGAAAGACAACGTCAATTCTCTCCATACACCCACAAAACGCTTGGTTGTTGATGGATGATATTGGAGGAACGCCACTTCGCTCTATTAAGGATCAAGAAATTTGGGAAAAGGCAATTTGTGAATTTGCGAAGTTCCAAATTACTGAAGTTAACAATGTGCAAAAATTAGTAGAGTTAGGAGTTCCGAAGCGTGACCTTGCTTTATTAAAGGAGCAAATCGCATCTCACCTCGAAGGTATGTGTGATACGGGATTAGGGGCTGATGATAAAGAAAAAGTAATGAGTATTAAGCAAGAGTTAATGAATATGTGTGATGAGCTGGCTCACATTTTACCCCTGCAATCCATTGATCACGGTGACCTTCATTCTGCCAATATACAGGTTGTAGATGGAACGGCTGTGTTTTTAGACTGGGGTGACGCCATTGTAACTCATCCATTCTTTAGTACACGTGTATTTTGGAATTCGCTTTATGAATTGACTGAAAATGATACGGATGAAGAGTGGAAGGAATTGGTAGCCTATTTTAGATCTATCTATTTAGAAGTATGGTCTTCCTTTGCACCTAAGAAAACATTAGAGAGAGCACTTGCTATTTCTGATCAGCTTGGCTGTATTCAACGTGCACTTAGTTACTATTTGTATTTCACACCATTTGCTGAAGATCAATCAGAGTTTAATAAACCATCACAATGGTTATTGGCACTATTAGAAGAGCGAGAATTTGCTAAAGATAACTAGAAGAAGGGCTATTCGCTCTTTTTCTAAAATATGTATTAAAATGACTAGTCAGTTTATATAATGTGTTGTAAAATTAAAATAAATTATATTTGGTTTCGCACAGATTATTGTTTTCTAAAGCGAGTACCACGTTGATTTCATGTTTTTGGGGAATCGTTTCGTCAAAGTAATGGATACTTTCCCTGTTTTTTGCAATTAAATATGACTTAATTGATTATTTGCATTAATGTTTACGAAATTTAGCCTTTAGTAAGGAGTGATTTCATGACTGAAATTCGAAAACTAAAACTTGAGGAAATTAGCAGTTTTATCGACATTGTAACAAATGCATACACAGGAATCATGGAAAATACAAAGGATGCAAAAGAAAGAATCATTACCCATTATAAAGATACACAAGAAAACAATAATTCCGTTCAGATATATGGGGCATTTCGAAACGGTAAATTAATTGGAGGTATGAGACTTCATTCATTTGAGATGAATTATGAAGGTAAAACCGTAAAAGTTGGTGGAGTAGGACTTGTAGCTGTTGATTTATTGCACAAGAAGGAAAAAATAGCAAAAGACCTGATTACATATTTTATAAGAATGAACAAGGAAGCTACTATTCCGATTATTGCCCTTTATCCTTTTCGACCAGACTTTTATTTGAAAATGGGATTTGGATACGGAACGAAAATGAATCAGTATCATATTTTGCCTGATGCACTAGCTAATGAGGGGGAAAAGGAAAAAATAAGGTTTGTGGGCAACGATGAAAGTGAACAATTATTCAACTGTTTTAATACGTTTGCATCTCGTCAGCATGGAATGATGTATAAGCAATCGTTTGAGATGAAACGGTTATTGAATGATCCAGGTAAAAGAGTCATAGCTTTCTATAATGATCAAGTACTAGATTCCTATATGTGCTTTACGTTTAAAAAAATGAGTGATACGAATTTTTGTTTAAACAACTTGGTTATCGATGAAATGATCTACAATTCCCCTGAAGGTTTACTAGCACTTCAATCATTTCTTCAATCTCAAGGGGATCAAGTCAATCGAATTGTTCTGAACACACAGGATGAATCTTTTTATCATATACTTCAAGATCCTCGAAATCATACAAATGAAATGATTCCATCGGTCTATCATGAAAGTCATACGTCCGGTGTGGGGATTATGTATCGAATCAACGATGTATCACAGTTATTAGAGGGAAAGTATGTAGAAGCGATGGCATGCAACGTAAAAATATCTGTTATTGATTCGTTCATGAAAGAAACTCGAGAGTTTTATTTATCCGTAAAAGAGAGGCAACTATTTATGAGTACTTGCGAAGAGGCAGAAATACAAGTCACATTAGATATGTCTAGTTTTTCGTCATTGTTGATGGGAAGTGTAGAATTTTTATCGTTGTACCGTTATGGTAAGGTGCAGGTTTCGTCCCCTCAGTATGTAGAATTACTTTCCTCTATTTTCAAAATGGAATCAAAACCAATGTGTATGACTCTTTTCTAAAGGTTGTTTTCGCATATAGTGTTGTTTTCGGAAAAAACGAGAAGCACGGAAGTCTCAAGGTTTCGGGGCATCTTTTCGTCAATAGTAAGAGATTGGTTCACTGTCTTGAGCGATTAAGGACGACTTTTTTGTTATATAGCAACAATGTTTACGAAAAGAGCCTTTCTAAAAAGTGGAGGTGTTTAATGTGATTACAATAAAACGACTTTCTCAATGTTCATTAGACGATATCCTAAAAGCTTGGAACGATGGATTTGAAGGATATTCTGCTCCAGTGCAAATGGATATGGATAGCTTTTTAACAAGGCTCGTATCAGAAGGGTTATCACCAAGCCTATCTCTTGTTGCCTATTCATCTGATAATCCTATTGGAATCGTACTTAGTGGAAGTAGAATGATCAATGGTAAAAAAGTAGCGTGGAATGGTGGAACGGCTGTCGCGAAAAATTATCGTCATCAAGGCGTTGGAAAACTACTTATGGAGGAATTGTTTACGTTATATAAACAAGAAGGTGTTGAAATTGCAACACTAGAAGCTATTTATGATAACGAAAAGGCAATATCACTTTATAAAAGTTTAGGATATAAAGTCATTGATGAGCTTCATTATTTAGAGCATAAAGGAAATATAGGTGTAGAGCTTGAATCAAACTATGTGATAAACTCAATTCCTGCTAGTCAGCTAGAATCAATTTCCTTTTATAAAGGGATGAATCCTTGGCAAACACATTGGAATAGTGCAAAAGGTGCTGATGTGATTGTTGCATTAGATGCGAATAAAGAGATAGTCGGATATGCGTATTACCGCCACTCTTATGATGCAGGTGGAAAACACGTCGGTACAGTATTGTTCCAGTGTGAAGCAATATCTCATGATCGAGACGAGGTTATAAAAAGTTTCCTTCACTACATGTTTGATGAATCAAATGAGCTCCGTGTTGTCATTCCTAATTTACCTGTTACAGATAGTCAGGAGACATATGAGTTCTTTATAAAGATCGGATTTACGTCAATCGCTAAGCAAGTGTATATGATGAAAGATTTTTAACTTATACTGTTTAAGATAAACAACGTACTTTATCATGTAAAACAAAACACACTTGAATTCACAAGTGTGTTTTTGGATTTTATTTAGCTGCACGTACTACTTTGCTCATAATTTGTAATGATCTCCCTGTCCCTATTGCGACAGATTCTAATGGGTTGGAAGCAATGTGAACCGGTACAATTATATGCTCACGAAGCCAATCTTGAATTCCATTTAATAATGCACCACCACCTGTTATCAGCACGCCACGGTCAACGATATCCCCAATTAATTCAGGTGGACATGCTTCTAAGGTAGAGCGGACTGCTTCTAATATTTGTAAAAGAGACTCCTTCATTGCTTCTTGCACTTCAAATGAGGAAACAGATATTGTTTTAGGTAAACCTGTCACTAAGTCACGACCTCTAATTTCCATCGTTTCTTCTACATGATCAATTAGTGCATATCCAATTTGTATCTTCATCTCTTCAGCTGTACGTTCTCCAATTAACAAATTATATTTTTTACGTATATATTGAACGATGTCATCGTCAAATCTGTCTCCTCCAATTCGAACTGAGTGACACGATACGACTCCACCAAATGAAATAATTGCTACTTCTGTTGTTCCACCACCTATATCTACAACTACATTTGCAATCGGTTCATCAACTGGTAAATCTGCTCCAATCGCTGCAGCTACCGTTTCTTCTATTAGATGAACTTGATTCGCGCCTGAACTTCTAATTGCATCTTGAATGGCTCTTCGCTCTACGGAAGTAGCTCCAGAAGGCGTACATACAACGACTGTTGGTTTTCTAAGTGATATCCCCAATTTACGTGAAGTAGCTTTCATGATTCTTTTCAACATCTCTGTAGTTACTTCAAAGTCTGCAATCACTCCATCCTTTAAAGGACGGATAGCGATAATGTTATCAGGTGTTCGTCCAATCATTTTCTTCGCTTCAGAACCAACCGCCATAACTTTACGTGTTTCTTTGTGAATGGCCACAACAGTTGGCTCATTTAAGATGATTCCTTTGTTTTTACTATAAACTAATATATTGGCTGTTCCTAAATCAATTCCAAATTCAGCTGTATTTAACATGTATCAACCCTCATTTCTATTACTTCACTTATAAAATTTGTAGAAATATGTAGTTTTTTGAGGGTGGTTTCCGTTTTGAAATGAGAACGTCAATATTGTCATGTGACTGACATATTAGGACCAATCATTTACTAATGAATCCCGAATATTTTATTGTTAAGCTTTTTATAGACCTGTTTCTGCTGCTATTAACTAAAAAACAGGAGGTAAAAACATGAAAAAACTAATGAACATTTTATCAATTTTTGCAATAGGAATGGGAATGCAGTTTCCAAATACTCCTACTAAAATAGATTCAATTGATACAAACTATACAAAAACATCGATTAAAAGGTTAGTGGATTTAGATGTGGAACATGAAGGTCCTGCACAATATCAGCATTTACCAGACAATCATCAAGATCAAATTGAAATAACTACACAAGAAAAACAGTTATTAGCAAGACTTGTTCATGCTGAAGCAGAAGGAGAACCGTATGCGGGAAAGGTTGCTGTAGCAGAGGTAGTCCTAAATCGAGTTGAAGATGAACAGTTTCCAGATACAGTTGAAGAAGTAATTTATGAGAAAAATGCATTCGAACCTGTACAGAATCAGTCAATTCAACAGCCTGCAAGTCAAGAAGCAGTTAATGCAGTAGATGATGCGCTAAAAGAAAATCCGGATGAAAGTGATGCGTTGTACTTCTATAATCCCAAAACAGTCAAGAGTGATTGGATTCGTGATCGAAAAGTAATAAAGAAAATTGGGAATCATGCATTTGCTATTCAGGAGCATACAGAGTTAAACTGTATGCTTTTTTCTATTATCTACTAAAAATATAGTAAGTTACGACTAATTTTCATAAGTAAAAAGTATCATTTCACATGATCTTCATATTTATTAAAGTACTTTATAGTAAAATAAATAGGTATAACAACTTAGATTAGGAGAACATTATGAAAAAAGTACTTATAGTACCTGCTGTCTTATTAATGTTAACAGCATGTAGTGATAGTAAAGAAACGATAAAAAAAGTACATACAAATGATAATGTGACTGTAGCACAACAAGTGAAAGAGCAACGTGACGTATATATAAATGAAACATATGACTACTCCATTAGACTAGAGAAACAGTTGCTGAATACTATCATGATAGAAGATGGAGAAATATGCCATATTTGGTATAATGACAAAACTTTAGTAAAGGATAAAGTACTAATCGGTAAGATCGTACCGATGACGAAAGAAGAATGGCTTGAGAGAAAAAAAGAAGAATACCTCATGGATATTGTTCAATACGATGAAGCGAAACAGATGGTTTATGTCTTTCAACATAATATTGAGCCATATGCAAATTACTATATTGAAAGTGAAGACGGAGAATTTGTTCCTCCTGATGAATCACTAGAATATGATAATCTCTCACAACTATTTACGAAAAGTTTATTACAGTCTGGTTTTATCTTTGGTGGAATTGAAGTAGAGCAGGTCATTCAGTCTGATTATGATTCTGCTGGTTTAGAAATGTCAGAAGAATGGTATCACACGCTTCAAGTTGCTTTTAATGATATAGAGCTTGTATTAAACAAGAATGATCAGGAACTACTAGCTGACCGCTTAAACTCTTTAATTAGTGAGTTAAATGCAAATAGTCCGGTTACAAATGATTTTCCATACCCTTCTGATGAGTTACACAGTAATATGATTGAAGCATACGAACAGTTTCATTGGTTAGCTGAACCTCCTTATTATGAAGAGGAAACGAATCAGCTTGCAACTCAAAATCAAATGACAGTAATTAAACAATATTTACAAACCATTGACCAACAGATCAAACAAATCAAAAATAGATAATACTAAGGCATGCTTTCAAGCGCAGAGAAGCATGTCTGTATTACGTTCGTTCTGGATTCTATCTTCTTGAATTGTCACCTTATACTTGGAAGCGTCTTCAACTACCATAAACAAACACCTTGAGCTTTTCTGTACTTTTTGTTTTAATAATCAGTAGATACATGTAAGATTACTAAAGTTAGATTTTTGTAGCTTAATAGAGGAGTCTAAAAGAAATGGCAAAGACAAGAAGTGAAATGCGCACAGAGAAAGATTTCTTAGGATCAAAGGAAGTTCCTGCCGATGCTTATTATGGCATACAAACACTGCGTGCAGTTGAAAACTTTCCTATTACAGGATACAGAATCCACGAAGAGCTAATTAAAGCAATGGCTGTTGTCAAAAAGGCAGCGGCAACTGCAAACATGGATATTAAACAACTTTACTCTGGAATCGGGGAAAACATCGTTAAAGCAGCCGATGAATTATTAGCAGGTAACATGCATGATCATGTGATTGTGGACCCAATCCAAGGGGGAGCGGGAACGTCCATTAACATGAATATTAACGAAGTACTAGCCAATCGTGCACTGGAATTGATGGGGCATGAAAAAGGAGAGTACACCTATTGTAGTCCTAATACTCACGTGAATATGTCACAATCTACGAATGACGCCTTTCCTACGGCTATTCACATCGCTGTATTAAATTTGTTAGAAAAATTGTTAGTATCAATGGAAAATATGCATGTAGCTTTTAAACAAAAGGCTAAGGAATTTAACCATATCATTAAAATGGGACGAACTCATTTGCAGGATGCAGTACCTATTCGTCTTGGACAAGAATTTGAAGCGTATAGCCGCGCGATTGAACGTGATATTAAACGAATTAAGCAATCACGTCAGCATTTATATGAAGTAAACATGGGGGCAACTGCAGTTGGTACGGGATTGAATGCAGAACCTCGTTATATTGAATTAGTAGTCAACTATTTAAAGGAATTTAGCAACTTAGAGTTAACAGGTGCCGATCACCTTGTGGATGCAACTCAAAATACAGATGCATATACAGAAGTTTCAGGTGCTTTAAAAGTATGTATGATCAACATGTCGAAAATTGCGAATGATCTCCGTTTAATGGCATCTGGACCTAGAGCTGGTTTAGGTGAGATCGTGTTACCAGCTAGACAGCCTGGTTCCTCTATCATGCCTGGTAAAGTAAACCCAGTATTACCAGAATTGATTAACCAAGTAGCCTTCCAAGTCATCGGTAATGACCAAACGATTTGCCTTGCGTCTGAAGCAGGTCAATTGGAACTGAATGTAATGGAGCCTGTATTAGTCTTTAACCTTCTCCAGTCAATTAGTATTATGAGTAATGCATTTAACACCTTTACAGAACATTGCTTAATAGGAATTAAAGCAAATGAAGAAAGACTAAGAGAGTATGTAGAGAAGAGTGCAGGAGTTATAACTGCCGTAAATCCACACATCGGATATGAAGTTGCATCTAGAATTGCTAGAGAGGCAATTGTGAACGGAGTACCTGTACGTGAACTATGTTTGAAGTACGATGTCTTAACAGAAGAAGAACTAAATATCATTCTCGATCCATATGAAATGACAAAACCAGGTATAGCTGGAGCTGCATTACTAGAGCGAGATTAATACCTTAAAGTACGCATGAATCCTGAAGTAGGAATCATGCGTATTTTTTTTATGGTTACCAAAGATATGATCTCATTAAAACATTGTAAATGAAGTGTTTAACCCTGTGGGTGCTCACTACATTTTATTATTCAAATAGTAATATAGAAGTAGGAGATTTTACCATTTCGATTATGATTGTGTAGGAGGAATAATATGATTACTTTAACTGCAAAACAATATGCACCCAGATATTCCATCAAGAGTGAGACATGCTACAAATTTTGATACATTTAATACTTTAGTAAATGGAGAAGTTATGGAGCTGACGAATGATCACGATCCAAAACCTTTATACCATCAACTATAGTAGAAAGTGAAGGGGAGTTTACATGGAAGTATATAGAGAACGGGCCAGAGCTGTCGGTTGTTGAAATAAGAAGGATCTAAACGAGATAATACCAATTCTAAGAGGTAGAATTGGTATTTTTTAAATTTTGTTTACGAATGGCAAGTAATCTTTGTGGTATAATTTTCCTATATAATTGCTAACAGCCTAAAAAATTTGTATCAAGGATGGATTAGAATGGTATATCGTAGAAAGAAATATATTGTGGATGATAGTATCGTAGAGGATTTTAATCTCCATTTCAACAGAACACTATTACCCACTCAGTTAAAGTATGGATCTAGATTAGTCGGAAGATGGATGACAAAAGTGAACGATGGAAAAGTAGAGATCTTTGCGATTTGGGAATATGACAGCTATACTGCTTATGAAGAAATTGAAATGAAAGTTAGAAGTGATGTTGCCCATGTTGAACGAGTGCAAAAATGGTATGAAAAAATGGGTGGACGAGAAGGATTGAAGAACTATTTCTTTTCGATAAATGAAAACTTCTTGGAATCCACAGTGTCTACTAACGTTGAATAATAAAGGTTTAAAGATTACATCTATAGTTTTCATAACCTGACAATCATGAAAGGGTCTACAAATATGTCAAAAAATAGCAACATTACGTATCCTTCGCTTCAAACGAAACGATTGGAATTACATACCCTAACATTAAAGCATGCTCATGAGGTATATCTTCATTTCTCTAATCCTGATGTTACTAGATTTATGGATATTGAACACTGTAAACATATAGAAGAAGCAAAAGAAATGATTAACTACCATCTAAATGATTCTGGGTGTAGATATGGAATGTTTACGAAAGAGTCAACTGAAATGATAGGTACACTTGGTTTTCATTACATAAGAACGGAACATGACTTTATTGTCGCAGAAGTAGGCTTTGACTTGGCACCAAAATACTGGGGCAATGGATATATGACAGAAGCTATGGACGAGCTATTACAGCTCGGTTTTCTAAAGCTGCAATTTGATCGGATAGATGCTACTGTTGAGCCAGAAAACGACAGATCTATTAAGCTGATGGAGAATTTAGGCTTTAATCGAGAAATAGAACTGAGAGACCAATTATTATACTATTTTATGGATCGGAAGGACTTCGGTATTTAAGATGAACCAAGTAACTTATAAAATGTGGACTGTGTGTATGATTCAAGATGGAGATAAAGTATTGATGTTGGACAGACAACATGACCATTTCAACGGATATATACCACCAGGTGGTAAGGTGGAGTTTCCTGAAGGTATCGTAGAGGCCGCGATTAGAGAAGTGAGAGAGGAAACAGGGTTGGTCGTAAGAAATCTACAATATAAAGGCATTTACGAATATGTAAATCCAGTCAAAATGGACAGGTATATAATCTTTAATTACATTACAAAGGACTTTCAAGGTGAACTACTAACAGATGGACCAGAAGGAAAGGCAGTATGGGTAGATATAGAAGATGCTTACTCCCTTCCTATGCAGGAATCCATACGACGAAGGTTCCCTTTATTCTTCCAGGATGGTACGTTTCATTTCCATGTTGAATGGAATCAAGAAGAGAATAAAGAAGGGAATGTTACAGTAATATACACATAGGTTCCATTGATTTACAAGTAAACATGTACTCAAATTTGTATATTAAACAGATACTCGAAGTAACAAATACTTCGAGTATCTTCATTTTACCTCTAAAGCACATCCAGACAGTCAATATAAAATATGAGCAATTTGTGACAGTGTGTCATGTTGAGTTGACTTGTGACACATTGTCATTTATGATAAAACTATAAGTTTGTGACACGTTGTCACATATAGGAAGTGAAGTAGTTTATGCCAAAACAAACGTTTATACATCTAGATAAGGATAAACAAGCTACGTTAATACAAGCTGCAAAAAAAGAATTCTCCAGGGTATCATTACATGAGGCTTCCATCTCCAATATTATTAAAAGTGCAGGTATACCAAGGGGAAGTTTTTATCAATATTTTGATGATAAAGAAGATTTGTATTTTTACCTATTAGAAGAGATGACAAAAGAAACAAACGAAAAGTTTAGTACATTACTTAAACAGAGAAATGGTGATTTACTAGAAACCATTACTGAATTCTTTCAATTGATGGTGAAGGGACGTACTACTTTAGAGAATAAAGACTTTCTAAAAAATGCATTTTTAAATATGAACTATAAAATTGAGAATACACTGGCTCGAAATATCTATGAAAAAAACCAAAAGGATCAATATATTGGCACATTAAAATTAATTAATACAGAAAACTTAAATGTGCAAAATGACATTGAATTACAACATGTCATAAAAATCATATTCGCCTTAACGATTCATCATTTAGTTGAAACTTATGTAAGAGACTTATCCGCAGAGGAAGCAATCGAGAATTATAAGTTTGAAATTAATATTTTGAGTAAAGGAATTATAAGGGGTGCCAATGAATGAAACCGATAGTTGGGAAAGGTAAAATAACAATTGATATAAAGAAAATCGTAAAGAAACTACAGGCCCAAGGAATTGATGTTCAATTATGTAAACGCCCTATTTTAATGAATAAGGGGTAGAAAGGAACGTTATTGTGGAACTGACAACTACGCTAGAGCAAAAAGGATTAAAGATGAACGAGCTATTATCTTTTAGGCTCTTTTTTAAAACTTTGTTGCTTTTATTACAATTAGCTTGGGTGAACAACCAATTTTAGAAGCAAAATGAGGTTGGATTAAAAAAGAGCAATTCTCTTTATGTATAGTAGTATCTAAATAATAAGGTAAAAATCCGGCTTTTGGGATTTTTACGCAAAGCAACAATCTATACGAAAACAACCATCTTTTATGATGACATATAAATTTGCAATTGATGAGTTCACGACAAAAATGAATATTCTAAATGAGGAATTTAAGTATATTCATGACTATAATCCAATTGAAACGATCAGTTCACGAGTTAAGTCACCTGACAGTATAATTCAAAAAGTAAAAAGAAAAAATATAAATATGTCAGTGGATGCTATTAAAGCAAATATTAAGGATATAGCGGGTGTTCGCATTACTTGTTCGTTTATATCTGACGTATACAAAGTAAGTGAATTGCTGGAAAAACAACGAGACATTGAAATTGTTGAATATAAGGATTACATTCGACAGTCAAAGCCAAATGGATATCAAAGTCTGCACTTGATCATTAAAATTCCTGTTTTTTTGTCTGATCGAGTTGAGCATACCTTCGTTGAAATTCAGTTACGTACAAAAGCAATGGATTTCTGGGCCAGTTTGGAGCATAAGATTTATTACAAATTCGATAAGGAAATTCCAGAAAGGCTAACAACTGAACTGCAAGAAGCTGCATTTTCGGCAATTGAGTTCGATAAGAAAATGCAGAGGCTGCATGAAGAAGTAAAGATAATTAAAAATCTTGAACCAGACAATCATGTTTTATCTGGAGATCTTTCTAGATTAATTGGTTCACTTGCTTTGGAGGAATAAATTTGAATGTTTGGATGAATGAAAGTCCGCATTATATTAGAAACGAAATAATAATTCTTCAAGAACATATTACTCCCATGATGAAGATTGTTTCTCGTTATACATTTTGGTCTATGCCTTTAATTTCAATCTCAATTCTAAATATATTCATTTATATTACGGCCTTAGGAGAACTGAAACCATTACCTGTTATTATATTTGCGATACTTGGTGCCCTTGGTTTGGCGCTTTCCAAAGAAGCAAGGCTAAAACAACTAGAAGTACAGAAAGTTAGCATGGATTTTGTGATTAACCGCATTCAGAAAAGTGATCGTGTCTCAGACGTAATAAAGAATAAGTATATTGCACTTATCCAGGAGCAGCCGATTAAAACGATCACCCACTTTATCAAATTTCTAGAAGATGAAAATAAATAGACATAAAATGGCTAAAGATTTCTTTAGTCATTTTTTTGTTGGATTAGGTTGATATGTTGCAAATTAGTATAGTTTCTTAACTCAAATTGATTACTTTTATATATAATAAGTATGATAGAGTCGTAAGTTAACTTCTTAAGGAGTATGAAAATGAATTATTGTGCAATTATTGGTGATATAGTAGGTTCTAAAAGTATACAAAATAGACAGGAAATACAGGATCAATTCAAGGAAGTTTTGAATGCCGTTAATGTTACGTTTGACAAATATATTGCATCGAATTTAACAGTAACGTTAGGAGATGAGTTTCAGGGCCTTTTATTGGATCCTTGTGTTAGTTTTGAAATGATAGATTATATTAAAGACCAAATGCATCCAATTGAATTAGTATTCGGAATTGGTGTAGGAAAAATGGAGACAAGTTTTGAAAAACATACGTCTATTGGCTCAGATGGTCCAGCATATTGGTATGCAAGGAAAATGGTTGATAAGGCAAAATTGAAGGAACCATCAATATGCTTGTTTTCGGATTCACCGGAGGATACTCTTATTAATTCATTGTTACTATTCACAGAGACATGTAGCAAGTCTCAAACTAGTAAACAGAAAGAAATTATGAAATTGTATAAAGAATATGGTTCACAACAGAAGGTTGCCAGTATCCTAAATATTAGTCAGAGCGCTGTAAGTACACACTTAAAGAAGGCTTACTATCATGAAATTGATAGAAGTATTAATAGTATTAAAGAGTATTTAATGGAAAAATGGGAGGAAAGATAAATCACTCTATAACCTCTAGAAGATATGAGTTGTCACTATTACCTCAAGAGGTTATATGACAGTGTTATAACCTCTTGAGGTTATAAAGTAACTTTAATTACATCTTTTATTTGAAAATGAATGAACTGTTTGATAGAGAAAGGAGGGAGTGTATGTTTGCTAAACTGCTAATATGTATATTTATTTTAAGTCATGTATTGACCAGTTTTTATTTCCAAAGGGGAAAGTTAGAACATGGATCTAAGACCTGGATACGTTCTGGACCTTTGTATTTCTTTATATTTTCTAGTATTTTCACCATCGTATTTATTCAGGCAAAGCTGCTGTTTGTTATTTTGATAGTGTCGATTGTACGCTACTTTATAGATAAAGGTATACATTATATTAAAACAAAAGAAGGGAATCATCTTAAAGCTCTTTTAGTATTTATAGGTGAACAACTTCTTCACATTTTAATCATTCTATTACTATACCCTGTCTTTAAAACGATCGTTCAGAACTCATTTATGAACGGATTACTAGAAAGGATTATCTCAACCTATCCATATTTAGAAGGTATTAATAATATCGACACCTTAAGTTTTATGTTACTTGTTACAGCAGGGATATTGTTTACGATAAATGGCGGGACAATTTTATCTTTAATGATGATTAATTTACTATTAGAAAAAGTGAAATTACATAAGAAAGAAAGAGGAGTTAGCCAAAGAATATCACATGAAGAAATTGCTGTTACGATTGAGCAATCTAGCTTCTCAAAAGGTAGAGTTCTAGAAGTGAATTTGGATGTAATAGAAGAGGAAAAAAAGAGATATGGAAAGAT
This sequence comes from Bacillus sp. BGMRC 2118, assembly GCA_008364785.1. GTDB lineage: Bacteria > Bacillota > Bacilli > Bacillales > SA4 > Bacillus_BS. The sequence continues at coordinate 220,574 of VTTJ01000001.1, read as the reverse complement.
TATTGGGATAATAGAGAGACTCATTATTGTAATGGCTATACTAGTTAATAAGTTTGAATTGATTGCCATTGTTACAGCGGTAAAATCAATTGCAAGGTTTAAAGAGATTACAAATAAAACTAGTGATTATTATATCATAGGGACATTTGCCAGTTTTTCTATCGCCTTTTTAATAGGATTTTTATTATTGTTTTTGAAGAAGGTAGTCTTATAGTGAACAAATCTAATTTAAACTAACAAAAAATGACTTCGGTATTACACTGAAGTCATTTTTTGTATAACTGGACCAACTATTACTTTGTGATGACGATTGGGCCATCTTTCGTAATGATAATGGTGTGTTCACATTGAGCAACAAAGCTATTTTCAGTTAAGAAGGTCCATTCATCATCCTCGTATTGAATTACTTCCTCTTCTCGAGTAGAGATGAATGGTTCAAACGCGATTACCATTCCTTCTTTTAACAGTTCATCATCACTAGGCTCATGATAATTATAAATATGGTTGGGTTCTTCATGTATGGATCTACCGACACCATGTCCTGTAAGATTTTTAATAACTGTAAAACCATTCTTTCTTGCAGTCGCAATAACAGCTTTACCAAGACCACTTTTCTTAGAACCCGGTTTCGCTCTTTCTAGACCAGCTTCAAAAGCTTCGACAGCAGTGTTACATAATTTAGTTAAGACAGGATCGGCATTCCCAACAACAAACGATATTCCAGTGTCAGCAAAGTATCCATCTTTAGAACCGGATACATCAATATTAACTAAATCTCCTTCTACAATCACGCGATCTCCTGGGATACCATGTGCGACTTCTTCATTCACACTAATACAAGTGAAACCAGGGAAATTATACTCTCCCTTAGGTGCAGAGATCGCTCCGTACTGCTCAAATAATTTGCTAGCTGTTTCATCAAGCTCTTTTGTTGTGATGCCTGGAGCCGTCTTTTTGACTAATTCTTCCCGTATTAACGCTACAATTCTTCCAATTTCTTTTAATCCAGTAAAATCATGTTCTGTTTTTGCAATCATGCCTGAACTTCCTTCCAATCATTAATTATTACGATATCTAATTAATAGGGTATACCTTTTTTTACCGAAAATCCAGTTTCTCTTATGACAATCCATTTCTTGAATAAATGTACAATGATGACAGAGTTTAGGTTGGGCACTCCAACAAAATTACGCAGATGCTGCAGCAGTTCTTGTTGGAGACGGTCACGAAAAAACAGTGTATGAACTTTCAGGTCCACTTTTAACTCAAGAAGAATTGGCATCTGCTCTAGGGAATGTATTGGGTAAAGAAGTACCTGTACAACAAGTTAGTGACGAAAAATATGCAGAGACCATGAAAGGAATAGGCTTACCTAATTTTGTGATTCCGATTGTAGTGGGGATTCAAGAAAGCATTAGAAACGGTTCTCTAGCAGTTGAAAGCAATGATTTTGAGAAAGTTCTTGGTCGTCCAGTTACGCCGATCAACGAAGCACTGAACCAACTTATTAATTCAATTTCTCAAACAAAATAAATTGAAATGAATTTAAATAACCGGCATTGTGTCGGTTATTTTTTTGTGTTTTGGTACATATTCTTCACCTTTCCTTACATACTAGTGACCTAAATTTACCATCTGAAAAGATCTTGAAAATGATACCTTCCTTTTATTTATTTAGTATAATATATTTTTGGTGCAAATCTCATAAAAGGAGGAGTGTATCTTGATTTCTAAAAGCGTTCCAATTGTCAATTCGGGAAATAAATCCGGAATGATTTTTAAATATATAAAAGAAGGAAATGGATTTATTCATACCTTTTGTGAAGGTGAAATGCTCTACAGACTGGGCTTTTTACCAGAAGAAGTTGTAGGAAAGACTCTTTATGATATTTATCCGGCTGAATTTGCGAATTCAAAAATAGAATTTTATCAAACAACTTGGGATGGTAAATTTACTGAATATGAAATTAGCCATGAGGGCATAAATTATATAGCTTTTTTAAGACCTGTTTTCGAGAAGAATGAAGTAGTTGAGGTAATTGGCACTTGTATTGATAACACGAACCTCAAACAAATGGAAGAAGAGATAGCCCAAAAAGAAAAGTTAAGAAAATCCATTCTTGAAACAATGTCAGAAGGGTTGTTCATATATGAAAAAGGTAAGGTTACAACTCTAAATAACACAGTTGAAGATATTCTAGGGATGTCTACTGGTCCTATGGATGAGTTAACTTGGAAAGAGTTAGGGATTGAACTTGTAAATGAAAATCATCTTGTATTAAATTTTGCTGAGTTACCTGGTGTTATTACACAAATGGATGGCATTGCGATAAATAATGCTATTTATGGAGTGAGAAACAAAAGAGATTTGAATATTAAGTGGTATTCAGTGAATTCAAAGCCAATCAAATTAACTAGCAATTTAGACCAGGCTGCACTTGTTTCTTTTACAGATATTACGCTCCAAAAGGAACAAGAGTTAAAACTTTCGGATGCATATGCATATCAATATAAATTGATTAATCATTTAGATAATGGGATTGTCAGTATAGATTCTGATGGTAAAATCATTTTAATCAATCAAAGGTTCCTTGATTTACTAGATATAACAGAAGAAACGTGTAATTACATTGGTAAAAGTGGCTCAATCTTTAACCACTACTTTAAAGAAGAAATTCAGGATATATTAAAAGTGGTGAATGAAACTTGGGGAAGAGCTACAAAAGAACTTAGAACATATAATAACAAAACACTACTATGTAATTTTTATCCTTTAATCGATAATGGGAACATAGTAGGTGGAATTTGGAACTTTGAAGACATCACGTATAGAAAGAAAATGGAATACAAGATTATTAAAGCAAAAGAAGAAGCGGAACAAGCGAATCGAGCAAAATCAGATTTTCTCTCTAAAATTAGTCATGAGCTACGTACTCCGTTAAATGGAATTCTCGGCTTTGCACAGCTATTAGAAATTGATTATCCTAACTTAAATGACTTACAATACGATTTTGTGAAAGAAATATTAAAGGGTGGAAGACATCTACTACAACTCATTAACGAAATGCTAGATCTTTCAAAAATTGAGACAGGTGCAATAAAAATTGACCTTCAAGCTGTGAAACTGCATACGATTTTAGATGAATGTATCAAAATCATGCTTCCAGCTGCAAAGGCAAAAAAGGTGAACATATACAGAAAGTTTAGTGATTGTGACAACGTAGATATATTGGCTGATCCTGTTCGATTAAAACAAGTGTTACTTAATCTTTTTGACAACGCCATTAAATACAATTATGAAAACGGTGAAGTAGAAGTCTCATGTCAGTTGGAAAATAACGAAATCACTATTCATATTAGGGATAGTGGCATTGGCTTTTCACCTACAGAAGGCCAAAAAATATTTGAACCTTTTTATAGAGTTGAAGGAACAACTACTGAAGGATCTGGAATAGGCTTAACGTTAGTGAAACAATTCGTTCATTTAATGGGTGGTGAAATTGATGTGAGTAGTCATGTAGGGAGTGGAAGTGATTTTTGGTTTACCCTTCTACTACCTTCTATCCCCATTGGTGAATTGCCTCAATCAATCCCAAGTCAAAATTTTGTAAACACAAATGAACTATTATTAAAAAGTAAAATTCTCTATATAGAAGATAATGAATCAAATATCAAACTAGTAGAAAATATATTTAAATCTAAATTGTCTTACAATCTTATGATTGCTAAGACAGGAGAAGCGGGAATAGAGATTGCAAGAAATGAAGAAGTGGATTTAATTTTACTTGATATCCACTTACCTGATTTACATGGTTTAGAAGTATTAAAGCTAATAAGAGCAATTGACAAAACTAAAAATACTCCAGTCATTGCGATAAGTGCTAATGCAATGCCCGAGGATATTAAACAAGCTTTGAATGCAGGTTTTGATCGTTATTTAAAAAAACCTATAAATATAAAGGAAATGTTAGAAGTTGTTGGTGATGCCCTAAATGAGAAATAATAAGGATTTTCTTTAAATGTTAGCAAATAAATAACTAGGTAAATAATAATTCATACCATGAATAAGTTGATATGTTTGTATAGATTGTATATGCGATTGAATAGACACAAATGGACTGTTGTTTGATTATTTTTACATGTCTTATTGGGATTGTACATTCTGCTGGCTTTTTATATTATTTTATAGATCATTAATAGATAGGCAAAAAGCATTTGTCCACAAATGTTTATATAGATTATTGCTTTGTGTGTTACTTATAGAGAAATTTTTATAAAAAGGGAGGCGTGACTTCGTGAGGATTTTAATTGCTGAGAATGATGCATCCTCTCGAAAACTATTAATTCACTTAATTAAAGCTCTACCAAATTTCAAAATTGTAGGAGTGGCCTCCACGGGTGAAGACTTAATTAGGCTAACTGCCTCTGAAAAGCCAGATTTAGCTATAGTTGATATAGGATTACCTTTATTAGATGGAATGGCAGCCGTTAAAATAAGCAAAGAAATCCTTCCTTCATTACAGATTATTTTTGTAACCGGTAATGATGATCTGGCATTAGAAGCTTTTGATGTAAAGGCAATTGACTATATTCTCAAGCCAATTGAGTGGAAAAGATTGTATGGAGCTTTAGAAAGAGCATTGCAACTTTTTAATCAAGCAAACTCTGAAAATAAATCAACACCTAAAGATTTAATGATAAAACACCATAATACTCTCGAATTCATTCCACTCGACGAAATCATTTTTATTGAACGAGAAGAGAGAAAATCTAAAATTCATACTTTAAGTAAAATGTATACAACATCAGAATCATTAATGAGTTTAGAAGAAAAACTTGATAGCCGTTTTATAGCGTCCCATCGGTCATATTTAATAAATCTAGAATTCCTAACAAAAATCGAAACCAAAGGACAAATGTATCTAGCTTATTTCAAAAATTATGATGGAGTAGCAAAGGTATCAAAAAATCAATTAGCAAATTTACAAAATCGCAAATCTATTTAAACCCAGTCATTTGACTGGGTTTTTTCTTGTGCTTGTTTAGCTAAAAGTAAATGTATCCGAGGACATAGAGTTCTATGCTGTGCCAATAAATTTCGGTTCCTCCCTTTAACAGAAAGCCAAGATTTACTAATGAAAAAGTATTCATTTTGTTTGGTTAGATAAAATAAGAGTTTGAAAGGAAGAAATATGAGCGTTAATGATAAAATTAAAGGTTTTATGATAATTAGACAAAGGATCATTATTTTCATATTATATCTTAGTCGTTATCCAAAAACAGTTTTAAGAGAATATATAAATTACTAGCTTTTCATTCCTCTCGTGAAATAATCGCTACAGAATGAAATTGATCTATCAGTATAAAAAGGAGGAGAAAAGTGTTCAGAACCAGAGGATATACGCTTCGATTTACAATAAGTTTGCTAGTCTTTTTGTCCGTTTTACTTACAGCTTTTGTTGGATGTTATTCTGCGATAAGGGCTAATAAGGAGTCATTATCTATAAGTTATTTACAGAATAATTATCAGTATGCCAAGAAACTAAAAGTCGAAACAAGTAATATATTATCTTCTATGCAGCGAAATATTACGGAAATCGCAGAAATGACAACGGACCACGTAGTTAAAGATGAAGAAATGGATTTTTATTTACGCTTTAATAACAGGTACTTTAATTCTATTTTTTTCGTGAATAACGAAGGAGTCATTCAAAATATTAGTCCTAGTACTACAGGGGTGTCTATTGGTACTAAATTAAATTCTGCGGCATCCAAACAAGCAATTAAAGAAAGAAAACCAATTATTTCTACTCCTTATAAAGCAACTTCTGGTCGGCTTATTTTAATGATTTCATCTCCTGTTTTTGATGATAATCGGAATTACAAGGGTTTTATAGGTGGAACGATTTATTTAGAAGATACGAATTATTTAAATTCCATGTTAAGTGCTCACTTTTACGGAAATGGGTCCTATGTTTATGTTGTTGACAGGGAAGGTAGAATTATTTTCCATCCAGATACGGGTAAAATCAATAAGTCTGTCATTGAAAATAAGGCTGTTAAGGATGTCTTGCAGGGGAATAGTGGGTCTGCAATTATTACGAACACACAAGGGAAAGAATATTTTGTCGGGTATTCCTATGAACCAAGTTCCCATTGGGGGATTGTATCCCAAACTCCAACAGAAGTATTAAAGGATCCATTAAAAGATTTATATCGCAAAATGTTTCTTTATGCATTACCACTTTTTATCATTATTATTTTTGTATCATGGTGGGTTGCGTTTTGGATTTCCAAACCGCTATATTTACTAGCTAAATACTCAGAAGAAGTAATAAGAAATAATAATTCTGTTCCAATAATAAATCTTGAAACATCATCAAAAATTATTGAAGTGCAACAGCTTTACCATCAAATCAATAATCATTTAATTCTCCTTAATAAAGAAATACAATGAGACGGATTAACAAACTTAGCTAATCGGAAGACATTCAATCAATGTATAGAAAGCTTAATGAAGAATCAGTTACCTTTCTCTTTAATTCTTTTAGACATTGACTATTTTAAGAAAGTTAATGACACTTTCGGCCATTTAGTTGGAGATGAAGTTCTTATATTCCTTGCTTCCAAACTAAATACCTTATCGAGAATAAATGACTTATGCTTTCGTTACGGTGGTGAAGAGTTTGGGATCATTGTCAAAAGCGAAGATCTCGATTGTGCTTTTCATATAGCTGAACGAATTAGGAAGGAAATTGAGGAGCTTGTAAGTCCAACCGGTGAACCCATTACATTATCGCTTGGGATTGCTTTTCATGAAATAGGTCATGACCTCAATGTAGCAGAAATAATAAATAAAGCAGATCAAGCTCTTTATCGTTCAAAAGTACAAGGAAGAAACCGTACAACAATTTATTCTAAAAAATAATTAAAATTTATTAAAAAAATGACTCGAAGGGTTAAGTTTATGATTCAAAGGTACTATTTAATACGTTGAAATAACCTATTTAGTGTTTAACGACAATTCGACAATATTCGCATTTATTCATATATTTTTATAAGAGAAAAGAACTAGTTGTAAAACATTTAGTATTTGAGTTAAACGTTGTTTTTAGCTAATTGTTACTAAACACGAGAAGTGTTTTTTGTTAACTATTAATCAATAGATAATTAGTGGAATCAAAATATAGCGAATGAAAAGTGAAATTTGGTACTAGTCCATTCTTTTAATTTTATTGTAATAAATAGTCCAAATAGTGAGGAGAGAATTAAATGATAGGAGCTGGTTTTTTCAATATAGAAAACATTATTAAAGAAGGCTCTTTTTTTAATGAATATCAACCGTTATGGAATACGAAAACTGAAGAAATATTTGCTTATGAGGCATTAATACGAACTGAGCCTAGAGTTAACCCAATTGAACTTTTTCAATATGGCAGAGAAAACGGACTTCTGTATGACTTTGATACTTTAGCGATATTAAATGCGATTAAGGAATATCCAAATGAATTTTTCCAAAAGTATCTTTTATTTATTAACATCTTCCCATCTACTCTTAAGCATCCTGAATTCACTGGATTTATTCGAAAATTAATTTCAGACCATCCAGAGATACGTGGAAAGATTGTTTTTGAGATCAATGAGGATCCAGCTGAAGCAACACTTTGGAAAGAGGAAGAATTTGAAAGAGGTTTATTGTTTTTAAAAAAAATGGGTTTTCTAATTGCATTAGATGATCTACGGATAAATCCAATGATTCTAGAAAAGATTTTAGCGAATAAACCAGACTTTTTGAAGTTAGATCGGAAATGTTCTCAAAATCTCTCACACTCAAGAGATAAACAAGAAAATATTGAATGGTTAGTTGCCTACTCACATAACAAGTTAGTTTTAGTACTTGAGGGGATAGAGAATAAGGATGATTTAGTTATAGCAAAACAATTAGGTGTACCTTTGCTACAAGGATATTATATCGAGAAGCCACATCGACTTTTATAATTAAAGTGGAAAAGGATGAAAAACAAAAATGAGATCTTTCATATTATTTAAGGTACTAGATTCATGTTTTGGAATTGATATACAAAGGATTGTTTCTATTGAAAAAAACAGTGTTACAATTCCTATCCCTCAATCTCCAAGCTACATGATGGGGATTGTTAATATAAGGGGACAAGTTGTACCTGTAATTGATAGTTATAGATTACTATATAATCGAGAAATGCAGATTAATGAAGAGACCAGATACATTTTGATAGATGTATCTGATTTTACATTTGCATTGATGGTAGAAAGCACCAATGAGATCATGAATATTAATCTGGATGAAATAAATCCTGTTCATATGATTAATGATGATGAGATTTCTTTTATTGAAGGAATTGCATTAGTAAATGAACGTCTAATTTCAATACTTGATATAGATAAGATGCTAATAACTTTGCGAGAAATGAACCCTGTTGAAGTAAAAATATAAGAATAATCTACAAAAAATGTTAGTTTCAATGATAAATTTTGATAGTTTAATCAAGGGATTATCAAATAACGAATCTATTAGTGAACAGGTTACTACAAATAAATATTATTAGTTATAAGGAGAATGTGGAAATGAGGTTGTCAATTAAACAAAAATTAATAGGAAGTTTTGTTATTATTTCACTGCTATTTAGTTCAGCATCTGTATTTTCATATATAAATATGAAGGACACGAACACTTCATATGAATACGTTATCGATACTGTCGCGGAAATTAAATCTATCACACAAGCCATTCAAACAAATACTGCACTTCAAATTGGTTACTATAGAGCTTTTATGTTATATGATGATCCGGCAATGAAAACTAAAGTAATTGAGACGAATAATAAGATTAATGATTTAATTCTAGAGGCAAAAGAAATAGCAAGCTTACAAGAGACAAAAGATAGATTAGACCAACTTTTAGAAACGAATAAAGAATGGATAAATGTTACTAATAAGTCAATGGACGAAAGTGAAATTAATAAAGATAATGCTCTAGTGATTGGGAAAAAAGAAATTGTGCCTGTAAGCACAAAAATGAACGAAGAGACGCAATCATTATTTGATTTCTTAAGTGAATTTCTCAAAGAAAGAGTTAACGAAACTGTTGAAAATTCAAGTGCTGCAGTAATGCAGGTACTTATCATAAGTGTTATCGCAACCATTATAGCAGTAGTGTTTGGAGTTATTATTTCATTGTTAATCTCTAATCCAATTCAACGTTTAGGAGCAATCGTTTTACAAGTAGCATCGGGGAATTTAAATGTTGAAAACATTAAAATGAAAAGTAAAGATGAAATCTTCAAGCTAAATCAATCTTTCGAGAAGATGACAGAAAATCTTAAAGAAATGATTAGTGGTATACAAAATAATTCTATGCAAGTTGCAGCATCCGCAGAAGAATTAACAGCGAGTGCGGAACAGTCAACAAAAGCTACTGAAACCATTTCATCAGCTATCCAAGAGATTGCTAGTGGTGCGGAAGTAACAACAAAGAAAATAGAAAACAATTCAAACGCATTACAAGAGGTTCTGCTGGGTGTAAGCAGAATAGCAGAGAGTGCCTCTTCTGTTTCCGATTTATCTAGACAAACGACTTCGGAAGCTGAAGTTGGTGGTAGATTTGTTGAAGATAATTTAAAACAAATGAAATTCATACATGAATCAGTAAGTAAATCCAATGAGGTTATTACGTTACTTTCTCAAAGGTCAAAAGAAATTGGCGAAATTTTATCCGTAATAAATGTGATCGCAGATCAAACAAATCTATTGGCTTTAAATGCAGCAATTGAGGCAGCTAGAGCAGGGGAACATGGTAAAGAATTTGCAGTAGTAGCTGATGAAGTTAGAAAACTAGCAGAGCAATCACAAGAATCAACTAAAAATATTGCATCTCTTATCTCTGTTATACAAGTCGATACTGAAGAATCAGTTCGTATTATGAGTGAAGTTATGCAAAATGCAGAAGAAGGTGTGAAAGTTTCCGAACTAACATATCAAAAATTTGAAGATATCTTAACGAGTACGAAAAACATCACACCTCAGATAGAGGAAGTCAATGCAACTGTGCAGCAAATTACAGCTAGTGTCCAGGAAGTATCATCTTCAGCAGAAGAGATAACAGCACTTGCACAAACGAATTCTTCCAGCTCTGAAGATGTAGCTGCATCTACAGAAGAACAACTTGCTTCTATGGAAGAAATTAATTCCTCGGCACAAATGCTTGCTTCAATGGCGGAGGAATTAACAACACTAGTTAGTCGTTTTAAACTTTAATAAAGGTTGAAGTAGCATGCAATGTAGTGCTACTTCAATAAAAATAATAATGGATTAATGAGTTAAATAATGAAAAACAGATACCATAGTAAATATAAAGTTTAATGGATGATGGCTTTTATCATAATGAGTACAAATGCAATATTGTTTAAGGGTATTATATACAATAGCCAAGTCGCCTTGAGAACAACATATTTCAAGTAATCAAAAAATGGACTCAAACGAGTAGGATGCAAGTTAAAAGAAATAAATTTGTTTTTTATTTTTGGTAGTAGAGGTGTTAAAAGAAGTGAAAAGGTTTTGGACATCACATGAGATTAATATCTTAAAAGATAATGTTGGTACTCTTAAGATTTCGACACTAGCAAGGAAACTTAATCGAAGTGAACAATCTGTCTTGTTAAAAATGAAAAGATTAGGGATTGCTAATACAAAAGAACAAAATGGACTATTAACAGTAGGTAGATTGGCAAGTATTTTAAAAGTAGATCGAAATACCGTCTGTTGTTGGATAAGAAATCATGGATTAAAATGCATCAAAAAAGTGTCAAGGAGTAAAAAAGCATTTTGGTTTATTGAGAATTCTGATTTTTGGAACTGGGCTGAACAAAATAAACAAAGAATCAATTTTTCCAAAGTTGAGATACATGCTATCCCTCCAGAGCCTAAATGGGTAGAAGTCGAGAGGGGAATTTCGAAGAGTGTAAGAAACTATAAAATATGGACGAAAAGAGAAGAGATTGTTCTAATTGAATTAATTACTAAAGGAAAGACATACCAAGAAGTAGCAGCTGAATTAAATAGGACAAGCATCAGTATAGAAAGAAAATATAACAGGTTAATCAGTTATAAGTGATACAAAATTTATATATCTTAAAAAAATACCAGTAAGTAAGTAATCTAAATTAAAGTTAAAATATTGAAAAGGATTTAGATTAATTGGGAAGAAGAGTCGTTAAGGGAGTTAGCATCGTGGAAATTAAAGACTTAATAAATAATATTCATAAGTATGTAGACGATTTGGATTTAGTGACTGCAAGAAAATATATTGAAGAAAATATTGATCTACTAAAGGCAAATAGAAACTTATTAAAAGGAAATGCAAGGGAACTATTGAGCTTTATCATTACTAGGATGGAATCAGGAGAAGAAAAGCTCACAAGGGGAGAAATTGCAACTGCTCTTACTATTAATAAATTTTCCAATAATTTCGATTTAAGATCCATAAAATTATCCATTAAAAATAAGGAGAAGCTCTTACTAAGTAAGGAATTTGCCAGTTATCTTAATGCTGATGCTAAAACAATATTATCAGGTATGGGAGCAATTAAATTATAAAAGAAGGGAGTGTTTTTCCAAGAAGGATATACACTCCTTTTTTCTTATTGAGGTAAGAATAGTTAAAGAAGAATAAACCATCAAATAAATATTGATAATAATGTTGAGCTTGTTGTTTTATAAAACGAGGTGTTATTCTTGGTGAAGCCATTTATATTAACTGTTATATTGTTCCTTTTAGTTGCCTTAATAACGCCTAAAAAAAGAACTAGCACGAGTAATTAGCTACAATAAAATTTACACTGTTAGCGAATTTTGTTACTGATTCGTATCTAGATTTTTAAGTACAAACTTTGATAGAAGAGAGACTTGTAATAAGTCATTATATCTTTTATAACTAACGGAGGTATTGATCCAAGAAAATAAATAACAATAGGAGCAGCTCAAGTTTCTGTTATCGATTATCGATTTTTTCTAGTTTACATAATATAAATTATAGGAAGTTAAATAAAAAAACAAAAGACATCTTATTATAACAAGTTTACTTGGTTTTTGAGACGAAACAGATTTTAAAAACCTTAGCATATTTCAGCTAAGGTTTTGTTTTACTGTAATGGCATCCATAATACTTGCCATATTTGATTTTCATTTTTCTGTAGTTGAAATTGTAATTCATTTTGTTCACCTGGTAATGTAAATTCTACGTATGCGCGATCAATTTCTGTAGCTACAACTGTAAATTCACGAACTTCGTTAAATTTACTCATGAACTGGTCAATGTTTTGAACGTTTGTCGAATTCATAGATTCTTTTACAAATGTATCCACGTTAACTTGATCCGGATTAGAAATATATAAATGATATAACGTCTTAAAATCTTGACCAGCTTGTGTGTACATATATAACTGAAAAATTTGGAATGGCTCTAAATCAGCTAAAACATCTTGATTGTGTGATTGTTTAAATTCATTAAATATTTCTAGCAAATTTCCGTCTATTTCCAACGGTGAACTCGTTAAATTAACTGGTTTAGAACCTAATTTTATAGTATTCTCTTGAACTGTAACATTCATTTTGGCAGTTACTTGCTGTTCTTTTGCTGTTAAAAATGCTTCGATCACATACTCACCATTAGGAATATCTTCAAAAAGAAACTGTTGTTCAATAAATTCCTCGGGTTTTAATGTTACTTCTTGTATGGCTTGTGTGGATAACAGGCTGTCTGAGTATTGAGCAATTTTTGATCCTGATTTATCATATAAGATTGCATCAGTTTGTAATCCACTAGTAAAAGATAACGTTTGATCTACCTTTGATTTATTAGACGCTTTATATATGATGCTAATCTTACCACCTGGTTGTTCTTGTGCTTCTATATACGGCTGTAGCGGGATTTGTTGCTCTTGTTCTGACATAGTTACCGTCTCCTTATTTGTTTCTTGTCCATTGCAACCACTCATAAATACTAAGGTGGTTACTACGAAAAATAGAAAAATTTTTATGTGACTCATGTTTTAATCTCCTTTTTTATGTTTTCTTACTAATATACACGTAATAAATATAGAAAAGGTTACAACAATTATGATTATTTAGTTTACATAATAATATTATGATGAATTTCAGGTGTGTTGTTAAGTCTAATAATTTTTGATAACTTAAGTTTGTGAGTAAGTATCACCTATTTTAAGAGTTCGAGAAATGTAACAAAAGTAAAATCGCATACGATGTTGTATTGGTATAACTATTAGTAGAATGTATTCAATTTTGTTTGTAAAAATAAGTATCCCTCCCTTCACTCCCTCTCTCTTATGCTATATACTTAGAAGTAATCATAATAAGGAGTGAAGAAAATGGCTAAATCAAAAGCAAAAAGGTTACGTGAAAAGCTTGAAAGAGAAGGAATTCGTAATCCTGAATTAAGTAGAAGTCCTTTCGCTTTTTCTGACTTGCGAACTAGAAAGACAAAAACGAAGAAAGAAATATTATATCGTTCCAAACATAAGAACCATCATTCCATTGAAGGAAATAATGGTTCTTTTTATCTATTAGCTATATAAAAAGTTCCTCTTTTTGACTCGTTTTTTTGGCTAATGTTTTTAGTTTTTCATTTAAATACCGTTTATCTAACGAAAGTAGTGTCTCATGCTGCAAGCCTTCCACGATATATTTTGCAAAACACCATACTTCTTTTTTGATCTCAGCATCATTTCGTTCTGTAATTTCAAGTAAAGCTTTAAAAAGCGCTGTTATAATTGAAATATCACTTTTTCCATATAGTCGTATTTGATAAAACGCTTTATACAAATATTCTCCGTAGTCTGGTTGTTGTAAAATAATCCGTAAATTTCGGTTTCCATCATTAATAAATGCTTTAGGTAAATTCTTTGTTCCGAGTACGGTTAGTATTTTTCCTAATTGTGCAATACAATTTATCGCAGTATTTGGATCGTTCGTTGCTGGTGAGATGGCTCGTAAGGCGATTTCTACAAGTTTTGTAATTCCGAATTCAATATCTTGAATGGGTGCTCGTTCTTTCCCTAGCGTTAAACATTGTAAGTAATCTTCTGAGGATTCTACTTGTCCCGTTTTCCATACGGACAAAATCGGTGTATCAATATCTACTAACTCCCCTAACCTCTTCTCTACTCGTACAATGACCTCATCCTTCTGTGTTAGCTGTAACAATTCATTCTTATCAATTAATTGAATATACCCCGATTCTTTTGCATAAATTTTGTGAGGCTCTCTACTCAAAATGTCACCATATTCCCAGTCATCCCAAGGTGCATCAGCTGTAACGTCCTTCTTATCCTTGAATTGTTCATGAATCGCTTTTAACGTGTTCGTTGTAATATCAAAAATCAAATTACTAACTTGAATCCAGCTTGAAACATGATGAATGAAAAACACAAAGAATATTAAGCAAACAAGTACATAGATAACAGCAAGTGTAGGTGTAATAAATAGCTGGTGAACATCAGTTTCCCTAGTTAATAAAAGAAGAATGATTGAGTAAATAAACCCGCTTATAAAAATACCAAGTACCCGCTGCGTTGACGGGTCGGTGATAAAGTTTTGTAAGGTTCTTGGTGAAAACTGAGATAGAAACGTTGTTAATACTATCATAATGGATGAAAATGTAATAGTTGTCATGGTTAATAACGATGTTGCGATAGAACTTAAAACTGTAAGTGCTAAATCTATATCGGCTAGCAAAATAATCGGAATGTGATCATAATAAGTTGGATGATGCGCCAGTAAGTCATCTGCATAAAAACTTAGTATTGCTAAGAGTGTTGAGATAACTGAATAAATAAAAGGAATATACCAAATACTTGAACGTATTTTTAACCATAGTTTCATAATTAGTTCACCACTTGTATAGAGTAAAAAACAGAGTAAGAAGTCTTACTCTGTTTTTAAGGTTTTAGGATTACTTTTACACAATCTTCTTCATGACCATTAAAAATTTTATAGCCGTGACTTGCTTCGTCTAAGTTGAGTTTATGAGTAATAATATCTTTCGGGTCAAATTCCTTGTTCGATATTTTTTTAAATAGCTCTGGCATTAAATGAATGACAGGTGCTTGCCCCATTTTTAAGGTAATATTACGAGAGAAAAAGGCTCCTAACGGAAAGTTATTATAGTTGCTACCGTATACTCCTGTTATTTGAACCGTTCCAAACTTACGAACAGCTTTTGTGGAGATTTGAATAGGTCCAAGTGTTCCGCCTTGTAACTTTAGCTTTTGCTCAATATATTCTAGTGGTGACTTCTTCCCATCCATTCCCACACAGTCGATCACGATATCTGCTCCACCTTGTGTGATTTCTTTTAAATGCTCACCCATATCTGGATATTCAGTGAAATCAAACGTTTCTACGTTATTCATTTGTTTCGCTTTATTCAGTCTGTATCCAATATAATCAACTGCAATAACCCGTTTTGCCCCTTGCATCCAAGCAAACTTTTGGGCCATTAATCCAACAGGACCACACCCTAATACGACAACTGTATCGCCTTTTTTTACGCCTGCGTGTAGTACACTCCAATACGCAGTTGGTAATACATCACTTAAAAATAATAAAGATTCATCCTCCAACTCACACGATTCTGGAACAACGAATGGCGTGAAATTTCCATAGGGAACCCGTAAATACTCAGCTTGTCCTCCAGGATAGTTTCCGAATTTCTCAGTATAGCCAAAATACCCTCCTGAGTCATAATGTGGATTTGATTCATCACACTGACTCTCCATCTCATGTTGACAGTAAAAGCATGTTCCGCAAGCTACATTAAATGGAACAACCACCCGATCGCCCTTTTTTACTTTTGTAACATCGGGTCCTACTTCTTCAACAATCCCCATCGGCTCATGACCAATGACATAACCATGTGGCAGTAACATATTACCTTGATATAAATGAAGATCGGATCCACAAATAGCTGTTGACGTGATGCGTACAATCACGTCGTCACTTTTTTGGATTTTTGCATCATCAACATTCTTTACTTCAATGTTATTTGGTCCTTGATACGTTACGGCTTTCACATCTGACACCCCTTACTAAACTTTACTCAGTATGACTAGTTTTTACCAAATATCAATTCTTACTCACAGTAAAAACAAATTGACTTTGCTTTCATGGGTTTACTATACTTGTATAGTCTTATAAATGAGGAATAGTTAGGTGGCTACATCATGGATTTCCAAATGAAGTTTTTATCCTTTTTTGTTGTTCAAGTTGAAGGTACAGGTGAACAATCACAGAAGAGTTATAAGCATTTTCAAACATTAGATGAAGGAAAATATGAGCATAATGCATTGAAGGACTTTTTAGACGGAGAATTAACGAAGATTGTAAAACGTAAGGTAGAACGTCATCCAAAGTCTGAACAAGTACCGACGAAGGTTGGGTACTTTATTACGGAAGAAGGACATGGATTAGAAACAAATCCCAACTACAATCTATTTAACAGAGTTCGTTTTGCAGAGACTCTCGAAAAATTTAAAGATGAAAGTGAAAAGTTTGTTCGTGCGTACACTGAAACGAGTGCTGTACGTGAAGGTGTCTTTATTGTTGCCAATGCTAGACTGCGCATGTTATATGATGATCCATTTGTATTTATTATGAAATGCGATTTCGAACCTAAGGTGGCCTCTATTTCGGATGAGTCAACATTAATACGAAATGTGGAGATGGCTATTACAACGAAAAATATGAAGTCCATTCAATATCCTTTCATGCCTGAAGAAGGAATATTGGAAGAGGGTGAATTAAAGCTTCATCAAGCATCTCATGCCCGCTATTTTGAAGATTTCTTAAAGTATGTAGATTACGCCGAATCAATGCCTACAATTGTGAAAACACAAGTGTTGGATATGGTACAACAGCATATAGAAGAAACATACCAGCCTGACAGTGAATATCGTGAGCAATTTGAAACAGCAATGGAAGCTTGGGCGACAAGTCCGAAGCGTGAACTGCAGGAACGCTTAACTTCTGAACAAGTCATGGAAGCGACGATGCAAATTATCGAACACACACCAGATCTGGAGTTATCTTTCAAGTTAGATCATATGTCTGTTAAAGGAATGTTATCCGATTTTGGTGACAATATTCATATCGCTAAAATTAACGGACGATATGTCGTCTTACTAGAAGGCGATGCGATGATGTTTGAAAAAGGCTATTCTCCTCTTGAACTACTGAAACCGGATGATATGCATAGTGTGATCAGTAGAATAGAAGCAAAAAGCAAAAAGTAAAAAGTAGGATGCATTTAGTGCACCCTACTTTTTTCATACCATTCAAGTGCACGTTTCTCCATCTTCGAAACAAATGCTTTCTTGGCAGGACTATATTCGCTAGTATTTTCAAACTGAGACGCAAGTTCTTCCTTGAATTTTGTATAAAGTCGCACTTCTTCTGAATGAGTGCTCAAATAGTCCCGAAAAACTAAATGACGTTCGATTTGCGGATGATTCAATTGGTAAACATGAATATGGTGAGTTCTATTTTCCCCACCTTTACGAAATAATCGTCTACCTTCAATTCCCCATTCACCTGCTACATCATATCCTAAAGATGCCATTTTATCGTTATAAGTGTCAATACGCTCAATATCCTTTACGATACACATCATATCGATGACGGGCTTTGCTTTTAACCCTGGAACAGCTGTACTGCCGAAATGTTCAAACTTTATGATCTCATCACCAAAGACTTCACTCAATCTCTCAGTTTCTTCTCGAAACATTACTGGCCAATTCTCGTTATAATCGCTTAGCCGAACCTTCATGTGAGAACCTCCTTATTACTCTGCAGGCATATAGACTGTTACTGTATTTGTCGTGGGATCAATAATGATAGATGGAATTCCTGTTAAACGATGTTGCATAACATGGAATGTAACTTGTAGTTCCTCTTTTCCTCTATAGGATTCATTCAATAATTAATAGTTTTCATTAACATTAATTGAGGTGACATCAGCTTTTTTTTCACCTATTGCAGACTCTTCCCAATTTTGTTCTACGATATAGTTCCACGCACGTTCTCTAGTTAAGTCATTTTGACCAACTACATAGTACTAAAATGAGAATCATTAATATGTTTACCCTCATTTTTCATCCACTTTCAGTTACAAAAAGTTGGTTCTGCTTAGAGTAAATGATAATAAACATTATGAATGCAAGGATACTAGATAACCAAGATGTTTGTATGACAGGATTATCTGATACTGTAAACGTAAAAATTCCATCACCTATGTTACCAGATACGCCAAAGAACAGTCCATACACAACATTTAATCCCATGTGAATGCCTGTGTTTGCCCAAATAGAGCCTGATTTGAAAAAGGAGTATGTAAGACTAAGTCCTAAGGAAATAGAAAAGATGATATTTTGCACCGATAGTCCTTCATTCCAGCAATCGTCTAATGCATACAAAATAACACTAAATATAAACAGTTGAGAAAAGGTTAATCTAGTCTTAAAATAGGAAAATACTAATCCTCTAACTAACAGATCGTTTAGTAAAGAGCCAAGACCGAAACCTACAATAATGATAACAACCGTGAGTATACTTCTAGGTTCATTAATGAATTGAATGCTTGTATACCTACCGAAAGCAAAATAGAGCATAAATAAAATACTCCAAGCGATAAAGCCTATCAGAAAACCGGTCCATAAGTTTTTAAACCAGCCTTTAAAGAAAAAAAGCCCATAGCTTTCAAGACCGTTTCCACTTAGCTGTTTCGTGATAAAATGTGCTAGTGGCAAAAATAACAATAAATGAAGAAAACGAAGCATGTCGTTCATTGGAACAAGCATAGGTATATAGTAGAAATAAACGGATAAGACTAGGTACGTTACGACAAAAGCAAGGCTGAGTCGTCTCATCCGAAAAATTCATACACGAGTTTTTGATAGTCATAGAAGAAAGCGGGTATTTCACGATCGACATTTTCAATTAAAGCATCTGCCACACCTTTGTAGTACCATGCCTGTTTTTCTTTCCCGCGTTTAAAATAACTCCATATGTCGTCTGTTCTTCCATTTGAATCTTGAATTAAACTACGTAAGTTATCGAGTTTATCCGCAGCGACCAGACATTTTATTTCAAAGGAAGCTGTTTTTAGCTCTTGAATCGTGTGTTCCTTTCGTTCTTCCCATGATTTCGTTTTATCCTCTGTGTTCCCTTGAACAATAACCGCCACTACTTCTCCGAATCGCTCTTTAATTTCTGCTACTGTCACATTTGTATCTTCAACCGTATCATGTAAATAACCAGCTGCTACTACCTCATCAGGTAAACCTGCATCTTGAAGTATGTTCGCAACTCCTTCTGTATGAGTAAAATAATCGGCATCTGAAAGCTTTCTCGATTGACCTTCATGTGCTTTTCTTGATAATTCTCGAGCCTTCTCTACTAAATTCATCGTCCCACCTACTTAATAGAATAATAATGAGTAGAATCTAAATATGTATGTTCATCCTTTGTAAATCCATTTCGAGTATAAAAACGATCGGCTACTGGATTAGATGTACGTAATGTCATAATTGAAAAAGTAGATATTGAATCTTTCTTGATTTGTTCCAATAATTTTTGAGCAATACCCAAGTTTCTGAATTGAGAAAGTACATATAAGTGCCGTAGTCTTCCAATGTTTTTTTGTTCATTATATGGATCTTTGTTTAAACCACATACACCCACCACTTCCTCGTTAAGAGTAGCAACATATAAAACCTCTCCCTGCCTGTCAAAGCGGTTTTGTAACGAAACGTATTGTCTCACAAGCTTCGTTACAAAACGGTGCCCTTCTTGTTCGCTTTCTTTTATAAGAACATCTAAATTCCACTCATCTAAATCTTTTACTTTTATAATACGCACATTGTTCACAATTCTTCCTCACTTCGAATGTAATAAAAGTTCATAAGTTCTGTTGACCACTCTGGTTGTTTCACTTCACCAATTGGACCAAACTCTCTCATATACGGCTTAATATCTAAAATGGGAGTACCGACCACAGCATCAAGAGCTTCCACTGTAATGTGATAGCCGTCTACTTTTACTATGTTACAACGAGACAACCCTAATCGATTTGGTCTTGCTTTTGGCCTTTGCGAAAAAATTCCGACCTTTGGCCAAGTCTTATTATTCCGGGGATGACGAGCGTGCGTTTCAATTTTAGAAGGATCAACACCGTGCATAAAGAAAATGATTTCTAGATGTGAAAAGTCTTCAAGTCCTTGTAAGACATCTTCTGTATACTGAGTTTCATCGATTTCAATGATTGAAACAACATTTCCCCAGTAGTCATCTTCAATTGATTTTCTTCCAGATATCACTTTACCAATCGGTACTACTGTAACTGTCTCCATCTCTATCACTCTCTTTAATATAGTCTTGTCGTATAGCTTTCTTGTAAGGATTCTTCTATTTCATTTGTTGTTTCCTTTAACTCGGCATGTGCCTTAACGATTGTCGCCATTGTAGGTAGATCTAAACGATTTGGCCATGTTTCACTATTCCAAAGCTTTGAACGAAGGAGTGCTTTCGCACAATGAATATATATTTCTTCAATTTCAACAATAATTCCTAACTGTGGAACCTTTTGGTTAGCCTCCATCTTTTTAAGTAATTCTACGTTTCTAGTAATATAGGCTTTTCCATTTAATCGAAGTGTTTCTTCCATACCAGGAATCATAAACAATAATCCAACATGCGGATTTGACACGATGTTTTGCAACGAGTCAATTCGTTTATTTCCAGGTCTTTCTGGAATGACGATGTGTTGGTCATCAATTACATATACAAAGCCGGGAGCGTCTCCTCTTGGTGATGCATCACATGTACCATCTTCATTTGATGTAGAGAGTACTAGAAATGGAGAGTGTGAAAGTATTATGCGACAATGATCATCAAGCTTATGTATGACTTTTGCTTCTGCACGCTTACTCGGTTCACCTAGAATTGCGCGAAGCTCGTCTTGTGTAGAAACAATGTCATTCAACATAAAATTCATCATAAGTCCTCCTAGATGTCTTTTTTACTAGTTTACCATAAATTTCTAGTTAAAATAAACAAAAGACTCTATGCGAAGAGCCTTTTAATTAACGACTTAAGAGTTGTGTAATTCTCTTTTTCTTTTAGTTAATTGTAAAAATTGAGCATCTAATTCTTTATATCGATCATGCCCGGGTGTAAGCATACTAAGTTCACCAAGTACAGCTGAAATTTCGGTATCAAGAAGTAATAATTCTTCTTCAACGTTGGTTTCTTGTTCTGACACGAACTTACGCTTTTCGTATTCCTCTAATCCCATTTCAACTCGTTTAATTTGTTGATCTTCAATCACAAGCATTTTTTCACATAAGTTGTTTAAAAAGTACACATCATGTGATATGACGATTATTGTGCCTAAAAACTCTTGTAAGGTAGATTCTAATTGCTCACGACTTGCTAGATCTAAGTGATTGGTTGGTTCATCGAGAATGAGTAAATCATTTGGCTTGATCAGCATGCCACAAAGCTTAACACGTGTGCGCTCACCTAAGCTCAATGTTTGAACTCTTTGAGTTAATAATTCTGCTCCCATTCCCATGTTTGCTAGTATCGTTCTCGCTTGTAATACTTCCTCTCTTGATGATAAACCCAAAGCTTCGATGGGTGTTTTCTCTTGTGGTAAATCATCTATGTCTTGACTTAAATAGGCAATCTTTAAAGACGAGCTTTTCCAAATTTCCCCGCTACTGATTGGTTCCACTCCAAGAATCATTTTAAGTAACGTTGTTTTTCCACTCCCATTTTGTCCCACTAATCCAATTCGTTCTCCATGATTAAGATAAAACTGACTTTCTATAAATAAATGTCGATCTTGAAATGATTTTTCAAGTTTTTGTGCCTCAATGATACGTTTCCCACGCTTCGTATTACTATCAAACTGGAATTGTACTTTCTTTTCATCGGTAGGTTTATCAATCTTGTTTTTTTCAAGCTCCTTTTCAAGTCTTTTCATTTTTGATTTAATTGAGCGGTCTAATTTCTTCGCTTTCACACCATGATACTCTTTAAAGCCTTCTTGTTTCGTCATTTCACGATGTGCTTTCCCGGCCCATTGCTGCAGCTGTGAAACCTGACTCTCCACTCGTTCCTTCATTTTCTGCTGCGTTTCAAAATGATGTAGTTGATTCTCGTATCGTTTCTTTTTCTCCGCTCGATAAGATGTGTAATTCCCTTTGTACGTGGTAATCTTTCCATTTTCAATTTCTATAATCTTTTTAACAGTTAAATCTAAGAAATAACGATCATGCGAAATGATTATGACACTTCCTTTATATGCTTCTAGCTGCTCGACAAGCCACCTAACTCCTTGTACATCAAGATGGTTTGTTGGTTCATCCAGTATTAGTATGTCTGGTTTAGTTTCCCAAACTGCTGCGAGTGCAAGCTTCAGCTTTTCACCGCCACTTAGGTGTGAAAAACGTTCTTCTTCCCAAATATTTACCTTTTCTAATCCTAGTTCGCTTGTCTTTTCAAGAAATTCTGAGCTTACCTCTTCAAATTGATGTTTGGATTTTTGATTCATCACATAATGGACACTTTGAGCTAAATATCCAATTTGTACCTTATCGATTCCTTCAATAAATCCTTTGTCTGGAGGAATCGAACCGAAAATGATGTTCGCAAGCGTTGTTTTTCCCGCTCCATTATTACCGACGAGACCGATGATTTCACCTTTTTCAATATCTAATGAAACGTTATGAATGATTTTATTTTGATCAAAGCTTTTTTCAATATTTCTAATTCGAATTATTGTCATACTATCACCTCTTGTGGTTGTGGAGGTTTTTTCATAATAAAAACCCCCCTAGTTCACCTAGAGAGGTTTAGTCTGATACATACAACAATAGAAACAAAAGCGTCACAAGTAAAGCATGACATCATTGTTTTATAAAGGAGTATGGAAAAATGGACAGACTAATCCTATTCTCTAAGTATGCTTCATCTTGCTATGAAACTCATCTTAGGTAAATAGAATTAGAACTTCATTTTCCCAAAATCATCCTTTCTTTCATTTATTTGTTACTAGTATATTCACAGTGTGATGTTTTTGTCAACATTATTATAGGTTGCATGCCAGTATAAGAAAAATATCTATTAGCCAAAATATTAAATAAAAAGAGAAGGTGAAATGATGTTTCTAACAAATCCTCGTATCATTTTGCTTGTAGGACTTCTCACTGATCTTGTATTAACGGTTTTCTTAGCAACCATGATTGATGAAATTGGTATCTTAATCTTTATCATCATGGTCATGTTTTTATTTGGTGGGACCATTGTCTTTTATACTTTGATGAAACGAAAACAGGGAGTATAAAGTACTACTCCCTGTTCATTAAGTACAATCTCGCTTTATGCTGAGACCAATTCCACTCTGTCCACGATTGGTTTCCCCGGAGGAGTTTATCCTTTCGTTCTTGTATATATTCCGAATTGTAGCCGGTTTCTGATTCAAGTTGTACGAGATAAGGAATAACATCATCAGATAACACTTCCATATACAAGGAATCAATCTTTCCTGTTTCTTGATACCAGTTCATATTGTTTTCAGCAATGATCATGTCGATATTCATATAATTTAAAACAACATAATAACTTACTCCTAAAACGACGTACGTTTTAAGAAGAGCTATTTTTTTTGACCAGACTCGGATGAATGCAATAAAAAGCATGATGAATAATAGAATCATAAATGAATGAGCGAAAATTCTCGAATACGTAAATCCGTAAGCCTGCTCATATAAGGATAGTTTATGATAAGCAGAAAAAAGCATAAAACCCGAAAAACCGACTAATAGCGATAATAGGCATTTAATGAACAGTTTAGATACATTACCCTTTAGATTTGTATAGTGTAAAACGACTAACAAGATTGTAAAGTTTATGATGGATACAACAGTCAGTTCAGCAAAACCTTTTCGAGCGTAAGTTGCATATGAGTAAGTTGTCGTGCTGCTTGCCGGGTCAAGATTGAAGAAGTAAGTAAATTGACTATAAGCATATAAAAGATAGACAAGATTTATTAAAATTAATACCGTGCCAACGATAATGACATCGAACGGTTGTTTGATTTCTGACTCTTCTGCATATTCATCAAGTTTCGTTTTAATGTTTAATGATAATAAGTAACTAAATAAAACTAGAGTCACTCCAGCCACTAATACAATTTGAAAAATCGCTTCCCAAGGTGATAATGAAATAAACCAATTTGGAATACGGTACATCATATTTGAAAAATTCACATCGGATGACATAAGTAAAAATGTAACAAAAAACAGAATCGGTGTAGAGATGACGATTCCGATTAATACTCTTCGTCCAACCTCATATCTTTGTTGATCCATCCTCTTTTTCATTAGCAAACCAATCAGTGAAAAAGATTGAAAGAAAATCCCAATCATATCGCCAATAGCATTACCAAGTCGTGTTATCATGACCGGCTTCGCCCACTCTCCTGGAATGCCCTTTTTTAAGAGAAATGTATGATACAAAAATAATAATGGCAACACGACAATATTAAAAAATCGAAACACTTCATTTGTAAAAATACCGTATGTACCAGCCAGTAAAAGGATGACGAGTAAGAAAAACCAACTTAATTTTCGTTGTGATGTTAGCACCTCTTTGTTATGAGTAAAAAAGACAGTATATAGTAAAAGTGTAAATACAAGAACAGAGATGCCCATTGCTTTTCCGTAAAAAAAATAATGAAACATAAACCCACTTAAAAGACACAGTAGAAATAATGATAACGTTCGTTTCTGCAAAAATATCGTTTCCATTTCATTCACTCCTAATTATACATAGTTATTCTAGGTATATAGATGAAAAAAGGAATTCCCCCTATAATGAGCGGGATATTCCCACACGGTACGCAATACGGCAAATGGGATATAATAAAAAATTTAACACCACACAAATTAGCACAAACATAGGTGTGAGTAGTGTTTCAAACAGTTCAATTGGAATCCATTTATAAAGAGTGAGCATCATCAAAATAATATTCGGCAGCATGCTAATCAACACGGTTTTGCTCAACACTCTGCTCCCTCTTACTCCATAAGTTCTTCCTATTTCAAAGCCTAGGAAAATCCAAAATAATAAATAACCTCCAATAATGGCAGGTGCATACCCTATTAATGTATTCCAAATGGATTCAACAATTGGATGCTCTGTTGTATGGTAAGCAAGTGTAATTAATGAACCAGCAATATAAAACAATGCATTGCAGCCAATATAAAACGGAACAACCCAGTTTTTTTGAACAGGCGTGTTGTATCCATATGCCTCGGCAATTTCCTTTGGGTCTCCTAAATTTTCAATTACTTCTTCTTCGGAGCAATCCAACTCAGATACGGCATCGTAAATATGTAATTCCCATTCACGTATTATATCTTCTTTGTTTACGTTCATAGGTAACTGAGCTTTGAGCTCCTTTAAAAATGTCTCTTTTGTCATACGAGTCATCACCTTATCTCCCAATAAAGCCTTGAATCATATTTACGAACGAATTCCACTCTTTTGTTTTATGAGTGAGAATATCTCGGCCTTCATCTGTAATACGATAATATTTACGAGCGGGACCTTTCTCTTGCTCCTGCCAATAAGCCTCTACATAACCTTTTTGTTCAAGCTTATGTAACGCAGGATATAACGTGCCTTCCTTTACTTGAAGGGCATTTCCACTCTTCGCTTCCATTTCTTTCACTAACTGATAGCCGTACATTTCCTTTTCATTTAACAGCTGCAGCAATATTAAAGACGTACTTCCTTTTACTAATTCACGATCAAACATTCTATATCACCTACCTAGAAATATGAGGTACTTAAAACCATCATACCATCGTTTGCCAATAATGCAAGAAAAAAAACCGGGTGCCAGGCACTTCCCGGTTTTTGTCGATTTATTTCTTCCTATCTTCTGGTTGTTCGGTTTTAGTTAATGCATACTTGATTGAGGCTACAGTACCAATGCCATATAGGGCATATTGTATTCCCTTCATCATGACGTCAAACGTAAATGTGCCTGTTTCAAACATAGAAAATGCAATTCCAAGAATAATGGCTGTAATCGGTATATATCTGTTATGAATTCCGGTTGCTTGTCTAATTGCAAATAAAACGACTGCAAGTGCGACATAAGCTGAAAACTCCATTCCTATTAATTGTTCCAAGAGATCCCCTCCTTACCACATCTTATGTTTAAAAGGTGGACGAGATAACTTGATGAAAAAGAAAAAACTATGGCAATAGTAACCATAGTTTAACAAATAGCTGTTTTTTTCTTTTGACCGGTCTTCCCTCTATCTTCCATCTTTTGTATATAATCTCTGGCAAGAGGAACTTTACATGCTGTGTTCCCGACATCTACATGAACTTTACCGATATGGGTAGCCACATCTTTTGCTTCATTTTGAAGTTCTTTCACATATCCGCCAACGTTAATGACAAAACCATTCATGACATACTTTACACGATTACGCTCTGTATGAATCGTTTCTTTTACTTGTTGAAGTAAATTTCGAATCTCCGTCATATCTAACTGTTCATCAGGTGTAATAGAGATGTAATGACCATATGTATTCCATCCTGCTACAGCTGTCATTTCTTCTGGTGATTTCATCCACTCCTTGGCCAACTCTAATGCGTAATTACTTTCGGCAGTTACACCCGCAACTGTATATTCAGCAATCATATACCAGTATGCATTCCGCACCCACTGTTGTAAGGTTTCTTTTTCAATGAGTTTCGGATTGATAGAAAGCCCCGCTAAATACATAGCATCTGAGTTCCCTGTGTCATATAGTGCAAGAGCGAGTTGCTGATCCTTTTTTACAAGCTTTACTAATTTCTTCAAATCTCCAACTCGAACACCGAAAAAAGGTTCCTTTGCACCGTGATTCAAAAACGTTTTCTTCGTTTGTTCTGAACCTAATTGTTCAAGTGTTTGCATGACTTCTTCAAGTGTCATTAGGGCACCTCTCTATTTTTTGTCTGTTAATTGATCTAACTTTTTCTCAATACGATCCAGTCGTTCATTAGTTATTGTGTTTCGTTTCTTCTTATTGATAAATAAGTAAACAATAAGAACGATAACTCCAATTATGATCCCAAAGGAAAATAGTTGAAAGATCATATCCCCAATATTTAATTCGAATCCACTATGTGCTACTTCCATTCATTATTCCCCCATTCTATTAATAGTTACGATTATGTAACAAAATGGTTTCATTCTATTTATAGTAATTTTTCAATTGTATTCCGTTTGCTAGATTTGGATTCTTCAATGCTTCTAATACTACTTGAACATTATATCCAACTTTGAAATCGTATAGATCTGCTGGTTTACCATGGTGGGCTTGGACCATATGATGAAAAATTGGTTGTACGTCAACATCTTTTGTAGGAATCTCGTGAAATACGTTCTCGGCTTGTTTTCCTTTTAATGTTCCCCAGTTTTCAATCATGAGCGTTCCGTTTCTCCCGTGAACCACTAACTCTACTCGCTCTTTGCCTTCAAAGTTGCTGTCTCCATTTAGATGGACAACTATATCGTTCTCTAATCTCATTTTAGCCAAAACTGACTTTTCACATAACATCTTGTCTTCAGGGTACGTTACTTCCCCTTGTATATAGTCGATCTGACCGAAATTCTTTTGGATAAATTGAATCCAGTGTGCCCCGACTTCTAATATATATCCACCTTGCTCACGTTTGCCCACCCAGCTGTTTTTTTGCCAAGCACGTGGCCATTCGGGAAAATATAGATTCAAATCAATCTTCTCCAATGAACCTATGTAACCTTCTTCTAGTAAACTCATCATTTTATGCATTGCACCTTGATAGTTTAATGGGAAATTCATCATCTGTATTATATTTTTACCATTTGTTGCTTTTAGCATATTCTCCGCTTCATCTAATGAATTAGCTAGTGGCTTTTCACACAATATATGTTTGCCGGCTGCTGCGGCTGCTGACGATACTTGTTCATGAAACTTTGGTGGAACTGCAATATAAACAAAATCTAAATCAGGTAGATTCACTAGGTCTTCATAATTCGTAAACGAATGTGGAACAGAATATTCGCGTGCAACAGTTTCAGTAAGAGTTGAATCTGCATCACAAACTGCATAAAGCTCAATTTGATCCGTATACATCGACTTCATCCCTTCCATTAACCGCTTCCCAATTGCTCCTAGACCAACTACACCAACCTTAACCTTTTCCATATAAAAATCCTCCTTATTGTCATCTTACTAAATTGTAAATGATTACATGGTGCCAGTCACTACTCGAAATTTGTCGAACTCACTTAGGCGTATTCCTTATTTCTAGATAGATTAACAAAACCGGGTATTTGACCAGTCCAATAGTTAGGTAATTACATAGTCTACAGTGTTAAGATAATTTATCTTTCAAGGAGGAATTATGATGGTGAACAGTAGAAGACCTTATGGATACGGATATGGTCGTCCTAGACCAAGACCTTACGGATATGGATACGGGTATGGACGCCCAAGACCAAGACCTTATGGATATGGATACGGTGGATATGGCCCAGGATACGGTGGGTACGGTCCAGGATATGGATATGGTGGACCTTTTGGTGGGCCAGTAGGAACTGGACTTCTTGGCTTTGGTTTAGGCTTACTAGGTGGAGAATTTTTAGACGGACCATATTAATGAATAAAAGCTCAGAGTATATGCTCTGAGCTTCACTAGTTGAATAGCTATTTAGGTATTTCCTTGCTAGTAAGGATAAGTTGAACTGGATACCATAACAGATGGAATAAAATATGAACAATAATGGCTGCAAAAATACCAGATTCAATAAATGCTATTCCAGTAAAGAACCCGACCCATATATTACCGATATACGT
The DNA here is from genome assembly GCA_008364785.1 of Bacillus sp. BGMRC 2118. Lineage (GTDB taxonomy): Bacteria > Bacillota > Bacilli > Bacillales > SA4 > Bacillus_BS. The sequence goes on along the minus strand of VTTJ01000001.1, from coordinate 191,556 downwards.
ATAAACATAAACAGATTTAGGTGGATGTTCTATCACAACTTTTATTGATGGAACATGCACTAAAGCAAATAACATACTTGATACGCTCAATGCTAAAATTATCGGAAAAATATGATACTCGGAAAATATAAATTGGCACAACCATAGCAAGAGCCCCATGATCCCCCATCTGAAAATTATTTCCTCAATAAATCCTCCGTAAAAGATACGCGTAAGAATCCCCATGTTACGATAATGTTTTTCAATAGCTACGTAATCTTTATGAGGAATCCGTCTTTTTAAATAAAAGTAATAGAATACTATATTTCCTATAGAACAGATTACACCACCAATTACACCGTAAGACAGTAGTGACATTGTATCTATAGTTGTAGTAAGCAGTGTAACTCTTGGCACGGTAAATGCTCCTAATGCAGCGAATAAGGCAACTGTAGTGAAATGAATAACCAAACGCTGTAGGTCAGTTATTTCTTCATCTTCTTCTGATAGCAGCTTCTTTTCGGTGCGCAGCATAAAGAATATACCGGGGAAACAAATAACGATTATTAACATAAACAACTTCAAAAACATTGGATCCCTCCTTGCAACTTTATTCAATCTTTTTTCTTATTGAGTATGTATGTGGTCTAGCACAGTTCAATCCAGTGATCTTGTGATAATGCAGCACTTATTACCTAAACTTTAACATAATTTTACAGTGTTAACCGGAAATCTTATAGTAATACAGCCAAAGTCATCGTCACAAAAAGGAAAACAATGTATAATGAGGTAAAATCTTTTTGCAGAGGAGTTACGTCATGTCAAATGTAAATGTTGAACAAACAATAGAATTGATTAAAGAGTTAGTTTCCATTCCAAGTCCATCTGGTTATACAAATGAAGTGATTACATATGTGGAGAACTATCTTAAAGAATTGAATGTTGAAACGAAAAGAAACCGAAAAGGGGGATTAATCGCAACTCTGCCTGGTAAAGATGATAGCCAGCATCGGATGCTTACAGCTCACGTTGATACGTTAGGGGCAATGGTAAAGGAAGTAAAGTCAAATGGTCGTCTTAAGCTCGATTTAATTGGAGGATTCCGTTATAACTCAATTGAAGGTGAATATTGTCAAATACATACGTCATCAGGAAAAGTTGTAACAGGTACAATTTTAATGCATCAAACATCTGTACATGTTTATAAGGATGCTGGAAAAGCGGAACGAAATCAGGAAAATATGGAAGTTCGCTTAGATGAAGTGGTGAAAAATGCGGATGACATTCGCGCATTAGGAATTGAAGTTGGTGATTTTGTATCGTTTGACCCTAGAGTACAAGTCCTGCCTAACGGATTCATTAAGTCACGTCACCTTGATGATAAAGCAAGTGTTGGGATTCTACTACAACTTATTAAGCAACTAAAGGAAAATCAAGTGGAACTTCCTTATACTACTCACTTCCTCATTTCGAATAATGAAGAAATTGGTTATGGTGGAAACTCAAATATTACTTCAGAAACAGTGGAATATTTGGCGGTTGATATGGGGGCAATGGGTGATGGACAGTCGACAGATGAATATACAGTATCCATTTGTGTAAAAGATGCGAGCGGACCCTATCACTATGAGCTTCGCAAGCATCTAACAAAATTAGCTGAGGAAAATGGAATCGGTTATAAACTGGACATTTATCCTTACTACGGCTCTGATGCGTCTGCTGCAATTCGCTCTGGACACGATATCGTTCACGGTCTTATTGGCCCGGGTATTGACTCATCACATGCCTTCGAACGCACACATAAAGATTCAATAGAAAACACAGCAAACCTGCTGTATCACTATGTACAATCTAAAATGGTTTTATAATTTCGGGATGCTGCTTATTGCAGCATCTCTTTATTTATACTCGACAAGTGCCAGGCACCACCCGAATTTTGTCGAATACCAAATCTTTACAAGATTATTATTAGGAGTTAGAATAAAGATTGATTAATCAATCAGTAGTAGGAGGATGTTATGCCCATCTCTGAGGATCAGATGACAAAGATGCAAGCGAAACGAGAGAGAATACTAGAACAAGCCATTTTATTGTTTTCAGAACATGGCTACAATGATACAACGATTGCAAAGGTTGCGAAGGCGTCTGGTGTAAGTTTTGGAAGTGTGTTCACCTATTTCCCAACAAAGGATGATTTATTTCATCATGCAGTGACTGAACCGCTTGAGGAGATTTCTGCGTTATTATTAGACTTCGATGAAAATGCTTCTGATCCACTTCAGGAGCTTAACAAAATGGTGACGAAGCATATAAAAATCTTTTCAGATGTGAATACATATTTACGTCTAGTTGTTCAAGTCATTGGGCAGTACACTCGCTTTGAAACACAATTTAAAGAATTAGATCAGTTTCATAATACATTTCGAGAGAAAATTCAGTCTCTCGTAGAATATGGACAAAAGAAACAACAATTAATGGAACTTGATACTCACTTTACAGTAACTGCTTATACATCTCTTCTAATTGGTCTCCGTGTAAATTTAGCCGATGAACCAGACGAAGAGTATTGGTTAAACTTTGTACCCTCTGCTATACAACTATTTGGACCATTGAAGACTTAAGAGTTCTTGGTCTTCTTCTCACAGTAATAATGATTGATTAATCAATCATATGTTCTGAAAACAACTCTAAAAAGGTGGGATTCTCATGAACTTCTTTCAATTCAGTACTACCATTCAAATTCGGTTAGGCTTACAATTTCTAATGACTCTTGCTACTATGTCTGTTACACCCTTTCTGGTGATTTACTTTTCGACTAAACTTGGAACCTCTACGACTGCATTTATGTTCATCGGAGTTATGATTTCAAGTGTTGCTGGTTCTATTCTTGGTGGTCCTCTTTCTGATCGACTTGGTAGGAAAACGAATATCGTTGTTGCAGAGCTAATCATCACACTCTGCTTTTTAGGAGCCGCCTACGTCAACTCGCCATCGCTAACATTACCTTATGTGACATTTGTGTTATTTCTGATCATCCATTTTTTCACTGGCTTAGCTGGTCCCTCCTATTCCGCATTAATCATTGATGAAAGTAATCCTGACAACCGAAAAGCCATTTATACGTTTTCCTATTGGCTTGGAAACTTAGCCGTTGCGATCGGTGGTATGTTAGGAGCATTTCTATTTAAAGATTTTCACTATTTTTTATTTATAGGTGTATCTATATGTGCTTTCCTATCCTTACTTATCACCATCTTTTTTATAAAAGACCACTACAAAGAGTCCATTGTTCGTAGTGAGTCAAGTGAGCTAAATGTAAAAGTGTCATATAAAGAAGTGTTCAAGCATCGAGTATTTGTTGTATTTGCCATTGCCAATTTATTCATCATTTGTGTCGAAGAACAGTTAACAAACTATATTGGCATCCGTTTAACCACCTTGTTAGCAGAACCAAAAGCAATTCTTTCCTTTATCCCTTTAAGAGTTGATGGAATGAATTTGGTGGGTATTCTCAAAACAGAAAATACAATCCTCGTTGTATCACTGACGTTATTTGTCACCTATTTAATGAAAAAGTATAAAGATCAAACTGTTTTATTAGTAGGCTTACTCTTGTTCTTTAGTGGGTACACGTATATAAGTTATGGTAGCTCTCCTATATTATTAATGGTAGCGATGCTAGTGGCTACATTTGGGGAGTTGTTGCATATTCCAATAAGACAGACGTTATTAGCCAACATGGTTCCAGATCATGCAAGAGGAACATATATGGCGATGTATGGTATAGCTTCGTTAATAGGTGCTGGATTAGCGGGGATAGTCATTTTAGTTAGTGCGTTTTTCCCACCTGCGCTCATTTCATCTCTATTTATGGTGATGGGAATAATAAGTATAATGATTTGTTACCGTATTACACGTGTATCAAATCCAGTCGTAAAAGCAAAAAGTGCTGTCTTATAACTTCTTGTTTTCCAAATGAATCTAAAGGATAATAAACAACCCCAACTATGATTGCAAACATAAGAGGGAAAGGGTTTTGGACATTAGGTAGTAGCATAATCGTAATAATACCTATCATAAGAAATGGTGTTAGTAGACCTCCAATAGAAAACAAGCGTGCTGTCAACTATAACAGCACGCTTGTTATTCATTGTAATTCTTTTTTAACAACGAAAACATCATTAAATCGTGAAAATTTCCTCGAGTAAATTGATAGTCTTGAAGTGTACCTTCTTCTTGGAATCCGAGCTTCCTTACCAGCTGTTTAGATGCCTCATTTTCAGGGCGTATTGTAGCACCAATTCTGTTAAAACAGGCATCGTTAAATAGAAAGTTAATTACAGCTTTTAACGCTTCCGTCGCATATCCTTTATTCCACTCTTTTCTCGTTATTTCGTAGCCAACTTCTACTCTAGCATTATTTTTGCTAATGTTATGAAACCCAATTGAGCCAATTAATTCGTCCGTTTCTTTCAGAGCAATGCCCCAACGGATTGCTTGTTTCTGTTCAAACCCGTTATTAAAGGCGTTGATGATTGCTTCTGCTTCTTCCATTTTTGTAAAGTTATCAATTCCGAAGTATCTCGTTACGAGATCATCAGAAAAATAGGCAAATACATTCTCTTTATCTTCTAATGTTATTCTTCGTAACTGTAATCTGTCTGTTGTTAAAACTGGAAATGTATCAAAAAGTGATTTCATTAAACATAACTCCTTTTATCGATGTCCTTCTTCCCTTGCTTTTCGAAAACCATATAAAACACATGTTCCGTTTTCAGATAAGTCCTTCACTTCAAATCCACATCTTTTATAGAAAGCGAAATTGTTGCTTGATGTATTGGCAAACCAATCACCATGTGGCAATTTTGCCACACATTGTTCAATCAGTTTTTTCGCAATACCCCGTCCGCGATGAGTGGAACGTACAATAAGGTCTGCGACTGTAGCCATCATGATCTGATCGGAAATAACGCGGACCATTCCTACCATTTCTTCTTCATCCCATACAGTGAAGGCCCAAGTAGAATTCTCAAATATCAGCTTGTACTTCTCGTCCTGCCACTCTGGGTGTGAACGCATCCATCCAGCGTCGATAAATAACTCTTTTACCTTACTTAGAGGAATTCCATGAGTACCTTCCCTGATGATTAGACCTTGAAAATATTGATACATCCTATCACCTCAATGTTAAAAAATGGTTTATTCTACCTATTATAGAGAATTGATTGCAATTGTCTATAAAAAATTTACTATATTACTAGATGAGACAATAGATGAAAAAACAGCTAGAAAACTAGCTGTTACTTCATAGGCTTTTTGTATAGATTGTTGTATCTCGTAAAAATCCAAAAAGCCCGATTTTTACACTAGTATCTAGTTGCTACTATACATAAAGAGAGTTGCTCTTTTCTATGCACCCCAATTTGCTTATAAAACTGGTTGTATAGCCAGAGTGGAGAACTAAAAGCAACATAGTTTTAGAAAAGAGCCTATTAATAAGATGATGGTACTCTAAAATATGTGAGCGGTTTTATTTCGTCAATTGGGACGATGCCGAGTTTTCGTAATACTTCTTCTGCGAATACGATATAATTCGATCCAGTTGAGGTAATCACATTTTGTTCAATAACTAGAAGATTATCCCTTTTTTTCTCCCAGTTTATGTAATCTTTATATAGAGCATCCTGTTCTGTTATGGATGCTGTAAACGATACGTCTTCTAAAATGCCGGCAGCTCCTAGTAGTGCCGGTCCTCCACAAATGGCTGCAATAACTTTTCTAGATTCATGAAATTGTTTAATTAGAGATAGCAATTTATTGTTGGATAAATGTACGGAAGGTTCTCCTCCTGGAATAATAAGAGCTGTGTACTCTTCTATCCTTACATTGTCAATATGTAAATCAGGTAATACGTTTAATTTCCCCGCTGATATTACGGGTTTATCTGTAATAGAAAATGTTTCAAGCTTATAATCTGACCCACTCAGACAGGTTGCTAAGATGGATATTTCAAATTCCGCAAATGAATCATATACAAACATTAATACTTTTTTCATGATTTAGCCCCTTTATGAATGCTGTCTTTAGATTCCAGTATTGTTACTACTTCTTTTAATGAATAATCGGACATTGACTCCATTTTAAACGCATGTCCAGTGAAATCTAATATTTTCGTAATTCCATTCGGTACGATCACACATGGCAGTCCTGCTGAGATTGCTGCTTGTAAGCCATTTTTAGAATCTTCGAAACAAAATGCTTCCTCTGCAGTCACTTTAAGATCATTTATGGCTTGTATGTATAGCTCCGGACTCGGTTTTACATTCATGACATCGTCACTCGTCTTCACGATCTCAAAATAATCCCGTAACTGATACTTCTTTAAAAATCCTTCAACCCAATTTCGGCTGGAGCTGGATGCAACAGCAAGCTTCAGGCCCATATCAGTAGCGGCTTGTAAGTAATCCAGTACACCATCTCTCACAGTTAAGTTTGAAACATAGTGGTCATAGAGCTCTCTCGTTTGTTTCTTTATCTCGAAACGATTAAGTTTTGTGTCGGCGAGCTGATCAAGCATTTGATATAAAACCTCATCGCTAGTGCCGATGCAAATGGAAAAGTCTTCAACAGTTAACGATACACCATAATCTTTCATTACATCCCTAAACACTTCAAACCAAACAGTTTCTGTATCTATTATTAACCCATCGAAATCGAAAATCACTGCTTTTATCATTGTTCACACATCCTTGTTTTAATAAAATATCATGTTTCATTCTATAAATCTACCATTTTATGGTATTAATTTACAGTCTTATAGAATTTTCTTTTATTTTTTTCCATTTTTGTTATGATAATGGTAGCATTTCTATGTTTTTAAGTTATTTCTACGAAGAAAGGGGGTTATAGTACTTGAATCGATTTTCGTTAACTGAAATGTCTAGAAATCAGTCATTTATTTTATTTTGTAGCCTAATCGTCGCAGCCTTCATCACACTACTAATTTTGCTACTTGTTTTTGATATTGAGATGTCAAATCAATTCCTCTATTTAGTTATTATTCCTTATTTTATTATTTCATCTATGTTCAGTATGGTCCTACATTCTATCTTAGAAAAAAAGTCTAATAAAGATAGAGTTGAAAGTGAAGAACGGTACAAGCTATTAATTGAAAATCATCCAGATGGTGTCATTATTCACTATAAAGGGACTATTCTTTATGCTAACCCTGCTATTTATGAAATGCTTGGACACCCTTATGGTTCTGCGACTGGTAAATCACTCTTTCAATTTTCTCACCCTTCTACACATGAGAAAATTCATGAGCGCCAACGAGAAGCATATTCTGCAGAATCTAAAATACAAGACATTATTGAGGTAGAGCTAATTCATCAAAACGGGTCTTCCATTTTTGCAGAGTCAAAAGCAATTGGATGTATGTACAATAACAAGAAATGCGTACAATTGGTTGTACGGGATGTAACGGAAAAGAAAAAAGCCGAAGAAATGTTAAAAGCGTCTGATCGTTTAGCAGTCGTTGGTCAGCTTGCTGCGGGTATTGCGCATGAAATACGTAATCCACTAACGAGTATTAAAGGCTTTGTTCAGGTTATGAAGGAATCTCATTCAAATTCGGAATATTACGATGTTATTCTTTCGGAGTTAGATCGCATTAATGAAGTAACAAATGATTTTTTGTTTTTAGCAAAACCAAAGCAGGCTCATTATAAGGAAAGTTTACTGTATCCCATTATACTTAACATTGCGACGTTATTAAGTGCGGAGGCTTTGTATTACAATATTCAAATGGATATTCATAATAAAACAACTCATGATGTGTACATTTTATGTGAGGAGAATGAGTTAAAGCAGGCATTTATTAATATTGTGAAGAACTCAATTGAGGCAATGCCAAAGGGTGGGAAAATCGTTATATCAATGCGACTGAATCGTGACCACATCGAGGTGAAATTTGAGGACAACGGCATGGGGATTCCTAAAGAAAAGATGCCGCACATTGGACAACCTTTTTATACCTTAAAAGAAACAGGCACCGGGTTAGGTGTGATGACAACAATGAAGATCATTGAAAACCATCATGGTACTTTTTCATTACAAAGTGAAGAAGGAAAAGGTACTCAAATTATTGTCACCTTCCCAATTGCATCTACTTTATCAAAAGGTGTAAATATCGGGTAGCACTGGTCCTTTTCTGACAGTTCTAAAAATACTAAAAATAGTACATAAGTTAATCATAGGAAGTAATCTGTATCATTAAAAGATGTAAAGGAATTGTACTGGCTTTTAAGCCACTCCAATTCCTTTTTTTATTTGCGGACAATAAAATGCTTCCACTCATTTGGTAATAAAGATTGATATAGTGGCGTTAGATATCGATCATCAATGAGTGTAATGCAGCCATAGTCCTTCTCTGAGCGGATAAGCCTCCCCCCTGCTTGTAGCACTTTATTAATACCCGGAAATACATATGAATATAAGTACCCATCTTTACCGGTTGATTGGAAGTAATCTTTCATGATGTTCCGTTCAAATCCAATCTGAGGTAAACCGACTCCGCAAATGATTACATGATTCAATTTATCTCCCTTTAAATCAATGCCCTCTGAAAAAACACCACCTAATACGGCAGATGCGATGACTCTTTTCTGGTGACGAGTATCAAAGTGTGATAAAAACTCCTCACGTTTTTGTTCTGACATATTCGTAGCTTGTCTTAACAGAACGAATTTGTTTTCATCAATTTCAATCGTATCTAAAATTTGATTCATATACTGATACGATGGAAAAAAGAGTAATATGTTTCCTTCACTTAGATTAATTTCATTGTAGATGACATTTCCAATTTGGCTCGTCGTTTTGTCACGATGCTGATACCGTGTAGAAATTGGATAGATGATGACTTCTGTTTGTTCCTTGCGAAATGGAGATGGAATATTGACAGTATAGTCACTGCTTTTTGCTCCAATCATACTCTGGTAGTAAGATTGTGGAGAAAGCGTTGCCGAAAAGAAAATCTTTGAACGAAAGCCCTTCCCCATCTTTTGTAGAGATAAAGATGGATCTAAGCATAGTATTTTGATTTTTACTTCATTCTTTAGAATTTCAATGTACGTGACGTAACGCTCATCATAAAGGGCTGCAGTTTTAAGAAATGCTTGCACATTCCAATACGTCTCAAGTAGCTGCTCCCGGTACTCTTGTACGATAGAAGTTTGAATTTCCTCTTCAGCCACACTTGAAAAAGAATCAAGCAATGTGACAAGTTCACTATCTAGCTTTGAAATCGTATATTCAGTAGTAGTAGAATGTTTTCGTAGACGTATAAAGTGTTGATTAATTTTATTAACTGATTGATAAATGTTCGAGTGTTTGTCTTTGAGTATTCGCTTTAATTGGAGAAACATGGACTTCTCCAATGTAGAAGAGAACATTTCTCTACCTCGATCGACTAAATTATGTGCTTCATCTACTAGTAGGACGCTTTTTTTTCGAATATCATCTGTCATACGTTTCAGTGAAACTCTAGGGTCAAAAATGTAATTGTAATCACAAATAACAGCATCAGCATTGTTCGTTAAATCTAATGAAAATTCAAATGGACATACTTTATGTTTGATGGAATAGGCTTCTATTACTTCTCTTGTTAAGATGTCTTCATTTTGTAAGATATCTAACACAGCATCATTAATGCGGTCATAATATCCATTAGCATATTCACAATAATCTTTTTGACACCGAGTTTCGTCCTTTAAGCAAGTTTTGTCTTTTGCTGTTATTGTAACGGTTTTAGCCTTATAACCATGAGATGAGAGTAAAGAGAACGTATCTTCAGCGGTTGTTCGAGTAATGGTCTTGGCTGTTACATAAAAGATTGTGTCTATGTGTTTTTCTCCAATTGCTTTTACGGAAGGAAATACCGTTGAGATTGTCTTACCTATTCCTGTAGGAGCTAATGCAAATAAATTTTGTTTATCGTGTATGGTTTTGAAAACGGCTCCCGAGAGCTTTCGTTGACCATCTCGATACTGCTGGAATGGGAAGGTTAACAGCTTGCTTGATTCATGTTTTTCTTTTTGGTGATGGAGATGAAACTTGACGTAGGGCTCATATTTATTGATCACTTCTTCAAAAAACTGAGCGAGTTCTGCAATCTGAAGACTCTTCAAAAATTGTTTTCTTTCTTTTTTGCTTCTCCTAACATATGTTAGCTGAACATCAATGGCAGAGAGGTTGTGTTGTTGTGCATATATATAGGCATACATTTTGGCTTGAGCCCAGTGTACATATGACGTGGTCTCTTCTGTAAAATAGTCAAGAGTGCTGGATGTGGATTTGATTTCGTCAATGATGATCCTGTCACCTCGCTTAAGAATACCGTCACAGCGACCTTCTATTTCTACTAAGCAATCATCCATTCTAACTACTGTTTTTAGACTAACTTCCTTCTCGTCATTTTCTAAATAGTCAGCTTGTACAAATTGATGTGCCTTCATGCCCTCTTGAAATAAGTTTGGTGCTTGAAAGGACGATTCAATGCTTCCACTTCGAAATACGTATTCTACGATTCCACGAACAGACACACTCCACTTTTTCATCTATCATCACCGATCCACATTAGTAGTTATTTTATCTTACCAACAGTATATCAAAATGTAAAGAACGTATGTTCCTTTTTGTTTAGAGGATTGTTTAAAGGTTACAATATCAATGATGGAGGAGGTGCGAAGCATGAAGGATATCGACGATTACATAACAGAAGGAATAACTGGCCCGCTAGAAACAAAACCAGATGAGAGAAGAAAATATTTAGGTACGATAAGAGAACGTGTTATTGTAGCACTAAATCAAGGACAAGTACGTGAGGATACCAGATATATAACTGAATTAAAAAAAGTGATGAAACAATACCCAAATGCCAAATTGTTTCTTAATGGTAACATGGAATATCGTGCACTAAGTCCGTTTGTGAAGCTTGCAACAACTTTAAAAATACCTTATACGTTAAGTGTTAATGGCGAATACAACTCTGAATTTGGACTCGTGTTTGCTTCTAATACAGCAATAGAAAAAGAAGATATTAGGTTATCTCTAAGTCAAAAGGACAATGATAGTGTTGAAGGTGATGAAGACGATGAGTCTCCTTTAAAGAAGTTCTTTGATAAGTTGTTTTAATAAAGAAAGCTTATTCACGTATGTTCTGTAAATGTTATCAATCAAAATAATGTAAAAATAGCCACAAATCTAAACAGCACCTTCGGATGTTCACCCGTTGGTGCTGTTTATGTGTTAATGTGTTAACTCACCAATCACTTCATCTATGACATGTAATGCTTCAGAGAGTTGCTCAATTGTTATGACAAGCGGACTCAATATCCGAATGACGTTACTGTATAAACCTGCACTAAGGATGATGACTCCCCTTTTATTGCATTCCGTAATAATTTGACTTGTTAGTTCTTTATGAGGTTCTTTCGTTTTTCGGTCTTTTACAATTTCTACTGCACACATTGCCCCAAGACCTCTTACATCTCCGATTACTTCGTATTTCTCTTTCATGTTGATAAAAGAATTGGTAATGACCTCTCCTATTGCTGCTGCTCGTTCTAAAAGTCCTTCTTCTTCAATCATGTCAATTACTTCTAGTGCGGCTACACACCCTAATGGACTTCCTCCGTATGTTCCACCTATTTCACCCTGCATAGGCGCGTCCATAATGTCAGCTCTTCCGGTCACAGCACTAATTGGAATTCCGGCCGCAATTGATTTTGACATCGTTATTAAATCAGGTGCAATTCCGAAATGCTCACTAGCAAACATTTTTCCGGTTCTGCCAAACCCAGTTTGTATTTCGTCCGCAATAACTAATATTCCGTGCTCCTCACACTTCTTCTTTAACTGTTGAACAAAGTTAACAGATGGAATAACAAAGCCACCTTCTCCTTGTATAGGTTCTAGTATGAATGCAGCAATCTCTTCTGGTGGTACCTCCGCAATGAAAAAGTCATCAATCTGTTGTAATAAAAAAGCATCATATTGGTCATTCGTCATCCCATCAGGCTTACGATAATAATATGGAAAGCGCAGTTTGTATGTTTCCGGTACTAATGGGCCAAATCCATTTTTGTACGGCTTAACTTTACTCGTTAACGCCATTGCCATATAGGTTCTGCCGTGATAGCCTCGATCAAATGAGACGACAGCTCTTCTGCCTGTATATCTTCTTGCAATTTTAATGGCATTCTCTACTGCTTCTGCTCCTGAATTTAAAAAGAATGTTTTTTTGCTAAAGGTGCCCGGTGTGATTTCATTTAATTTTTTGGCAAGTTGTATATATGATTCGTACATCATGACATTAAAGCCTGGATGAATAAAGAGATCGAGTTGGTCCTTGATTTTCTCAATTACTCTTGTTGGACTGTGTCCGACATTTAGCGTTCCGATACCGCCTGCTAAATCAATGAGCGTATTACCATCTACATCGGTGACGAGCGCTCCTTTTGCTTTTTGAATAAATGCAGGTGATGTATTAAACGGTCCTCTCGGTACATGTTCATTTCGTAACTGTTGTAATTCTGTTGACATCTTTCCAGGCAGTGCATGATCCACTTGAATAAAACGGTGTTCAGTCATGGGGAAACATCCTCTCAACAAAGTTTTCCGTTCAAGTCATTTATATGAAAAATCCTACAAATGAATCACTTAATAACGGGATTTGCATTGTTATTTCCTGTCTTATCTTGGACATACTAACGGTATGAACATATAAAGAAAGGACTTTGCGATGTACTTACTACTAGTCCTCGGTATTTTAGTTTTCTTGGGGTATTATTTTGTCGATTGGAAGAATTGGAAGAGTTACTATCCTACCATTCAGTTTTATATCATCTGTAATCTTTTTTATAATTTTATTTTTTACAATCATACATTATGGAAATATAATAGTGTGACAATATCTTGGCTGAGTCATACGTTAATAGAAACCGGCTTTACGCTTCTTGTCCTTCCAATTTTAATTATGATTTATCTAAGATATTTTCCAGAGAATAAGAAACCGTTCCTTTATATAGCTGTCTGGGTATTAGGTTTTACACTTCTTGAATATCTTGCTGAAAAAAAAGAATTGTTTATTTATGAAAATGGCTGGAGTATACTTTGGTCTGGATTATTTAATCTTATTATGTTTTCGATTCTTAGAATTCATTATCGTAACCCGATTACTGCCTTCTTAGTATCGATCCCTGTTATTTTAATCTTATTTCAGTTTTTTCACCCTTCCTTACCAAAGCTAAAATGATTGGTGACTCTTTTTATCATGTGAAAAATAGAAGCGAACACTGTTTCCTTTTTGATATTCATAAAAAAAAAGCTGCCTAAAGGTACACTCTCTCAAAAGTAAAAGATGTAAATCTAACTTCTGGGATACAGTACCTAATCTGACAGCTTTTTTGACGTAATTTCTTTACTCTGATGATGTTCATTTTTCATGAGTTTTCGGTAATATTCACCGAACAGAAGAATGACGGAGTGAATCGGAATTAACAGGTATAAACTTATTCTACTAGTTGGCTTAATAATTTTACAGTGGTAGAGAGTTTGGTCAATTAGGTGCATGAACAGCACACCACACCATTTAAATGCTTTTGGTAAATGAATCGTATTAACTGTACCAACAATTCCTGCCAATAAAGTGTAAAGTGGGAGTACGATAAAATGATCCCAATATCGGTCTCTTACAAGGCGAACACGGAATCTATATTTTCTAAAACCGGCTAAAGCCACAAAAAATACATTCGTGTATGAGATCCATATACATAACATAAGAGAGAACCAGTGGATGATCTTATTGCCGTGTTGCAAGCCTCTCCACCATTTGTTAATTACATAAAAGTATACTGGCATCGCACCCACAGTATACCAAGTACTCCACTTATCATTACTAAAGATATTAAGTTTAATAAAAATGCGCTCAATTGCCCCATATACTAATGAAACTAAAATTCGTGCCCTCCAACCTTGGTTAAATAGTGTTAACACAGTTGCTGCGATAGGTACAAATACCGCCTGAGATAATACAGCACCAAAGACAGAATCAATCCATTTATTTTTAAATACTTTAGGATAATACTTATACATTTTAAAGACATTCAACACAAAGTACTCAAAAACATAAGCAGCGCCTATACCTATTGTCAATAATGTATATGTGCTCTTCCCTTTTTTCCTCAATGTAATAATTAAGATAATTCCATGGATGATAGCTAATACAAGAAAAGGAATACTATTTTTTTTCATTGTGTATTTCCTTTCATTTGTTCGTCATATTTGTCAGTTTTCCCATATTTATTGGTGTTATATGTATGTAAGGGCAATTCATTTTCGTAACTATTGTAAAGAAGGAAATCATGACTTTGACGAAAAGATGATCCGAAACATTACAACTTAAGTATTCCTCGACACAATCGAAATTCTATCCGAGAATCAGCCTTAATTAATATAAAAAACCAACTCCTAGTGGAATTGGTTTTGTAGTTTAATTTAATTGATTCCACTCTTCTCGCAAGACGCCCATGCGAATGGAATCATAATATGTGCCGTTGTAGTAACGACATTTTCGCATTCTTCCTTCTAACTGCATGCCGATCTTTTCGGCGGCGCGCATCATCCGTTCATTTCCAGACCATGTTGTAATTCCGATCCTTGCAATATCATGTTGCTCAAATAAGAAATTTACCCAAAGTTTTAACGCATCTGTGCCAAATCCACCATTCCAATAGTCAGGTACATAAATGACAATTCCTGCTTCCAGCCATCTGGAAGGTTCGAATTCCCAGTAAGAAGATACTGTGCCGATAAGTTGTTCTTCGTGTATTATGGCTAACTGGTTGACAGATGTTGCATTTGCTATTTTTTTCGTCATCTGTTCAACAAATGCATCATAGGGTATGGCTTTGTGCGGGAAATAAGGTGCGTCCCAATTTTTCCACTCCGGTTGTTCCATGCCGTATATAAAGTCATACAACACAGGGAAATCATCCGGTATGATAGTTCGTAATGTTACTTTGTTGCCAGTTAATTTCATGAAATGTATTACCATCCTTCTGTTCTTTTTCTCTGTTTACTTCGACATCATCAGGAAAAAGTCCTACATCATCATCCAAATAACGCAACAATCCCTTGATAGCCAAAATAAAGACCGAAAGCAATGAGAGATAAACCTGAAATAATGGAGATGAAAATAATACTTTTCAGATTTAGGAACTTACGAAAACCACTGGTTAAGCTTGCAACAAAAATATCCCATATTGCTAAGCCGACAAAAATCATAGAGCTATATAAGATTAACTCACTTGTACCGTACGTTGCAGCAGTTTTTGCTAACACTGACCCATAAATACCGAGCCAAAACAGTATGGATAAAGGACTGGATATCGACATAATAAAACCAGTCAGAAAACATTTAAGCATGGAGTCTTTACTTCGAATGTGATGCAGTTTTATTTGGTTCGCCGTGAGAATACTTTCTACTCCTGAATAAATTAATATAAATCCACCGAACAACCATAAAAATATTTGAATGGGTGGTGAATCTAAAAAGTGAACAATACCAAAATAAACAAGTGCCATAAAAATGGCATCAGCAATCATCGAACCGAGCCCTACTACCCAGGCATGCCAAAAGCCGTTTTTAAGTCCTTTATCAAGTCTAACTGAGTTTACTGGCCCAATAGGAGCTGCTAAGGTAATGCCTAGAAGTATGTAGCTTAATAAAATACTTACACTCACCTTTATATCACCCACTGCCTTAAGTTGATAACTTGTACAATATATGTCCAAGCTTTCATAAATAAGACAAAAAGTTTTGGAATTTCCTTGTTTTACGTGTAAAGTAATAGTAACAATCATTAAAGGAGAGCGTATGATTCGTACTATTGTCATTGAAAATAACCAATTACATGAACTAGAAAAGTTGCCGGATATACAGGAAACAGATAACAAGTGGTATTGGATTGATTTTAATTCTCCGACTGAAGAAGAAATTGAATCGTTACATCACCCGCTTCAATTTCACCCATTATCAATAGAAGATTGTATACATACACTGCAACGCCCGAAACTCGATTATTATGAGAACTATAACTTTTATGTCATTCAAGCATTAAATGCAGAGACTTTCACTCGTGAAGAAGTTGATTTCTTTGTTGGCGATCATTATATTGTAACGTTTCATAATCAACATAGTCACGAAGTGGATGAGGTGTGGAACAGACTCGTTCAATCAAAGCTTGTATCCGAATGGAATCCTTCCACTGTTCTATATCATGTATTAGATAAAATTGTTGATAATTATTTTCCGCTCGTCTACCATATTGAAGATCGACTAGATGAAATTGACGCCAATTCAGAAGTGAAATCAACGGAAGAGCTTCTGAATGAGATATTTGACGTCAGACATGAGCTATTATTATTACGACATACGATCACCCCAATGCGAGATTTAACGTATCGCATTATTAATTCAAGTCGTCTAAAAGATGTACAAGGAAGAATGGAATACTTCGCAGACATTCATGATCATTTATTAAAACTTGCTGAAATGATTGAAGCAAGCCGAGAATTAACGACAGATATGCGTGATAGCTATGTATCGCTAAATTCACACCAAACGAATAGAGTGATGAAAGTGCTAACCGTTATTACGACCATTTTCATGCCACTCACTTTCATAGCAGGGATTTATGGAATGAATTTTGAGTATATGCCTGAGCTTCATTCCGAATATGGTTACTATGGTACGCTTTTGGTAATGTTGGTCATAGGTGTCGGTATGTTTGGATGGTTTTATAATAAGGGCTGGTTTAAGTAAGAACAGTAACAAACTCAGGGCTTATTGTCCCTGAGTTTGTTGTATCCTATAAAAATGGCCCACATTACGATTCATCATCATGAACATATGTCCAGGTAAAGCTTTTATCAAAATATAGATGTCATCCTGCATATCAGAATCTTCCTCTACTAGTTTACGTGAATTCGAGTATAAATAAATAATAGATGACCCTTCATACATAATATATACTTCAACTTTAACCTCCACATTAACATCCCTAGCAAACAAGGCTGTTTTTCATAGCTGAATATGTGCCATTAAAAATCGCCGTAATGAATCTCTACTTTTTCCGTTTCACTTACAGTATTGGTAAAGGAAGTATCCATTTGTGAATGAACTCATCAGCTTCTACTATAATTTCTGAAACCATGACTTCTTTATTGATTAAGTTCATCTTATAACAGTATTCTAGATGAATGGATTGTATCGACCATAGCAAAGGCTATAACTCTTCGTCAGGTAGAAGGCGTAAAATCTATCTTTGACATAAAGTCTTTTGATTTCCCGCGGTCTAGCCATACTTCATTTAAGGAGAAAATTTCACTCTGACAGACCGTGTCATAAAATAAATCTATGACTTTATCAGCCGAGTTAAGTAAGCTATCGACTGATAGTTTGTCAGGGTATGTCTGAAGATATTTTGTTATAAAATCAGGCTGTAATGTTTCGTATGCTTTAAATTGGTGCAATTTTTTGTTTTCGTTGGTTCCTTGTACTTCAAGTATGTAGTCTCTCGACGTTTCGAGCATTTTGAGAGCATAAATTAAATTATTTCGTTTTAGTTCTGTGTAAAACTTTCTCATTGCATAAAAGAAATCAAAGCCAATATCATCGCTAACAAAATATTTAAATGGTCTATCTGTAAATTTCTTGTTTTCTCGCTCCATGATTTCGGTTACATTCCCTGTTTTGTCTACAATTACATTCCATAATGGTGATTTTACACTTAAGTAGTCGGTTGGTAAAATCGACACATTAAACTCTAATTCATTTTCTAAAACGGCAATTACTAAGTAGATACTTTCTCGAAATTGAACTTCCTTTATGTATAGGAAGTCCAGGTTATTAAAATACGAATGTATGTACTTTTTCGCTTCCTCAACGTCAGTAATTTTAGTTGTAGACACCATCAAATCAATATCAGAATGCCCGTCCTTGTATCCATTTACTCCTGAACCTATCTGGACAATCCCTTCAATGAGTGATGACGAATTTAGGGCGCTTATTGTTCGGTGGAAATAAGATTCTCTTTCTTCTGGACTGTACATAACTTCACCTCAATAAATACGTTTTACAAACTATTAGACAATATGTAGTAAAATCCTCCTCAATTATATGAAATAATTGAATTAGTACGCAGTCCACATTATAACGATACAGATCATGGCGAATAGTAGTAAGCAATAAACGACCATTTTTCTACCCGTTTCATTCTTCCAATATAGAAGAACCAATGAAACATAAAGGATAAAGGCAACAGTATAGAAGATTATTCCTTCTATAAGTTTTTCATGAGAATAATGACCAAATAGTAAATGTAATAGTGTAATGGGATATGTAATCCATGCAATGGTTAAGTGAATCTTTTTTTCCACAGTGACCCTCCTATTTTATGTTTAGGCTGTTTTCGTATAGATTGTTGCTTTCTTGTAAAAATCCCAAAACCCATATATTTCCTTTAGTATTTATATACTTCTATACATAAAGAAAAGTTGCTCTTTTAATCCAGCCTCAATTTGCTTCTAGTTGTATTAAATGCAACAAAGTCTTAGAAAAGAGACTATGTTTTAATAAATCCTTTTTTAAATAATAGTGAGTAAAGTGCCTTCCTACATTGTCAAGTTGACCAAACACCTTATACCCGTGCTTTTCATAAAATTCTAATGCTTGAAAGCTTAACGTATCTACTTTGATAAAATCACATTTTCTATTAACTGCCAGTAGTTCTACTTCAGTTAATAATTTTGAACCAAACCCGAACGATCGTATTTCTTCATCTACCATTAACGTGTGAATTTCTAACCAATTCCAGCAAACTTCTCCAAGAATACCCCCACGAACACGGCCATCTTCATCCAATAAAGTAAAATGTACTTGTTCGTATCTTCCCCTTAAGTCTTCTGGGAAGTGTGCTAAATTAAATTTGTAAAGTTGGTCATTGATATATTGTTTATGCTCGTGATGTGTCTCTTTTATTATTTGTATGTTCATTCTTGTTTCTCCCACCTCTATGTATTAATTACGTGGTACAAATAGCATTACAGATACACCAATCAAACAGATAAAGGCTCCAAGCCAATCATAGATGTCTGGTGTCTTCCGATCAATGCCCCATCCCCATAAAATAGACAGAACGATAAAAACACCACCGTATGCGGCATATACTCTAC
Source organism: Bacillus sp. BGMRC 2118 (assembly GCA_008364785.1). Lineage (GTDB taxonomy): Bacteria > Bacillota > Bacilli > Bacillales > SA4 > Bacillus_BS. The sequence continues at coordinate 172,281 of VTTJ01000001.1, read as the reverse complement.
CGAAGGATGGAAAGGTTTGAAAGGTTGCAATCACACCATAGAGCGCTAATGCTAGCCCACCGCCAATTCCTAAGTAGTAAGACTTCCCTTCTCGCAGCCATAACCAAATAAGGTAACCCCCACCAATTTCGGCGATCCCAGCTAAGATAAATAAACTGATTGCGTATACTATTGTCACCACAGCCCCCTTCTCATGCTTTTCCCTTATCATACCATTTTTCAGTTTTGTGGAGCATTGCATCTTTATGTAAGAGAATACCGGTCCAGTTTATAACCAATATTTCTTTTTCGTATCTAAATAAAAAAAGCATAAATCATGACAATTTATGCTTACGTTGATTCTGCTTTCTGTTTCTTTTTTCGCATGAATAGAAAGATTGCTAACAATGTCATTTCGAAAAAGATACCAATTAGAGTCCACGAGAAAAAGGTGAATTCAAAGAACACAACTGTGCTTTTAAATAATACAATGGATAACACTCCAAGTAACAATCCTAAAGGTAAAATCAAATTAACTGATTCAAAACTTCTGACATTTGCCACAGCCTTTTGAATTAAAAATAAAGTAAGTGCAAGCTTTGCTACTAAACATGGCATCCAGACGATCACGATTACTAAGTCTAATCTGTCAAGAAAATCAGTGATGTTAATTTGTTGAATCATTGTAATATTAGGGAACGTTGAGAGGCGTACAATTTTCTCACCAAGCACTAAAATATTCAGGATCAGTAGAACAAAATATAATAAGATACCAAGAGCAGTACCGAAGTATGTTGCTTTTCTTAATCCTTCTATATGTTCAATATTAGAAAATAAATAAAAGACAATAAATGCTTCGCCCATCCATGGAAGTAAAATAAATGATGACTTACCTAATTTCATTGCTTCTTTTATTTCAAAGATTGGCAAAAGATTAGACATCTTAAGTTCATTTATGAGTGTAAGTGGAAGAGTTAAAATGATAACTGATAATACCACAAATTGAATCACGGTAACTCTTCCAATCACTTCTAAACCTGCAGCACTAATGTATACTAATGTAATAACTAAGATGATTGTCGTAATTTCAAGGGGTGTTGTGGGTAACAGGTTAGAAGAAATGTAATGAACAAACGTGCGTACATCACGAATGAAGACAGACATTAACAAAATTGCCATTAATATTGAAAATATCATTGAAAGTTTACTTTTACTAGCAGAAGGTATCACATCGACAAGATTCCCTTTTCTTCCCATACCGATAAAGAGTAAACCTAATAAAACTGGAAGTATGACAAATGGTACTTGCCAAGTTGTGTGTTCTGTAATTTGTGTAATGATTTGACCAGTCACCATTAACGAGCCTGTTAAGACAAAATTAGCAATAATAATGGCTAACTGAAATGGAGAAATTTTCGTTTTCATTATGATATCACCATTTTTGCTATGGGGCTAAGGATGTTATTAACGAAAACAGTAACCCTATTCAAGGAAAAAGGCAAAACAAACAGCAATGATAAACCTGCTGCGAATAAAGATAATGTGTAAACAAGTACTCTTTCTTTTTTGTCCATTTGTTTATGACGAGTTAACAGGAATACTGTCAACATTAATATGATTAGAATTGTTGCTTCCATCTTTATTCCTCCTTTATGTCAATTCCTGAATTGAGCACTTGTTCGATGCTTGCTTGTGCTTCTACCTTCACCTTAATATCTGGTAAAAGCTCACGCCAATGCTTTTTCAATTTCTCCTCCCAAAGGAGATTGTCCTTAATGACAACATGTAAACCTAATCCGAACACGTCGATTCCCTCATCCATTGAGTGATTGAGCAATGCTTCAACTTCTTTCACAATTTGCTTTTCCATTGCTTTTGTTGCAAGTTTATATGCACTTACATCACCTAGTTTCAACTGTGCTTCATTTTGCATCATATTTGCTTCTGTTACAATTTTAAGATTGAAGGACGGTAAATCATTAACGATCTTATAATCAGTCTGTACCTTTACCTTCATGACTTGTACGTTCAGTTCCTCGTTATCTCGTACTGAAAATGTATAATTTTTCTCTTCCATTCCATCGAGCAGCCACCGTACACCATTAGATTCCTCATCTTTCGTAAAATAGCTCAATTTTTGACCTTTAAATATAGCCGATCCTTCTACAGCTATCTCGTCTTTCACTTCTTTAGTTTTTCCATTTTTGGTTTTAATGGTTTTGACAAACGGTAAGACAGGGTCTTTCCCTTCTGATCCTATGTCACTTAATACATCCTTGACAGTAACGGGCTTGCCAGCCTTTACAATTTCACGCATAGCTTCAGAGGAAAGCCTTTCTAAATGGGGGGTAGCGGTTAAGATGTCCATTGCTTCACCTTCAGTTACAAGAACGTAGGATGAAAGTCTGGATTGTGGTTGTTCTAGGACAAGTTGTAGTGACTTTTCAAATCCACCTCGTGCCATCTCCTCTCCAAATACCAGTACTCTTCGGTGACCGAAAAAAAGTTGGCGTGATAATCTAGATTGTAAATTATCATTCGCTTCCCTTACATTTCGACCAATTTCAGAATCAATATAAGAAGGACCACCTGACGTACCACCGCCCCCACCTGAAGATCCTGCTCCTCCCATTGCACTAGGAAGCGGGATTTGTACAGAGATTTGAAATGCATTTTCATCCACCTTATCGAACCCTGTTGCAGTAACAAATGCTACATCATTAACTTCCATTCTATCCCAGCACCCCGTTAGTAGCATGAGGGAAATACAACTAATAAAACCAATTTTCAGCTTTTTCATTATTGATTCCCCTCCTTCAAAGTCTAGTTGTTATTGTTCGGGAGATGGCTTGAGGTCTGATTCTTCCCGTTTGACATTATTCTTTACAAATTCAGAAGGTCGGTTGTCCATTTTCCACCATGGTACTCGTACAAAGACATCCTTCAATTCTTTCCAACTAAGTGGTCCAAGTGGACTAAAATAAGGAACACCAAATGAACGTAAATTACATAAATGAGTTAACAATACAATCGATCCGAGTACGATTCCATATAGTCCCAATGTTGCTGCCAGTAGCATCATTGGGAAACGTAGTAAACGGATCGAAATAGCTAGATTAAATCGTGGTATCGTGAACGATGCGATCCCTGTTAATGAAACGATAATAACCATCGGTGCTGAAACAATACCAGCTTCAACAGCTGCCTGTCCAATAACAAGTGCCCCTAGAATACTTACTGCTTGTCCAATTACTTTTGGTAATCTAATTCCCGCTTCCCGCAATGCCTCAAAGGCAATCTCCATAATGAGTGCCTCAATAAAGGCCGGAAACGGAATGGCTTCCCGACTTGCTGCAATGCTATATAACAAATTGGTCGGAATCATTTCCTGGTGATACGTTGTAACAGCAATGTAGAAAGCGGGTAATAATAAAGCTAGGAATATCAAGGTCACACGAAGTAACCGTAGAAAGATAGCAATATGAAAACGCTGATAATAATCCTCGGTAGCCTGTAAAAATTGCCAAAAGGTAGCAGGTAAAATCAAGGCAAATGGAGTTCCGTTCACCAATATAGCCACTCTGCCCTCCAGTAGATTTGCCGCAACAGAGTCAGGACGTTCCGTATTTTGAATTTGTGGAAACAATGTGTACGGGTTGTCTTCCATAAACTCCTCTAAGTATCCACTTTCTAAGACACCGTCAATTTTAATTCTGTCAATTCTTGCTTCTACTTCTGCTACTAAATCTGGAGAAGCAATGCTCTCCATATACATAATAGATAGAGACGTTCGAGTGTGTGTACCGACAACTTTTGAAATCATCTTTAGATCGTTTGAGCGTATTTTTTGTCTAACGAGAGCTTTGTTTACGCCAATGTTCTCAGTGAACCCTTCCCTAGGACCTCTTATGGAGGCTTCTGTTTCAGGTTCTGATACACTTCTTGTTGTTCCACCCTTAGCATCTAGCACTAATGCTTTATCTACCTGATCGATTAATAAAACCGCATTACTGTCTAATATATAATTCATTACTTCCGCTAAGTCATCCGATTTTAATACTTTATTTACAGATACAACATTTTGTTCAATATATTCATCTGAAAGTTCCTCTAACGATACAGCTTCTATCAACTCATGAATGGCGTGTAATTCAATTGTTACTTTATCGATTAATCCATCAATAAATAGTAAGCATGCTTCATGGTTCCCAACCTTTATCTTTCGGAATGTTACATCTGATTTTTCAAATTCCTTTTGTAATAACTCCACATTTTGATGTAAATCTTTTGAGACTGGTTCTTCTTCGACTTTTTTGTTTTCTTTTTTTAGTTGTAGTTTCTTCGGTGTCATCACTTTTTTCATAAGAGCCTCTCCAAACTAATTTGCTCTTACTTTTCCCTATAATGGATGCTTTATCCATACGATTTGGTTAAAACTACCTCAAGAAATCTAAGGTAATTGTTAGTATAATTGAACTATACATATTGGTGAGAAGAGGAAATAAACATGACTAATTTACTGAGAGATATTCCATCTTTATATAGTGCTTATTCGGCTTTATTTACGAACAATCCCGATGGTTGTTATGCATTAGATACAAATGGAACGTGTATTTTAGCCAATGAACGTGCTTCAGAAATTACGGGGTACTCGTTGGAAGAAATTCTTCAAGCCTCCATCAACTTAATTATTAAAGACGATGATATCGAGAGAATTTACCATCTGTTTCAGGAGGTTTTAGTAGGAGTAACGAAGAGCTTTGAGGTAACCATTATCCGAAAGGACGGACAGGAAGTTGAGCTATCCGTAACAGCCATGCCGATCAAGATTGATGAAAAAGTACTTGGTGTAATTGGGGTTGCAAAAGATATTACCAAAAACAAACGATTACAGCTGGAATTGGTTCAATCTCGTAATCAGTTGCAAAATATTTTTGAGAATACGAATGTCTCAGTTTGGTCGTATGACCTAAAAAAGAAAAAATTATGTTATGTCACCTCTGCATTTGAGCGAATAACGGGTTATGCAAAAGGACAGTTTGAACATGAACCAGATCTATGGATGAGCTTAATACATTCTGATGATGTAGATACTGTTAAGAAGCAGCAAGCTGAACTAGTTAATGGAATGACGCTTAACCAAGAATATCGTATTATTCATCGCAACGGAACGATCAGGTGGATCTCTGATTATATTGTGCCAATTCTTGATGAAAATGGTGAATTAGAGCGGATGGATGGGGTGATGATTGATATAACTGAATCTAGGCAAAAGGAAGAAACAGTCAATCTGCTGTCATATTATGATGTTGTTACTGAATTACCAAATCGTCGAATGTTTTACCATTCGTTAGATCAAGCACTCCTCAACTACTCCAACCAAAAACACGCAGTTCTCTATTTAGACCTTGATCGCTTTAAATATATGAATGATTCACTAGGACATCATGTAGGAGATCAAATTCTGCAGATTATCGCAGATCGCCTACGTCAAATTGTCAATAAGAATGAATTAGTTGCACGATTAGGTGGAGATGAATTTGCGATATTACTGAAAAACGTACAAGATGATAGGCAAGTAGAGGAAATAGCTGAACAAATTATCACAAATATACGAGAGCCGTTTGAACTTAGTAACCATGAGTATACATTAACAACCAGTATTGGTGGTAGTATGTACCCTGAACATGCCAATACAACTGAAAGTTTAATTAAACGAGCAGACCAGGCGATGTATCTGGCTAAAGAAAAAGGTAAAAACAACTACCAAGTCTATCAAAATGGACTAATAGATGATTTTGCTCGAAAAATGATGCTTGAACAAGAGTTGCGAAAAGCTTTAACAAAAGAACAGCTGTTCCTTCACTATCAGCCAATCGTGGATATGGTAAAAAAGAAAATTGTTGGATTTGAGGCACTGCTAAGATGGTCCCACCCGATATACGGACCTATCTCCCCTATCGAGTTTATTCCAATTGCAGAGGAATCAGGATTAATTATTCCGATTGGAAAATGGGTGTTAAAAAAAGCATGTAACGATATGAAAACCTGGCAAACAAAAGGATTTGAAGGTGTGTATGTATCGGTTAATGTATCTGTAAGACAGTTTGAAGAAATTGACTGTTTAGAGCGACTAGCTGACATTGTAAAAAGTGAGAACATTGATCCTAACTTGGTAAAAATAGAGATGACAGAAAGCATATCAATGTTGGATGTAGATGACATGGTAAAGAAGCTTTCCTATTTAGAGGCGCTAGGTATCAACGTGTTTTTGGATGACTTTGGAACGGGCTATTCCTCGTTAAGTTACCTTCAACGATTACCAATCAAAGTATTGAAAATTGATAAATCATTTATCCAAGACATCGAATCAAGTGCTGATCAGGAAACGATTATTGAAACCATCGTTGCAATGTCTACTAGCTTGCGAATGAATGTCATTGCAGAAGGCGTTGAAGAAGAAAAACACCTACATTTCTTACAAAAAATCGGATGTACTCAAATGCAAGGGTATTACTTTAGTAAACCGGTCTCTATTGAAGAGTTTCAATATCTAACTGGGATGTTGAAACTTAACCATAAAACAAAGTCATTCATAAGTTGAATGACTTTGTTTTATTTTATATGTTTCTTTTTTGTATGTTTTTTGCTAAGTATTTAAACGTATGAGGTTCGCCGCAAAGCAGTTGTACACGTTCTCGCCAAGAGTAAAGCTGATTTGGCTCGATAATAGTTTGAATTAATTCTTGAAATACATTTTCTTCTCGATAAAGATTCTCAATATTGAATTTATCACGTACCATTTCTCTAATTGCTAATGCGAAATTATAATCTTGGAAAAATACTGGGTTTTCTATGTAGAACATTTCACTAGCTGGATGGAATGTTTCAGCTTCATATCCATAAACTTGTACATAACATTCATCTGCCAATTCTTGAAAAGATTTCTCTGGATCATTATATAAATTATATTCTACTAGGCTATAAAAATAATTAATTTTCACTAATTTTAAATCGGTTAACTCGTGTATATCTTTAATTTGTGTATAAACCTCATCTTCTATATGAAAGTTGTTTTTTAGAAAATCTTGGTCTGTCATGATTGTCTGAAATAGTTCAGCAATGGCTTCCGCAGCAATACTTGAATGAAAACGATAAAGTTCAGGGTAACGATAGGAACTATAATGCCCATCAACTACATGCCCCATTTCATGAATACCAGACAAAAATAATGAATACGATTTCCTTTTATTTACGACAAGGCGAAGATCGTTTGGATTAATATTTACACAAAAACCACCATAAGGAATCTCTAACTGTTCAATCGTAACAGGTAAATCCTTAATCGTAATGCCTAGTCCCTGAACAATATCATCTAATATTTCTTCCAAGCGAGTTGTTTGGAAAATATCATTATTAATAGAATGGAAATGAAAAGTAGAAAAATATTGATCATAATGATGGATTTTTTCCCAATTAAACTTTTCCTTTATTGTCTTGTCCCAATAGTTGCTTGTCTGTGTGGATTGGTTTATCAACTCATTCATTTCTTTTATATACGAGTCTAGATGAATATCTTTAAGCTTACATATAAAATCATAGTAGTTTTGATATCCTTTATCTTGAGCTAATTGGTTTCTTTTTTTAATTAATGATCGAAAAAGGTCTTCTGCGTGTAGACCGATTTTTTTCGATTCTAAGAATAGAAGTCTTCGAAGTTCACGGTCTGAATGATCCATGATTGTCGAATGAACCGTTCCTAGATTGTACTCTTTTCCTCTAACTGTAATTTGACTTTCTAATAACCTTGATTGTAATTGCTGTTGTAGGGCAACGATGTCTGGATGACTATCGAGGGATTCTTGTTGCATTCTATTTAAAAAAACGTCAAGTCTTCTCTTCCATACGTGGTTATCGATAAAATTAGCTCTCCAGCTTACGAGTGTTTGATACAGTTCATCATCAGTCATTAACGAGTGCTTTACCTGTGAAATTTCATCTACTCTACTAGATTGTTTCCCGGTCGTATACATCTCGTAATATAATCGTTCTTCTTCTTGATAAAGTAGATCCAGTTTATGAATCTCTTCACTATAGGCAATTTGCCACTTTTTTGGAATGGTAATGGATTTTAACCGTTCGAAATTCAGCATCACTTCAACTCCTTTCCATTACATAAACTATAGCAAAAAAACAGTGTATTTCAATAATATATACACTGTTATATATATGATTTTCCCAGAAGTAAATTACAAAGTAAGTTTCACAAACTTTCTCTTTCCTACTTGTATGACATGGCCATCAGTTATCGTAATAACTGTCTGGACGTCCTCTACTTTTTGTTCGTTGACGCGAACTCCTCCGTTTTGAATCATTCTTCTTGCTTCACTTTTTGAGCTTTGTAAGTTTAATTGAACTAAAAGATCAATTAGGCTTATCTCGCTTGCACCATTCCACTGTTGTTCCGGAATGTTTGTAGGTAAGGTACCACGTTGGAAGACCGTTTTAAAATGACCCTCTGCTCGCTCTCCCGCTTCTGTCCCATGGTACATCGTGACAATGATCTTTGCTAGATGCATTTTGGCATCACGTGGATGTAAGATGCCTTCTTGTAATTCGTGTTCAATACGCTTCTTCTCTTCTACCGGAAGATCAGTTACTAAATTGAAGTATTTTGTAATGAGTTCATCTGGTATCGACATTGTTTTTCCATACATTTGTTCTGGTGCCTCGTCAATACCGATGTAGTTATTTTTAGATTTAGACATTTTGTCTACACCGTCTAAACCTTCTAATAGTGGAAGCATGATGACAACCTGCTTTTCTTTCCCAAAGTGTTCCTGCAGATGTCGTCCCATTAATACGTTGAAATGCTGATCGGTACCACCAAGCTCAACATCACTCTCAAGTTCAACAGAGTCATAACCTTGCATTAACGGGTAGAAGAATTCATGTAAAGATATCGGCTTTCCTGTTGATAGTCGTTCTGAGAAGTCGTTTCTTTCAAGTAAACGTGCGACAGTAATGCTAGCTGAAAGATGAATCACATCTTCGAGATTAAGTGAAGATAACCATTTTGAGTTGTAGTACAGCTCTACCTTTGCCATATCTAATACTTTTCCGAACTGTTCAAAGTACGTTTTTGCATTATGTTGAACTTCTTCGTTCGTTAGTTGCTTTCGGGCGACACTTTTTCCAGTTGGATCTCCAATTTTACCCGTGAAGTCTCCGATAATTAATTGAATGATGTGTCCGTTTTCTTGAAATTGTTTTAATTTGTTTAAGACGACTGTGTGTCCAATGTGTACATCTGGTGCTGAAGGATCTAATCCTAATTTTATTTTTAACGGTTTTTCTGTTCGTAGTGATTTTGCAATTTTTTGACGCAGTTCATAGGAAGGAATAATCTCTTGAACGCCGCTTTCATAAATTGCAAACTGCCTCTCTACTTCTAATTTTTGTTCAGTTGTTAGTTTTTCAATAAAGTTTTCCATGATTATTCCTCTCTTTCATCGAATATAAAGGCCCTTTTCTAAAACTTTGTTGCTTTAAGTACAATTATTCTAGGTATACAATCAGTTTAAGAAGCAAACTTCAGGGTGGATTAGAAAAGAGCAGCCATCTTTATGTTTAGTAGTAACTAGGTACCAAATAAAATGCCGGCTTTTGGGATTTTTACATGAAAGCAACAATCTATACGAAGACAGACAATATAAAAAACCACGCCCCTATAAAAGGGACGTGGTTAATACGCGGTACCACCCTTACTTGAAGACATCTGTCTTCCACTCTAGTTCATAACGGTTTTGGCCGTTCTACTGCTACTTCATTGTTCACAGAGAAAGTTCAAGGAGGTAATTCGTTCTCATCTATGTGCTGATTCACACCAACCATCAGCTCTCTTTTACAGGGAGACAAGTAACTACTAGATCCTATCATAACGATTAAAGTATGAAGTTATTTACATATAGTAAAGGATATTTTGACGTAATTCAAGCTTTACTTTTGTGTATTATAAAATTTGACGGTGTTTCTACTTTCTTGTTTTGCTAAATAAAGAGCCGTATCTGCTCTGTCGAATAGTGAGTTTGGATGTTCTCCTGGTCTTAATGAGTCTACACCAAAACTTGATGTGACATTCCCTACTTTCGTAAAGCAATGCTCACTTACAACTTTTCTTAAGCTTTCCGCTAGTTCAATTGCATCTGGTAACGGTTGAAGTGTTATTACAACAAATTCTTCTCCGCCCCAGCGGCCAAAGTAATCACTTGAATTTAGATGTTCATTTATGATTGTTGTGAATTCTACTAATACTTGATCACCTGCAAGATGGCCGAATTGATCGTTAATTCGTTTAAAATGATCGATGTCGAAAAATATGACCGATAGATGCTCAGGTTGCTTTTGCATAATCTGATCCATCCAATTATGCAGTTGTCTGCGATTTGCTATACCTGTTAAAGAATCGTGATAGGCCATTTTTTCAAGTAGTTCTGATTCTGTATACGTTCGCATAATTCTAAGCGATGCAAAAAGAAAACTAATGTAGACAAGGTTTGCGAGCATATATTGCAAGAAATTATCCTTAAATTCAGAACTTAGGTTTGGCCAAAAGACTATAACAAGACTAAATGTTGCCAGCCACAGTAAAAATGAATAGATGGCACCTGTTCTTCCCTTTAAGGTAACGAAGATATAAATATATATGAGTGTTGTCCAATAACTGCTGCTACCAATGGTATCCTGTTGTTCTTGTACAATCCAATTCAGAGTATAAAAGGTTGTAATTAAATGTGTAACACTGCTGACACCTAATGTTACGATTTCTACTAAACGTATAGCAGTCTTTTTATATAAGAGTATCCAGGCAGAAAAAAACCATAACACTAAAATTCCACTGATGACATCAAAGGCAGAGAAGTCCCAATCCCAGTCAGAATAAGAGCTGATAATCGCCAGGATCAGTAACGGCAGAACCCACAAATATAATTTTCTTTTCAGTACTGCAAACTTTGAAAGTTCACCTGGCATATTGTTATTCCCCCAGTTTATATTGCTATAAACTTCACATTGATTTATCTAGTTTTCCCAGAATAAGATTTATTATGGGTGATTAGAAGTTTAGTCATCATCTATGAACCTTACTTCTTCAAATTCAACTTTGCAAAAGCATCTGCTAAGGCAGTATTCACCGGTTCTTCATTTTGTTTTTTTATGTAATTTTGGACTTCACGTTTTGATACTTTTCCGTTTGCATTTTTCTTTCTTCTCTCTTGGAAGGTTGAAAGCTTTTCACGATGCCCACATTTACATACAAAAATCTGTCCTTCACCTTGCCCGCGTAATTCAAGCTTTTTATGACAGTTTGGACATCTAGCGTTTGTTACCTTTGAGATGTTTTTACGATGTCCGCATTCGCGGTCCTGACATACTAACATCTTCCCTTTTTTCCCGTTTACTTCAAGCATTAATTTTCCGCAATCCGGACATTTTGTACCCGTCATGTTATCATGTTTGAAACGTGTTTGACTATTTTTAATTTCAGCTACCGCTTCTTTCGTGTACGATTTGATTTCCCCAATAAACGCATGTTTCGTTAAGCTGCCTTTTGCAATGGCTTCTAGTTTTAGTTCCCATTCTGCTGTTAAAGCAGGTGATTTTAAGTCTTCAGGTACTAGTTCAAGCAGTTGCTTCCCTTTGTTTGTGATGAAGATTTCTTTCCCTTTTTGCTCAATAAGGAAGCTGTTGAATAGTTTTTCGATGATATCTGCACGAGTGGCAACCGTACCAAGTCCACCAGTCCGGCCAATCGTTTGGATTAAATCTTTACTTTCACCTGCCATAAACTTAGACGGGTTTTCCATGGCGGTTAAAAGTGTTGCTTCGTTAAAACGTTTTGGTGGCTTTGTTTCCCCGCTCGTCTTCGTTATGGAAACGATCTTTACTTCTTCCCCTTCAGATACAGAAGGAAGTAGTTGATCAGTTGAGTCATCCTCATCTTCATCTTCATCTGTATACGTACCGTAAACTTCTTTCCATCCACTTGATAATATTGTCTTCCCTTTTGCAGTGAATGTTTCTTTATCGATAGACGCTGTAATTGTCGTTTGTTCGTATTCAAAGGGTGGAAACATAACCGCTAGGAATCGTTTGACAATCAGGTCATATATTTTCCGTTCTTTATCAGATAACGCCCTCATATCTGCTCGTTGTTCTGTTGGAATGATCGCATGGTGATCTGAGACTTTACTATTGTCTATAAATGATTTGTTTGGTTTCATGGTTTTCATTGCTTTTCGTGCAAGTGGTGCATATCCTGGTATGGCAACAGCTTCTAATCGGTCTTTTAACGTTTCTACCATGTCTGTTGAAAGATATCTGGAATCTGTTCTTGGATATGTTACAATTTTATGCTGTTCATACAACTTTTGCATGATAGATAGTGTTTCTTTCGCTGAGTATCCATACATTTTATGACCGTCACGTTGTAGTTCAGTTAAGTCATATAGACCCGGCGAATAGTTCTTTTTGGCTTGCTTTTGGACGTGCTTAATTTGTCCGTTTTTACCTTTTAAGCGAGTGAGGATCTCTTCTATCTTCTGTTGATCAAATGACCTGTTGTCTTTTGATTTTGCATCTTGCCATATTAATGAGAGATTATCAGACTTTACGCTAATTCCGAAAAACGGCTTTGGTTTAAACTGTTTAATTTCTTCTTCACGCTTGGCAATCATCCCAAGCGTAGGTGTTTGTACACGTCCACATGAGAGCTGGGCATTATGCTTTGTTGTTAGGGCGCGCGTCGCATTCATCCCTACATACCAGTCTGCTTCTGAACGGGCAACAGCTGAGGCATATAAATTCTCATATTCTTTTCCATTTCGCAATTTAGCGAAGCCTTCCTTTATGGCACGGTCTGTTACAGAGGAAATCCATAAGCGTTTTAGTGGTTTTTGGATACGGGCTTTTTCAATGATCCAACGCGCTACTAGTTCCCCTTCCCGACCAGCATCAGTTGCAATAATAATTTCAGTGATGTCATTACGATTCATTTGTGATTTTACCGTTTGAAATTGTTTACCTGTCTGTTTAATGACGGTTAATTTTAACGGCGAAGGCATCATCGGTAAGTCTTCTATCTTCCATGATTTATATTTATCATCATACATCTCTGGATCCGCTAAGGTAACTAAATGACCGAGCGCCCATGTGACGACATAACCATTTCCTTCGAAAAATCCATTTCCCTTCTTTGAACAACCTAGCACTCTTGCCAGGTCTCGTCCAACTGAAGGCTTTTCAGCTAATACTAATTTTTTACTCATGTAAGCATTCCCTTCACGTAAGCTATTCTTATAGAATAGTTCTTTACACAACTATGTTCAACTATTACTACTTATCTCTTTTGTTCCCTTTTTCATTGTCCCCTTGCAAAATGGACATTCTTTTGCATTTAGCTCTGCTTCTTCATGTGTCATAATTCTTTGCCAGCCCATGCAGTGTGTCTTTGTGCATACCCATGCTAAAACTGTTGCTGTATTGCTGTTTCCCTTTTCGTTTCTCGTGCCAAATGCTTCTAATAGGAAGCGTGAAACTTCTACCTTTTTCCCTCTGTAAAATGAGGGGGATAGTATATACAGTTCTTCCATCGCTCGCGTAATTCCTACATATGCTAATCGGCGTTCCTCTTCTAAAGCCATTTCCATCTTCTCTTGTATGGATTGCTTAGGATCAGCAACTTCTAGTTTTTCCGCTTCAATGGCTGTAATGTGTGGCAAGATTCCCTCAGAAGCACCAATTAAGTATACTGTGCGAAACTCTAGACCTTTCGCTTTATGAATCGTCATTAAGTGGATGGCATCACTTTCTGACTGGTTACTTGAACTTTTTAATACGCACAGTTGTTCATTCATTTCTTGAATAAATCGGAGAAAGTCAGCTATCGACGTAAAGCGCTTTGCGGAAGCTTCCAGTTCGTCTAATGTCTCCTTCAAATCTTCCTTATGAAGTGTTGCCTGTTTTACTCCTTCTGTTTCTAAGTATTTATCATAAAATAATTGACGTAATTTTTTGATCACTTGTTGCGGCTCTATATCCTTTACTTCTTTTATAAGTTTAATGCGTTCTTTTATTTTTTCAACTTGGAAGCTTTTTAAACCCGGAAAGGTAGTTAAATGGATGAGCGGGTACTTCTTCTTTGACTTTTGTTCTTCGCTCCAAATGAAATCCATAGCCTTTTCACGTGAGAGATAAAGTGTGTTTACCATTCCATCCATCGCATCAAAGTCCCTTGGGTTAAATGCCAGTCTTAAGTGGTCGAGGATCGGTTTTACCGTCCAGTGTTCATAGAATAATTTGTCATTACCGGTAAATTGAATGAACGGTAATTTTTCAATAATGAGTTGTTCAAATATGGCACGACTATTGTTCGCGGTTCTATGCAAAACGGCAAAATCTGCATAACGATATTGACCAGAAGCTACTTTCTCTTTTATGTCACTTACAACCCATTTCGCTTCATCATCCGTTGTAGCCGGGCGGCTATATTGAGGCAATAGAACACTTTTCTTCGTTGCTTTTAGCACTTTTACTTTGCGTTTTCGATTGTGTTTAATCACTTCGTTTCCAAGACCGACAATCGGTGTTGTAGAGCGGTAATTGATATCTAAGAAAATTGTTTTAGCAGATTCGAACTCCTTGTCAAAATTCAGAATGAATTCATTTCTTGCGCCATTAAATGTGTAGATTGTTTGATCGTCATCGCCTACGACAAATAAGTTTTTGGATTTTGCAGTTAAGAGCTTAATTAATTCATATTGTATAAGATTGGTATCTTGAAACTCATCTACCATGACATATTGAAACCGATTACGTAGTGTTTGAAGTAAGACAAGGTTGTTTGATAACAGTTCATATGCCTCTACGAGGATATCATCAAAATCTACTTTGTTCGTTCTTCTCTTCCACTCTTCGTATTTTAAGTATGCTCTTCTTGCATCCTCTGTTTCCTTTGGCCAAGCATGATCCTTTATCATGTTCACCTTATGTGTGGAAATAAGCTGTAGTATTGTCTCTGGCTGATAGCTGTCTCCCATTCCAAGTTCTTTCATGATTTGTTTAATGACAATTTGCTTTTGACGTTCACTGCTTACAATTTCATGGTGGTAACCTCTGCTTCTGAGTATCGTTAAGAAGAACGAGTGAAACGTACTTGCTTGTACGCCCCTTGCCGTTCCAGGGGTTATATTTGGTAGGGTACTAATTCGTTCTTTCATTTCATCTGCTGCCTTTTTTGAGAAGGTAACGAGCAGAATTTGCCTAGGGTCCACATTATAGACGTTCATCAGGTAGCCTGTCCGACATACGAGGACGGATGTTTTGCCAGAGCCAGCACCTGCTAATGTTAATAGTGGACCATCCTTATGGCGTACAGCTTCAATTTGGGAAGCATTTAAAAAGATGCCCGACATTTCCAACGAACGGAAATAAGCAGCATCTTTTTCTGAATTTGAAATGAGTGTTGCACTATTGTTAGTGTCAGCGAAAGTCGCAGAAGGACCTTCTTTATTTGTTATTCCGATAGGGCTATTAAAAAATTGTCTTGGTTGCACAAATATCACCTATTTATCTACTTTAATTCCTTTAAAAGTATACCAAATTATTCATAGAATTGCTTCGTCTTTTAGAAGATGGAAACAATTTGTGTATTTGAAATGATAGAAATATGAAGGCTATTTTCTAGAGATTTGTTACTTTTTGTAGAATTATTCTGGTATACAACCAAATTTAAAAGCAAATTGAGGCTAGATATGTAAAGAGCAACTCTCTTTATGTATAGAAGTATCTAAATACTAAGGTAAAAATATTAATTTTGGGATTTTTTCGAGAAAGCAACAATCGATACAAAAACAGCCAATATAAAAGACCCCAATATGGAGTCTTATACTTTCAATTCATGATGATGAATAGCTGATGTTTCAATTTGGATAGTCGTGTGGTCTATATGAAACTTCTCTCGAATAAGATCTATTGCTTGCTGCAATATCTCTTGTGAGTTCTTAGAGTCATTAATTAATACGTGACAAGTGAGTGTATCTAATCCGGAAGTAATACTCCAAATATGAAGGTCATGAACATCAAGTATACCTTCAATTTGCAGTAATGTTGATTTGACTTTTTCTATTTCAATAGTTTGAGGTGTCCCTTCCATTAATATATGAATAGAATGGCGAATCACTCCCCATGCGCTCTTTAAAATGAGTAAAGCAACGATGACTGATATGATAGGATCGGCTAAATACCAATCCGCTACTAGCATGATAATGCCTGCAATAATTGCCCCGACTGAGCCTAATGCATCACCAAGAATGTGCAAATAAGCACTTCTTAGGTTGACGTTATTTTTTACGTCTCCTTTTCTCATCAATGCCCAGGCACTTAATAGGTTGGCTCCTAATCCGATAGAGGCAATCAGTATCATAGTTCCACTTGCTACAGTTGGTGGTGAAAAGAATCGACCAAAAGCTTCCCAAACGATAAATCCTGCAATGATGAAAAGTGTAATCCCGTTAAAAAGTGCAGCCAATATTTCAAACCGATAAAATCCGTATGTTTTATTGGAAGTAGCGGGTCTTGCGGAAAACCAGATGGCCACTAAACTTAGTAGTAGAGAGCTGGCATCGCTTAACATATGTCCACTATCCGAAAGTAAAGCTAAGCTATTGGTAATAAGTCCTCCGAAAAACTCAAGTAACATAATCCCAGTTGTGATGAAGAAGGCTATAAACAGCCCTTTTTTATTGCCTTCTCTTGTTTCTTCGAAATGATGATGGTGTCCGTGATGGTCATGCCCATGCCCATGATGGTGATGATGTCCCATCGGTATTCCCCCTTATTCATGTTCAATATGATGAATGACTTGATTGAGAATTGAGATGACGTGGTCATCATCATATGTATATAAAAATGTGTTCCCTTCCCTTCTATACTTCACTAGCCTTAAGGTTCTAAGTGTGCTTAACTGGTGTGATACAGCAGACTGCGACAACTCTAGTACTTCTGCAATATGACCGACCGAGCACTCTTCCTGTGATAATAAATATAATAATTTAATCCGGGTTGGATCAGCTAATACCTTAAAAATTTTTGACGCCTCTTCCACTGTGTGTTGAGGTAAAAAAGAATGACTGTTTCGTTCCATCGTTTATTGTACATCCTTTCGTTTAACTATATGTGCATATGCTCATATATAGTATATGCAATTGCCTGAAAATGTTCAATGGTTCTCTAAACAAAAAATGACTTATATTAAAGGTACAGGGTTCCCGAGAGGTGCAAACAATGAACTTATAGCACGAATTGTTCCTTAAAAAACACAAAATCATTAGTATGAGTAATTGCATAAGAAAACGCTGTTGATTTTGAATTCAACAACGTAATAAAATTTAGTCTGTTTTCGCATATTTTTTGTGACTTCCGCTAAAATCGTATTCTAATTTACTTTTCTGCAAAGTGAATTGGAACCTGTTATTTCAAGAGTCATCCCTTTTGATTTATTTTCATTATAATATACTGGTGTAACTTCTCGTAAAAGATAATATTGATCCATACAACTGGTGTGTAAAAGAATAAGGAGTACCATGATTTCCATGACTTTAAGGTGAATAAATGAAAATATTTGATAGAAATCCATTCTAACACAAACAAAATCACCGCACATAACAGTGTGTAAAATAGCTTGTTCGGTTTATATTTTACATAAAAATACATCATGATGAGTAAGGAAAAAGGATAGACGATGTTTTGCAATAGTATATCCATGAATTCACCACTATTGTGATCAACGGTGTCGTAAAAGTCATACGGAGGAATAGCCAAAAAATAGTCACCAACTGTTGTATACAATAAATTTATAAGTAGGACACCGATTAACTCTGTTTGGAGTAGGATTGGTTGTTTTTTTTGTAAGTAAACACTTATTGATAAAACTAGAATAGTAATGGCAATAGTAAACCATTCATTTTCATCAAATTTTTTAGGTAATAATGGTTCGAGTAGCCCATATGTCAATTCATAAAACTTGGTCATATTATTGACTCTTTTCGTAAGATTGTACGTAGAAAGTTAGAAAACCAAAATGTTAATAATATGACAAGCATTTCAAAAAACATATCGAGCGATGGATACCAGCTTTTAGAGTGTGTACTTAAGACACCGAGAATCAGAAATGATTTTTCTACTAAGATTCCAAATACAATCCAAGAAAACGTTGCAATTAGCTTTATCATGAGAGGTGATTTTGAACGATATATAGCAATGACCCATAGTAGCGTAATGGCAAAGACGACACCATATTGTAATCGGACGCTCCAAAATGGTAGATGTTCCTCTACAACTCGTAACCTGTCATATGGTGAGGTTATGGTGTAAAACATATTTTGGCAAAAGTAAGATGTGAACAGAAATAGAAGGAGAATTTCAATTTTAGTAAACCATCTTTTTATATGAGTGAGTGACGCTACGGATAAGAATGAAAGTATGACAATAATAAAAAAAGTAATAATTTCCTCCACTCGTTCATCTCCTAACACTCCGATTTGTTATTCTTAGCGTGTAACATCAAAGGGAAAATATGCAAATTTTGTCGAAAATATATAGGTATGTTTGCATAATTATTAGATGAAAGGTTATGTTAAGAGGGAGCAAGCTTCCCTTGCTCAAAACTCGCTCGGGAGTGATGTATCGTGGCAAGAAACAAACTTTTAGTTCCTGGTGCAGCAAATGTTCTGGATCAAATGAAGCAAGAAATTGCTTCAGAGTTTGGAGTTCAGCTAGGTGCTGATACGACCGCACGAGCTAACGGCTCAGTCGGTGGCGAAATGACAAAACGTCTTGTTGCCATGGCTGAACAACAATTACGCGGTCAGCAAGGTCTATAATCGTTGACCAAGAAAGAGACCCCACATCACGTGTTGGGGTCTCTTTTAATTAGGCTTTTTTTTAAAAGCTTTGTTGCTATTAGTACAATTATTCTGGTGTAAAACCAGTTTAGGAGCATTTTGAGGTTGAATTAGAAAAAAGTAACATTCTTTATGTAAAGTAGTTAATTGATACTAAGGTAAAAATCCGGTTTTTGGATTTTTACACAAAGCAAATCTGCTATAAAGGAGTGGGGCTGTCCCCCACTCCCTTTATAGCATTAAAGTGTTAGTTTAGTGGTTATGTGTTGGATATCCTTTTGATGGATTTGTGATGATTAGTTCTTCTTGTGGGAAGTGGAAGTACTGAATCCAGACTCCGTCTAGGAATTCTTCTCTGCTGTCTAACAGGATATCAATTTCTTTATCAGTTTTTACGATTATATCGTGTTCGTTTTGTGTATCTAGCATCAAGTCATAATGAGCGTGATTCCCATGCATTTCAGTTACAAATACGCGGAACATCTTCCCTTCTGCATGTTCCTTTTCTAACTCGCTTTTTAAGAATTTTGCAGCATTACGGTTAATTTTCACTTTCATTTTAAATCCTCTTTTCTATTTATGTATCTACACTAGTATGGACAACAAACCATTGTTTGAAATCTTATTTATTATATAAATTTTGCAAGCTTACGTAAAATTTCTTGCTCACTCTGAGATTATGCTTATGTATATAAGGGAATACACTTTAAGTGAGGTGATTAATATGAAGTATCGTATAGAGAAAGATACTATGGGTGAGATTAAGGTTCCTCTTGAGAAGCTCTGGGGTGCTCAAACGCAGCGAAGTAAGGAGAACTTTAACATTGGTATTGAGAAAATGCCGAATGAAGTAATTCGCGCATTTGCCATATTAAAAAGAAGTGCCGCCATTGTGAATGAGAAGCTGGAAAAATTAAACACAGTTAAATCAAAAGCAATCGTACTCGCTTGTGATGAAATAGTAAAAGGTACATTAGATGACAACTTTCCATTAGTTGTCTGGCAAACTGGCAGTGGTACGCAAAGTAATATGAATGTGAATGAAGTTATTGCACATTGGGGGAATAAGTGGCTATACAAAAATGGTGAAAGTGAAAAGATACATCCAAATGATGATGTGAATATGAGTCAAAGTTCCAATGACACCTTCCCTACTGCTATGCATATTGCTGGAGTAATGGAAGTTCATTCCTCCCTCCTTCCTGCTATCAATATTCTACATACGACTCTTAAGGAGAAAGAGAAGGAATTCGAAGATGTTGTGAAAATTGGCCGAACACATCTCCAAGATGCGACTCCACTTACTTTAGGACAAGAGATTAGTGGATGGGTGCATATGATAGAACGATCCAAAGAAATGATTCTACAATCCACGGAAAAAATGTTGGCACTTGCTATTGGTGGAACAGCTGTAGGAACCGGCATCAATGCACACCCAAAGTTTGGGGAACTAGTTGCAGCAGAAATTGCTGAATATACAAATCAGCCCTACCATTCTTCAGCAAACAAGTTTCATGCGTTAACGAGTCATGATGAAATGGTATATGCTCATGGTGCCTTAAAAGCGCTTGCTGCTGATTTGATGAAAATAGCAAATGATGTTCGTTGGTTGGCGAGCGGCCCTAGGTGTGGAATTGGGGAACTATTTATACCAGAAAATGAGCCGGGAAGTTCGATCATGCCTGGTAAAGTAAATCCAACTCAAAGTGAAGCGGTGACAATGGTTGCTGCTCAAGTAATGGGGAACGATGCGACAATTGGGTTTGCGGCAAGTCAAGGAAACTTTGAATTGAATGTGTTTAAGCCTGTTATCATCTATAACTTTCTTCAATCAGTAAGGTTACTCTCCGACTCCGTTATGTCCTTTAATGATAACTGCGCAGTAGGAATTGAAGCTAATTTAGAGATGATTCGACGATATGTAGAGGATTCCCTTATGCTTGTTACAGCATTGAATCCACATATCGGATATGAAAATGCTGCAGCAATTGCTAAGTATGCCCACAAGCATCAACTTACATTAAAAGAGTCGGCCACATCGCTAGGATTATTATCGGAAAAACAATTTGATCAATATGTGAAACCTGAGGAAATGATTCGCCCGAAATAAAGCTTAGTATACATTGTTGTTGTTAAGATATGTCCAGCACTTATCTATTAAACAGCAAAAAAAAACGACAAATAGAGAATATCTACTTGTCGTTTTATTTTGGTTTACTTTACAGGTTTAAACGTTTTACAACATGTTTCCTTCGAAGTTTCCACTTGGTCAGTATGATTTTTTTCATCTAATTCAGATGAAAATTCGGTATCATATCGTGCATGGTTGTCATGTTCTACCATAATTTTTTCGGCAGTACATACATTACCGTGACCATAAAATGAACAGTTTGAAATCGAGCAAGAGACTTCTACTTTAGGCAATGGTAACCCCTCCTATTCATTATCCCTTGAGCCCTTATTTTCTACTATAATTGGGATTTTACTTGTGGAATAAATAGGATTTGTTAACATAATCTGATTATGGTTAATTTATTTATTGTGTAAGCATATGAACAAATATGCCGGTACGAAGCTTTGGTTCAAACCATGTGGATTTAGGAGGCATGATTACTCCTCTATCCGATACAGTCATAAGATCCTCAATTGAAGTTGGGAACAATGAGAAAGCGACTTTTGCTCTTCCTGAATTAACAGCATGCTCCAACGCACTAAGACCTCGGATTCCACCTATAAATTCAATTCGATGATCTGTGCGTATGTCTTCTATTCCAAGTATGTCTTGCAAAAGTTTTTCTTGTAAGATCGCTGCATCTAACAATTTTACCGGATCTTTAGCGTTTAGATCCTTTTCCTTCACCGTTAATTTATACCATTTTCTCTCGATATACATCCCAAAGGAATGCTTTTCAGTTGGCCGATATGAGCGAAAGCCCACTTCTCTAATTTGAAATCTCTCTGCTAACAGTGTGATAAAACGATTTACCGAGAGCCCATTTAATGTCATAACAATTCGGTTGTAATCGAGAATCTCTACTTGGTTATGTGGAAATAATACAGATAAGAAATAATTGTATGGCTCTTTACCGGTATGATTAGGGTTTTGGTTTTTTCTCTCTTCTGCTACTTTTACAGCAGCTTCGGTACGGTGGTGACCATCCGCAATGTAAACCGATGTTATGTCACCACATTTTTTCTGTAATAATGAAATTGTATCCGGGTCATCAATTTTCCATACTCGGTGTATAACTTCATCATGAGCAATAAACGAATAAATTGCTTCATGGCTGGACATCCATTTTTGCAAAATTGTATGAACACCCATTGTATCCTGGTATGTCATAAAAATGGGACCAACTTGAGCATTCGTCACATTGATATGACGAGTTCGATCCTGCTCTTTCTCAAAACGCGTCAATTCATGCTTCTTAATCATATTTTCATTATAATCTTGTACTGTGCTACAGCAAACGAGTCCCGTTTGTGTATGGTGTAACCGGTGTAATTGATAAATATAGAAACACTTCTTCTCATCTTGAATAAGCGTACCATTACGAATCATCGTTTCAATATTTTCTTTCGCCTTTTCATAAACGCGATCATCATAAGGTGATAACGAATCATCCAATTCTATCTCTGCCTTATCAATACGCAAAAATGAGTAAGGATTATGTTGAACTATCGTCTTTGCTTCTTCGCGGGAAACGACATCATAAGGTAAAGAAGCAGTTTGTTTTACCAATTCACGTGTTGGTCGATATGCTTGAAACGGATGTATAGAAACCATATTTCCCTCCTGTTAAATAATTCGAACTCGTCGTACACCTTCAACATTGACTAGTTCCTGTATTACCTGTTCTATATTATCAACATCATGATCCAAATCCATAAGTGAATACGCCCAATCTCCTTTACTTCGGTTCAACATGTCTGCGATATTGATTGAAAAACGCGCAAGAATTGAAGTGATTTGACCAACCATATTTGGTATATTTTGATGAAATACGGTTATTCTGTGGTTTACACCCGAATATGGTAAGTGCACATCTGGCAAGTTGACAGAGTGTTGTATGTTACCTGTTTGTAGAAATTGGACCAGCTGTTTCGCTGCCATATATGAACAATTTTCCTCAGACTCTGTTGTTGATGCACCTAAATGTGGAATGGCTACAACATTTTGCAAAGCTAAAACTCTTTTATTTGGGAAATCTGTCATATAGGCTGCGACTTTCCCCTGTTGAATTGCAACTTCTAGGTCCTGTTCATTCACAAGTTCTCCTCTTGAAAAGTTAAGCAACTTCACACCATTCTTCATACGTGAAAAAGATTTTTCATGAATCATTTCCTTAGTCTCATCTGTATAAGGGACATGCAAGGTAATATAATCAGACGTTTGGAAAATTTCTTCTATATTGTGGGCACGCTTCACATCACGTGAGAGCTTCCATGCTGTATTGACAGAAATAAAAGGATCAAAGGCAATGACATCCATTCCGAGCGATAAGGCATCATTGGCAACTAGTGCACCAATAGAGCCAACACCTATTACCCCCAGTCTTTTTCCGGAAATTTCAGAACCGACAAACCCCTTCTTCCCACTTTCTACAGTTTGTTCAATGTCTCTACCCTGTAATTGTGTCGTCCAATTTACAGCTCGGAATATGTCTCTTGAAGTAGCGATTAAACTCATAAGAACTAATTCCTTAACTGCGTTTGCATTTGCTCCGGGTGTATTAAACACGACGATCCCTTGTTGCGAAAGTTCTTGAAGAGGTATGTTGTTCACTCCCACTCCTGCTCGTGAAACAGCAATAACAGACGACGGAATTTCTATTGTCTTCAATGGATAACTACGAAGCATGATACCTTCTGGAGTGTCTGAATGATTGATTTGATAATGTTCATTTCTTAATACTTGGAGTCCACTTTCAGCAATAGAGTTATAGGTCCTAATATGAAACATATGCTCCCCCCATCTTATGTGACTGTTCAAACCATTTCATGAATTCCACAAGCTTTCTTACATGTTCGATTGGCATTGCATTATATAAACTAGCACGCATTCCCCCTGTTGAACGATGTCCTTTTAATTCAACAAAACCATGTGAGGAAGCACTTTGAATAAAGAGTTGATCTAGTTTTTCATCATTTGTAGTAAACGGAATGTTCATGTAAGAGCGATGCTCGGGAAAAACCTTTGAAGTAAACAATAATGAATCATCTAAAAACGTGTATAGAAGATGCGCTTTTTCCTTATTGACTTGTTCAATGGTGGACACTCCACCTTGCTGAATCAACCACTCTAGTACAAGTTTTGTCATATAAATGCTAAATGTTGGAGGTGTATGATAGAGCGATTTTGCCTTTACATGCGTTGTGTAATTTAACATTGTGGGACAGTCACTTCGGGACTTACCTAACAAGTCATCACGAATGATGACAATGGTTAATCCTGCAGGGCCAATGTTCTTTTGAGCACCTGCATAAATAACTCCGAATTTCGAGACATCATACACTTCTGAGAGGATGTTAGATGACATATCTGCAACAATTGGAATACTATGACTTTCTGGTAAGGTGGGATATCTTGTACCTTCGACGGTGTTGTTCGTTGTAATGTGAATATAATCAGCAGCTGGTGCATCTGGAAGGTTAATAGGTGGAATGTAAGTAAAGGACTTGTCTTCGGATGAGCATATTACAGTTACTTCTCCCATCTTTTTTGCTTCTTGTATAGCTCTGTTTGACCACATTCCCGTATGAGCATAATAAGCATGATTTGTTTGATGAAATAAATTGTACGGAACCATTGAAAATTGAAGTGATGCTCCCCCTTGTAAAAATAGAACCTGATAATGAGTCGGAATGTTCATCAGTTTTCTAAGTAGTTGTTCAGTCTCAGCGAGTATTTCTTCGAAGGTGTTGGACCGATGACTCATTTCTAAAACGGATATACCAGTATTTTTATATGAAGTGAGTTCAGCTTGAGCCTTTTCAAGCACAGAGTATGGAAGGACGGAAGGACCTGCAGAAAAATTGTAGATTCTCTTCATTACTTCTCCCCTTTCCCCTTTGCTATATGATTGATAGCAAAGTGATAGTGGTTACTCGCTAATTATATTTCTGAATATTCAAATATTTATTATTGTAACACAAAATCTATCTTACAGAAGTTGCTGTAAGCCTTTACATTTTCGGAAATGAAGTTTTTTTTTCGACAAAAATAGACGAGGAAATATCCTCGTCTATAGTTTTATTACCTCTTTGTCTTGATAACAACATACTCTGTTACGACCAGCCTGTTTTGCTCCATACAGTGCTTGATCTGCTTGGGATATAACATCCTCGCGATTTAGTTCTTCAGAGCTAGTTACCTGTGTCATCCCAACACTAATGGTTAAACGATCAGAAGCTGTAGATGTCTTATGTTCAATATTCAGGTTGTATATAGATTGATTTAATTGTTTCCCAATTCGTGTAGCTTCCTCAATTGTCTTATTCACAAATAAAAGGAAAAACTCTTCTCCACCGTATCGAGCCAAGAATCCGTCATGTTCATTAGCTGTGATAGATAAGGTTTTTGCTACAACTTTTAAAATGTCATCACCGAGTAAATGACCATAAGTATCGTTGTATAACTTAAAGCAATCTACATCAATCATAAATATGGTAAGTGTTGCGTTTGTATTTTGTGTCTCTTTCCATATTTTTTGGAATCTCGCATCTAACGATCTACGATTTGGTATGTTTGTTAAACTATCTAAATTTGAAAGTTCTTGCAGCTTCGAATTAGCCTGTTCTAATTCACTTTGAGATTGCTTTAACTCTGCTGTACGTAGTTGAACTTTCTCTTCTAGAGTATTGTTTAATTCCTGAAGGCTAGAAGACATTGCTTCTACTTTCTTGAACGTATTGGCATACGTTATGGCAAGAATCGTTGACTGTGCAATAATAAAGAATAAAAATCCGATACTTGTAAAATCACCAGTATGGATGATTTCATTATAGTAGAGTATATCATTTGTAATGGTGAATGACAGAACTATCATAGAGAGAAGCAACACTTTTACTCCTGGTGTATGATCTTTCAGTTCACGGTAAAAAACAAAAATGACATACCCAATCATCGTCACCATAATAAGCTGTATAAATTGAACTGTGTATGTGAAAACCGACGGGCTCGTAACTAATACAAATATTGAGTACAGTAGAGCAATTACCTGAATCGTTTTAGAAAACTTGTTGTTTGAGTATTTAGGGAATACATAAGATAAAAAGATAAGAAACATGATTATATTTACGCTTATGGACCAATATTCCAGTTTGCGGTGCCAAAACCATGAAAAGTCCGGGAATATATCAATTAATATTGCTTCACCTACAATAAGTGTACGGATACTAATAAGTAAGCTAAAAATACCAAATGCCAAAGCACCTTTATCTTTTTTCCTCAATAAGAAAATGATAATATGGTACAACCCAAATATGGAGAGTGCCCCAACTAGAAACATTTGCTTTCCAATACGGGAGTTGATCAGCTTTGTTATATCATCGGCATTTCCTACTATAATATCTTCAAAGATACCGCCCTTTTTCTCGTGAAAGTTTGCTATCTGTAGTACGAGAGTTGTTAAGGGCTGTTCTGGTGTGAAGTATAAGGTAGATGGATCAAAGACCGGTTGAGATTCATCCTTTGTTGTAGCAATTTTTCCTACCTCTAGCTTAAGCTCGTTATTAATCCATAGCTTAGCGCCATTAGAGATGGCAGGGATATGGATCCCCATGGGTTTTCCTATCTGATCTTCGTTAACTGTAATTTCTAGAAAATAAGTAGCATAACCTTGACCGGACAGTTCTTCTCCATTTATTGAGCTGCCCACCCAATGATGAGGGAAAGTCACGAAATGAGCGTCTTCTTTTTTTATATCGTTAGGGTTACGTAATTCTTTCCAGAAAACTCCCCAATCTCCTCTTAGTTTGATCGTACCATCTTCTTCAAAATCCCAATGTTCAAGGCTGATGGTCCCTTTATCAGCGATTACTTCATTGGCCATAATACGATTAATAGGAAATAATGAGAATGTCGAAAGAAGTACGACAAAGACAATTAAAATCCCATATACTAATTTTCTCATATGCACTCTCTCCGCTCATCTTAACATCTTACCTATTATACTCGAAATCTAGTTGTTAATAAAATGTATATTGGTGGAAACGTAATGTATTAGTTGGTAAAACTCTAGTGCCATCTATTTATTTTTGTGCTTCCCACTCGGAACGTAATATTCCCATGATAACACGATCATAGTTTTTTCCATCTCTTAAAACAGCTTCACGCATTTTACCTTCTTGCCTGAATCCTGCCTTTTCATAAGCACGGATTCCTTTTTCGTTATACTCAATGACATCCAATCCAACCCGGTTTAGGTTCAATTCATGAAAAGCATATTGTAAAATGAGTTTTATTGCATCTGTACCATACCCCCTGCCACGATAGGCAGCATCGCCAATTCCTATCGCAAGCATGCCGGATCGGTTGTTCCATTCGACACTATGAATGACAACAAATCCGATTAATTTGTCCTCTTCAAGTGTTCTCACTCTGAAATAAAAACTAGTAGAATGACGTCTTTCTTCTTCTTCTAATTGCTGAATGGATTTAATTTTGGCCACATCCGTATCTACATTTCGTAAAAATTCAGCATCTTCGTGCCATGCAGCCATGATATCAACATCACTTTGTTTGGGTGCAGTCAGTCTTACAAGATTTCCATGAAAAAAGTTTGAGTAATTGATTGTCATTTATTTGACTCCTTTTAGTTTGTTGTTTTCACCTCTTCATTTATAAAAAACAATGTCGTTTTACGCAATATTCTATCCCCTTTACTTGTTTATAGTTCTATTTTACTAGCTTCTTTATATTGGAGCAATATAAAAAGCAACGAATCATGTCGTTGCTAATGAGAATTTGTTACTTCTTGTATGATCTCATTCGTGGTTATAATCGTAGCAAATTCTTTATGAAGCATGGCTAATTCTAGTTCTTGCACAGTTTCAGCAGAATGAAGCTTCCCATAGGAGTCAGTAATCTCAAATGCAGCAATTGCATCGCTAACAAGAAATGTTTGAAATCCCAGATTTGAACTCATGCGAGTGGTTGTAGACACACAATGCTGTGTAGAAAGACCAGTGATTACAACCGTATTTAATTGATGTTCAGTTAAATAGGATTGTAACTCGGTTCCGATAAAACCGCTATTTACATTTTTCGTGAAAACCTTTTCACTTGGCAGTGGTGTTACTTCATCCTTGAAGGCTGTTCCCTCTTTTTTTGTATGATGAAGAGGAGATTTTGGCTGTAAGGATAGATGCTGTGTATAAATAATGGTACCGTTCTTTTGTCTCCACACCTCTTGTAGACGGGAAATATTTTCTTCTGCCTCTGGATTGTTTCTCTTTCCCCAGTACGGATCATCAAAACCGTTTTGTACGTCAAGGACTAACAAGGCTGGTAGGGTCATTAATTTCTGCATATTATGTCAATTCTCCTCTATCAATGTTCATTGGAGGTTGCTCCATCCATTGATGCTTAATCATTAAGTTCATTCCATCATCTGAATAGGTCATCATTTCAGTAATTAGTTGTGCATATCTTGCACCGATATCTCTTCTTAGGGAAGATGCTAAGCTGAATCCAAACTGTTCAACACCACCAGAGTTAAGTACGGCTCCGTGGAACATCAGAAGTTTATCGGAGAAAGGAGATTCTGTTGAGTCTGTTACATGTGTGTACCATGGCTTAGCAGCCGGTAACTCTTCTTTTTCTAATATGGAACTTAACAGTTGTGAACTTTTCATACATAGCTCTTTACCACGATCAATGAAATCCTTCACATCTTTTGTTTCGGCTACTTGTGCAAAACCAATCATAAGTGTCTTTACAACTTCCAGCGTAATAAGGTTAAAATATAAATTGGTTATTTCCATTGAAATCAATGGTCGCTGCTCACCGAGAAAGCCTTTCATAAAGCCGAGCTTTTGAATCATCTCCGGATGATTTTCATCAGGAATATAAGGCGGTCGTATATATAACCCTTTTGATAGCAGTAATTGCTTTGTGCGGGTATTCAGTTCAGTCGAGGAACTAATACATTTCACATAGAATTCGTGAACATCATTTCTTGCAGTCATACTAAGAGCTTTAGAATAAAACATGAGTCCTTCATTTGCTAAGTTATGTAAGTATAGTAATACAAAATCATCCGAAAATAGCTTCGGTGCATGAAGGTTGACATCTTGGTCAGTAAATCCAATCGGTACAGGATAGTTTTCACTAGTAAAAAGCTCACTGACAAATTGAGTATGCTTCTTAGATAAATCTAAAGCAAATGTTAAAACATCACGTATCTCACTGTCTTCGCATTTTTCAATGTAATAAGATAGACAACAAACTGCCATGCTATCAACCATATAATTCGTCCATAAGTATGCTTTTTCATTTGCTGTTAATTTTGCAGAATGATGATCCATAAAATCCCCCAACTAACTCAAATTTCAACATGAATATTTTTATTATATTTTGTTATGAAATGGTATTTTATTCTTCCCTTAGTAGAGTTTTAAGGAGGAAAGTATTAAGTCCTAATTCAATCAAAAAAACTAGCCCTTTGGTAAAAGGACTAGTTTAGCTCATCAATACGTACGATACGGTTTCGACCATCATTCTTTGCTTTATACAGTGCTTGGTCTGTCAAATCAAGAAGTTCTGTATAATGTATGGAGTTTTTCGGCATGTTGCCAATTCCGATAGAGATTGTAACTTTTCTGCCAATTGGGGTTTTAGATGCTTCTATTGTACTGCGTAATTGCTCTGCAATTTTATGGGCTGTATCTACATCCGTTAATGGAAGAAGAATGACGAATTCTTCTCCTCCGAAACGAAAGGCAAGATCTTGTTCTCTAGTAATGCTTCGAACAGTCATTGCAAGTAACTTTAATACTTCGTCACCCATCAGATGTCCATATTGATCATTGACTAATTTAAAACGGTCGATGTCAAACATGATGACAGAGTAATCCTGAAGTTCTTTAATTGTATTGTTAAGATGGCGTCGATTGTATAGACCGGTTAATGCATCAACTGTTGCTTCTGTTTCAAATGTTTCAATCTGTTCCTTATAATAATCAACCATGAGATACATCGTTTTTTTCAGTTCATTTAATTCCAAATAGCGATCAGGAATGTTCGGTTTTTCAACGTGAGGTTGTTTGTCAGCAACATCATGAGCAAATTCCGCAAGTCTTTGAAGTGGATTCGCAATTCGCTTTAACAATAACAATGAAACGATAAATACAAATATAATGATGGACAATGCAGTGATTCCAACTTCTTTCACCATCATGAATGTTGGTTCTTTTACAGCTTCTTTTGGGGTCTGACTGACTACTCCCCAATTCGGTGTTCCAGCATAGGCATACCCTGCCAACATAGATATTCCTTCTGTGTTCTCAACCTCTGATAGACCTTCCTGTCCATGAGTTACTCTTGCAACAATAGGATTTTGAATCACGTTATCACCTATTCGGTCTTTATCTGGATGATAAATGATGTTCCCTCTTGGATCAACAACATACACATAGGACCCACTTCGATGCTGAGGGTGTAAGGCTAGAATGCTTTGAATACTATTTTGGGCATCAAGATATATGGTCCCACCAATAAACCCTTTGTACACACCTTTTTCATCAAATACCGGGTGTGATACAAGTATGATTATTTGCTTGGATACACCTACATATGGCTCAGAAATCGTAGGTGCCTTTTTAGATAACGCTTCTTTTACTCCGACCGATTTAATTTCTACACCTTCTAATCCGAACTGAGGGGCAGAGCGAACAACTATTCCCTTTTCATTCACATAAAAAACAGAATTAAAGAAGTTTGTACTTTGTAGTGCATCGGAAATTTCTAAATATGTTGCATCTACATTCGTGTGGATAGATGTCAGATCCTTTGCACTTGTTTGTAAAGTTTGTTGCATATTTTTAAATAATTCATCTGTTAAGTTCGCTAATTTTTTCGCGTAGAATTGATTTTCATTTAATAAGCTTCTCTCTAGATTTTCTTTACTTTCTTTGACACTCGATATCATACTAGCTAAAAATGTACCAAGCATGGCAAACGTAAGTAATATTAAGATTAAAGATTGAAGTCTCAGTTTAGAACCGTGTTTCATATATATTCCCACCATTAGTTTTATAAATTATGTTTACTCAATCTATATCGGCTTCATTTCGTAGATTTATAGTAGGAGTATAAATTAATTATTCTATATTGTTATACGCTTATTTCTTGCTTAATTAAAGGCTGCGTCGAGGTAGGTAGTAGGATCTCTACGGTAGTGCCTTCGTTTATCTCACTATGAAAAAGGAGCTGTCCTTTATGTTCTTCGATAATTTTAAAACATGTCATTAAGCCAAGACCTGTTCCTTTTTCCTTTGTAGTGTAAAAGGGTTCTCCGAGTGTGGACATACGGTCTACTGGTATACCAATTCCTTGGTCTTTGATTTTAATCAAGAGTAGACCTCTTTCCCTTACCTGAGCCTTTAATTCGATGATGCCGCCTGTTGGCATAGCTTCAATCGCGTTTTTTAATACATTCAATAACACTTGCTTTACTTGATTTTTTTCACAAATAATAGATGGAAGTTCTGAATCCATCTTCACTAAGATTTGTATGTTATTTAAAATAGATTGAGTGTTTATAAGAGTGACAACATCTGTAATTAACTCCTTCACATCTTGCTCCATATATGCTACTACTGTAGGCTTTGAAAGAACGAGAAATTCTCCAACGATATGGTTAATTCGTTCCAATTCTGACAATATGATTGAAAAATATTGCTGTTCTGGATGGTTTACGCGTAGTAATTGCAAAAACCCTTTTATGCTTGTGAGAGGATTTCTTATTTCATGTGCAATTCCAGCAGCCATCTGCCCAAGCATTGCGAGCTTTTCTGATTTTTGAATCATACGATCTGTTTCTTCTTTACGATCTGTTACATCCTTTCCTATTGAAAGAACCGCTCCTTTATTTCCAAACATAATAAACATGGAGGCAACTTCGAAATAAAAAGAAGAACCATCTTTTCTAATAAAATTATGTTCAATGGTCGTTAATGGCTTTTTTTCCTTTATGACGATTTTTGCTCGTTCTATTAATCGTTCCTTATATTCGGGATTGATGAATTGTATAAGTGATTGTCCAATTAATTCGTCCTTACTAGTTGAGCCCATCATCGAGACACACGCATCATTTACATATAAGATTTTAAAGTGTCGATGAATACAAATTGACTCTGGAAATGTATCCAGTAAATTTTTATAATTCAGTTCTGAATATCTTGCCTTTTTCGCTAGATTACGGTTTCGATCATAGAGTATACCGACGACCCATGCAATGAAAGTAAATAGAAAAAAATCCAAAGTGAAAAAAGGTTCTTGATGTAAAATAGATTGATAACTTGTAAATAGAATTGAAATAAGTACGAGAACAATTTGACCTAATGGACACATTCAGAAAACCCCTCAACAATGAGCCTTTTTTCCTGTATAATACCAAATAATTTTTATCAATCATACAAAAATTTACCAAAAGTATCGGTAAGTAAGTTTAACTCTTATAAGAGAAGAGGATTGTTCATTTCGAACAATCCCCTAAAAAATTATAATGTAAATCCTTGTGTACGCTGTTGCAGGTTTTCTGCCATATTCGTAAGATCTTCTGCGGCACTCGTAATTTCTTGCATTGAAGCACTAATTTGATCGTATGATGCGCTAATTTCCCTTGTGCTTTCAGCATTACTTTCTGAAAGATTTGCAATGGTTGTTGAACCTTCACGAACGATTTCAGACTTGTTTTCTACATCTATAGAAATATCATTTAGTGAAAGAATATGGGAATCTAGTGTAAAGATGGTTTTTTCTATTGAACTGAAAATTTGGTTCATATCTTCCACTTTCTGTTGACCGCGTGTGACAGCTTGGGACGTAGACTTAACACTATCAACTGTAACAAAAATTTCATGATGGATTGTATCGATGGTATTTGCAATTTCTTCAGAAGCGCGTTTTGTCTCTTCAGCGAGTTTACGTACTTCATCTGCTACGACTGCGAATCCTTTCCCAGACTCTCCTGCACGTGCTGCTTCAATCGCAGCGTTTAAGGCCAGTAAATTCGTTTGTTCAGAGATGGCTTTTATCGTTTGGATAATTGTACGAATGGATTCTGAGTTCTGACCAAGTGTTAGCATTGTTTTTTCTGTCTTGTTAGCGGATGTGTATATGTTATTAATTTCATTCGTTAAACTATCAAGAGCCTTTTCCCCAACTTGTATACTAGCTTTTGTTTCAGTCGATTGATTTGTAATAGATGATAAGCTTTCAGTCATTTTATCAATTAAATATGTCGTTTGATTAATTGCTTCTTCGTTATTTTTTGTTAACTTTACCTGTTGCTCTGAACTTGTAGCAATCTGTGCCATCGTTGATGAAATATGCTCTGTTGCAGCTGCATTTTCTTCAGAACTAGCCATTAATTCTTCGGATGAAGCATTTAAATTTTCTGCAGATTCAACAATTGTAGCGATAATATCGTGTAAACGTGAAGCCATGTCATTATACATGATTTTTATTTGTCCGAATTCATCGGTAGTCTTAGAGGATAAGCGTACAGATAAGTCTCCTTCTTGAAGCTTCTGCATTGAATCACGAATATCTACAAGAGGTCTAACGATTGATTTACCTGAAAAGTAAGCCAAGACAATTGTAAGTAGTAAACTTATAGCTGCTGTAATCATAATACTGATTAATATTGCCTCGGAAGGTTGCATAATGTCATCGATATAACTTCCGTTTCCGAGAATCCACCCATTTGGAAGTTGGACAAAAGAAACAATCTTCTGTTCTCCATTCCAATCATATTCAATCGTACCATTTTTTTGTTCGACCATTGTTTTTCCAAATTCATATTGACTTAAGTTTACACCAACAGTTTTAGGGTCTGGGTGAACAATAGCTACACCGTCTTGATCCATAATATAAGCATAACCATTCATGCCATTTTTCTCGTAATAGTTAATTTGGACATCTGCTACAATTTCTTCTATTTTCTTTAAATTAGAAGCTGAAACCGTAGCAGACTCTGTATAGGGTGATAGTTCTTTTGCTTTAATTGAAACCAAATACTCAAGATCGTGTGATGTAATTTCTTTCATCCCATTATAGGATTGAATATAGCTTGTAATGCTTGTAACAATAAGTGGAAGAACGACTAGGATAGATGTAATAAGTATTAACCTAGTTTTAAACGATATTTTGTAAAATAGGTTTTTCATAATGACTCTCCTTGATTGTTATTCAGAAATAATAATTAAGACTTAGTAATTTTATAACGAGATGTAAAAATAGTAAATTAGTAATGTGCTAAAATACCTAACTATTTTAAGAACCTTCCAATCTAAATACACAATCAAAAAATAGAGAAGGTACTCCCTCCTCTATCATTTGTAAGACTGTATTCCATTTTCAAAGGCTGTTGGATCTTTATGATCGAGTCCATGTAGCGCTTCCTGAAGGGCAAATGTGCTGCGATAGAATTTTACACGTTTTGCAACTTCTTCTCCTTCAGGGTAGAGAGAAATACACGTTTGATAAAAGTCTTGACCATAGGAAGACAACAAGCCTGCAAAATCATAAGCAGGGTCACCGATACTTGAGCCTCCAAAATCGATAATACCTGCTATGTCTTTTGTTTCAGGCTTCCAAAGAATGTTTGATGCGCCAAAGTCACCGTGAATAAGAGTTTGTTTAATTGGTTTTTTCTGTTGAGTTAAATAAGATTCAAATGCTTTCTTAACGTCTATTTGTGCATCTTGTCTCATAAACGGAAACAGCTTATCTTGTATACGTGTAAAGAGTTGTTGAAACGTAGCATATAAATCAGCTTCCCTGCGTTCAAGAGATTCAGTCGGTGCTGTATGTACTTCTTTTAGAAAGGTAACAAGTTGAACAGCTAGATGATGTTGAATGGAAGTTGAAAGTTCTTGAAAGGAATCTTTAGATAGAGTCTCTCCTTCTATTTTTTGATAGCCTGAAAATACTTTTCCAACACAGTGTTTCTCAAAAGATAAATAAGTGGGACTCGAGATTGGTAACGTTGTTACACCTTTTAAGTTCTTTAAAATAGTCACTTCTGTTTCCAAGTCTTTTATGCCTTGTTCATATTTAGGAAATCTGAAAACAAGTGAATCATTAATGATCACAACATGATTGTTCTGCCCTGTTTCATCTATTACTACTGAATTAATCGTGAGTTTTGGATATACCTCTAAAATACGGTTTGTCAATTTTGTTATCATAAAATCCCTCATACTATGTATTTTTTTAACCAGTCCACAATGTCAGAAATCATTTCGGGTGAGATTGTGTGGTTGATTTCTGGGTAGGTTATCAATTGAACGTTTTCATATCCTTGTTGTGTGATGTAAGAATAATATTCTTTTTGACCCTCTATCGAAACAATTGAGTCGAGTTCTCCGTGCAAGAGTAATATCCGAGTATTGTAGTTTATTTCTTTTTGTCCTGGATCATATTGAGCGAAATTTTCTTGTTCAGTAATAGTTAAGGGTTCTCTTCCTGAATTTTCCCTAAAAATAGTTTCAGATGTAAGGTATGAACCTGAACCATTTATGTTAATTAAGCCTGCTATGTTGGGATTTTCTGTGATAATACCGTTTGCGATAAACCCACCCATAGAACTACCCAGTAAAATGAGCTGTTGCTCCTGAGTATTCAGTTCATTAAGGAGGAGATTGAACTCCTCAATGCTATAAAAAATGGTCCTCCAAAAGTACTCCTGCATAATTGGTGTGTGAAAGGGATGAGGAATCGGATCTCGATTATCATGATACATCAATTCTGGTACAATCACTCGAAATCCTTCTCTAGCGAGAATACTCGCTAATTCATGTTGACTATCTACTACAGATCCCCAGCCGTGATAAATGATAATGGTATGTTCAAAATTCTTATTTTCTGGTTCGTATATTTTTGAAGGTATCATTTTCGGTTCCTTTAATTTATAAAATTTTTGTTTTTGATAAAGCCTTTTTCATTTAGAGTTTTGTCTCATGATACAACGAGTCCTGTATTCACTCATTAAAGACTTGATTCATTCCAACTATAAAAATGAAAAAGGTCTTGGAATAAATGACCATAAATTTGGCACACTACAGTAACAACCAATTGAAAGGATGTTTGGATGCTGCTCATTATTCGCACTCAAATTGTAGCGGTTTTACTTGGTATTGGCTGGGTATTTTTTGTGAATATTTTAGCATATTTGAATCACCCTGACCGTTTTATTGAATACATCACACCGATTAAGTACGGGCTTGTCTTACTCACAGGATTTTTATACTTCTTATTTATGAAAAATTATATAGGTAGACGTTGGCTTTCGTTGCCTCTCATTTTTGTTCCGTATGTCCTAATTTATCATCCTTTACTTCCAATTTTACAACAATATATGAAAATAGGTTCTAAAGGTCATTTAGTAAATGTAGAATACTTTATTACTACAACGAGCCTACTCTTTTTATTGGTTATTCTTGTTTCTATTGTTTGGAGTGTATTGATCTCAAGGAAATTCTCATAAGTGATTACAAATGCTCTTACAGGTCTTTCCAATTACCAGATAAGATAATGGTATGGTTGGCTGGATTGCCCTTCATCATATATACATAAGCAATTGTGTTTTCATATTGTGTCGAAAACAATCTGAGTGACCCGTTCGTATAAGTTATGACCCCACCTACTACATAACCCTCTACTTCATCGAGTTTTTATAGTTCCTGTTCAGTCACGTTGTATAGTTCTCCTGCCACCTTTTTCGTATCTGATGCTAGGAGTGCAGGGTAACCTCTGCCTGTGTCAATCATCACGCCATTTGTCCAACAGTTATCTGATAAGCATGTTGCATTTTTCAACAAATGGTGATTTCGTTCACCTTTTCGTAAGGCTCTATTCTAAAACTTATTGCTATTCGTACAATTATTCTGGGTGTACAACCAGTTTTAAAAACAAATTGAGCTTGTATCAAAAATGAGCAACTTTCTTTTCTTTATGTATAGAAGTATCTAGATACTAAGGTGAAAATCCGGCTCCTTGTGATCTTTACAAGAAAGCAAAAATCTATACGAACAACAGCCTTTCGTAATGTCCCATATACAAATACGGAGATTGTTTGTTTAAAGTAAGTACCTCCTTACTCTTTGTACCAATTCAGATCAAACTGTAGTTGTAGGGCGTTACCAAATGCATTCCCAAACGACACAAATGCTCGTCCACGTGCTGTGATCATGTTATCGTCTATCATTATCAATTCTGAGGAGTAGTTCTTCGGTTCAAAATATGGTAAGGAATGGATCATCTCTTTAGGTAACCCAACTGTATATTTTTTACCAATTAGTACTCCAGCTTTGGCCAGTAATGCGGGTGAGGATGAAATACTGGCAACAATCGTATCCTCGTTTACAAATCGTTTGATAAAGTCAGTATATCTTGTATCATCAATAATTTGAGAAATATCCATACAGCCACTTAGTAGTAAACTATCAAATTCACTTGGGTCGAGGTCATATATAGTTGTATCAGGAATGACGGTTAATCCTGATTCGCCTCTAATTTGTTTATTTTCTACACCTATGGTCACCACTGGTTTTCTGCCTTGCATAAGTACCGATAACGCCACACTTATTTCATATTCACTAAATTGAGGATAAAGTAGAAGTGCTGTTTTTTTCATTTTCATCACCTGAATTGGATATATTTGTATTTTAATAT
The DNA here is from genome assembly GCA_008364785.1 of Bacillus sp. BGMRC 2118. Lineage (GTDB taxonomy): Bacteria > Bacillota > Bacilli > Bacillales > SA4 > Bacillus_BS. The sequence continues at coordinate 134,439 of VTTJ01000001.1, read as the reverse complement.
TATCATATAATTTATTTTTATAGACTGTTGTCGAGGCAAATTTATTGGCTTGTGTAATGAAAGATGAAAGGATAGATGAATAAAGTACCAACGGTTTTATGTTTAGGTGTGATGTTCACGATGCTGTCAGGATGTGGAGAAAATCCAAGTGAGGAAGTTGTCGTGACCGAAAATAGCTACCTGGAATTGATAATAAAGTGATAAAATTTATTAAATTAATAAAGAAAAATAACCCAGTTCACGGTGAACTGGGTTATTTTTTATCGTTTAGTACTATTCTGTGAAAAAGACTTCATGTGTATTTTTTTCAAATGCACCAAGTTCGTTGAGAATCGCTGCATCACTATTTTCACACCATACATCCGTTACTTTTCCATTTTCAAAGTAGAATATCATCATCCCTGTTTCCTTTACACGTTGATTAGTGGAAGGAAGGTTAAACCAGCCACCTTTATACGTCATCCATCCTGTATAACGGACTGCCAGTTTGTTGTCTTGTTCAATAAGATCGTTCAACTCCCATTCATCGTCATGAAAAGTTTCACGGAACCAGCCCATAAAGGACTTAAGCTGATCAGTGGTACTTTGACCTCCACTACGTGTATGATAAATAAAATGATCTGCTGTTAGCTCATCTAATATATGTACATTGCCCTTTGTGAAATACTCTTGAAACCACTTCTCTACTACACTTTTCTTCTGTTCACTAATCATATAATCTCTCTCCTAGTATGCTGACATGTATGTCTTTATTATAAGATAATGCGAGTATTTGTTAGTTTGGTAGTTGTGTCAAGTTTGTTACATTTTTTGGTAATGAGATAAATTTTCTGTTTGTGAATCAGAAATGTTATGTGTTGGGACGTATTTTTCCTCAATTGGCAGCTATTCACCCACTTTTAGCTCAAATAAATAAGGACACCTAGACAGGTCCCCTATGTTAAGATGGCTAGAACAATCGGTAACGTAATGATACTTCCAATTGTACTCAGTAATGTGACAGATGAGACAAAGTCCGGCTTTGTATCGTATTCAAGTGAAAGCAACGTCGTATTGGCAGCAGACGGTATCGCTGCCATGACAATCATGATGCTTTGTACAAGATTTGATACAGGTAATTGACTGACAATCAACCAGGCAATTAGTGGCGCAATCACTAGCTTAATCATTAGTGAGTAGATTGTTTTTTCAATTTCAATGTTTTTGATTGTAATCGTTGCAAGCTGCATACCAAGTACGATCATAACTGTTGGAATGGCAGCATCAGCGACAAGATTGATGCTTTGATAAAATGTTTGTGGAATGGTGATGGCTGAAAACTGTAGTGTGATTCCAAAGGCTGAGCCGTAAACGACTGGCATCTTTAGAACGGCTAATGCAGCTCCTTTGAATCCAGTTTGCCTCCCTGCACTTCCTTTTGCAGCATAATAGACGCCGACCGTACTCATGATCAGTGATTGAATAACCATCAATATAATAGCAACATCAAATCCAGGTGCCCCAAACGCAAATAATGCAACAGGCACACCATAGTTTCCATTATTCATAAATACCGATGATAAAATAAGTGCACTTGTTTCCCTTTTCGAATACTTCTTTATGTAGGATACTGCATACACAATTGAAATCAGACCAAAACATAATCCTAATGCGAACAAAACGAGATAAAGATAATCACTGTTTATTTCATTTTCATAGAACGTACGAAACGCCAGAAACGGAGTCAGTAAATATACCGCCACTCTCGATACATTCCTCGGTTCAATACGTAAAAACTTCTGACCAACAAACCCGAAGGCAAAAATAAAAAGAACGGGCAATAGTACCGTGATCATTTCCATCCATACACCTTCTATCTTTAACTTACAAAAATTGTAGCTAAGTTTCTCTTACCTCTATTTTATTATGATTCGATGAAAATAACACGAAATAATTCGCATCCCGTAACAAACCTTTATCCCTTTAAAGTGGTGGGGGACTGTCCCCCACCACTTTAAAGGGATATAGTTATATTGTCATTTCGTAAATTAGGGTATATAATTCGTTATTGGTATTTATTTCTAGTTTACTATTTGGTCAGAATTTACTAGCTTTTCTCAGACTAAAGTATGACTGAGAGTTCCGACTTCAAGCTAATGGTTAGAATCGGAATGATTGGTATATTTTACATAGATTGACAGACAACAAGAGGTGAAGGAAATGAGGTTTAGAGATTTTCATATTAACATTAAGATTCGAGTTTTGGAGACGTTTTTAAGCAGGATGGTGGGCGGAATGGTCTTTCCGTTTATGGCCATTTATCTGGCAAGTCATTTTAGTGCGAAGGTAACCGGATTAATGCTGTTAGTAAATGTTGTTATTGGAGCATCCGTTAACTTTCTCGGAGGTTATATTGCGGATAAATACGGTCGTAAGAAAATCATGGCATTTGCTGAGGTACTTCGCTTTCTTGCTTTTGCAATGATGGCACTTGCGAACTCTCCTTGGTTGGAGTTACCTGTTTTGACTTATCTCATGATGACAGTAAACAGCATATGCTGGGGATTAGCAGGTCCCGCTAACCAGGCAATGCTCATTGATGTTTCTACTCCTGAGCAACGGAAATTGATGTACTCCATTACTTATTGGGCTTCAAATTTATCGATTGCTGTTGGAGGAATTATCGGTGGTATTTTCTTTAAAGAATATTTATTTGAACTGTTCACAGCCGTTGCTTTCTCAGCATTTATAATCGCTTTGATGGTTCTCTTCTTAATAAAAGAAAGTTATGTACCAAAAGAGGTGGATGCGAAAACGAGCTTTAGTCCTGTTGAAATGTTCAGAAGCTATAAAACGGTTATTCAAGATAAATTATTCGTTTTATTTATCATTTCACACTTATTAATCATCTCATTGGAAATGAACTTAACAAACTATATTGGAATCCGTTTATCAAACGAAATGCCGGTTCAGTCGTTTTTCAACTGGAATATTGACGGTGTTGCTATGCTTGGTATTCTGCGCACAGAAAACACTATTCTCGTTGCGTTAACATCCCTTTTTGCAGTGAAATTAATTTCGAGCTATAAAGACAGGAATGTCATTTTAGTAGGTTCTACTACGTTCGTACTTGGTTATGCTATTATTGCGTATTCAAGTAACATTTGGCTATTGTTTATTTGTATGATCCTCGCAACAGTTGGTGAAGTGATTCGGGTACCCGTTGAACAATCATATTTAGCTTCTATTCCACCTGATGATCAGCGAAGCTCTTACATGGCTTTAAATGGACTTACGTTTAATGGGTCGATGATGATAGCTTCACTATTTGTTACATTAAGTGCCTTTCTCTCTTCCATTTGGATGGCTCTCTTAGCACTTGCAGTTGGGTTAGCTGGAATAGCCATATTAATTAAAATTATTCCAGGCCTAGAAGAGCGCCGAGCTTTACGTGAAAGACAACACTCTCAGTCTGCATGAAAAAAAAAGTAACGAGTCACTGTGTGTGAGTTCGTTACTTCTTTTTAATTGTTAAATCTATTCTTTAATATAAGTAACTAATACTAAACATGCACCTATTCCTAAACCTATGATAACAGGAAATTCTTTAGAATCTTGCTCATTTTTGCGTGGCAGTAATCCTCTTCATTTCTTATACTCTACTAAACGATAGGATAGGAATAAAAAGGCAAAAAGTTTCTGAGATGTGAGAATATACGTAAATACAAGTCTAACTACATCATAGCTATCTCTCTTAACATCTTCTCATATTCACTACTAGGAAGCGGTTTGGAATAATAAAAGCCTTGAACTTCCTTGCAGCCAAGTTCTTTCAAAACCTTCAGTTGTTCTTCTGTTTCCACACCTTCTGCGATGACCTTTAACTGAAGACTGCCAGCCATTGCAATAATCGTAGACACAATCTCAGCGTTTTCTAAGCAGATGTCAATAAATAGTTTATCAATTTTTAATCGGTCAACATGAAGCTTATACAAATAGCTCAGTGAACTGTATCCAGTACCAAAATCATCTATACTAATCTCAATTCCAAGTTCACGTAGTTTTTGCAGCGTCTTATTCACGTATTCCTCATTTTTCATCACAATTCGTTCAGTAATTTCTAATTCTAGGAGACTTCCATCCACATTAAATTCTCTCATGTTTTTCAATAAATAATGAATGAAATCTTCTTGAAATAAGCTGTCCATTGAAATATTCATAGAAACTCGTTTGGGTTGCATTCCCATTAAAGTCCAAGTAGAAATCTGCCTGCATACCTCTCGTATGACATACCTTTCAAGTGGTACGATCAGGCCGACTTCCTCTGCTAGTGGAATAAAAACGCCTGGTGAAATAAACCCTTCTTTTGGATGATTCCAACGTAGAAGTGCCTCACAACCAATAATTTCATTTTTGTACACATTCATCTTCGGTTGAAAATATAGCATTAACTCTTTCGTATTAAGAGCTCTTCTGAAGTCATTCTCCAAAGTCAAATCAAATTGTTCATCAATCATCTCATGAGAAAAGTGAGCAAAATTATTTGCTCCATTTTCCTTTGCCTGATACATGGCAATATCTGCAAACTTCAATAATTCATCAATTTCCATTGTATCTTGAGGATATGAAGCAATACCTAAACTTGCCGTGACTAACAACTCGATTCCAAATACTTGAATCGGACTTCGAAACTCCTGTATTAATTTCTGAGCAGTCAAGGTTGCGTTTGCTGTCTCGGGTACGATGACTAAAAATTCATCCCCACCCAGTCTGGCAACTAAACAATCCTTTGGAATTACCTTTGTAAGGCTTTGGGCTACTTCTACTAAGAAATAATCTCCAAATGTATGTCCAAAGTTATCATTAATTCGTTTAAATCGGTCAAAATCTATAAGCATGACAGAAAAAGTTTGGTGATCATCAACCATTTCACCCAGCACTTCTCTTAGCTTTCTTCGGTTTGGTAGATTTGTAAGTTCATCATAATAAGCTAAATGCTCAATTGTTTGTTGAGCCTTTTTCGCCTCTGTGATATCTTCTACAATTCCGAATGCGCCAATTACAACTTTATCAACGATAATTCTGACAGCATTAATCTTTACGTCTAATAACGAACCGTCCTTTTGGATTACTTGTGATTCAATATTTTTGGTTTCACCAAAAAGAACGCTGTTCATATTTTTAACGACCCACTTCGTACGTTCCCTTGGCAAGAGCTGTGCAATATTGAGAGTCAGTAATTCTTCTTCAGTATATCCAGTTAGCTTCATGGCTTCATTGTTCACACTTGTTATAAAGCCATTTAAATCAATTGAAAATACAGCACTATGATTATGGTGTTCAAGTGATTGATATTTGGACAAAGCTTTCAGTAAGATTTTCTCACCGAATATGTCTGGAACTAACATTAACAATAAATTGGAAACAATCATAAAGATAAATGGAATTAAAAATGAATATTGTGGTGCTTCTCCAAATATAGATGGTAAATCTAGAATAGAGGTTAATAGAATGTAAGGAATGCCAGCGATGGATGTACCGGCTAACATACCTGCCATGTATCTCCAACTTGATTTTGTTGTAAAGATATCCTCATTCGTTACTTGAATTAAGAACCTCAAAGTGGAAAAGGACATACCTATGACTAGGATAATGGAAACAACTAATAAAGTTGGCTTAATTTCAATAAGATCATGATATAGGACATAAAAGCCCCCTAATTCAGCACTCAAAATGACAATAGCTAACAAGATCGAACCTACTATGTATCTGAGTAAGTTAATAGATTGATATTGAGCTAAATAAATCGCAATATAGGAACCGATAAAGCACAATAGGAAGTTTGTTGTGAAATACAATACATAATTATTTGTTGAGAACGGGATGTCGATAGTATATGCAGTAAAAAAGTGGCTGAGCCAAAATGTGAAACCCATCACAACAGCAGAGATTATTGTCGTTCTCACTTTATTTTTGGAAAGTTTTATATTGCGGCTTGAATTGATCCCGATAAAAGCAGCAACCATAGAAAATATAGATGTGACCAACACTTCGAAAATATGAAAATAGTGAAAGGGAATTTGAAGCATTCTAGTATCCTCATGAATTATATTATTTGTAGTACTTTGTCGAATTACCTTTGTATTCAACATTATACCGAGAAAACGACTATTCAGATAGTCCCTTCACTAAATATTTATTTCGAAAATGCTTCTCCTCTTTTTCGGGCGTAAATATTACGCTTAATAGTTTGTAATAGCTCTTCTTTCTTTCCTTTCAGTTCTCGAACCTCTTCAGTTAAAATCGTATACACTAGCTTTAAATCTAAGGCTGTTGTATGTCGCAAAATATGCTCATCACTATGAATCTCGAAAAATGTTATGACATCCTCCTTTGAAGCTACGTGTTTGAAGTTGATTTTTGTTCCTTTCAACTGGTGAAAATTCTTTTCGTTCAGTAATACTAGAGTCTTGCTAAATGTGTTTTCCTTGTTCCTTTTTGTTTTAGTTGGATGAGCCTCTTTAGCTATTCCTTGTAAGGTCAGGATGATTTCCTCGATTTGTTGTATATCCTTTCTAAGTGTAATTTCATCTATCGCTCCATACAATTGCTTTAACTTCATTAAATAATGAATAATCTTTTTATTCTCTACCTTATCCATTGTTTTTCACCTACTATTGAAGCTGAAGAAGAATTCGTTCCTTCTATGCAATGTAAAAGTTCATTTGTTAATGGACCGTACTCGTCACATAATGTTCCATTTGCTGTATCTCTTGCGATATGTTCATTACTTTTAATAACCGTTTGAAATAAATAGTGAGGTTGAAGGGAGTCGATGTTCACGTTTTGTAACTCATCCTTTAAATCCTGTAGTTCACTAGAGTTGTTGACAGTTCCTTTTTTTAATGTTTCAAAGATCCCAAGTAGCTTAGGCTTTTCACCAAAGCAGGCTGAAGCAAGTAAGGAATGCTCGCTTGATGTACATCTCTTTTCGAAAATAGAATCTACTGTTTTAATATAATGCACAACACCCCTAATGCTAAGTGTTTGAATAATGGAAGGAATCACATAATAATCTGAAAGTAAAAAAGCACCTTGTGTTAGCATCGTATTGCTTGGTGGACAATCAAATAATATATAATCAAAGTCATGTTCAATTTCACTTTCCTTGAAAAATTGCTGTAGTGGAAGTAAATCGTAAAAATCATGAGATAGCTTTAATGAGAGTTCATCAAGTCCTCCACCACGGTAAAAGATGTTTGAGGGAATGAAATGAATGCCTTCTTTCGTTTGCTTTATTAATTTATTAGCGTTAAATTCTACTTTTACGAGTGGGAGCTTTTTCTTTTCGTTCCACAAGTCATAAATGTAGTTAAGACTTTCATCGTCTTGTAATGTATTTAGATTGGACTCCGTTTTTGATAAACAGATTTCACTTAGTGAGCATTGTGGATCGAGATCGATGAGCAGTACTCTCTTCCCCTTTGTTACCATATGAAATGCAAGTTGGTAAATACTTGTCGTCTTTCCTACTCCACCTTTATAATTTCCAACAAATAGTTTCGTAGCTTTTATCAAAGGCTGTTCCCCCTCTTCATCTATTCTTTATCATGTTACGAAGAGAACTCCTTTGGTTATTCCTACTTTCTTTTCCTACTTTTTGGAAAAAAGTTCTGATTCAATTAAAAGTTCATATAATTGACATAAAGAGTAGATATTCGTTATGATAATAAAAATTGAATAATAAAGCTTAATCCCGAATGGGAACGGGGGAACCACATTTTTATCGTGATGATTTTGTCACAGGGGTGAATCCTTTTACTAGTTTTCTAGTTAGGTAGGGTGTCTCTACATCCGAATCCGCCAGCTAACTCCGTAAGCTACTGTAGAGGCCACAATTTCTTTAATTAACCACGAAAGGGTTCTCTCTGTCGTGGTTTTTTATATGAAAAAAATAAAAGGAGGTTTTTCAATGGAAGGAAGCAACAAATTAACGAGAAACATTATTATCGCTCTCATTCTTGGTTTACTTGTCGGTTTTGTGTTTAACTTTTTTGCACCTGATTTCTTTACAGATTATTTGAACCCGTACATCCTTTATCCTCTAGGAACACTCTTCTTGAACTTAATTAAAATGTTAGTCGTACCACTAGTTTTTATCTCGATTACACTAGGAGTCGCAGGACTTGGTGATCCAAAGAAACTTGGGAGAATCGGAGCAAAAACAATTGGCTTTTTCCTTGTAACCACAACGGTAGCTATTGTGATTGCAATGGCGGTTGGATTTATTATGAAGCCGGGTGCCAATGGTAAATTCGATACGGAAAATGCTCAATTTGAAGCAGCAGAAGCTCCGTCGTTTGTCGACACATTACTTGCAATCATACCAACAAACCCTATCGACGCCATGTCAACAGGAAATATGCTTCAAATCATCTGCTTTGCGGTATTTATTGGTTTAGCTTTAGCTGTATTAGGAGATAAAACAAAAGGTATTTTAAACCTTGTTGAGCAAGCAAATGATATTATGATGTATCTTGTTAATTTAGTAATGAAGCTTGCTCCAGCTGGTGCTTTTGCATTAATTGCATCAGCTATTGGGAAGCAAGGCTGGGAAGCCTTCCAAGTGATGGGACTGTACTTCATTGCCGTACTTGTAGCACTACTCATTCATGTGATCGTAGCATACGGTGGTTTAGTATCCTTCCTAGGTAAAATGAATCCTTGGAAGTTCTTCAAAGGATTTACTCCGGCTATGTCGGTTGCCTTCAGTACGTCAAGTAGTTCTGCAACGCTTCCAGTTTCTATGGAAACAGCTCAAAATAACTTAGGTGTACCGAAGTCTGTTAGTAGTTTTGTCCAACCATTAGGAGCAACTATTAACATGGACGGTACAGCGATTATGCAAGGTGTTGCAACTGTCTTTATTGCACAAGTTTACGGTGTGGACTTAACAATGAGTCAGCTTCTCATGGTTGTTCTGACAGCCGTTCTTGCTAGTATCGGGACAGCTGGTGTTCCAGGCGTTGGATTAATCATGCTGGCAATGGTACTAAAAGCAGTAAACCTACCAGTAGAAGGTATTGCCCTCATCATCGGTATTGACCGACTACTTGATATGACAAGAACAGCGGTTAATATTACAGGTGACGCAGCATGTGCGGTCATTGTCGCAAAATCAGAAGAAAAGCATACAACGACAGATACCAATCAAGGTGTTTCTGTATAAAATGTAAGAGACCAAATCAACTGATTTGGTCTCTTCTCTTTTTACTAGTTGTGTTATGATGAATAAAAAACGGATGTGATGGTATGGTTTACATTGCAAAAACAGAAAGAATAATTCTTACCTTCCTATTGGCATTGAATCTTACATCACTGCTGGTAGCGAAGTCTTATGAAAGTTTTACATTACAAGCATTGCTCATTCTCTTATGTTTCTTTGCCATCTTCACCAGTTATAAAGTATCAATTGATGATGACATTACATATGAAGTGTATGTTGTAGGTTTTCGTATTTACAAGAAGAAAATCTCGCCTGCAAACATTAAACACATTACGTTCAAGCGCGTGGGCTGGACTCAGAAAGGTGCCCTAGTTGTTGTTTCGGGTGGTTTGAATGTCCGACTTTATCATTTTAACCCAAAATCAATAGACAGTGCTTTGCAGCAGTTTGCGAATTTTCATCACATAGATATTAAGAAAACAAAAGACTATAAAATCTTGGAACAATAAAGGACATTACTACTTTAGAGCAATGTCCTTTATTCATGCAGTTATGATTTTCTCATTTCTTTTTTCATTTGCTGTAAACTGAAAATCAGCCCCAATAATCCTGCAAAAAAAGAAGGAAACAAGCTATATAGGAAGTAATTCCAATCCCCACTATTAATCGAAATGAGTAAAAAAATGATCGGAAATCCTCCTAACACGAAAAGTGATACGAATAGAGCGAACGTTGTATTGCTTTTCATATCATTCTACCCCCTGATAACCTTACAAACTAATAACTTAATTATACCATATTTTACTAGTAGTATTTACCTTAATAAGGTAAGAAACCCTCCTGACTGAAGAATATGTGATTTGGGTCAAATGAACGACTTAATAGTTCGATAGCATACTGATGAGTTTCCCTCCCAAACCAGTCTTTTAATTCTTCTCCTGAGTACAATTCTTTTATATTTAGTTTTTCTGTTCTTCTCCCCTGACTTCCGTCACCAGAATAGTAGTCATCAACAACGATGCGATCTACTAGTTCTGATAACTTCCGTGGGAAATCATTGGTAAAGGGTAATACTGGGGATATCGCTATTTGTACAGGGATATTATGCTCTTTCAGTTTCCTAACTGCCTCCATACGTGCTTGAATGGGGGGAGCGTTTGGGGTAAACCGTTTTCTAATATGTTCTTGGTCTGTTTCGATTGTTATACTCACTCGAACTTTTTCTCCTAATTTGCCAAATAGGTCGATATCCCTTGTTACTAATGGGCTTCTCGTTTGGACAAACAAAAAATCTGGTTGTTGAACTGTCATCGCCTCAACTAAGCTACGTGTTATGTTTTCTTGATGCTCGATCGGTTGGTAAGGATCTGTACTTGAAGACATAAATATTGTCACTTCTTTATTTCTTTTCTTTACATTTCCTATTTCACGAATTAATTTATCTTTGGAAGCCTGTTTTATATCTACCCATTTTCCCCATTCTTGTTTTCTAAATAATCCAACTGGACTTTGACGAACGTAACAATACGAACATGCGAACGAGCATCCTGTGTATGGATTCAGAGAGTGGCTATATCCCTGTAAGAATCCACCAGTAGGAGTCAATAATTTGGTAGGAACTTTATACTTTATGTCTAGTTTGTTTTTCATATATACTCCATTTGTTTGAGTTTATAAAACCCAATGTGAATAGTAATTCTATACTGATAGTATAGCATAATTGGAACATTCGTTCTACAAGAGGTATAAATAAAGAGTAGGGTCTCCCCTGCTCTATTGGTCCACAATTGAACCGTCAACGTGTAATCCTTTTTATCAATAGTAGTTGATCAGAATTATAATATTTCTATAAATAGTTAAATGATTGACACTTCTGTAAATTTCAGATATTATGAATTTATTCAAATAATCGTCTCCTAAAGGGGAGTAGCTTTAACAGCAAAGTCGTCATTTCGGGGTTAGTGCCCTCGGCTTTGTTGGCAACTATATTGTTGTTAGCAAGACCTTTACCAACTTGTAAAGGTCTTTTTATTTTTTACACATTGACCTTTACCTTTATGGTGGAGGTCTTTTTATTTGGATAAATCATTTCTGAAAGGAACGATGACGAATGAACATGAAGCCATCAAAAAAAGTTAGAATGTCTCTACATGAGCTTACTAAGCGAAACAAGGAAGAAATAATGAAGGATGTAAAGCAGTTAGAGAAGATTGAAAAACGGATAGATGATAAGAAAGCTTACAGTTATTAATGGATCTAGACTTCAGAAAGTTAAAATAAGGAGGATTGTTCATTGGAACTTTCAATTTTAGTTGAGTATGCATGGGTTCTTCTACTGTTAATTGCAATTGAAGGTTTACTCGCGGCTGATAATGCACTTGTTTTGGCTATTATGGTTAAGCATCTTCCTGAGGAAGAAAGAAAGCGGGCATTGTTTTATGGGTTAGCGGGTGCCTTCGTTTTTAGATTCGGATCTTTATTTGCGATATCCTTTCTCGTTGATGTTTGGCAAGTTCAAGCGATCGGTGCGCTTTATTTATTTTTCATTGCCATTAACCATATAACCCGAAAACTTATTTTTAAGAAGGATGAAAGTAAGGATAAAAAGCAAGAGAAGAAAACGGGTTTTTGGATGACCGTTTTTAAGGTTGAGCTAGCTGATATTGCATTTGCCATTGACTCAATCTTGGCTGCTGTGGCGTTGGCTGTTACCTTGCCAAACACAAATCTCCCGTCTATTGGTGGGTTGGATGGTGGGAAATTCCTGGTGATTTTTGCCGGTGGTTTAATAGGATTAGTTATCATGCGTTTTGCAGCAAATTTCTTCGTAACCCTTCTTCAAACAAGACCGGGTCTTGAAATTGCAGCATTCATGATTGTCGGATGGGTTGGTGTAAAGCTCGCTGTATACACATTATCTCATCCCGAACTAGCCATGTTACCGACAACCTTTGCGAAATCACCCGAGTGGAAAATTACATTCTATGTTGTACTCCTTTTAATTGCAGCTGGTGGATGGTTTTTCTCAAACCCGAAAAAGGAAGTAGAAAATCATCATTAGGTAAAAGACCTCGTGCAAGATAAAAAAATTGGGGATCCGGAATTGTTCGGTCCCTTTTTTATTTCAAACGGTTCCCCCTACTACCTTCTACCCTTAGTGGACTTACTATACTCTCCTAGAAAAAATTCCCACATGATCAATTGGATAAAAAATGAAAAGTATCAAATTATAGAAAAGATTGATTTTAAAGGAAAAGGGGTTATCAAGTAGTGAAACAGAAAACAAATCAACTTCGAAGAATACTCATTGCTCTAGTGATCCTATTGGTAAGTGTGAGCACTTCACTAACAGCTCATGCGGCTACAAAGGTGTTACCTACTGCAGGAGTATTTGTGAACGGAAAAGCAGTAGATGGTGTTCAACCGATTAAACTAAATGGCGAAGTGTACATACCCTTTAATCGATTAGCAAAGATGCTACATTACAATACGATTGAATACAATCCAAAGAATGCAACGTTCCAAGTAACGGACGGTTCTAGTATGCTTCGCGCAACAGTGGGCGGTGCCATTGCTCGAAAAGGAAATGAATACATCCATATAGACCCGCTTGTGTGGCATAAAAAGTCAGCCTATATTTCCCTATCTGCCGGTAGTGCATTGTTTAACGTGTATATGTATTACAAGCCTGAAAACGGATCAATTCAAGTACAAAAACCAGCGAAGCAATACATTGTACAGCATGGTGATTCACTTTATGACATCGCACGTGCTCACCATACAACGGTGTATCAAATAAAATTAGCAAATAACTTAAAAACAAATACGATTCATCCAGGTCAACGACTACAGATACCAACAAAGGTAACGGCAAAAGAAACGGAACCCATTCGTGAGAAAGCACCTGTTAAAAAGTCGACGAATATTACAACCGTGCGAACAAACATCATTGCAGAAGCGAAAAAGTATATCGGGGCTGGATACAAATATGGTGCAACACTCGCAGAAGCTCCTCGACTCTTTGACTGTTCTTCTTATACATTGCTTGTCTTCCAAAAAAATGGTGTAAACTTACCAAGAACGTCTCGTGAACAAGCGAGCAGAGGAACATATGTTCAGAAGTTACAGCAAGGAGATTTACTATTCTTTACTGACCCGAGCACCTATTCAGATGGACGTGTCGGTCATGTTGGAATCTATATGGCAGACGGAAGTATGATCCATGCCTCCTCTTCAAAAGGTGTGACCATTACAAAAAATGTGCTTCAAAATCCATACTGGGGTAAGCATTATTTATTTGCCAAGCGAGTCGTTAAGTAATAGTGCATAGAATAAAGGGCTTGGTGTAGTCCAAGCCCTTAAATTTTATTCTTTTATCCCACTTTGCAATGTTCCGTCATGTTGAAATGAATCAATTCCCATTCATCTCTATACTCAATATGATGAATACAACCAATGCCAATCTTCTTAACTTTAACAGAACGAATGGTGGATTCAACCGTAATAGGCTTGAATTGGTTCTTTTAATCTCTTCCGAAGAGGTTACAACAGAATTAAATGACCTTCATGATGTTATCTCCTTAGTTTACTTGTTTTGGTGATTTATAATTTTTTATTAGGGGTCTCTCTCCCCTTTATTTTATTGATCACATTAAATGCAAGATAAACGATAATTAACAATATGCCGATTAAGAACGCGATAACAAAACCCATCATGCCTTGAATTCCAACCCATCCAACTGTAAAGGTTAGGAAAGTTAGAACATAACAAAAACCGATGAGGATAATCGCAATGGGTACATTATAGGGAAACAGACGCTTCCATCCGATTGCTAACAATGTGGTTAAAAGTAAGATGATGAAGGACAGAAATATGTGCAGAGATCCAAACCGAAAATCAAGACGAGACTGTGCTCCGTCTCCAAAATCATATTTTGTTGGATCTGCTAAATCATACAGTGTTGTAAACGTAGTAATCACTGCAGCTAGTAAAACGAAAATAAGAACAATATTGTTAAAGTAATTCACACTTTTTCGATTCATTAAATCGTTCTCCTCCTTCTCATATTTAGGCTGGAATAGAGTTTTTAAAAATACGTTCTGCTCAGACCTACTTATATTAACAATGAAATAATAACAAATAGGGATATAGTGAACATATGATTGCGTTTTGACCAGCTTTTCAACCAACCCCATCTTTTCTGCTTAGCATCAAACCAATAATAATCTGAAAGAATTGCTAAAATAATTATGAACCAGGTAATAATACCACTCATTCATATCCCTCCCATAAAACATTTACGAGTCATGATGAGATTAGTTTCGTTAAATTACGATTCACCTTATTTTGTTCCTTCTTTCCACATTCTTTTCGCTTCCACTAATGTATCTTGATTGAATTCCATTCGGTAAATATCAGGCTTTGATGTATGTAATAAAAAGTTCAAATCGTAGTTCTTGTCAAAGAAACTCAACATTAATGTCATAATAATACCATGAGTACCTATGACAACCCGCCTGCCACGAAATGCCTGCAGTATTTTCTGAAGTACATGTATGGCTCTCTTTTGGCAATCTTCATTAGATTCTGCTCCTATTAAAGAGAATTTCGGATTAGAGAATGATTTTTCAAGCAAGGGAAGTAGTTCTTTATCACTGATTCTATTCGATTCAACGGAATACATTCTTTCTTTTAGTTCTTCATACACCAGTACTTCTTGATTTAATTCATTCGCTAATTTCTCAACTGTTAATAGGGAACGTGTGTACGGACTCGATAGAATCGCATGAATTCCTTCCTTTCTTAAACGTTCAGCAACTTGAGTAGCGTGTTCTTCTCCTGTCTGAGTTAAACCTCTTGATCCTTCGTCTCCGGTCTTCGGTGAATCACCATGCCTCACTAAATATATAAAAGTATTCATAATACCTCCAGAATTGAACTATGTAACCTTATTGTTAGGCTTTACCTTTATCAATTCTATATAAGGAAAAATTATCCTTCTTCATTACACCGATTTTCTACTTCAATTTCACTTGAAGTTTACTAGTGTCCTTGCTTAATTGAGGTAGCCTTATAATCAATGCTCTGTTAAACCTTGTTGTTGATTTTCGTTCCAGGACACTCGCCTGCATGAGTCTCTCGAACCCGCGTTACTCCCGCAGGAGGTCTCGCATCCTTCCACTTAAAGCAGCCCTGTTAAATATCAACACTCTAGTTTAACACAGCCATAATCAAAAAAAGACTGCCAGTAGTCAGTTTTTCCGACTTACTGGACAGCCCTTTCTATCTCATTCTTAATATGGGTCTGCTTCGTGACTCTTTTCACTGCATCTTTTGTTGCTTCGTTGGCAGCAATTGTACCTTGACCAAATTTGGTAGACCCGGATTCACGTCCAGGTACATTTTCTTCTTTGCCCATTTGCTCAAGCTCTTTCATTTTCATTTCAATGCCTTCTTTCACGCGGCGACCGTAATCTTCGTCTGCCTGTGTGAAGTGTTCAATCATTTCATCTTGAATGCGCTTGTCACATACTGCAAGTGCACCAGATAAGTTTTTAATTAGCTCATCTTGCTCCCAATCCTCTAAGCTGCGGTATGTATGTCCGGCTTGCCCGTAATTGTTCGGACGGTCAATAGGGGCACTCATGGCTGCAGCATTATAGGTTGGTTGGTGTGGCATGCGCTCATCTTTGTTTGTTTCCTTAAATCCACCTAGCATAGAAGGCTCATAGTTGATATGAGGGTTGTCACCTGACTCACTCGGGTCACGATGATCCATTTGTCCACGATGTTGATTTGTGCGAACAGGTGCCTTCGGAGCGTTAACCGGCAGTTGTAAGTAGTTTGACCCTACACGGTAACGCTGTGTATCAGAATAAGAGAAAGTACGACCTTGCAGCATTTTATCGTCTGAAAAGTCCATACCGTCAACTAATACTCCTGTTCCAAATGCAGCTTGTATAATTTCTGCATGGAAATCTTTTGGATTACGATCTAATACCATGCGCCCAACTGGTAACCACGGAAATTGATCCTCAGGCCACAGTTTTGTATCATCAAGTGGATCGAAATCCAGTTCAGGGTGGTAATCATCTGACATGATTTGTACAAATAGCTCCCATTCCGGATAATCTCCGCGTTCAATTGCTTCATATAAATCTTGTGTTGCATGTCCAACGTTCTTTGCTTGAATCGCATCCGCTTCCTCTTGAGTTAAGTTACGGATTCCTTGTTTTGGTTCCCAATGATACTTAACTAGTACAGCTTCGCCTTTATTATTTACCCATTTATATGTATTGACTCCTGATCCCTGCATGTGGCGGTATGTAGCTGGAATTCCCCATGGTGAAAATAGGAAGGTAATCATATGAGTCGCTTCAGGTGTACGAGATACGAAATCAAACATGCGTTGTGGGTTTGGTACGTTAGATGCAGGGTCTGCTTTAAAAGCATGAATCATATCTGGAAACTTCATTGCATCGCGGATAAAGAAGATTTTGAGATTGTTTCCTACCAAATCCCAGTTTCCGTCTTCTGTGTACATTTTTACAGCAAATCCACGTGGATCTCTTGCTGTTTCTGGTGAATCTTTCGCACCTGCCACAGTTGAGAAACGAACCATTAATGGCGTTTTCTTTCCAGCCCCTGAAAACACTTTCGCTCGCGTGTATTTTTCTACCGGCTCGTCGCCCACTTTTCCATAGGTCTCAAAATAGCCGAATGCTCCGCTTCCTCTAGCGTGCACAACGCGCTCTGGTACTTCTTCTCGGTCAAAATGTGAAATTTTCTCAATAAAATGATAATTCTCCAGTGTAGCCGGACCGCGATCTCCAATTGTACGAATGTTTTGGTTATCCGTTACAGGATGCCCTTGACGTGTTGTTAATGTTTCGCGTTGAACGTCTTGTTCATTCGCATCATTTTGCCCTTTGTTCTTATCCAAGGTGAAACCTCCTAAATAGTAGTCACTTTATCTTTTCTCAAAATTTATCTATTTATCCAATATAAGGATACGTAAAGGTATCAAGACAAAAAAAGATGCACGTTGCTCTGCATCTCCCAATGTAATCTATTTGTCTAACCTTTTATTCTATTGTCAACACGACATTCCCGACTTTATGTCCTTTCTCTACATAATGATGTGCTTTACGAATCTCTTGCATTGTATAGGTTTGGTCAATGACAGCTTTCAGTTTTTCTTCTTCAAACAGTGATTTCAAGAAAACAAGAGCTTCAGCTGTTTCGGGAGAATTTTGACTTAGAATGACTCTTTTGCCGGAAGTGATTTTAGCCCATATCATCTTCATATCTGGTAAAGGAGGTGTAATGTTGATATATGTACCACCTTCTTTAAGTGAGTCTATGCAGGTTGAAAATGAGCTTTTGTCGACAGCTTCAAAAATGACGTCATACTTTGTGCCATCTTTTGAAAAATCTTCTTTCGTATAGTCAATTACCTTGTCTGCACCGAGTGATTTCACAACAATCTTATTTTTTGTGCTGCATATACCAGTTACATGTGCTCCAAAATAGTTGGCTAACTGAACAGCATACGTACCGACACTTCCAGAAGCTCCGTAAACAAGTACTTGTTGTCCAGGCTTAATATTGGCTTTTCTTAAAAAGAAAAGTGCCGTTCGTGCACCGATTGGAATAGCTGCTGCTTCTTCAAAGGTAGCATTAGATGGTTTCAATGACACAGGTCCATTTTCCGGGAGACATATGTATTCTGCGTAGCCACCAAAATTAACAAGTGTAGCAGCAAATACTTCATCACCAATGTTAAATGTTTTCACTTGTTTACCAACTGCCTCAACGACTCCGGCAACCTCCATTCCGAGAATTTCTTTTTTCGGCTTCGTCATGCCAAGTGAAATTCTTGCTGGAAGCCAGAAGGCTCGGGGAACGATAAAACCCCTAGCACGAACATCTGCAACTGTTACGGTTGTAGCCTTCACTTTAATTAATAGTTCATGATCCTTTGGAATTGGTTTTGCTACTTCCTTCAATTGTAATACTTCTGGAGAACCATAGCTTTCATATACAATCGCTTTCATCTCTTATCCCCCAAGTCGTTTTACTCATTTTTATCTAAGCAAATAAGTAAATAGAACGATATTTTTAGTAAACGTTGGATTGAACGAGATCGATGGCTTTCTGTAAGTTGAAATTCACTTTGTTTATACGTCTTTGTAATAAGGTCTTGAGTTGATAATATTCAATTGTATATTCATCAGTCTGGGCAAAGTTATTGGCAATACGAAGTAATGGCACAGGTGTTGTACTTGCTGCTAGGTCATGATCAAATAGATCACCCTCGACATACCCTAGTGGAACGAGTATTTTAGAAAGCTTAAGGATGGTGGAATTATAGTCTTGTATTTCTTGCTCTGTCGAAGAAAGCTTTCTCATGTTGTGATAAAAGAGATTCACATTTTCATTGAGAAGTTGTAATCGCTCTATGGTTGTACGCAAGGTAAAGGATGAACCCATCAACTCTTGATAATTATCTACAGTTTGTATAAACTCTTGAATGGTTTCTCGATAATCCAATGGGAGAATTGGGGCTGTACAAGCTTCGTAAATGGTAGCAACATAAACCTTGCAGTCTCTTACTAGATTCTCTTCATCGATTTTATCTAGTGTGTCTTCTGTTGTGTGCCACCACCAGCCGAAGCCTCCTGCCTTTTGTCCTCCAAACAGCTTGAATAAAGCTTGTGAGGCGGGATCATTAGTCAATTCTTGTTCTGACATCCCCATATAAAGAGAGGGGATTCCTGCTCCCCAAAAGGATTGATCTCCTGCTCTGGAAAAACGTTTACCGATAAAAGTTTCATTCGTTTGTGATTGAATCACTTTACTCGCAAGTCCTTTTGTTTCGGCCATGCAGTTACTTTCACCTAAAATTGTAGCACCTTTTCCTCCGACCGAATCAACATATATGTGTAAGAAGCAATGGTTATACAAATCCTCAAAGTGGCTGTCACAGTAAGAAGCAGAACCAGCATATCTTCCGTGTGAATGTCCGGACCAAAAGGCAAATCGTACACTTCTTATGAGTTGATGTTTTTGCTGAGATAAGATTCGTGCTGTCTCTAGCATTGTGGCATTCGCTGTGGCGTTGTCCATCGCGCCATAATGCCATGAATCAATATGACCACTAAACATGAGAAAATGATCTGGTTCAACATTTCCACGTATTTCAGCTGTTAATGCAGGAACTTTTCTCCATGATGTATCTACTTTTGTATACAATACACATTCAGTATATTGTTTAATGATTTCTCCATCCTCATCATTGACAGACATGACGGGAATGCTTGGATAGACTGCACCAGGCGTTGGATTGCCCCATACAGTAGAGACAATCATTTCGTGCGTATACGGACCATTGATAAAAATAACACCAATTGCACCTCGTTTTTCAACTGTTTCAACACTGCTTGGCAGGGCAATTCCCTCTAAGATGGCGATTTTCCCTTCTATATTTATGTTGTTTGTTAGATCGCTACAATAAATAATTTCACCCTTTACTCCCTCTTTAGCCGTAGAAGGAGCCATTGAATGGGTGATTCCTGTAATCGTTGTTTCACCAACTGTTACCGTGGCTTCAAGAGGAATGCTAATGTAAGCATCTTGAAACAATAAGTGAGTTTTCAATCCATATGTTTCAAGCTGTGTTTTTACATAATGAAAGGCACGTAATTCTTCATCTGAACCAGATAATCGCACTTCTTTAGAGATGTGTTTCGTATGATTCATCAGCACTTCTCCGCTAACTTCTCTAATCAACTCTTCTTGTGTAAGGGTATTCATCATATCAACTCCTATTCGTAGAAAAGAAGAAGCGTACCTTATGGGTAAGCCTCTTCTCAAATTGTTATTTCACGGCTATGACTCTTTCAAACGGCTGGAATGTTGAACCTGTCAACTTACTGATTGCATCAATAAATGTATTCGTTGTATGCGGTGTATCATAAAGCTCTTTAAAGTATTGCGCTCTTTTTTCCTTCGGCGTTGCATCATACGCGAGTCCAACCATCCAGCGGCCATAATAATAGGCTGGGTAATACGTCTTTTGGACTGGATCTGAAAAGAACCGGAAGCAGTTTTGTGCTTCAATTGCTGTAATGCCACCTTTGTTGATCATATACTCGATCACTTCTTCTTTCGTGGAGTGACCCAAATTGTACATATAGCAGGCATTAGTCATATAAATGCGTTGGTAATCAAGGAAGTCACGAGCTAAGCGATATTGTCGTTTTGATTCGTTCGTTATTCCAGGTGTTTCTTCATCTTCAGTATCCCAGCCTAAGAAGTGAAGAGCCGTCTCAGGGCCACCTTCAAATAGTGCATTTGTCGGAGAGTTGATTAAGTAATAGGAAGCTTCAAGAGGAAGTTTCCCATGTTGAAATAGATAATCCCATCTGCAGTAAAAGGCCTGGTGACCAGGATATGCTTCATGTGTCATAATTTGGGCAAGGATCGGTTCCGTCCACGGGCGGTCAATGTTGAATGTCAGATTTCCACGGTAATCTCCCGTGTATTTTGAATATCCACTCCAAAATACCCCGCGAATGGACTTGACGGCGTCAATTCCATCTTCCTCTGGTAATCCGATGACCTTTTGCAGCGTTCCTTCTTTACTAAGTTTCATAAAGTTTTCGGCAACTTTCGTTACTTCTTCCGGGTCAATGACTGTATCGTTTCTCCAATTTTGAACCTTCTCATTAAACGTACCACTGTATCTGAGTTCAGATAATCCTCGTTCGACAGCTTCCTTTAACTCCGCTGCCTTATCGTCAGAAATTAACGTTGACGGAAGTTCTTGTATGTTTAGGATTAGCTCATCGTAAGGTACGTTATCTCCTTGTAAGCTTCTTGCGAAATAGCGAAAACCGTTTGTCATTGCACGTAAGTAACGGCCAGGATGACCTTCGAGGCTAGCAATCTCCTTCTCTACTTCATCAATTTTGTTCACAATTGCATCTAAACTTGGTAAAGTTGGCTGAGTGGCGCTGTAGCTTGCTGTCGCCACTTCGGTTTGATGCATTTTTTGCGTTTGTTCATTTAAACTGACAACGATATCAACGATTGACTCTCCAACCATTTCATTCGTCCAACGTAACATTTGTCATTCCCCCATTTTGTTTATTGTATTCCACATATTTTCTATATCAGAAACAATGAGTGGAACAAGTACTTGGTATAACTTTTCTCCTTTTTCAGCAGTAGCCGCGCCAGGGTTACCTGAGTAACCATTTGGAAACATATCGCTTCCCCAGTTATGATATTTTAATCTTGGATCAGCTCCTAATTCATGGTGTTCTAAGTGATCTGTATCGGCTAGATTCTCATCAATTGCTAAAATGAGTGATGTTTCATCCTCTCCAGCATGACCGAATCCTGGAGTAATATGTAGAATGGTAGAACGATAGTCTATCCACCAATTAATCGTAAGTACAAAAGCTCCTAAGTCTGCTAGTTTTTCAGAAACGAGTTGTAAGCTTGGGATATTCCCTCCATGACCATTAAATAGAATAATGTTCGTTAATCCATTTCGATGAAGCTCTTTTCCGACTTGATAGACGTACATCATAAATGCATCACTGCTTACGTCAATGGTTCCATCAAACGGCAGAAGGCCAAATGAGTGTCCGTACGGAATTTCGGGTGCAATAAATAGACTATGTCCAAGCTCTTCATCAAGTCTCCGAATCAATTCTCTCGGAATGAGTACATCGGTTCCAAGTGAACAGTGAGGACCGTGTGCCTCAAGCATTCCAATCGGTATGATTACTGAATTGATTTGTTTTTTCATTTCTTGAAACTTGCTCATATTGAGATCCATCAAGTACATTTATACCCCTCCGTTTCCGCGGAGTTCTAACATGTATGCGATGTTCAATAACTCTTGTTCGCCATGATGCTTACCAATTAGCTGCATCCCTACTGGTAACTGATCTTGTGTATAGCCCATATTGAGTGTAAGGGCAGGATGACCTGATACATTAAACGGTCCGGTAAAGGTCATTTCGTTTTGCGTGTTATCCCCAATGACAGGATCTTCACTTGGAGCAGGAAAAGCAACGGTTGGAGTCAGTAATACATCAACATGGGCTAATGCGTTCGTCACGATGGCTGTAAACTCCTTCTGTGCTTTTGTTCCCGTAATATAGTCCAACGCGGAAACGGTGAGTCCTTGTTGTAGTTGAGCGTAGGTCATTGGTGCATATAATTCTTTCTGATTCAGCCACCTTTCGTGAATATAGGCAGCTTCAGGAAGTAAGATATTCATTAATATATCTTCTGCAAGATTCCATTTCTCAATGTCAATCTCAACAACTTCCCATCCCATAGAATTAATTAAATTCACAGTTTGATCATAAATATTTCTTACTTCGGGCTGTAAACTTGTTAATTTGGATTGAGGTAAAACGCCTACAGTTTTGCGGTCAAGAGATTCAGTAAGCTTTATTTCTAATCCGGCCATCACGTTTAGTACAATTGCTGCATCCTTTACAGTACGTGTAAGAGGTCCAACATGATCAAGTGACCAAGATAATGGAAAGACACCATGATCACTGACAAGTCCATATGTTGGTTTCAATCCAACCGTTCCACAGTAGGATGCGGGAATCCTGATTGAACCGCCTGTATCTGTTCCAAGTGAGAAGCATCCTATTCCTGCTGCAACGGCTGCTGCTGAACCACCGCTTGAGCCTCCTGCTGTTTTTGATACATCATGAGGGTTATTCGTCTGTCCGAACTCTGGATGAACAATGCCGTATGCGAACTCAAGCATATTATTTTTCCCAAGTAACACTGCTCCAGTTGATTGAAGTCTTTCCACAACCGAAGCTGTGTAGGCTGGGACAAAATCACGTAAAAGGTGAGAGCCGCATGTCGTTCGTATGTCTTTTGTATAAAATAAATCCTTCACCGAATAAGGAATTCCTGTAAGTTGGTGACAATCCTCACCTTCTTTAAACGCTTTTTCTGCCAGTTTAGCAGATTGTATGGCAGATTCCTTTTCAACTGTTATGAAGGAATTAAGACGTGAATCGATCTTTTCTTGTATTAACAAGACCTCCTTCACGACTTCAACAGGAGATAATTCTCTTCTGCGGTATAAAGTGGCAAGCTGCTCAATTGATAATGTTGTAACATTCATATTATTCACCTACTGCTAGTAATGGGTCATTTTCATTGATGGCAAGAGAGGTAACTAGAAACAATACAATACCTTTCGTACGAGAATAGATGTTTACAAGAGTTTCCCCGAATTCATCGGTTATTTTCCCAAGTAAATCACCGGATTGAACGATATCACCAATAGTGACAGCCGGGTACCATAATCCTTTGTAAGTTGCTCTGTACCAATCGAAAACAGATAGAAACGTAGAGGACGTTTCTGTCACTTCTCCTTCTACCATACCGATTGATTTTAGGATGTTCCTCGTTCCTTTTTGTAATCTCTTAGACTCGGTTTCACTTAAAACTCCTTGCTGTCCAGCTTCGGCAATGATGGCAACCTTTCCTTTTTCAGCAGCACATCCGTATGTAGAGCCGGGAACTTGACCAGAGCTGCCGATCACATATTGAATATCATATAATGAGGCTATCCTCTTACTTTTTTTCACCAATTCTGTGTTCTCTGTTACGTGGTAAATCGTAAACGGTACAAGTGCTTCAATCATATCTCCACCGTGTAAGTCGATGATGTAGTCGACCTTTTCGAAGCAAGTTTCTGTCAACCAATAGGCGAGTCTTTCAGCTTCTGTTCCGTGTTGGTCTCCTGGGAACATTCGGTTTAGATTTTTCCCATCTTGTGGATGAACATATATGCTACGTGCATAAAAGGAAGCAGGATTGGCAATTGGAATGACAACTAATGAGCCTTTCACATCATGGGGTTGTAAATTTCGTCCAAGCTGTAAGGCTGCATCAATAGATGTGTACTCGCACCCATGTATACCACCAAGTATTAAGACTTTCGGTCCTTCTTGTTTTCCCTTGATTAAGAATGTTGGAAGTTGTTCTTCAAGTGTTGGAAACTGTAAATGCCCTGTAACCTTTTCTCCACTGGAAACGGATAAATTGCCAACTTCCCATGTTTCTGTCATTTCAATCACATCCTTTTAAAAGAAAGCGGCCGTTTGCGACCCGACCGCTTTTTTGTCTTTATTCCTTTGTCAGTTTGTGGAACGGTACATACCATGTATTCATTGGGTTAATTTCATGTCCTTTTACCCATTCCCTCTTCGCTGCTTGAACCGTGTTTTGCGCGAGGAAGATATAGGGTACGTCTTCTGCCATAATGGATTGAATTTCTTTGTAGGCAGCTTCACGCTCGGAGTCAACACTGCTGGCTCTAGCTTTCTCCAGCAATTCGTCTACTTTTGCGTTTTCATAGAATGCAAGGTTGAATCCAGGACCTTTGCTTGAAGAATGAGAGAAATACCATAGGTTGTAATCAGGATCCGCGTAATCTGGTGTCCAAGCGACTAATCCAAAGTCATGACCTCCACTTGTGACAAGATCTAAGAATGTTGGCCATGCATATGTTTTAATATCAACCGTTACACCAAGCTTTGCTAGATCAGACTGAAGCATAACTGCAATATTTTTACGAACTTCATTGTTTTCTGAAATTGCCATTTCTACTGTAAAGCCTTCTTCAACACCAGCTTCTTTCAATAGTGCTTTTGCTTTGTCTAAATCATATTCATATAGCTTCGCTTCCTCGTTGTAGCCGAACATTCCCTTTGGAACGATACCGCCAATTCTCTCTCCGTTACCGAGGAATACATTTTCAATAATTACATCATAATTGATCGCATGTGCGATTGCCTGACGAACTAGCTTATTATCTAAAGGCTTTTTTGTCATATTTAATGGGAAGTAATCAATTTGGAAACCTGGTGCCTTGACGACTTCAACGCCATTCTTCCCGTCCATTTCATTTAATACATCTGGTGAAATCATCGTGTCATCTAGAAGATCAAGTTCTCCTTTTTCAAGCATTAATCGAGCTGTTGAAGGTTCTGGAACGATGAGGACATTCACCGTTTTCATTGTTGGTGTGCCGCCCCAATAATTCTCATTTGCCTTTAATACGAGCTTTTGACCACGATCCCAGCTTTCTAAAACGTATGGACCAGAACCAACTTCTTTATCTGCCAGGTATGATTCGCCTAGATCCGAACCATGCTGGGCTTCCAGTGCAGGATTCAAGATGTTACCGAATACTGTTCCTAATGCTTTAATGAATGGACCAAAAGGCTTTAACAGTTTGATTTTAATCGTGTGATCATCGACAATTTCAAAGCTATTCACATCGATTACTTTGCTGTATACACCTGCAGCTGATTTTCCTAATTTAATCGCACGTGTTAGTGAGTATTGTACGGCCTTGGCCGTAACTGGAGTTCCGTCATGGAATGTTGCATCCTTACGTAAGTGGAACGTATATGTTTTTCCATCTTCTGAGATCTCCCACTTCTCCGATAGTTGTGGTTTTACATCAGTCGTTGTTCCATCATACGTCACAAGGCGGTCGTACAGCATATATGTGACACGGAAGGATGTATTAGCACTTGTTCCGTGCGGATCAAGATGCGGGATATCTTGGTTAGTCGCAAAGTTAAAGACATCAGTATCCTTTGGACCTGCAACTTCATCTTTTGTTCCTTCATTTTCATTTTCCTTTGAATTTTCTTCAGATTGTGGAGTTGTGGATTCTTGATTGTACTTATTACAACCAGATAGAATCATGAATGCCATCACAATCATCAGGAACACTTTAAACGATGTACTACGTTTCTTCATAAACGAATCCCCCTTGTAATTGATTTACTCCACTACGTTGAAACTCTCATTGCCTCTTGGTCCATCGCCTCCCTTCAAGGGTTTGGAATGTTATCTTTGCTTCGGATCCAGAATGTCTCGCAATCCATCTCCTAGCAAGTTAAATCCTAGTACAGTGACTAAAATAGCTAACCCTGGGAAGGTAGCAGCCCACCATGCTTCTCTGAGGATTTCACGACTAGAGGAAAGCATGGCTCCCCATTCAGGTGATGGAGGCTGTGCACCAAGTCCGATAAAGCTTAGACCAGCAGCTGATAAAATGACAAACCCTAAATCTAGTGATGCTTGAATACTAGCTGGTGCGATGGAATTTGGTAGTATTTCTTTAAATAGTATTCTAAATTTACTAGCACCTAGTGCACGTGCTGATTCAATAAACTCAGAGTTTTTAATCGATAAAACAGATGATCGTACAATCCGTGTGTACCACGGCCACCAGACGACTGCTAAGGCTAGTAACACATTCTCAATCGATGGTCCGAGTGCTGCTGCAATCGACATTGCCAGGATAATACCTGGAAACGATAAGAAAATATCAGTTGTTCTCATGATGACGGTGTCAATCCACCCTCCGAAGTATCCAGCGATTGCCCCTACTATCGTTCCAAATGGAAACGATAGTACAACCACGAGTAACCCAATCTTCAACGAAATTCTTGTACCGAAGATAACGCGGCTAAAAATATCTCTTCCAACTTCATCTGTGCCAAATATATGCTCGGAGCTCGGGGGTTGTAGCTTATTGACAATGTCGACTTCTAACGGATCATGTGGTGCAATCCATGGTGCAAATGCTGCGAAGATGAGTAATATGAGAACAACGACAAAACCGAAAACAGTTAATGGACTTGATACGATTCTTCTAATCATGTAACTCCCCCCTTATTCATATTTCAACCTTGGATCAATGACATTGTAGAGAATATCAATAATTAAATTCACGGTGATGAACAATACGGCAATTAAGATGGTCACACCCATAACAGCTGGAAAATCTAAATAGTTAATTGCATTGACGGCATATTTGCCAAGTCCCGGCCATGAGAACACAGATTCGACAAGGACACTTCCACCAAGTGAGTGACCAAATGTCATCCCCATTAACGTTAAAATGGGCATCATTCCATTTTGCAGTGCATGACCGTACAGAACTCTTCTCTCTGATCCACCTTTGGAATAAGCAGTACGAATATAATCACTCTTTAATACTTCTAGCATGCTTGAGCGTGTCATTCTTGTAATCATCCCAATTGTGACAGCAGCCTGTGTAATACCTGGTAGAATTAAATGAATAACTGCCGACTTAAACACTTCCCAATTTCCTGTAAGGAGTGCATCGATTGTATACATTCCTGTGATTGTTTCTGGTGGTGATAACCACGTATCAATTCTTCCGGCTCCTGGTAATATGCCAATCTTCAAATAGAAGAATAATAGCAAGATAATTCCTAACCAGAAGGCAGGCATCGCAACTCCTGTGAGAGCCATGAACCGGGTAATTTGATCGGGCAAGCGGTCTTTTTTATTCGCACTAATAATACCAAACGGAATTCCAATGATGATCGTCAATAGCATAGAAAATAAGGTTAGTTCCAATGTTGCAGGAAAGTATCGTTTCAAATCTTCTGCTACAGGCTGCTGGGAGAATGTACTTTTCCCAAAGTCTCCTTGCACAAGTCCTTCCATATACCGAACATATTGAGTATGCAACGGATCATTTAATCCCATTTCCTCCCGAAGTTGTTCCACTCCTTCTGCCGTTGCCTTTGGACCTAGTATTAACCGGGCCGGATCCCCTGGAATCGTATTGGAGATAAAGAAGGTTAGTAGACTAATTCCAATTAGGATTGGAATCATAAGTAGGATTCTCTTTACTACGTAGCGAATTACGTCCATATCGGATCATTCCCCCTTTCTATTTCTCTATAAATGAATACAAGAAGCCCAGTGATTAAACTCTTTTTCACGCAACTCGGGCGTTTCTGTTTTACAAGCATCTGTCGCGACCGGGCATCTAGTGTGAAATGCGCACCCTGTTGGCGGATTGATTGGGCTTGGCAGGTCACCTTGAAGAATGATTCGTTCACGTTTCATTGTTGGGTCAGGTATTGGAAGAGCGGATAATAATGATTTGGTATAAGGGTGTAATGGACGATTGTATAGAGATTCTACATCTGCCATTTCAACCACCTTCCCTAAATACATCACGGCCACACGGTCTGAAATATGTTGTACGACAGATAAATCATGAGAAATAAAGATATAGCTGAGGTTAAATTCTTGTTGTAGGTCTACGAGAAGATTTAATACTTGAGATTGGACAGAAACATCGAGTGCAGATACTGGTTCGTCGGCTATTATGAGGTCTGGATTTAGCGTTAATGCACGCGCGATGCCGATTCGTTGGCGTTGTCCTCCCGAGAATTCATGAGGATATAAATCGAGCTGGTCCTTCCGTATGCCTATTTTCTCTACTAACTTTTCAATGACGGCAATTCTTTCATCACGATTCTTCATACCGTGAATTTTGAGGGGGTTCTCTAAAATAGTACGAATCGTATTTCTAGGATTCAGTGATGCGAAAGGGTCTTGAAATACAATTTGCATTTGTTTTCTCAGGTCTTTCATTTGTTGATTCGAGTAGGTTGTAATGTTCTTTCCTTTAAACTTAATTTCCCCTGAAGTTGGTTCAACAAGACGAAGAATGGAACGTCCAAGACTTGATTTCCCGCAGCCAGATTCTCCGACAATACCTAATGTTTCACCCTTTTCGAGTGTGAAACTTACTCCATCCACGGCTTTGACGACCTTCTTTTCAGAGAGAAAACCCTTCTTAATGGGAAAGTGTTGTTTTAGGTCCTTGATCTCGAGTAGTGTCATCACGTTTCACCTCTCTTTCTTCATATAACCAGCATGCTGTATGATGATGGTCTGAAATTGTTATGGTTGGAGGCTGTTTTTGCCTGCAAATGTCCATTGCTTCACTGCAACGATCGGCAAAACGGCAGCCAGTTGGCATATTATGTGGAGCAGGTACAGTACCAGGAATGGAGTCTAAACGATTCTTTGGTCCTCCAATTTTCGGAATGGACTGCAGCAATCCTTTCGTATACGGATGTCTAGGGTGTTGAAATAATTCTTCAACATGAGCTTCTTCCACCACTTTTCCTGCATACATGACCATCACTCGATCACAAACCTCAGCTACTACCCCAAGGTCATGGGTAATCATAATAATACCCATATCGTTTTCTTCTTTCAGTTGATTCATCAGCTCCAGAATTTGCGCCTGCACCGTCACATCAAGAGCTGTTGTAGGTTCATCACAAATTAATAGCTGTGGTCGACACGCCATCGCAATAGCAATCATTACGCGTTGTCGCATACCACCTGATAATTGATGCGGGTATTCATTGACCAGTTCATCTGCTCTTGGAAGTCCAACTTCCTTTAATAACTCGATCACTCTTTTCTTTCGTTCAGCTTTTGTTAGTTTCGTGTGTAAAAGTAAGGCTTCTTCAATTTGCTTTCCGACACTGTGAAGTGGGTTTAGAGATGTTAGTGGATCTTGGAAAATCATTGAGATTTGATTACCTCTCACCTTTTCCATCTTCTTCCTAGAATACGATGTGATGTCTTCCTCCTCTAGCTTCACGGTCCCATCAAGCTTTGCCTTATCTGGTAACAGCTGCATGACCGACAAAGCCGTCATGCTTTTTCCGCACCCTGATTCCCCCACAATTCCGAGCGTTTCACCCTGCTCAACGTGAAAGGATACCCCGTCCAAAATAGTCATATAGTTACCGGATCTTTTTAGCTGCAGTGTTAATTGGTTGACTTCAAGTAACAATACGGCACCCCCTTAATAGGCTTTTCTCAATTGTGTAGGTCTTTTAAATCCTTCATGGCAAAGAGATAATGGTTTTTAATTACTTCTTGAATGTCGTCATCATTACCTCCTTGAAGTACTTCTAATAAAAGCTTGTGGTTTTCAACCACTTCACCAGCTCGTTTTGGTAAGTTATTTGCAACCGTATAGAACATCGCACCTACTTGTGTATCCAGCTGTTGGTGCATGGAAATGAGTCGTTGATGACCACACGAACGAACGATCATTTGGTGAAAGGATATATCCACCTTAGCTTCACGTTCTAAATCCTTATCCTCAAGTGCTTCTGCAAATTCTTCTAAGTAATAATGTAATTGACGGAAATTCTTTTTTGTAAGTTTGCTGGCACCTAGTCTTGCTGCTTCTCCTTCCAAAAGGGCCCTTAATGTATAGATTTCATATACGTCCTGATGAGATAATGTTGTGACGAATGCTCCCTTGTTCGTTTCGTGTTTGACTAGTCCTTCATTTTGCAAAAGTCGAAGAGCTTCACGTAGTGGACCTCTAGAAATTTCCATTTGCTCCGCAAGCTGCACTTGGTTAATTCGTTCACCTGGTTTTAACGTTCCATTAAGGATCATTTTTCGGATTAAGGTTGCCACATCATCTGATAGTGTTCGATGATCAATTCTTAGCTTCATTGGCATTTACCGTCTCAAATCGTTCATGTAATTCGTATAAGTTGGACCAATCCATTTGTCTAACTCCTAGCTCGATTTCTTTAATGGAATTAACAACAAAGGTGGTCAGTGGCATAGGGATTTTGTGTTTCTTTCCAAGTTCGATAATCGGTACGAGCTGTTGATCAATTTCGGTTTTTCTTTTCCTTACCGCTAAATCTCTCCATATTCCACTTTTCGTCTTCTTATTGGAGGCCATACGAGTGGCTAATTTCTCAAGTTGAATATGAAGTTGCTGAGTATCACGGGTCTCTCTCGGATAAACGAGATGTGGTTCCCAGTCATCAAATCCTAACGGCTGAACACCCTCCTTCTGTGCAACTTCTAATATTTCAGCACACAATTCCATTAAACTATCCTGTAATTCACGTTTTCGAACGACACCTGCCATCGTCTCGTCGACTAAGGCTGTCGCATATAGCAATCCAGCGTATGACATTTTCCCCCATAAGTAACCCCAGACGTTGTGAGTTACATGTACTGGACCCCAACATTTCAGTACTTCTTGTAGA
Organism: Bacillus sp. BGMRC 2118; assembly: GCA_008364785.1. GTDB lineage: Bacteria > Bacillota > Bacilli > Bacillales > SA4 > Bacillus_BS. The sequence goes on along the minus strand of VTTJ01000001.1, from coordinate 103,283 downwards.
TGCTTGATACGATGACTAATTCTTCCGTCTAACTCACCAATATAGATTGAAGCCACTCCACCGTATAAAATTCGTCCTGGCTCTATGTAATCAGCCGAGAAATTCACAAAGCAACCAACCGTTCGTTCTTCCCCTATTAATCCTGCAATCTCTTTTTCACATAATCCATTTTGAAAGGAAACTACATACGATTGATCCGTAAGTAACGGCAGAAATTGACTGATTGCATTTGTCGTATGATGGGCTTTCACACATAGGAAAACAGTTTCAAGCGTTCTTCCTCGTTTCAGTAATTGTTCTGGTGTATAGGCTTTGCATTGGGTTGTAAATGTTTCTTCAGGTCCTTCAATGGTCAGGCAATCTGTATTTATTTTTTCAACATGATCTTCTGCGATATCACAAAGCACCACGTCGTTTCCGGCTCTTGCTAAGTGTGCACCTAGTACACCACCAATTGCACCTGCACCGATAATTGTAATTTCCATTACGTAACCTCCTTAGATAAAACTAAGCTGTGATTGTTTGTTGATTTGTTGTAATCTCCCAAATCATGGACTAACAAGAACATCGTAACGACAATCTATTCGAATTCGACATTGATTAAAATAATTGCATGCCACCGTCTGCCGAAATAACTTGACCACTCACATAACGAGCGTAATCTGAGGCGAAAAATAGGACAGGATGTGCGATATCTTCGGGTGTACCAAGCCTCCTCACTGATATCGATTGAATGAGTGAGTGTTGAGAGTCTTTTGACATGTTGTCCCATTGCTTTTGACTGGAAGGATTGGATAATACAAAACCAGGTGCCACATTATTTACAGTAATCCCATACGGGCCGAGCTCTCTGGCCATTTGACGGGTCAAGCCAATTTGACCTGCCTTTGCACTTGTATAGGCTTGAATGCCTGTTAAGCTGCTGCTTCGCCCAGCGCCACTTGAGATGTTGACAATTCGTCCGTATGATTTTTCCTTCATATAAGGAGCAACAGCTCTAATCATGAAGAACGTAGCATGAAGATTGATCTGGATCACGCGTTCCCACTCTTCATCTGTCACATTTTCTACTGCTTGATGAACTTGACCTACGACTCCACCAGCATTGTTGACGAGTACATCAACTTTGTGAAATCGAGATATCACATTTTCTATAAATGTGTTTATCTCACCACTCTTTGTTAAATCTACGAAGTGTGTATGTATGGACCCTGACGCTTTTGTATCACGTAATCGTTGTCCAATCATGGACTTCGTCTCAGCTAACTTTTCTTCCAAGATATCAACAGCGTGAACATGAGCACCACGAATCGCAAATTCTGTGCAAATGGATCTCCCAATACCATGACTTGCACCTGTCACAATAACGACCTTGTCTTGAAAAACAGTTGAATGTAAACTGTTAACACTTTGCATGATGAAGGTCCTCCACTTCTGTATGTGTAGTTGTATAAATTTTCTGACAACTTGGTGTTGTTCATAATCCTACGTCATGAGGTTGAAACAATCAATAGTTCCGACAAAACTAGTCTTAATCTTCTAAAAACTTATCCAAACACCTAACTTTCCCCCTATTGGCGCAAATTATGGCGAATGATTTTCTACATCTACTCTTGTATTTTTCTATCAGTTGATGGAAAATTACGAACAAACACGTTTGTGAAATGGAGGACTAACAAATTGAGTGAAAAACTATCAAGTTTATCTAGACTAGTAAAAGAGTCTCTACCACAATCAATAGAAGAACTGGTGGAATTTTGCCGTATTCCATCTATTTCATCACAGAATAAAAGTATTGGAGAAGCTGTACAGTTTTTAGTAGAGAAGATTACCTCAATGGGTGGAATCGTTGAAGTATTAGATGAAGTTCCAGGTGGTTTTCCAGTGTTATATGTACATTTTGAAGCAGGAGTAAAAGGAAACTCTACTAAAACTCTATTATTTTATAATCATTATGATGTACAACCACCTGAGCCCCTTGAGGAATGGGAGTCTGAACCGTTTGAGGTTTCAACTCGTGATGGAAAGCTATTTGCCCGCGGGATTGCGGACAATAAAGGAGATTTAATGGCACGACTCACTGCTATTGAACTTCTGCAAAAACAAGACGGTGGATTGCCGTGTCATATTAAGTTTCTACTAGAAGGTGAAGAAGAGATTGGCAGTCCGAACCTTTCCTACTATTTAGAAAAATATAGTGAGTTATTCAAGGCTGATGCATGTATATGGGAGCATGCAGATCGAGATGAAAAAAACCGCGTCCAACTCATGGCTGGTGTGAAAGGAATGGCATACTTTGAGTTATCCGTACAAACGGCAGTAATGGATCTACATTCTAAAACCGGTCCACTAGCAGAAAATGCCGCGTGGAGATTAACACACGCACTAGCTTCTATGAAAAATAGTAAACATGAAATTTTAGTAGACGGATTTTATGATCACATCCTCCCTCCTACTGAACTTGAATTGAATTATGTAAATAAGATGCCATTTGATGAACAATCGTTTCGAGAAAACTATGGACTAAAAGCTCCACTCATTACAAACTATAGTGGTCAAGATCCCCGTGAAGCGTATATTCTAAATCCAACAATGACGATTTGCGGAATTGAAAGTGGTTATTACGGTGAAGGTTCCAAAACAGTGTTGCCGAAGAAGGCATTGGCAAAACTTGATTGTCGATTAGTTCCGGGTCAAGAGCCTGAATATATTCATAAAGTAATTGTGAATCACTTACAAAAGCATGGCTTTTCTGATGTGAAGGTAAAACTGCTAAATGGAGTAAAGGCGTATCGCTCTGATTTGTCAGACCCTTTCGTAGAACTGATGGTTCGTACGGCAGAAGAAGTATATGATTGTGAAGTCGTGCTCTCCCCTAACAATGCAGGAACGGGACCGATGACTGACGTTGGTCACAACTTGAAATTGCCGATCGTCTCAACAGGTGTCGGCTGGGCTCAGTCCAAATTACATGCACCAAACGAATCGATTCGCACTTCTGATTATAAAGAAGGAATTTTGCACATTGCCCATGTTATACAGGAATTTAGTAAGTAGAGGATACAACATATCATACTATAACAAAAAGGATCAGACTCTCGTCCGATCCTTTTTGTTGTGATAAAAACAAACCATTAGCAGTTCTCTTTTATCTAGTCTTATTTTTTCATAGAATGTTGTCTATTAAATAAGAATTGAAGTACGATTGGGGAACTATTATAGCAATAATTTTAGATAAAGAATTTCATCCATTAATGACTTTTAAATTTGCTAATCTCGTTCTTTAAGTTATTTGCCATCTCACTTATAACAGTTGCAGAAGAAGTAATTTCTTCATTAGAAGCAGATTGTTCTTCAATGGAAGCTGCTACATTTTGTACACTAGAAGATGTTTGTTCAGCAATACTAGCTATCTCAGAGATAATATCTGTTGTCTGGCTTGTTTTTTCACTAACAACTGACATTGCTTTCATTACCTCATCAGATTGATGAGTAATATTGTGTACATAATTCACAATATCCTTAAAGGCATCGCCTGTTTTGTTAACGGTAATTCTTCCATCTTCTACAATATCTGTTCCCTTGTTTATTGAGCTTACCGCACTAGTTGTTTGGCTTAATATTTCATTAACCAATTTTCTTATGTCTCCTCCAGCTCGGGCCGATTCTTCGGCTAACTTACGAACTTCATCTGCAACTACTGCAAAACCTTTACCGTGTTCACCTGCTCTTGCAGCCTCTATCGATGCATTTAAAGCAAGCAGGTTAGTTTGCTCTGCAATACTCGTTATGAGTGATACTATTTGACTTATTTCATTAGATTTTTCACCAAGTGAATTTACAATTTCAGAGGAATCTTTAACGGAATCCTGAATAATATTCATTTTTGAAATTGTTTCATCAATCAATTTTAAACCTATATCCGCTCTCGAATTCGTTTCATTTGCCACATGTGACACAGATTGAATAGAGGTATGGACATTCTTCATTTCTGCATCTACTAGTTTAGCAGATTCAGTTAGATCTATTGCTTTACTAGATTGCAGCTCTGATCCAGATACGATTTCTTGAACTGCATTCGAAATTTGCTCAACCGAAGCACTACTCTGTTCCGCACTTACTTTAAATTCTTCTGAGTATGATGATACCTGTGTAGCAGTTTGATTCGTTTTCTTAACTATTTCGTTAAGATTAGTGATCATAATATTAAATGAGGAAGCTAATTGTCCAATTTCATCTTTAGATTTATCTTCAATTTTAACTGTTAAATCACCGTCTGCTGCTAATTTAGTTGCCTCTAATACTCTGTTAAGTCTACCTATGATTAGAAATCTCGTAACTAAAGATAGAATCAATGTAGAAACTAATAATGTGACTCCCGTGTTAATAAAAACTCCAAAACTACCATCAATGAATTTTCTTAGTTGTATATTAATGATTTCAGAAATAGGTGAACTAATTAATAGACTAATTACAACTGAAACGATCATCTTCACTCGTAAACTTCTTTGTACGTTAATAATCTCGTTAAACTGTCCTCTTGTTTGTTCCTGCTTGTCCATTTTAATTACTCCATTCTACATGTGATTTGTCAATTAACGTTTAACTCTCCAATTTTGAAGCTCATTATATTATTTTTTCCAAAAGAGTTTTTACACTTTAGTAAAAACTATTTCTCTATTACAATAATGGCACTATTTTCAACAGGATTCAACAAATGCACCTGGTTATCCTTTATTTACTACTTACACAAAAATCTTACAATGTCCTCATTAACCCCATAGATATGAAGAATGTTGCTATAGCAAATCGGTCCCTTTTACAGTCCTTACTTCACTAATATTGTCCTTCCAAAAAAGAGACAATAAAAAGGTCTAAATGAATATTTTCATTTCAATTAGATTATCAATACATAGATTTCTTCATACTTTTGAAGTAGATACAGCGAATACTAACAATACAATACTACTCTCATGTGTGTAGATGGGATATCATCATTATATTTCCTTGCACTAAACTAGTTGTGAGGTGGGGTAGCTTTAGAAAAGTTTATTATGATTGCAAGTGTGGCAAGATGATTACATCATTCTCATTAGCCTATTCTTTGGACTTGCACAATCATTTTCTCTTACAAATATTCACATACTCTTCCTCGTCGTCATCATCATAGGTTTTGTAATGTTAACTTCACAAGTATGTAAAAATGTCATAATAAAGAGAAATTATACTCACTAAACCATAAAAAGCGCTAATCCTATTCGGATTAACGCATAAATTCGTTTAAAAGAATTGTTTACAAATCGGACTGTCAAACAGTCTAATCAAATCTAATTTCCTATGTTAGTATGTCTAGTACTTAATAATTCTCAATAATTTCACTATATGATTTAAGGCTTAAGAATTCAATCATAGATACATACTACAATTGAATTCTTACTAGTCATGAAAGTCTTGTAATAATAATGAATACAATAATAAGTCATCAAATTTCCCACAAGTATATTCATAATTTCTCAGTAGACCTTCTTTAACAAATCCCAATCTTTCTACCATCTTTTGAGATGGATGATTGAGGGGTTCGATTAATGCTTGAATTCGTTGAAAATTGAATTGTTCAAATCCGTATCTAATTACAGCTTCAACTGCTTCGCTTGCAATTCCTTGTCCCCAATAGTCTTTACTTAACTCAAAACCAATTTCAGATCGGTAATGTTGTGTAACGATGTTTAAAAAACCACAACTACCAATCACCCTTCCTTGTCCTTTCAAGGTTATTCCCCATCTAATTCCAGTATTCTTTTCAACTATTGATTCATACCAAGATATCTCTTCCAATGCATCTTCAATTGATGAAAAAGGTTCCATTCCGTAGTACTTCATCACATTGTAGTCAGATAAGTAACTTAAAATATCTTCTGCATCATAGTTTGTGATTTGTCTTAATATTAATCTTTCAGTTTCAATTCTAGGAAAAGTATTCTTAGCTACCATAAATCATCCTCCAAATTTTCACTTCTTCAGCATATCAAACAGTAACTCCTCGTTCTGTTCGCATTTTAATGGATTACCAAATTCATTTAACTCTTTCCCTCCACATGCATGGACGACAATTGCCTGGACTGGAAGCTGATTGTCGACTACCTTCATTTTGCCTGCTGTGTTAATTTGGTATGTGTTCGTTGCTGTTTGCTCATATGCAACACGGCGTCCATCTGTGGTTAGGTTGAAATAGTTAGCATCTCCAAATTCAAGCATATTACTTGAAAGGAGGTCTAGTCTGGCGAAAGTAAATGCTGCTTCTGTAAATCTATAGTCTTCAAACACCTCTTCTTCTTGTACCTTATACCTAGAGACATCTAGCGCTTTTCCGTCTGATGAGAGCTCAATCGTATAGTTAACTGTACCTTCATGTGTTTGTTCGGCAAGTCCAATACTTAGGTTTTCATAGGTTCCGTCTTCTTGAATCGTCATATCAAAACCACGTAATTCAGTTGGATCCCCCTCCACTTTTAACTCATCACGAAGATGCTCTAATTCTTTTACTAAACTTCCACTAAAAAAATTTGTATCAAGAAGTTCAATATGATGTGTCCGTTCAAAGACAAACCTTTCAATTTGTGGAACAAAAATACCAAGCATAAAAATAGCAAGTCCAACGTAGGCGGCGATATACTTTGTATCTGCATTCATCTTTTTCTTTCGAAAGAATAATAGAAAAATGGCAAAGCCTAATGGTAGCTTTAACCCATTTAAATCAAGTAAAAAGGCTCCTAGAAACATATAACCGAATAACTTGATCAGTAAATACGGTTCCTGTTCTTTTGATTTGCGGAATAGAACAATTACTGTGATTATACTTACAAAAAAGATAATCATTTGTGCAGTGCTACTCATCTAAACACCCCTTCGTTTCTGATTTCACTAGATCTGTAGCCTGATACTTGAACATATCAATATACGATTCTTTATCCATAGCTAAATCTCCTAATTCACTTACGTCTCCTTCCACTTGTACGGTGTCATTTTTTACATCAACAATGACGGTCATATATGTTCTTCCTTCATATGTCACGATACCCGTTACTTGTTTGTTTTCAGAATCAATATGAGGATATTCATGCTTGACTCCTGTCGATGCAAACCATGTATAACCTATGTTAGATTGCTCTCTCATATATACCGCCACTGAATTGGACGGTACATAGACGATAGGAAAGTCATGCCCCAACTCTAGCATTAGTTCTTGAAAAAGCTGCATTCCTTTATTGTTAAAGGTTTCTTCTAGTTCTAACGCATTTTCTACGAGTGTATCAATATCAAAATCAATCCATGTTCCATATTTTTTATTCCAGTTTTCTAGTTTGCTTTTTAAAGCGTCCGAAATAGGAAAGTCTTCATACAGTAGCATGGCGCCACAGTCCACACACCAAAAAGGATCTGCGCCAAAATCACCTTCCAGCTTAAAGGATGTGTGCTTGCATTTCTTTTTCATAAATGATTTCCTCCAAAGTAACCTGTTTTTCCTTATGATCGTCAACGTATTCCAAACGGTAATGAAATATGATGTATAGATATAGCGTTTTTTTATAGGCAGTTCCTAATTCAAGTGTATATTCGGAAAATACTGTCAAAACAAGCATATCATAGCAAATAGGAAATAACGAGTAGATATTAAAATGAAAAAAAGCACACCAACTCCTTGGTGTACTTTGTTTTGTGAGGCTATTTCAATCGAGCTGCAAAGCCTTTACCTCTTTGTAAAGTTGTACTTGATTTCGTCCATTTTCTTTTGCTTTATATAAGGCTTGGTCTGCTTTATTTAGTAGCTGGTTTAGCGTCTCGTCTGGAGCACCTGTTGTCTCAGCCAATCCCACACTTAGTGTAACAGAAAGAACTCCTTCTCTAAGAATAAGTGGCTGTTGTTCCACTTGTCGACAAAGTGAGTTAGCGTAGGCTTTTGCTTGCTCGGTTGTATAGCCCAAAAGTGCAAGAACAAACTCCTCTCCACCGTATCTGGCAAAGAGCATTCCTTCCTTCAGTTGTGCTTCACATGTCTTGGCTACATGGTTAAGCAGTCGATCACCTACACCATGACCGTATGTATCATTTACGCTTTTAAAGTAATCGATGTCCATTAACAGGATTGAATAAGGTTGTTTGTCTCGCTTTGTATCTGCATATGCGGGTTCACACAGTTGAAAAAAGGCACGACGGTTGAAAATTTGTGTGAGTTCATCATAGTAAGCTTGATGCTCTAGCTTAGCCTGGAGTTCTTTCACCTGTGAAACATCTGTAAAAAGGATGAGTAGTCCCGGTCTACTATACCTATGCTTAATAAGTGACGTACGGACTTGGTAGATCTGTTTTGACGTAATGTTGATTTCATATGTGGTTTCTATTTGATCTAACTGAAATGGAAATGTATTCCCCGTTACCTGTTTCCAAACATCGTCAACGTGCTTCCCAAACAACGATTGATTCAGATGAGGAAACATCATCTTACATGCTTCATTATATTCGATGAGACGATGTGACTCATCCAGGACAATCACCCCATCATTAATACTATGGAAAATCGCTTCTTTTGCAATCGGCAAAATTGTAAACAATCGGGATGAATGAATCGACCACAAATACAATAAAGACGAAAGACATAATACCATAGGTACAGGATCTATTCCGTCGGGAGTTAGCCCTACTAAATAGATAAAAGCTGTCACAATGGGAATGAGTTGTCCACACAATAAAGCAAGTAACTGAGGGCGATACTCTTTTGCTGTTTCTCTAAAGCGAAACAATACCAGAAGAAAGGCTAAAAACATACAAGAAAAGATAAAGACACCATGAATCATATACAACGTGCCAATCTCTTGATAGATATACGGTGCTCCTAGTGCCCTATCAATCTCATATACACGATAAAATAAATGATGCCATTCATTAGTTGCCACTGCAATGAATGTAAACACAGGAACCATTAGAATCAATGTCCGCTTTGTTTTCGTAATAGAATATCCTAAATATTGCATTATAAACAACATACCAAGTGGTGGTGATAATGCTAACCCTATATATTGAACCACCGTCCAGAATTTAATTTGTTCAATTGTCGTTGACATCAATCCAAAAGCAGACCCAAAACAGTAAATCGTTATGAATGCAGTATATAAAATGAAAAAATCAGCAATATTTTTATAATGATGTCGCTTACCAAATGCATATAAACATAAATACAAGTTCAGTACGCCTGATGTACAGACAAGCGTGATATACGTGGTTAATTGTGGGTGCACGATTCCTACCTCTTTTTAGTGAAATTTTTCTACTGAAATCTAATAAAAAATATGATATTACTAGAATAACGAATTTACATAAAATAGCTAGTGTGAAATATCACATTGATGAAAAAAGGTAAAGCTTACTCTTAAATAAACTCCGTTTCATTAAGTGTAACCTCGTAAACAGAAAAAAACAGCCCAATCGGACTGTTTACTGACCATCTACAACCTCTTTAAACATTTCGTAAGAGCGCTTCTGCTTGTCTTCGTCAAATATATACGACACTCCAATTATTTCATTTACATTGTATAACTCTTGGAAGCGCGTTAATTGACGGCGGACCGTTTCTTTACTGCCAAAGAAGCCCATGCTTGACATTTTTGATGCCATTTCCTTTTCCATCGGATTCCAGATGTCTTCCATACTTTCAACAGGCGGCTGCAATGGATTTTGAGTACCTCGTACGATATTGAGGAAAAATTGCTGCATAGATGTGGATAAAAATTCAGCTTCTTCATCACTGTCTGCGGCAATCACATTTAACCCTACCATCATATAAGGCTTGTCTAAAAATGGTGATGCCTGGAAGCGTGATTTGTAAATACGGATTGCATCCTCCATGTATGTTGGTGCAAAATGAGACGCAAACGCATAGGGTAAGCCTAATTGCGCGGCTAAGTAAGCCGATTCTGTGGAAGACCCTAAAATATAGATAGGAACGTTTGTCCCTACACCAGGATGAGCTTTTACATAGCCTTGAACATCAGATGGCCCAAAGTACGTAAGCAGCTGCTTTACATCATCAGGGAATGTATATACCGAATCGTTTTGAGAGCGGCGAAGTGCACCAGCTGTCATCATGTCTGTACCGGGAGCACGACCTAAACCTAAATCAACGCGATCTCCATAAATGGTCGCCATCGTTCCAAACTGCTCGGCTACTACTAGTGGTGAGTGATTTGGAAGCATGACTCCGCCAGATCCAACACGAATTGTTTTTGTTTGCTGCAACGTATGGTTAATTAAGATGGAAGTTGCTGAGCTTACTAATGTTGGTGTATTGTGGTGTTCGGCAATCCAATAACGCTTGTATCCTACATTTTCTAAGCTTTGAGCTAAGTCAACCATTGAATCAATCGCCTCTTTCGGCGTTTGACCTGCGCGAATAGGAGCTAAATTCAGTGCTGATACTTCTATATTAAATGATGTCATTGTTATATTCCTTTCATCAAAAGATACTCCTATGTTATCAATTGAAGAGAGAAATACAAAATAAGTTGCTCACAACATTAATTGATGGATTATTCTTTAGAAAACTACATACCTATGAAGCACTTTTGCAAATGAAAAAGGAGATGCCAGCTAGCACCTCCTCATTTTCAGAACTTTATCCACAGCACTTCTTATACTTCTTCCCACTTCCACAAATGCATGGATCATTACGTCCTACTTTATTCTGGGCGACTATAGGCGTCTGGTTAACTTCTTGAAACTCCATTTCCGTTTCAAGAGCAACTTGTCTCCAAAACGGTAGATCAGGATGATGGATCCCTAGTATTTTAAAGTAGCCGTAGGCAACAGATTCGAGTTCAACCATACTGGACTGGTAATCATTTTCAAGGTGTGTTTTGATAAATGAAACAGTTTCTTTTGAATAATGATGAGCCAATGCTTCGAAAATCATATCCTGATTTGCAAGCTCATTTGTTTGATTGTAAGCATGGATTAACGCTTGAGCAGATGCTTCTGTCTTAATGTATTCTAAGACAGATAACGCATAAACGAATGAATCATCATTTGTTAAATATGGGGAAACAGCTTTGACAACTTCATCACTTTGGAAGGCAATGAGTGCAGTGGACGCTTCCCCTGCCAGCGTGTCATCTGGCTTCGCTAGAATTCCAGCTAGTTGTGGGATATGCTCTTCAAGACGAAGGAGTCCTACCATATACACCGCAAGTGTTGCAGAGAATGAATACCACTTTTTTCGTTTGTCCTGCTTTAACATTTCACCTATCTCTTCATTTGAAAACCACCCGTTTTCCACAATAGCATTTGCTACGTACTTTGCTTGAAAATAGATGATATGATCAAAGGACTCTGCTGTTTCTAACAGAGCGAGTAATTCTTCATATGCTCCTAAGACATCTTCTTTTACACCTTTTTGAACTAAATCGAATATTCTCCAATACCGAGAATCAAGATATGGCTCCAATTGTTCTTGATAAGCAAGAGCTAATGGTGCAGGAAGGTTTTCAAAAAATGGAACAACAAGGTGAATACTCGATGGATCCAGCTCTTGAACATGATGAAGTAATAGCTTTAACGCCTCTTCGTTTACAGTCTGCTTTGGAGTATACATAAGTAATTCCGCTTGCATCTCTATTTGCGTGAATGCTTTTTTAATCAGAGCAGTTATCCATTCTTCTGGTACATGAGGATACTCCTCGATCGCATGCAGCAGTTGCTGTTGAATGATAAAGTCTTGTGTTTCTAAATGAGGTTGAATTCTTTCTATAAATGTCATAGCTTGTCCTTTCTCAACTAAAGATATTCTTTATTGTAATCAAACTGTCACACATTGACAAACACATTCGTCCTTAGTTGACAGTATCTCATTTCAATTCGCTTCATATAATGAAAGTATATGAAAAAGAGGTGAATAAAAATGAAACGTTGGTTAAAGGCATTTATTTTAACGTACCTCTCCGTCTTATTCTTTGGTAGCTTTATTGCAGTTGGTGGCTTATGGACCGGTCAAATTGAAGAATCACTTCCATTTGTTGCAGATATTGAAATCTTCTTATATTACTTTTTTGCCGGTGCAATTGGTGGCTCCCTTCGTCACTTATATATGTTCAGCAAGCATTATATGAATGGTGAGCTTACTGATTACCGACAGTGGATCATGTATGTGTTTTATCCGATCTTCGCAACCGGAACGGCAGTTATTGCTGTTACGCTAATTCAAAGTGGTTTCCTCTTTATTGAATTCGCTGAATTTGACGGTGGACCACTTGCTCAAATAAGCATTGCCTTCTTCATTGGATTCGGGTTCAATCGGTTTCTAAGTAAGTTAAGTCAACTATCAAAAGATATCTTTCAATCTGAAAAAGGAAAGAATAATGCTAATGAAGGTAGAATAGAAAACGAGGATAATAGTGAACAAATGAGTTTATTTTAACTAAATTAAAATGCGAAGGCACCTAGAGAAATCTAGGTGTTTCTTGTGTTTGTCCTCTTTTAGACAATCTATGTAATCTCTCTGTAAAGAACCTGTAATACTATTTTGGACATGTTGCTCATAGATTAGACCAAGAGAGTTTCCGAAATAATTAAATTACTAGGAGGACTACCACATGAAAAAAATACTATTTGGACTCACATTCTTAATTGCTCTTTTCTTAGCAGAGCCAGCATTTGCTTACACGGTTGAAAAAGGAGACACAATGTCTAAGATTGCAAAGGAACATGGTGTTTCATTAGAAGAATTAGCACAGCTAAATCCTGAAATCCAAGATCTTGATCTGATTCATATCGGACAAGTTATTCATACAGAAGTAAAAGAAGCGGTTGAAAATGTTGAAAGTATCACGACAACAACTGAACGACTAGAAATCAATAGCCCTGCCCCTGTCACGAATTCTGCAGAACCTGTTGTAGAAGAAAGTGAATCTACGAATTTAACTCTCTCTCAAAACGATTTCGACCTTTTAGCTAGGCTTGTACGAGCTGAAGCACAGACTGAGCCATTTGAAGGAAAAGTGGCGGTTGCAGCTGTGGTGCTAAATCGCGTTGATAGCCCTAAATTCCCTGATACCATTCGAGGCGTAATCTATCAGAAACGCCAATTCCAACCTGTAAGTAACGGTCAAATTAATCGACCTGCCGATGAAGAATCAATAAGAGCGGTAGAAGCTGCATTATCCGATATGCGTCACATTGCGGAAGGATCTCTGTTTTTCTATAATCCGAAAATTGCAACAAGCCGTTGGTTAGATAAACGACAAACCGTAGTAGCCATTGGACAGCATGTATTTAAAAATTAACAAATAAAAAAGCCAGTGAATAAGAAGGTTGTCATGACAAACCTCATCTATTCACTGGCTTTTTTGTATTTATTTCAATTATTTTCGTAACATTTCTTCCATCTGTTCGGATTGCAACGGACGACTAAAATAGTAGCCCTGAATACTATCACAATGACCTTCACGTAAAAAGTCAACCTGCTTCTCGTCTTCTGCTCCTTCTGCTAACACATTCAAGCCAAGTGACTTACCTAATTGAATAATAGATAATAATAACGAATTATCACGAACTGAATGTGGTGTTTCCTTCACGAATGCACGGTCGATTTTCAACGTATCAATCGGAAGGTCCTTCAAATAGTGAATCGATGAATAACCTGTTCCAAAGTCATCAATCGAAATCCGTACTCCAATTCGTTTAAGCTCCTGAAGTCGTTCAATGATCAAGGTTGGATTAATTAACAAGGATTCGGTGATTTCCACTTCCAAGAACTCTGGTGCAAGACCAGTTTCCTGCAGGACTGCTAGCACTTTATCAGTGAATTGCGGCTGCATGAATTGGAGAGCAGACACATTGACAGATACCGGGATAGTACGGAATCCTTGATTTTGCCATTCCTTATTCATTCGGCATGCTTCCTCGAGTATCCAATCTCCCAAAGGAACGATAAAACCTGTATCCTCAGCAATCGGAATAAATTCAGCTGGACTAATTAACCCTTTCTCCGGGTCTTCCCAGCGAACGAGTGCTTCCATGCCGATCAGTTCTGATGTATTGGCACTCACCTTTGGCTGATAATGCAAGACAAACTCTTTATTTTCTAATGCCTTCTCGAAGTTCTTCTCAATAGTCATTCGTGCTTCTAAACGTTTCGAAAGAGACTCATTAAAGAAACAATGGTGAGTGGAGGATGTCAGCTTTGCTTCACGCATCGCTAAGGAAGCGTATCCCAATAATGGTTCCACTTCATGTCCGTTTTCAGGTGACTGGCTAATGCCGATACTAAAATCAATTTTCACTTTTTCACTAGCAATGCTATAAGGCTTTACTAATGCCTTTTCCATTGCATATAGCGAATGCTGGATGTTTTCGCTAGACTGCAAATCGTGAAAGATAATAAAATCGTCAGCAAAGCTTCGTGTTATCAGTGCATGTGGATAGATACTCCTAAGTCGAGTTGCGACCTCTACTAACACCTCGTCACTCTTCGTTTCACCATAGCTCGTATTAATATTACGAAAACGGTTTAAATTCACGCGATAAATCGCGAACGGTTGTGAGGAATCGTCAATGTGTTGCTGCAAGAGCTCTTTGAAATGATCAATATTTAAAAAACCTGTTAACTGGTCATACATGGAAAGATCGCTAATTAGCTGCTTTGCCCCTTTCTCATTTTCAACCTGTTGGGTCACATCAAACTGCAGTCCAATAAAGTAAAGGGGCCGTCCTTTTTTATCCATAATCGGACTGATGATAAATTGATTCCAAAAATACGTACCGTCTTTACGGTAGTTTTTGAGTGTGACTGTTTCTGGTCTACATTCTTCAATTGCTGATTTAATCTTCTCTACCTGCTTTCGATCTGTATCTTCACCTTGAAGAAAACGACAGTTCTTTAACAATACATCTTCTTTTTCATATCCCGTCATCTGTGTAAAGCCTTGATTGATATACACTAATGGCAGATCTTCTAGTCTGGCATCCACGATTGTTAATCCAACACCCATATTTTCAATAGCATTGAACACATCGTTTAACCCAATAGAGGATTCAAATAACGACATAAATTGTTCCTGATCCATCTCACCCTACCTCACTTATCTATATAAAACAAATATCATTAGTTTTTAGATACAACTAAGTTATTATTATACCTGTATTTTATTCGATATCCAATTGAGAGATATGACCACGAGCCAGGAAATATATTCATACTTTCCCTGGCTTATGGTAAAAAACAAAGCACCTACTTATCTTTCAAGTAGATGCCATAAATATTCTGCCCTTATCTTTCTGCTGCATAGGGTGGTTGCTCCATCCACCCGTTTTCTATCATAAGTCTTGCAGCCTCTTCTACAAAAACTGAAATTTTAGCTAATGATGCAGCATACGCTAGCCCGACATCGTGTCTTCCATTTACAGCAACCGAGTTCCCAAACGCCCGTATCTTCATTGAAAACATATCTACTTTATGAAATAACATAATTTTATCGGAGAAAGGTGAGAATGTTGAATTCGTAATTAAATGGTCCAACAGTGAAGGTGAAGGTAGACTTTCATCGTGCAACTTCTGAAAATACCGTTCTAAGTTATGTTGTGTCATTTCCTTCCCTTTCTCAAACAACTTACGAATTTTCTCATCCTTTACGACTTGAGAAAAGGCTAAAATTAGTGCTTTACTCGTGACATTGTTTTCAATATTGTCGTAGAAGTGGGTAATTTCCAACGCATGTAATGGACGCACATGACCAAAGAACCCGTTCAGAAACTCTTGATGAACAAACTTTACTCGATCTGGAACAGGAATGACTGGTGGTTTAATAATAAATCCTTTATGCATTAGAAGGGTTTTAATTTGGTCCATTAGATCCATTGTTGACTCCATACAATACCGGAAGAAATCTCTTATATCTTCTCTGTATACTAATGGATACCCTACACTATAAATACTCATACCGGCTTTTGCCGTATATTTTAAATAATGAACGTAAAACTCATCCTCAAATAAACGAGGTGCATTCAAATTGACGTCTTCTTCCACGTTAAATCCTTTTGGAATGGGAAAGTTATCTTTCGTAAAGATTTCTTCCGTTTTTTTCATGAACGTTTCGCAGAGACTGTAAGCATTCTCAACAAGTATCTTAATTTCCGAATCATCTACATGGTGAAGAAAATAGCTCAAAATGCATTTCGCCATACTATTTCCCGTATAGGTAGCCCACAGCTTCCCCATTTCTGCAGCTGTTAACTTTTCTGTTACATCTGTTTTCGGTGAAGTCACATTGATTGGTTTTAGAGAAGTCATAGTACCCCCACGATTCATTTGGTCTTTTCGTTAGTATTGTACAAAATGAAAGTACTAATTCTTCTTTTCATATCTCTTTCTTTTAATTTTAATCATCCCACTGCTTCATCATTTGGGTAGCACTTCCTGTTAAACGTCGCCAAAATACAGTTAGCGCTGTTCCGAATATGAGGATGACCGTTGAAAAATAATAAGGATAATTAATATCAATATCAAATAAAATCCCACCAATAATCGGTCCACTAATATTAGCCAAGCTTGTAAACATCGAATTCATCCCACCAATAAAGCCTTGTTCATTACCGGCAATCTTAGACAGATAGGATGTGACAGCAGGACGAAATAAATCAAAGCCTACAAAGACAATGAACGTTACAAGTAAAATAGCAAAATAGGAATGAACAACAGTCATGAGGAAGACGAGAACCGCCGAAAGGAGTAAACTGTAACGTATGAGTTTAATCTCACCCCAAACGCGTGTTAACTTATCAAATAGAACGACTTGTGCAATTGCACCAAAAATCGCACCACCCGTAATAATAATCGCAATATCAAACGGCGTAAACTGAAACTTGTGATCAACAAATAAACTAAAAAATGATTCAAATGCCGCTAACCCGAAAGATGCGATAAAAATTAAAATAAACGCAAGTAAATATTTTCGTTCTAGAATGAGTTGGTAGCCTTGCTTACCTACTACGGTCTGATCTTTTTCTTCAATCGTTCTTTCCGGTTCTGTAAGTAACAGAATGGACAGAACAGCAGCTAGAATTCCTAGGCTTCCTGCAAAATAAAAGGGTACGCGTGTGCCAAATTCCGCTAAGAACCCACCGATGCCTGGTCCAATAATGAATCCTGTACTAATGGCAGCTGACATGTATCCAAGTGCTTTGGCTCGTGAATCCATGCTCGTAATATCAGCGATAAATGCAGTAACTGCCGGCATGATGAAGGCAGCACTAATTCCCCCTAAAAATCGTGAAATAAACAAAACTTCAATTTCATTTGCGATTCCAAATAAAATCTCTGACAGTCCAAATATAAATAAGCCGATGACAATCATGATCTTCCTGCCAAATTTGTCGGCTGCCTTCCCGGAAAACGGTGACACGACTAATTGAGCAATTGCAAACGTCGCTGTTAAATACCCAACCGTTACTCCTGAAATGTTTAGTTCTTTCATTAATGTTGGTAAAACCGGGATGATGAGACCTATGCCTAGAAAGGCAATAAAAATATTTAGTAATAGTAAACCAAGGGTAATTTTATTATTCTTCATCTATTTTCTCCTTAAGCAAAAGCCACTTACTTTATTTACTTCCTACATCCTAGAGTATATAGTTACTATATAGTCAAGGGTGGAGTTGGAAAAAATGAACAATGAGGGAAAATTGTTAACAACAGGGGAATTTGCCAAGTTATGCAAAGTGAACAAACAAACCCTGTTTTATTACGATCAGATTGGATTATTGTGCCCGATTTTAAAGAATGAAAAAGGATACCGTTTTTATTCAATTCACCAAATTGAGTTGTTCTTTGTGATTGATCTATTAAAAGATCTTGGCATGTCATTACATGACATTGCCCAGTATATGAAAAATAAGTCACCTGAAAACTTCTTAGAAATCATGTATGAAAAGAAAGAAGAAATAAGTAAATTACGACAGGAAATCGAGACAAAGGAAAAAATTATTGAAACGAGAATTTCATTTATGGAGGAAGCGAAAAAGCTGGATTTTCATGAAATGAAGCTGGTTGAATTACCCGAAGCTACTTTGTACAGAAGCCGAAATATAGAAGATATACCTGCAGACGGATTTCTCGGTGTCATTTCCGACTTCATTAATGAACTGGATGAATTGCATCTGGATACTGGTTATCCAATTGGCGTGATGACAAAGAGAGAACACATCGTAAAGAAAAAATATCATCATTACAGCTATTTATACATCGAACAGCCTTCGCCAAAGGAAGGATATCCCTACTTCCATGCAATTAAGGGGAATTTTCTCGTTGGCTATCATATTGGGGATGAAAAAACGATACACCTGACATATGAACGACTGTTTGCGGAGCTAAATCGGCTTCAGCTACAGGTAGGAGACTATGTGTTTGAGGAATATGTCTATGATACGGTTGTGATGAATAAGAAAGAACAATTTGTGACTAAGATCATGATTCATGCTGAATTATGATCTTTTCTAACGTGAAAAAGTGCAGAGTATACGCTTCTGCACTCATGAGAAATTGTAGTCGGCCAAGCAATGAATACGAGAAAAATCCCTACTTATGACCGTTGAAATTTATAATGAAAAAACAGTAGAACAGAGTGGAAAAATAACGTTAGTCTAGGACGTTTTGTAATGAGATGACTGTAAAGAAAGATCTTCAAGTATAAAAATTCTGACCATAAAATAGACCATCCGTGAGAATATAGAATTTTGTTCTTTTTATGGATCAAACATTCGATACTAGTACAGATAAAGAACCAACGCTAGCATGTTCTCATAAATTTTAATTTATGAAACACCCCCATTAGAAATCAGTTATATCTACCCATTATATATGTGTTATAAAATTTTCCATCTGAAAGGATTCTATCGTTTTTCAGTAGACCTTCAATTTCAAAACCAAGATTTTTATAGAGCTCAACGCCTCTAACATTAGTCTCTAATACACCATTTAATACAATCTTTCTTATCCCTGTTTCATCAGCCCAGGAAATCGTTTCAATCATGAGATTTCTTCCAATTCCATATCCCCAGAATTCTTTTAATACGCCTAATCCAAATTCTACTTTATGTGTGAATCTCTTCAAATCATAACCTGCACATCTAGAATATCCTACAATTCTGCCATTTACTTCTGCAACTAAACACAAGTTTCTAGGATGATTCTCATCTCTTTCAATAATAGCTTCAAATCCGGCTTCGTCAATAAACGCCTCTCCCCTTTCTCTGTCCATATTCTCCGTTTCTCCATCAATCTGGACTCTTAATTCAGACAATCTTTTTGCATCACTTTTAACAGCAGATCTAATTTTATAGTTTACTTGCTTAACAACAAAATCTTTTGGGTTAATCACCATGAAATACACTCCATTCCTAGTTAAATAAATCACGAGGAAAACTATTATACTTCTAACCAAGTAAAAAAGACAAGAAAAATTATACAATTTTGTCTTGTTTTGTATGATTTTTGAAATATGACTGATAAGTGTTGTGTCAGCTACCTTCTTGAATGCTTAATATGACACGAATTTAATCAACATACTTCTATTATTGGCAAAAAAAAACGCTTGGAAAGTAACCAAGCATCCGGGTAGAAATTATTAAAATAATCGAATTAAGTCTTAATAATGGGTGGAAAAATAGATTAGTTATATCGATTCCCCTCATACATCAATTAAATTTTCCTATGATGTTCTTTTCAGTTTGAATCCTGTAAGGCATTGTTTAATTATGTACTTGGAGTTTGTTTCCGTTTAGGTCGTAAAAATGAAAGTAGTGATGTCCTTCGTTTTCTTGGATGGATTCTACTGATACATTTTTAGTTATTAAGTATTCGTGAAATTCGCTAATTCTTTTTGTGGTAAAACCAACCGAAAATACAGGCTGTCCATTAACAGTAAAATGTCCTCTAGAATCACGGTCTGCTTTTACCAGTACATAAAGAGCTCCTGATTGGAGGGCTAAAACAGCCAAATCTTTTTGGCTAAACCTTAATTGAAAGCCTAACGTTTCTGTATACCAATCTATGGATTGTTCAAGATTTTTTACTGGAATTCTAATATAGTGAATTTCATCTAAAAAACTATTTTTCACTTGCCTTCTCCCTCCTTTTGCTTAAATACTTAATACTATTGAATTTTTTGGTTCTCATTACTCTGTGTTAAATAATTCCAAATACTATTATAATGGAAAGAAAACAAAATTGTACCATCTTTTCTGAATATTATATAAATATCGTAAAGTCAACTATTCTACAGTCAATATGATTTGATTTAATATGTATTCTGCATCAGCCCCGACACCTTGTAAGAGAGCAGATCCTCTTGATGATTGCCACGGTAATCCTAAGAAGTACAATCCCTTTACGTTACTAACTCCTCGTGTATGAATCGGATTGCCTGTACTGTTTAATATGTTCTTCATGTTCTTCATCTTCATCCAACTGTAATCCGATCTAAATCCTGTTGACCAAATTACATTTTTAACCGAGAGCGTGCTTCCATCTTCAAAACCAATCGTATTATCATTATAAATAGCTGTGGTTCTTGGTTTTTGAATGACCTTTCCATTTTGTAAGCAACCCTTTAATTCATAACCAAAAATAGGGTCTGGCTTGCTTCTGATCCATTTCCCAATAAACGAATCCGTACTCGCACGATAGATTCCTAGTTTATCAAAATACGAGAAAATGCTTTTATTTCCAATATCTTGTGGCAGAAACACCATTTTGTGTCCAACAGATAAAAAGACTCTTCTCTCTTTTGATAACTCAACAGCTATTTGCGCTCCGGAATTTCCTCCTCCAACTACTAGCACATCACCATCTATCAATTGATTAGAATTTTGATATTCAGATGAGTGAAGTTGCAACACTTCTTGGGAGAGATTAGCTGCAGTACTTGGTATGTGTGGCGCTTGAAAAGGTCCCGTTGCCACGACTACTTGTTTAGTCAAATATGTTCCGTTATTTGTAAGAATCGTAAAGGAACCATCACTTAATTGAGTCAACTCTTCTACAACGGTGTTTAATTGTACGGGTAATGTATATGTGTTTGCATACGTAACTAGATAATCTGCTATTTCATCCTTATTCGGGTAACTGTTTTCATTCCCTGTTAATTGTAAACCAGGTAGCGTGCTGTAGGATCGAGGAGTAAAGAGTTTAAGAGAATCATAACGACTTCTCCAACTAGCACCAATTTCCGTAGATTTATCAAGCAATAGAAACGATACTTCAGCCTTTTTCAAGTAGTAACCTATTGATAATCCTGCCTGACCAGCTCCAATAATTACCACATCATACATCATATAATCACATCCATTCTTTTATAAAACATCAATGAAACCTACCACATAACTATGACGAATATACACCGAAATCATGTGCTAAGCTTGCTTCTCACCTTATCCGTAGAACAACAATCTATGTGAAATCAAACATTACAAAATAAAGAGAGACCCTCTAAGAATCTCTCTTTATTTTGTGGCTAACACACATTTTCTCACATTAGATTAAAGCACGGTCCATTTACTTATGACTTTGTATATTTAGATTTAACACGCAGTAGACGCAGGCTGTTTAGTGTCACGATCAACGTTGCACCCATATCAGCAAAAATAGCAATCCATAGCGTTAACCATCCCGGTATCACAAGAAGTAATGCTAAAAGCTTAATACCAATGGAGAAGGTAATATTTTGTTTGATAATGGTTAATGTTCTTCTGCTTAAATCAATCGTGAATGGAAGCTTGCGAAGATCATCCGCCATTAGCACAATATCGGCTGTTTCAAGTGCTGTATCTGTCCCAGCACCGCCCATCGCAATACCAACGGAAGAGGCAGCCAATGCAGGTGCATCGTTCACGCCATCCCCAACCATGGCTACTTTGGAATACTTGTTCCGCAGTTCCTTCATGTAGTTCAATTTATCTTCTGGCATCAAGTCAGCTTTTACAGTGCTAACCCCTGTATAACGCCCGATTGCATCAGCCGTTAATTGGTTATCACCAGTTAGCATAATCGTTTCTTGTATTCCGATTTCGTGAAGAGATCTAATAACATCCTTGCTGCTCTCTCTCACTTCATCTGCTACTGCAATCAATCCTATAACGTGTCGATCTGTACCTATTACCATGACTGTTTTTCCTTGACTTTGTAAAGCATGAATTTGACTTTGAAGGTCAAGAGATATTCCTTCTTGGTGTAGTTCGTAAAATAGACTAGGACTTCCCACATAATAGCGGGTTCCCTTTATTACTCCTTTTACCCCCTT
Source organism: Bacillus sp. BGMRC 2118 (assembly GCA_008364785.1). Lineage (GTDB taxonomy): Bacteria > Bacillota > Bacilli > Bacillales > SA4 > Bacillus_BS. Next base: position 80,946 of record VTTJ01000001.1, on the reverse strand, counting down.
ACCTGTAATTGATGAAAATTCTTCAACTTCAATAGACTGATAATCTATTTGGTGCTTCTCTGCCTTTTTCATAATGGCAGAAGCTAACGGGTGCCTAGATAAATTTTCTAAGGCTGCTGTCATTTTTAATACTTCATTTTGATTGTTTACTTCGATTGACAGAATATCTGTAACAGAAGGAATTCCTTTTGTTAAAGTACCGGTTTTATCAAATGCAATGGCTTTTAATGCTCCTGCTTCCTCAAGATAAATTCCACCTTTAATTAATACACCGTTTTTCGCAGCAGTTCCGATTGCAGTGACAATTGAAACAGGTGTAGAGACGACAAGAGCACAAGGACATCCCACAACGAGCACAGCTAATCCTTGATAAATCCACTCACTCCAATCCCCACCTGCAAAAAGCGGTGGAAGTATGCCTACACCTAAAGCAACTAACATAATGACAGGCGTATAATATTTTGCAAACTTGTCAACAAATGCTTGTGATGGAGCACGTTCTGCCTGTGCTTCCTCCACGAGATGGATAATCTTCGCGATCGTTGTGTCTTCTACCCTCTTCGTTACTTCAACTTCTAATAAACCTTCTTCATTTAATGTTCCGGCAAATACTTCATCATCATGAGATTTAAGGACTGGAACCGATTCACCTGTAATAGCAGCTTGGTTGACAAAAGATTTCCCTTTGAAGACCATTCCATCCATGGCAACCTTTTGTCCCGGTTTTACAATCATGATGTCTCCAATTTCAATATCTTCTACTGAAATGAATAACTCCTTGCCATTTCTTCTAACGAGAGCCTCTCTAGGAGAAAGGTTCATTAGGGATTGAATGGACTTCCTAGCTTTATCCATTGAGTAGGATTCAAGAGCTTCACTGATAGCAAATAATATGACAACTGTAGCTCCTTCTCCCCATTCTCCGATAATGGCTGCACCTATTATGGCAATGGTCATTAAGGTCTTCATATCAAACTGAAGTCTGAACAAATTTTTAAGTCCGGCGTTAAATAATCGTGCTCCTCCAACCAGAATGGATGCAGCATAGGCAATAACAGAAGATATACTTTCTTCTCCATATATTTGACCGGCTGCCCAGCCTACCAGTAAGAAAATGAGAGATCCGATGACAGCCGAATATCGTTTATAAAAGGGTTCTTTCGTTTCTACAAATTGTTCTTTTTCAGGGATAATTTTTAAGTTTTCAAACGCACCAGCCTTTTCCAGCTCCTTTATAGTCGTTTCACCATAAACCGTCACTTTTGATGCACCAAAGTTAACTTTCGCATCTGTAACACCATCCAGGTGTTTCACGTTCTTTTCAAACGTATTCGCACAGCCTGCTCAGGAAAAACCCTGGACACGATAAACGACTTTTTCAACCTCTTTTTCAACTGAATGATCCACGGTGTTCCACCTCCTTTTGATGTTCAAAGGCAATGTTAATAAGCTGCTTCACATGCTCATCATCTAGTGAATAATACACCAATTTTCCTTTTTTGCGACTTTTGGCTAGGCCCAGTTTGCTAAACAGTCGTAAATGGTGGGAAGCCGTTGCGGTGGAAGAACCAATAATGTTTGCTACATCACATACACAAAGTTCCTCTTCAATTGTAAGTGAGTAGGCAATTTTTAATCGAGTTTCATCCGCTAACGCCTTAAATAGTGTCGCAACTTCAAAAGTATTTTGCTGAATGAGCTCTGTACTTACTTTATTTACTGTATCTTCATGTACACATGTTACTTCACAAACTTCATTTCGTTTCAAAGGATACACCTCTATTTCATTCAAATGATTATTTGATTATAGTATATGCAAACTTTACCAAATGGTCAAATGAATATTTGAATGTTATTTCCTTATGTTTCCTCTATGCAATAATGTTTGTATAGACCCACATGGATTCTGGGTGTTACCCTAAGAAAGGTCTATAAAGTTCAAGGAAGTGAAGATATGAGTTTTGGTATGATTGCCTCAATAGCTACTGGATTGGCTATGGATGCTTTTGCTGTTTCCATAACAAGTGGTGTTGCCTTAAAAAATAACTTTAAATTAAAAAGCGTGCTGAAAGTGGTTATCTTTTTAACATTCTTCCAAGCAGCCATGCCTTTACTAGGGTGGATATTCGGAATTGAATTTAGTTTATACATAAAGAATGTTGACCATTGGATTGCATTTGTTTTGTTAGTTGGAATTGGAAGTAAGATGATTTACGACTCACTATCCAAAAGTAAAGATGACGCTTTTAATCCACTAGATAACAAAGTATTGTTTTTTCTATCACTAGCAACAAGTATTGATGCACTAGCTGTAGGTGTTAGCTTTGCATTTTTGGACATATCGATTCTATTTTCAGTTGTGATTATTGCAAGTATTACATTTATTTTAGTTGTTCTAGGTACCATCATCGGAAAAGTCAGTGGAGAAAGACTGAAGAAAAAAGCAGAGATTTTTGGAGGCATTGTCCTTGGCGTGATAGGATGTAAGATATTAATTGAGCACTTAAATCTATTTTGAAAAAGTACATATAATAAAAGCCACCCTATAAGGGTGGCTTTTATTAAATCCGATAGAGCTTTTCTTCAAGCACGTTCAAGAACGTTCACAAGCATCTGGTGAATCACCTCATGATCACGACAATCGTGCAACTGGTACGCTTTCCCCGGCAGTGTGTACCATTCCTCTGCGCCGACGTACGTAATACTAGTTGTAAGTACACAATTGTCATCACATGTCGTATGCAGCTCCAATTCTCCACTGATCACTCCGACCTCTGTCGTCATCACACCATGTGTGGCGGTGAAGATTGAGGACAACTTTCCCATTTACGTTCCTCCTTCAATCAACTTCTTTACTTAGTATGAACAAGAGTTAAGCATACTTTGCAACGCCGTTTTCTCTGATGATTGTAGGCTTAGTCCCCATCTATATTTCGTATTGATCCACATTTTCGCATAGGCACAATGAGCACCGTATCGCGTTGGCTTCCATGTAGATGGGTCTTGATCACCTTTAGAACGGTTGGAGCTCGCGGTTACTGCAATTAATTGAGGTCCATTAAGGTCATTAGCGAAGTTTTTTCGCTTTTCAGTTGTCCAGTTGTTTGCTCCAGAACGCCAAGCTTCAGCTAACGGAACAACGTGATCAATATCAATATCAGATGGTGAGTACACTGTCACTCCATCATAATAGCTATACCATTTCCCTGACGTTACCGGACAATCACCACTATAATAGTCAGCGTCACGCTTTAGTACTACTTGACGTGTGTCACATCCATTTCCTTGACTAATCCAATGTGGAAAATTATCACGTGTGTAGCCTGTCATTGATCCTTCAGTTTTCACAGTTAGTGCGTTCAGCTGAGATTGGGCCGAAGACTTAGACGGAATGCCAGATGGCAGTGCCAAAGCCGTTGACGTGTTAAATTGAAATACCGCAAATGTCAAAATAACTGTAAATAAGAATAAAAATGATTTCTTAAGCATAAAAATGCCTCCTTATGTACTATTTTCACTTGCATTTATGTTCTTCTTAGGTGCCATGTGTTTAACTAATAGATTACTAGATAGATGGGTGAAATGATTCCTCTCACGACCTTCCCTACAATTATTTAGGAAAATATATTTCCTCATGTAAGATAGCATATCAAGATTAAGTAAATATATAGTTTTTGTTAAGAAAATTAATTGAATTCAGAAAATGATTCGAATGTAATACGTTTGATATATCTTCGAATAAGTATTTTGTAGGATGAACATATGAAGGTGTGCTTTCTTATACAGGAAGGACTAAAAAAAATAGCCATAACGAAATGAATGTTTCGTTATAACTATTTCAGAATTTATTACGATGAAGCAGCCTCAAATTTTAGGGTATCTCGATATACTTGGATATACTCTCCAGTAGTTTTATTCATTACTTGAGATACTTCCTTTGTATGTGTTACCTCAAACCAATCATGTTGTATATCCACTAATAATTTTATTTCAACATCTCTTTCTCCATATTTTAAGCCACTGAACGATATTTTTGTCATGATTATCCTCCCTTTGTTATGAACTGTTCCATATAGGATCCACAAGTGCAATTCAAGAATTACTTGGTAAATCCCATTCATACTTGTTAATCTACTATAAATTGTTCAGAAGGTAAAATCGTCAATTCCTCTATTGATATACTCTTATTCTTTTCTACATACCATTTCACTAAATAGTATCCAATTGAATAACCTCCCCAAAAAGGAAGTTGCCTTTCAGCATTTCCAAACATAAAGGGATTACACCCATCCCCTTTTTCATGTATGTGATATCGATACGTTTCTCTCCAAAAATGTTTTGCTTGAGATTCTATAAGCGCATCCTTGTATGGCCCTAAAAAGTGCGACCCTAGTTCTTTCTCAACAAAATGCTCCGCCAATCCTTCTAAAATCATTCGATCTAGTAGAGTTTCATTTTCTTCATTTATATGTAAGCTATTCATACGCCAGTGATGATGAAATTCATGTGTGATGACGGAGTGTAACGTGTGACGAATCTGTTCCTCAGGAAGAACAACAAAGCAAATCCTCCCATTCCATTCCGTAAAAGCAGAAACTCCACCAAGTTTTTCTTTCACAAATTCATCATTGTCATCTAATAGAAATACCTCAAGCTGTATTGGTTTATCTACCCTATACTTATGTTGCAAATGTGCTAATTTATTTTTAATGAAAGACTCAAATTTCAGATGATGAATGTTGTCCAACCTTTCTCGTAACAACGAATGGTCTTGATTGATATCAATCATTCCGAAAAACACCATCGAATCCAGCTCTGGTTTTGTTAACTGAAAATTTCTCATAAATAGTTCTTCCCTATTTATTTCAGAGTGATCTGTTATCTCCTGAATAAATGATTCCATTTGAACTAATCTAGGCACAACACTGACAGATGCTTCGATAGGGACCATATTTACCTCCTATAATCATACAATTCTTCCATACTAACAAACTATGTAGAAAGAAACGCGATTTACTTTATTAACTATTTTACAACTTCAGTTTTAGTGTCATCTTCCTGAAAATAACTCTTTCGATTTGGGCGTAATACGGAAGCTGAAAAAATTACTGTAGCACTCAACATGATTAGTGATACTGTGACAATGGTCAAACGTAGGGAAATAAGATCTGCTGTAATTCCAATAACTAAAATAAAGATAACTTGTATAGCACTTTGAAAGAATTGATAAATACTTGTCACTCTTCCCATTACCTCGATAGGAACATTGTTCTGATAGAAGGTCATAATTCCTGCATTTAAAAACACATTAAAAAATCCTAAAATGACGAATCCAATCACAATCGATGTAAAAGACCAAGAAAATGCATAGATTACATAGCCGATTGTCATCAAACATAATCCAATCGTGATCATATAACGAAGTGAAAGTTTCGTAGATAATACCGATAACAGTAAAGCACCTACAACCGAACCAATCCCGGTTATACTAATTAATAAGCTATAGTCAAATTCCGTTAATCCTACTACTTGTTGGGTAAAGATAACTTCTTGTGTGTCCATGACAAATGAAAAAACCATAATCATCACATAACCTAGGTAAATAAATGAAACATATGTATTGTTTTTCATAAATTGCTGAACGACCGTAAAATCGCGAATCACTTGTGATATCGTGAATGTTGGAATACTTGCTTTATCAATGCGTTCTTTATCAGGAAGAACGACTAATAACGCGGCTGAAATCAAAAAGAATATGGACGTAATCCATAATGTTGCTTCCACAGAATATGCTAATATAAGAAAACCACCAATTGCAGGTCCAATAATAAATGCTCCCGAACTTACAAATGACTGAATCGAGTTAAATCGTTTTCTTTTCTCTTTTGGAACGACAATCGCAACATATGTCATAGAAGACGGATGAAAAAAAGCTTTTGCAACACTTAATATCACCAATAATCCATAAATGAATGCCATGTTTGGTGCAGATGGTATCATGAAAATGAAAATGGCTCTTAGTAAATACGTGAAGATCATTACTTTCTGCTTACTCCGATAATCAATAAAACTACCTGTCCAGAATTTCGTTACAATATTTGTTAAAGGTCCGATTACCCAAAGGCCAGCAACAGCAGCTGCTGAACCAGTAAGTTGATATACAATAATATTAATTGCAACAAGGTATATGAAGTCACCTATATTAGATATTCCAATTGAAGACAATAATAATAGTGGATGTTTCCAATCTATTATGTTTTTTCGCATACACATCCCCTTATGTAAACCTTCTCTCGTATTCCTTCTTGATTCTATGATTATAACCCTATTACACAATTACTCTCATCTAACATAACGTACTACTCTAGCAATTGAATGAATCTCATCATAAGGTATGATATCGGTCTCATTTTTAATTCTATGAGGGTTGAACCATAGGCCCTTTATTTGTGCATCCTGACAACCACCTATATCCCTTTCGATATCATCTCCAACGAATAAAGTCTCTTCTGGCTGGACGTTAAGCTTACTTAATGCTAGTTCAAATATGCGTTTATCTGGTTTACTTAACCCCACTTCTTCCGAAATAATAATGGTATCAAAGCAATGTTGTAAATGAGTGTTTCTTATTTTTGCTCTTTGTCTCTGAGTGGTGCCGTTTGTGATCATTCCAACTTTGGCATACATCTTGATTGTATTTACTAATCTTATCGTATGTTCGTTGACCGTAAAGCATTGAGGAAAATGCTTATTCCAAAAAGCTTGAACGTCATTACGTGGCAGTCTACAAGTGGTTGGATATAAATCAAAGAAAGATTCAAACACGTTTGTTTTATTACGATTTCCGTAGTCTTTCTTGTCTAATGCTTTGAATGTTCGTAACATCTCGATTTCATCTGATTGCTTCTGGGTTCCATAACACGTTTCTACAATAAGTGAAAACATATTTTCGACTGCTTGATTTCGATCAAGCAACGTATCATCTAAATCAAATAATATTGCTTTGTACGGTTGCAAAGAATTCCACTGCCTTTCTAGCACGATATAAGATTTACACTATTATTTAAAGTATTTAAAGAAGTCGATTGTTTCATTTAAATCAGTCTCATCTTCAAAGATGTCTAATGCCTTTCCAATTTCTATCGCAAAGTCTACATAGCCATTTGGTTTTGCTGTTATGATATTTCCATCTCTCACTGCAAGTGTATCTATGAAATTGGCATTAGTTGTAATGTCTTCAACATTCTCAGTAGAAGTATATCTCTTATATTCCAGTAGTTTTGCATGAGCTAAGTGTATGGTGCCAGAACAAATGGCAGCTACAAGCGTTTGCCTACTATTTAGTTCAATCAAGAGTTCTCTCAATTTATTGCATGTTACGAGTTCATCTGGATCTCCACCCGGTATAATGAGTATCTCAACATCATCTACATTCAGCTCGTCAATATGTATATGGGGTTTAATTTGGAATCCTTCAAAAGAAGTAACGATTCTATGATCTTCATGTATTCCGACAGATACGATCTCTCCCTTTGTTTTGATAAAGTAATTTGCCAAAATAACTTCAAACTCAGTAAATCCGTCATATACCATAACATGTGCTTTCATTTAGTTCCTCCCAGGTAACGTATATTCATAAATCATTCTACTCAATAGCTAAACAAGTTTCTTCGAAAATCCTATACTATTCCCCTCAAATCCCATATTTGTATAGAATTGATGTGCAGCCATTCGTTCTGTTAGATTTCCACTAGTTAGCCCCATAGCAACAGCTCCTTGTTCTTTTGCCCATTGCTCTGATTCACTGATGAGCCGTTCACCGATTCCTTTTCTTCGGTGTGAAGCATTTACGACAAAGGCTACAATACGGACATTTATCCCATCATGTTCAAAAAAGAATCCTTTGCATAGTCCAGCCATTCCCACCACTTCTCCATCCAGTTCTGCAATAAGGGTATGATAAGAAGTGTTAGATTGAATATTCATCAATCGATGTTCCATTTGCTCACTTGTTGTTGGGTATCCTAATTCGCCCATTAAGCCGGCCAACTCTTCGACATCATCTAGTGTAGCAACACGAATTTGCATGATTCCACCCCACCCAATTATTTAACAACTAACTTCCCTGCATATTTTGCTGTGCCACCACTAGAACTAAATTCAACTTGGAGAATATACTGTCCAGGTTCAGGCGGCATTTGATACATGTATTGATCTTCTAAAAAACTTGAGGTCGGCTCTTCCGTATAATGGAGGATGAGTTCTTCATCTCTGCTAACTTTTACTTCAATTTTGATTGAAGAATATTCCCCGTCTTCATCAATACTGTCTTGAAAATAAAGTTTTAGTAATTGCCCAGATACAATCTCAATCGGTCGTAATTCTTCTGTATAATCTTCCATGTTTTGAACCTTGAAACTCGTTTGATCTCCCTGCGTACTCCACGAAATAAAGGTGGGCTCAAGTTTTATATCTTTTGAATCATACTTGATATAAGCAATTGGATGTCCAACGTTATAATTTTCAGCAAAGCAACCACACAATACAAAAATTAAACTTGAGATAATTAATAGTTTCTTCATTGAAAAACATCTCCCCATTTTACGCGAAATTCTCCCTTAAAGAACAGGAGAATTAAACCTCCGAAATGCCATTTGCTAAGACGAGTAGATACACAAAAATCATGACAATTCCATTCAATAGGACTCCTATCACTCCAAATAGCCATTTTCTCGATAGCAATGCAAAAATTATACCTACAATGGATAGTGATCCTAAAATGATAATGGCCATCATCAAATTAGCTTGAGGTCCTCTAATGATGAAAAATACAAGTATGCTTGCCACGACTGTAAGAATAGAGAGTAATCCCCATTTATTCATTTCATATCCTCCTCAACGAAAAAAACCAAATCATAAAGCCTTGCAATTTAATTCATGCAAGGCCTTATTATGTACTATTCGATAAAAGGAAAATATATCCTTCCTATTTTCAAAGATCATTAGCGAGGAAATATGGAATCATCTACGATTAATCAGTAGGTGTTATTTTCTTTATTGAAGAATCATTTTCAGAATCAAATTTGAATTCATTGGTTAATGTACGATCTAAAGAAGTAAAAGTAATTTCAAACGCAGACTGTTCGATGTTCTCATTTCCCTCATACATCACATGAATGACACCACCCTCGTCAGGTCCATTATCATCCGATATTCTTGCAAAGCGAACGGACAATTTACCTTCTTCTGTTGTTTTCATTTCTTTCGTTACTTCCTTTTCCCCAGTCTCTTTAAACACAATTGTAAAGCTCTCTCCTTTTGGTAATCCTGTTGAAGCTCTTAACGTTAAGTATTCTCTAGAATCTTGAATGGTACCTGTTAGATCCAAAGATCGTTTAGGTGCTTCAGAACATGCTGCAAGAAGTAGTAACAGTAGCATGATAAATCCAGTTCGCTTCGCCATACGTATTCCTCCTCTTTTTATCATTTAGACGAAGACCGCTTTTATTATTGTTCAACTTTTTATAAAAGAGGTTAATGGTTTATGAACACGAAATAATTCAGGGTGACCATAAGCGAATGTACTTTTTTTGATTAATTCGTTCAATCAATAGACAAAATAAGGAGAAAAAACAGAGGGGAAAAGGGAATGCATATATTTTTAGCTTTACTAAGTCTTCTTGCTGTGTGGTGGAGAGGAGATTATAGAAAGTGGAGAACCTACTATCCTACCCTTCAATATATAGCGATAGGTAATCTTACATATAACTTTCTTTGTGCTTCTCATTGGCTGTGGCAGCTTTCACCAGATATAACATGGTTTAATCATTCATTGCTAGAAATGTCTTATACATTTATTACCTTCCCATTAACCGCATTAATGTTTCTTTCGCGGTATCCTAAGGGTCAAGGGTTCATGAGAATATTACGTCATTATATATTTTGGATTTTGTTATATGTATTGATTGAATACATATTGATGATTAGAGGAGGAATTTTATACAAATATGGTTGGAATTTAGGATGGTCTGCGTTATTTGATTGTATTATGTTTCCTTTTCTATATCTTCATCATAAAAAGCCTCTCCTCACATTACTATTAAGTGTTCCAATGACGATTTTTTGGGTTTGGTTTTTTGATATTCCGATTACGGTTCCGATAGAAAAAAGGTAAAACCACATAGCCTTAGTAGAGTATGTGGTTTTCTAGGTCGATATATGAAACTATTTCTTTACTTTTGAAAGAGTCAATCCATCGCCAATTGGTAGTAACACAGATTCTAATTGAGGGTGGTTAGCCACGGTTTCATTGAATTCTTTCATAAATTCTGTATGACGAGTGGGTTCGATTGTCTCATCTGCTACGGTTCCTCTTGCCAGGACATTATCACAAACGATTAGTGCTCCATTTTTAGCTAGTGTAATACAAGCATTTAAGTAGGGTTCATAATTTTCTTTGTCAGCATCAATGAAGAAAAAATCAAATTGTGATCCTTCGTTCACTAGCTTTTCTAGACTCTCTAGGGCTGGTCCAACTTTATAAGATACTTGATCGCCAACTCCTGCTTTAGATAGATTATCAAATGCTAGTTTTGCATAATCATCCATTAATTCAAGGGATGTGAGTTTTCCTTCCTTCCCCATTCCTCTTGCCAGGCAAATACCACTATAACCACCCAGTGCCCCAATTTCGAGAACATTTGTTGCACCTGAAATAGAGACAAGCATTGTCAGAAGCTTACCTGTAGATGGCGATACAGAAATGGATCGCATTCCATTTTCTTTGATTGATTCCAGGACGTCTTCTAATACTTGGTCTGGACTATAAAACACTGAATCAATATAATGATTAATTTGTTTCATATCTTTTCCTCCTCTTCGCCATGTCGATGTATACAATTGTATAAATATTCTTTTAGATTAAATTGAATACATTCGTATATACATCGTCAATGTTTACTTGAACAACTGATCTACCTTCTCCCGGTCGTAGTCCAATATCCAGTCATTGCAATTGCGATACAGTTCCACTAACTCCTCTTTATGAGCAGCAATGATGTCACAGCCACGATCATCATACAAGTGGAACATCATTTTTCTAGTTAGATTAATAAAATAGATGTCTACTCCACTTTCACGATTGCCTTTTAATATAGTGGTTGGATGGGCGAAATCTTCATAGCTGATTGCTGATAACAGTTGTGTGTAGCGAATGTCGTTCTTCTTACACCGGAGTGAGAATCGATGTGTAACACTCTTTTCATTATCTTCACCTTCATACTCTTCTTGAAACACGTACGGTAACACGTTATGTTGTAGTTTTCTAACTCTGTCCTTACTTTTTATGTATTTTTGGTATACCTTTGTCGGTCTTTTCTGCAAAAATTGATTGGAAGCCTGGCAATGTACATCTGTAATAAGCAACAGTTCATCAGATTCGTGAAATACATGATGAAAAAGAGTTTTCGTTCTCTCTTTTATTTGATTGAGGTTGCCAGGATCTTCGTGCTCAATTCCTGGCATTGAGATTTCAAATCGAATACCATTTTCCCATGAATAAAAAAGTGGTGGCTTAAGGGCAAGATTTTTAAAATGGGTTTTTAAAAATTGATTGAGAATGTTGTCCATTTAAGTCCTCCGATTACTTTTTAAAGCGATTTGCAGTATCTACATAGATTAGCGTAGCAATCACGCTTCCAATGAACAAGATAAGCCCACAAACAAATATCCACATTTCTTCATAGATTTGATCCAAAAAACCATACTGAATGTTAAGGAAAACATCATCTTTCCCATGAACCGAAGTAAGGCACGTTCATAATAGTTTGCTTTTTCTTCTTCAGGCATTGTGTTGTATCCCGCTAGAAAGCCTGCACCTTTTCCCACGTAAACATCACACCCATTACTAGAAATAAAATCATGATAATCATTTTAACGATCATGTGAAACCTCCTGAAGAATGTATTCGTTTTTATTTACTCTTTATCTAAAGAGAGGATTCATTAAGATTGTTATGATTTAGGGATTTATGTAAGTGGTTCATATTTATTGCTTCCAGGCTGTTTCTTTATTTCAGTCCATGCTCGTATGGCTTGTTCACGGCTTTTGCCCCGATTATTCGGATCAGAAAAAAAGTCATGGATAAATTGATTGTATTCGAACTGAGGAGCAATTACTTTCTTGTAGGAGGGATCCTTTTTTCGTTGTTCCTCCTCGTGCCACGCGTTCACCACGTCACGATAAGTTTTACCAGCGCCCTGTTTCATGTAGTTTTGGATATAAGTGGAGAAGTGAAATGTTGGAATTACTGACTTAAAAAATGCTCTAACATCTTGGCTGCAACGATGATTCTCAGTTATGACAGTATCTAGACTTAATTCGACTCTTGAATCTAGCTTAGCGGGTCGTGTTTTTCGAGTAGGATGTATTATCTCTCCTGTACGCAGATAAGTTTCGATTCGATCAGCAATCTCCATTTTCGATCCAGCTGCACTGATTCCATGTTCTCTACAAAATGATTGGAGTTCTTCCTTTAACCAATAGAAATTCTTAAAGCTTTCAACACAACAACTCTCTGTTAAAATAGGTCTCATCAGATTCACCTCTGTTTCTATACTACTAGTATAGAACAAATGTTCTTGGCGATCAATCCCAATACATACAAAAGCGTTCATTCTTATTCGAATCAACGCCACTAATTTTTTATTAGTTTATTCTTTCCATCACCGCAAAGTAATTGTCTTCTGAATCTGCAAAGTTAAAGACTCTACCTGAAGGCATCTCTACGATTTCTCCCACTGTAATAGAATGAGAAGATAATTGACTATATAACTGATCTAGATTTTCTGTGAAGAACATTAAGGAAGGAGTACCTAGATTTAAACCAGGTGACATTTGAGCAACGAAGTCTTTATTGTGTAATATAATGCTAGTCTCAGCACTGTTACTAGGTGCAATTTCAATCCATCTCATCCCTTGTCCATTGTTTTCTTCTGAAATAACTGTAAATCCTACCTTTTCAGTCCAGAACTTTACTGCAGCATCTTGATCGTTCACATACAACATAATTTGCCCAACTTTACTAATCATCGTATTATCTCCTCACTATTTAGTTTCTCGATTAGAATTCGATAAAGATGGTGGAAAACCCTTTGAACCTTTATATAATCCATCTATGGTTCACCATAGTATTTTGCAAAGTAAAGAAACCATATTTTCCTTACAAGAAAATTTAGTAGTTCACCTTGTGTAGCTTTTTCAGTTGGTGGTTTTGTTAGCGTGTAGGCCGTTGCATGTAACTCTGTAAATTTCTTTTTATCTACTTTATTATGATACTCATCTAGAATGATTCCCGATGTTAATGCTGCTTTTGGATATCCCATCAACATCACTTCTGTTCTAAGTGCTATGGTTGGAGATGCATGCAGGAGCATAAAGACAATGAGGACAGCTAGAATGACGATTACTGTTTTTTTCATATAGTGTGTACTCCTTCTATCAGAAAAAATGAGATACAACTATATTCTCTTTACCCACACGCTTTCCCTTTATTTTCCATACACTTCTCGAAATATATTACTGGTCTATGCTATTTGGTCCTATATTCAGTCTTTCACCTTGACTCTTTTCTAAAACTTTGTTGCTTATAGTACAATCATTCTCGGTGTAAAACCAGTTTTAGAATTAATTGAGGTTGGGTTAGCAAAGAGCAACTCTCTATATGTATAGAAGTATCTAAATACTAAGGTGAAAATCCGGCTTCCTGAGATTTTGACGAGAAAGCCACAATCTATACGAAAACAGACTTCAACTTATATATTTGTTCTGCGTACGATTTCCAGTCCCGCTTATCTGTATTGATTTCAATAGTAGGTATGATGGAATTTTTCGCTTGCTTTCTATATTCCTCTTGTTGAAGGAGCAATGACTGGCATGCTTGTTTCCTATCTTCTGGAGATTTGTTCAACCAGTCTGTTGGATTTCTGCTTTGTAACCTCGTTTCCACAACATCGTTCGATATCGTTAGCAGTGCGCACGTTGCACCCATTCTGAATAATTCGTTTTCTAGTTCATCTAGCTCCTGAGCAGCCTCATTTAAAAAGGCAACTCGATGGTTAAGATGGAATCTCTCAAGGATGAAAAAGATACCTTTTGAACGAGAAGAACTCCCTAGTTTTTCTTGCCAATCGAAAAGTTGCTTCAGCATATGCACGCGATCTCTAAGTAGTTCTAAGTGCTCTTTCTTGTTTAAGTATAGATGCTGTCCATTCACTTCATGCAAAATTTGTGAGTAATGTTCTCCTAAAATGATTACACTACGTTCTCCGTCATCATCATTTGCTTGCATTTGTTTAAGTGTCTTTAACACAGATGTTTTCCCTGCATTTGAGTATCCTTCTAAAATAACTCCTCTAAATTGACTCATGGTACCCTCCATTTATGTAATGTTCAATAAGCTATATACTTTTTCCATAAAGAATAATTAATTATAAATAAATTAATACTAAATTCAGTAACGATCTGGAGGATATTGTCATGCATGTACATAACTTAGCCGTTCAGCATATATGCCCATGAGTACAAAAGAAATAACTCATGAAATGTATAAGGTTTTTTCAAATTATCACCAAGCAAATAATGAATTAATTGATAAATGGCAAGAATTAATACTGTATACTCCAAGATGGTGGCTTGGTCTCTTTCTAGGCTTCATCCCTTGGTTCATATGGTGGAGATTTCATCATAAAGACCATACAGGTGATTTACTGAGAGCAGGATTTTTTATGGGGTTAGTTTCTTTATTTTTAGATTCAATAGGCGTGCAACGTGGGCTTTGGATCTATTCCTTTGACGTTTTCCCTTTTATTCCTGGATACATTCCATGGGATCTGACGTTATTGCCTATTACGATGATGATAATGATTGAATTCAAACAAAAATGGCATCCCTTATGGAAGGGAATCATGTATGCTGGGTTTTCATCCTTTATTGGTGAGCCTCTGGCTGTATATATAAAACTATATGAACCTCTTCATTGGAAATCGTATTATTCATTTCCGATCTATGTATTGTTATTTGTAATTTGTCATAAAATCGCGAAGGGGAAAGTATTTAACTCGAGACTATAAGGTATTTACTTTAGGCAAATGTGTTCTTAGTGACTTACGACCCCAATGATCCATTTCCATTTCTTATCTTTCTTCTTCATACACTTGAATCCCTCTTTTATGTCAAAAATATAGACAGTTCGGTGAAACCAAATACGGAAATAAACAGAATGAAATTGAATGGGACCAATTATGCCTTTTTCTTCATATTCCGTTCCATCTTCTAACTCTGTTTCTGTTCGTACCAACCATGTGTTTCCTATACCTATTTCTATGTATTTCATTGTAGTCTCCTACTCAGCTCTTTTTAATCTTCAATTTTAAAAAGCGAACCGTGAATGATTCGCTTTTTATGACGTTTCTATTTTCATGCCAGCTGGCAGTTGAATCAAAAATGTCGTCACTCTTGAATCTGCAGTGGTTACTTTGCTTATTTTCAGTCAGTCATCAGGATAAGTTGTTTTCTATAGATCACTTTGTACAAGTAAATCGGTCAATACAATATAAAATTATTTACTCACCTTATATATATAAGCCTACTAAAATCGAGTTAGAAGGCTATAAGGATTGTTAATCAATTTTTTTAGGTAATTTATTGACAATATATTGAGTTTGGAGTGTGGAATATAAGACACCTAACAACGTCAATATTATTCCACTGACTATAGAAGCTTTCTTCTGCTTATTAAGAGAATATCTTGTAAAGAGATAGTGTGATACTGTACATATTATCATAACTGGTATTATAAACATAGACTTCACTTCATACCCTCCCTTACCATATATTCTTCCACATTCTACAGTTGTCACTCAATTCATCTTTTGCTTACGATTTTCCATTTGAGGTGGCTCTTCCATCCAACCGTGTTTTATCATAATTTTTGCACCCTTATGGGCATATTCAAAGATATCCTTCATAAATATACCCATTTTTGCAGACAAGTCATTTCGTAAACTAAAAGCTGTTCCAAGTGAATTACTTCCCATAGAAAAACTGCAAAAAAGGCTTGTACAATACATCATTAACTTATCGGAAAACGGAGCTACTGTTGAGGCAGTAGCATTACCTCCTGGTGTTTGAGGAATGGATAAATCTACTTCAATCATCACTTCACTTAATTCTTTTACTATGCCTTTAGCAAGTTCTGCACCCTCATTAAAAAATTTCTTCACCTCAGTATCATTTGCACACTGCCCAAAACCTAAAATCATCTGTGTCCCTGTAAGGTTGGATTCAACAGCTTTATGTAAGTGAGCGACTTCCACTGTATTCAATGTTCTTTTTTGACTAAATGGATTAAGGCCACCTAGATAACTATTGTCCTTCACAAACTCAACAGATTTTGGCATTGATACGTAAGTTGATCTAACAAGTAATCCTTTTTCAAGCAAATATTGAGAGCAGATTCTAAAATATCTTTGTGTAAGTGCGGTAAGATCTTCAAAAAGTATATTGATGTCTTCTCGAAACGTCATTGTTAAATTTAATGAATGTAGCCCCATACTAATTTGTTTTAGTAGGCGAACAAACATAATGTCAAAGCCATTATCATACAGCTTTGGGACATCCTTATTTACATCTTGTGCTGTATACCCTACTGGGATAACAGCACCTTCTGCTTCATATATCTGAACGATTTTACCAACATAACTAGTTAATTCATCATATAAGGAGGTCATTATATCCTTTGCTTTTTCGTCATCTGCTTTCGCTATAAAATACTCTAACATTCGCAGAATCATTGTTTTCTCTTGATAAGTAAGCCATAGAGCTCCTAATTCTGACGATGTAATTGTAGGTTTTTCTGGCATAACATATCCTCCCTAAAATAATTCATCTTTTAGGTTTTGAAAATAATGATGGGTTTATACCTTTTGTTATTGTTTTAGGCTCTTTTCTAGGACTTTGTTGCTTTTAGTACAATTATTCTTTATGTGTAAAAAGTATTTTAGGTAAAATTAAGTAAAGATTTCAAAAGGTGTACATATTAAAGAGTAGCTTACATTTTGTTTAAGGGTGAATCAATTGCAAACTTCTTTTGTTCTATTTTTTATAATGATCAGTTTAAAATATGGTGATTGGAAGAATTGGAATGAATACTACTCTACATTATTATTTTGGATAATTGGAGACTTACTTTACGCTTCCTTACTTCACGACTTTAGGGTATGGGAATTTCATCCCGTTTGGATTGACCACTTCATTCTCCCTACACATTCAATTATTGCTACCGCTATAGCATTTCTTATCTATCCTTCTGTCATTGTAATTTTTTTAGGGAAAATTCCCCGATCAATATTACCCAAGATATGTTGGATTATTTTATGGGCAATTATTTTTGAAGTCGTTGAAATAGTAGCCTATTTAAATAAAAGTATTACCCATAATTATGGATGGAATCTCATCTGGTCATTTATTTTTAACTTACTAACATTTTCTTTACTGGCCATACACAAATGGAAACCGTGGGTTACTTGGATATTGGCTGGATTAACTGTCACTCTGCTTTTTATTATTTTTAATCCACCATTACCAAAATAAATCCTATAGAGTATTTTGCAAGTATGTAAAATTTGAAACAAACCTCTATCAACAAATTTAAAAAAGAGCTGCATAGCAACTCTTTTTTAAGCCTTTATTCTAAATACTTTTTCATTTTGTTTTTTTAACTAAGCATTCCTTCTTACTTGAATAAATTAAAAAGCAATCTCTAATAGAAACATTTTGTTTAGTTATACCCTTTCAACTAGACTAACTTCGTAAGTTGATAAGCTTGAAATCATTTATAGTAACCACGTTTTTAACCTGGATACATTTTCTTCTAGAAAAAATTTGTTTTTTTCTATTCCTCGACGTTTACACCATCCAATACTATTGAAGGCATCTGTAAATTGATAAAAAGGTAAGACTTTTTCTAGGTCAATTAGTGGTCGGATAGTTTTATAACCATCTTTGTACGCTTTATATGTACGATCATCAAAACGTAGAAAATCACGGTAAATTTTGGTGAAATCGGATTCTGTTGAACCAAATCTTACGCTTTCAAAATCAATGATTCCTACGACTTTATCAGTTTCAACTATTATATTGGCTGGACGAAAATCCATATGTACAAAACTTGGTCCATCTGGAGACGGGAGCTGTTCTTTCATTTCTTTAAATGTGGTAAGTGCTTTTTTGTATAATTGCTCGTCTAAAATATCCATAACATCTTCAGCAAAACTATAAAACTGATTTTCAATAAAAGTGGACCAGTTCGGATATTCATTTTTAATACCGGTAAATTCTTTTTCAGAAGCAGGACGAATTTCATGCAATTCAGCATGAACGACCCCAACTTGGTACGCTAATTGTAGGGATGCCTTGGATGGTAAGGGTGTTCCTTTTAATTCTGATAATACAAAAGCACCAGGATACTCCTCATCACCTGTCCAATAATTGATCATCTCAGGAATGGGAACTTTACCCTTTAATAGTTCATAGGCTTCAAGCTCACGCTGAAACTTCAATTTGGTATAAGGGATTTTCAAATAGACATTTTCACCAGTAGACAACATACATTTATAAACTGTTGAACTATGAGAGTCTTCCACCTCATGTAATGAGTGTACTTGTAGTCCAAATTGTTGCATAACACGTTTTAACATCAAACTTCCCCTTTCACACATTCACACCAAAATCTAGCATCTTATTTTAACTATTTGGTAAGGATGCTTCCTTTATACTGTCAATAACCAAATAGGCGAATATAGATTGTTATATATTTCATTCTCGGACAACCAATATACTGCGTTATTTTCATCTTTACTCTTCGCAAAGGGATTTCACCTTACTTATACTATATAACTTTAATTGCATCGATAATTAAAGATGGAAAAGCAATTTCGTTTCCCTGATTTCTCGGATCATACTTCTTGGAACGGAAAATGACCCCCTCTTTTCCCTCCCAATCATTTTGATGAAACTTCCCTTCCTCATCACAGTACTCTAGTAAGTGAACAGTATAACCGGCTATTTCAAACATGGTGGTTATCGTTTTATAAGTATGAACGATTTTATGACTCTCTGCCGGGTGACCTTTTGGCCCTGGTCCACCAACTTTCACCATGTTTTGATAAGCTTCATCTTGAAAGAATCCATCTGGAACAGCACATCGTAGATAACCATTAGGTTTTAGAAATTGATAACAGACCTTTGCAGCTTCAATGCCTTCTTCGTAGGTGAGATGTTCCCAGACATGCTCAGCTAAAATGGCATGAATTGAATTCTTACTAAATCTATCAATCCAAGTGGTATCATCTAGTAAATTTAGTTCATCCTCCTGAGTATGGAGCCATCCTGGGTTATTGTTATATTCTCCTGCACCAACCACTATTCTTATGTGATTACTTATTATTGAAGCCAATCTTTTCACCTCGTTATATATGTATTAAAGACATCTCTTTCATCACTTTGTGATTTAATGTAAGGTTTTCTCCTTTCATAGAACTACTCTTAGTTATCAATCTAGAAAGAAGCACTTATCTATTAGGATAATGTGAACTCTATTTCCCCTTTTAATCTACTCACTTTTCTTTCTATGTAGTCCAAACGTCTATGTATTCAATAAATTATGGGTAAGTTTACTACTACCCCTATAATTAACCAGCCCCTATTAGCTGTTATGATTTATTTCTCTTTCGAAAAAAGTTTGGTTTTTCGTATAGATTGTTGCTTTGAGTAAAAATCCCAAAAGCCGGATTTTTACCTTAGTATTTAGATACTACTATACATAAAGAGAGTTGCTCTTTTCTATTCCAACCTCAATTTGCTACTAAGATTGGTTGTACACCCAGAATAATTGTACAAAAGCAACAAAGTTTTAGAAAATAGCCTTCAAAAATCAACTCATGTTCAAGAGGGATCCCATGACCATCATATTTTAAGGGAAGAACTTGTACTAGCCTCCAACCTTCTGCTGCGTGTTTAGCAATTGCTTCTCTATGCTTAGGAGAAGTAAAAAGCCCTCCTAATGAAGTACTTGCAAATTTATATTCATACATCTGTTTCACCTCCATGTAAACTATCGTATTCTCTCAAACTAGAAGCATATTCTTCAAGTTCTATTACTCAATTTTTAATGAATCTTTAAATTTTTTGCGTACATCCTTATCGTTCAACAAACGTCTCACCCTTTTTCTTGATAAAAAGTAATTCATTAATTCTTCATTCGCTTCAATATCTTCTAAAATGGTTGGATGTTTCTCGACTAATTGTTGGAACCAATATTTTTCTTTTACTAAGCTTAAATTGCTATGAAACTTCTCTTCCTTTGAAAGAAAGAGATATTGAAAATATGTAAATGTGTCCTTTATGATTTGCCAAATAGCCTCTTCGTTGGTCTTCATTTCTTACCCTCATTTTTTTAAAAAGTTAGTGTTCAATAGAAATCAGGTACATTCTTTCATAGAAGATCACTGTTTCAACCAGAAATAAAACGTTAAATCATTCCAAACTTCCTTAATGCGAAGTCAATACCATCTTCACTTGATGGTTTCGTTACAAAGTCCGCAACATTTTTCAAGTTTTCGCTTCCATTCCCCATTGCTATTCCTAATCCTACTAATTCCAACATATCAATGTCATTTTCGCCGTCACCAAATGCAATCGCTTCTGATTGGTCGATATCAAAATAATCAAGAGTTTTTATGATAGCTAAAGACTTTGAAACTTCTTCCTGCAATACATTTAGCACATATGGATGCCATCTTCTAAAAGTTAGTTCCGGAAACCTTCGTTTATATTTCTCGACAGTTTCATCTTCTGCAAACAAACACAATAAAAATATATCTTCATGATGAATGAGAGGATTTGTTTCAGGATAGGTGTCTAGCGACAAAGTTTCCTTTAAAGCTTGTAAAATTTCGTTCTCTTTCACACCATTCATACAGAATCCTTCAGTATAGAATGACAATCCGTTATTCTCTAATTTTGCAAATTCAATCACGTCTTTAACAACACTTCTATTCATTGGTACTTTATGTATTACTTCTTTATTGTGCGTAACATATCCACCATTTGCTGTAATAAATGTGTCTATACCTAATTCTTGCAGATCATGACACATTGAAAGTGGTCTACCTGTTGCTGCCACAACCCTTAGACCCCGACTTTTCAACATATTTATAGCTTTAATTGTAGACCTAGGAATACTGCCATCTTTGTGATTTGTAATCGTACCATCAACATCGAAAAAAACAATTTTATAACTCATACGTTCTCCTTAAAGTAGTTCCAACAAATTTATCTACTAATAATTCGATCTACGAACAGATAATCCTTCTATAGTTAAAAATTGTAGATATCTAAACCATAGCTTAGCAACAAAAAAACTACCTCAATATTTTGAGGCAGTTTTCTTGTTATCGTAAGTTTATTTTTAGATCCCCCACTTGAAGTACACAGTTATGGCGATCTTTGACTGGAGCAAAATACAGTACATATTGGTCAGGTGGTCCATCTGCCTTGCTGAAGATCGGGTCGGCCATAGTACCGGCAGAATTCAAAAATACACCAGACTTGTTGTAATCCACCGTATATCCTTTTTCTTTATCAAATCTTCTCGCGTTTAAGAATTGCAGTTGGAGTTGACTAAACACATCGTATTCAACACCGTCTTCGAAATGTGGTTTAATGTCAGTCCCCGTGACCACCACCCTTGTTTCTAATGGAGAAAATTCCACCTTCTCCACTTGATAGGTTTCATTATTCAATGTAAATTCCTTAGTCACTTCAATTGTTTCTCGACTGCCAATCGCTTCTTGCGAGAGTTTGAAATCTAGTGGCCAAACGACTTCTACACGGCTGGCACCAGTATCCCCATGAATGGTCAAGTCCCTCAATTCCAAATGGACGTCTTCACCTTGGAACGAGCTGATGGATTCAAACGAGAGCGCTTCAGCCACTTTATTTGCCTTCTTATCGTAATACCTGCTACCCCAGCCGACATTGTTTAATGTCTTTAGCTCATTCCCTACCTTGATGTTTATGGTAGTATGGCCTTCAAACAGATCAAGATAATAGTCTTTTAAATTCGTCTTCTTGCTTTCATAGGTAACTAGAAGCTTGGCTTCCTTGTCATCCATCAGGATACTAGAAAAATGAACAGTAATATCGTGTTCTTTATCATAGTAGCTCTGATTAATTTCTTGCCCCATTCCAGTTGTCAGGGCGGTTCTTAATCCGCTATCATCAATATGTTCGCTTGAGAAGATTTTATCGTATACGCTTTGAATTGCTGCTCTTACCGGTGTAATGGTTAGAGATGAAGCTACAATCAGACATGCTGCGGCTGTAAGTGATAATCTTCTTGTTAAAGACTTTTTCTTTCCACTAATGATAGAATTATCTCTCGGCTGGTCGAGTTTTTGATTCAACTCATCCCATACATCGGGGACCTGCTTTTCCAATGCATTGTCCAAATGCTTTATGATTTTATCGTTTTCCATAAAAATCCCCCTCCTCACTCCAGGCTTTTTTTTAATTTTTTCAAGGCCATTCGATATTTCCAGAGAACTGTTCCCAAAGGCATCTCCATAATGTTGGCAATTTCTTTATGCTTAAGGCCTGAGATATCCTTCATTATCACGATCTGCCTTTCTCCATGATTAAGAAGTGCAAGGTATTTGGATAACACGATTTTGTCGACAGGGTCTTCCGATATGTACGCGAGACGTTCAAAATATTGGTCATCAAACCCTGTCAATTCGCGCTTCTTTTTCCTGTAAAGGTCGAGAGCCGTGTTCCGGGTTACCCGAATCAGCCATGCTCTTACATTGGTCACTTCATTATGCTTTAAATGGTGGTAAAGTTTGATATACACTTCTTGTAATACATCCTCTGCCAATTCAAAATCTCTTAAAATTGACAGTGCCATTGCGAAAACATGCTTTTTATGATCAAGATATAATTGTTTAAATTCATCCTGGGGATTTACTAAGTTTTTACATTGATGCAAACTAGTTTGAGTCATCTTCAGCCTCCTTTCATATAGTAGACGTCCAACACTTGTTTTTTATTGGTAAATTCTTTTAATTTATTTTTGTTAAACGACATATAAAAACTGCAGGCGATGTACAACAGTCTAAAAACAAATGTAACAACCATTACCGTGAAGATAGAATAAAAAGCAATCCACTGACGTTTGATAATAATAAAATAATTCTATATAATGACATATAATAAAAAGAGATCAGGTGCTGGTACACCTGATCGGCAACTACAAACCGCGATAGATGCGGTTAGCCAAAGTGTGTTGAAGTACCAAAAAGAAGTAATTGTCGTTTACCTTGGGAGGTCGGACGGTTACTTCTTTTTGTTTTGGCTAGTTACAATGCCTCATATGTCTTCATTCTCTTCCACCTCCCTTCTTTAATGGAAAAATGGTTAGCCGTCTTCCTGCTTTATATAGTTGTATGTCTAGTATAACAATTATAAGAATGTACGTTCCTATTTTATATATGTAACTATCCTTTGAGAATTCTTTTGAAAGGAGTTATATTAAGTTTGTAGTTTGTATTAATAGATCAAACGGTGAATGTTTGATAAAAATCAAATAATTCTATATACTATACATATAATAAAAAGAGATCAGATGGTGGTACACCTGATCGGCAACTACAAACCGCATAGTAGCGGTTAGCCAGGTTTGGTGAAATAATAAAAAGCAGTAACTGTCATGTTCCCTGGTGTGGTTAGACGGTTACTTCTTTTTGTTTTTGGAGAACATCTCACATCTGTTGCTACCTATATATGCTGCTTCCGAACTAATTGATCACGATCTGCTGCCATCGGAGGCTGTTCCATCCAGGCATTTTTAATCAGGATATTCGCTCCATCCTCGGCATACATTTGAATTTCTAATGAGAGCCTGTTATACATGGAACTGATATCCCCTCTAGGACTTTGACTAATTGCGGTTCCATAATAGCCGATACTTAAGGAAATCAATCCAGATGTAAAAAACATCATCAATTTATCAGAGAACGTATGAGCGGTACTATTCGTGATTTCCGAATCCCATCCCATCGGTGCAGGGAGTTTGCTTTCTTCTAGCATCGCTCTAAAATAATTTGATGTGTTTATTCCCTACCTCCAAGCCTTTCAAAAAGAATTGCTTCACTTCTTTACTCTTCGCTACTTGAGCAAACCCCGTAAGTGCCGCAACACCTAATGCATTTCGTTGAAGATTCATGAAGAGATTGTCGACTTCAGCTGCGATTAAAGGTCTTTTCTCACCTAATACATCCAGCATAAACCATTGCTTTTTTACAAATTCTACCTTATCTAAGTTCGGTAGATTAGGAGATCGGATAAACAGACCTTTTTTCAATAATAATTCTGTTGACCTTTTATAAAGCTCCATTGTTTCAGTCAGGCATTCTATGTAATACGACTTTATATCTTCTCTAACGGATGCACCCAAACTTGCTGCATAGGCAGTAAGCCCAATGCGAGACATCTGGTGTAAAAAGTTTAAGACAAATCCATCAGAAAATAGACGTGGAGCTTTGACGTCCACATCATCCTTGAGATTAAATCCCATCTGCACTACATGCTTTTCCTCAGTTAAGATTGCTGTTATTTTTTGAACATGTCTTTCAGATAACTGCAACGCATATTGAACAAGAGGTTTTATTTCATCATCCTCAGCTTTTTCGTAAAAAAATGACAGAACACAAAGACTCGAGCTATCATTTTGGTATTGCATCCAAAGCTGTGCCATCTCCCCTGCTGTCAACCGTATTTGACTCGTCTCATCCATACGTAACCTCCAAAAAAGATTTCCTAAGTAATACTTTTCCCTTTAATTGGATGCAGTATGTATGAGTTAAAAGTAGGTCATCTTTTTCAATATACTAAGATGTAATGTTCATTATAGTATTTTTATTAGAGACTGGGTATACTAACTAATCCTCTAAAGAAAGTAGATGTTGAACAGTTTAAAAATAATGAAAATAAGGAGGATTTCCAATCATGTCATTTTTATGGAGTCTAATTGTCGGTGGTGTCATAGGTTGGATCGCAAGCTTAATTACAGGTCGTGATATTCCTGGTGGCGTTTTAGGGAATATTATTGCGGGTTTTGTAGGAGCTTGGTTGGGCGGTATTATCTTAGGAGACCTGGGACCGGAAATTGGTGGATTCGAAATTATACCGGCGATTATTGGATCCATCCTGTTAGTACTAATTGTGAGTTTTATTCTGAGAAAGATGGGAAAAAATCGCAAGAATAATCATTCGTGATATGTATTTGATATAAAGAAAATAATCGTATATACTAAACATATAATAAAAAGAGATCAGACGTTCTCAGCGTCTGATCGGCAACTACAACCGCTCAGGAGCGGTTAACCAAAGTTGATGTATGACTAAAAAGAAGTAATCGGCATTCACCTGGCGAGGTTAGACGGTTACTTCTTTTTATTTTGGACGAACAACATAACCACGATTGTGATAATTCCTAGAAGTACTAGATTAAATTGAGATACTAGTGATAATGCTTCATATGTCGTCATTTTTATTCCACCTCCCTTCTTAAAGGAAAGTGGCTAACCGTCTACCTGCTTTTATGTAGTTGTTAGTTTTATTATACCATATAATAGAACGTTTGTTCGTTAATTTTATAATAAACAGCTCCTAACAATAAAAAGCCCCGTGAAATTTATTCACCGAGCTTTTCATCTGTCATCATTTCATATAACCTCTTTGAATCCTTTTTTGATAAAATGGCATCTTTACTGTAGATTCTTACTTTTAGCGTATTGTTGGATCGTATCCAAAGATCATAACGGTTGTTCATCACATAATCTGGAAACGTGCTTTTGTCCCATGCTTCTTCCCATCGTGCGTTTTTAAAGATTTCAACAACGGTTTCAATTTCTGCTTTGTCCGTGATCTCTTTAATTACATTATACTGACCTTCCGTATCAATCTGTTCTTCAATAATCATTGTTTCTTCGGATATAATGTTTGGTTGATTTGTACATCCAACAATCAAAAGAAATGCTACAGATACTATCAAGACAAATCCCTTTTTCATTTTTCACCTGCTTTTTATTTCTCAATTACTCATCCCCTATAGCCAATTCAATCTCTTCCATCTCCATGCTTTCTAAATTCAGTTTCCATAGTTTTTGTTTGAGTGGCTTTCCTGGCCAGTTGTAATTTTCTAAAAAGAGCATTTGATTAGTAGTGTGTAAGAATACGGGTTTACCAGAATAAGAGTCTAGATGTGTAAGTTGTCTCGTTTCGTTTGTTGTCATGTCTGTAAGGAATAATTCGTATTTATACAAACTAGAATCCTTTGATTCTTCTGTGACGGCTGTGAAGGCAAGAAATTTCTCCTCTTGTGAGAAAACTACGTCATATAGATCTTGAACACCGTAATTTCCTTTTGGCACAAATGAAGTAATTTCCTTAGTGTCAGTTAAAGACATTTTAAAAATTTCCTTGTTCTCTTCAAAGGTATCACTTGGTTCTTCCACTTTTTCATCGTTATACATTTGGAAATACAAATAGCTCCCGTCTGATGAAATGGTTAGATCACTCATTGTGTAATTGGCGTATTCAGTTAACCTTCGAATATCTGTTCCGTCCACGTTCATGGAATAAATATCAAATTCATGTGGCCTTGCTCCTGTAATCGGCGAATAGTTCGTATATACGCCAGCGTTTAAGAAATAGATTTTCCTTCCATCTGTTGAAAACACCGCTTCTGATACAAAGTAGTCATCATTTGTTAACGCCACTTGATTACTGCCATCTGCATTCATTATGTGGAGTGTCTGTTTTGGCTCTTCCTCTCCCTCTTGGTGTATGTACACAATTTTGGACCCGTCCGGGGAGAATTGTGGTTCTATATCAACACCAGTGACTAAAGAAGTCAGTTCTTCCACATTTTCACCAGTAAGGTCAGCCTTGTAAATTCCAGAACTCTCTTTCCATTGGTAAGGAAAGATTATCGTCTGATCATCGGGAGAGACTGCAACGCTTGCTCCAAGTCCTGTGAAGTTTTCCTTTGTATCCTTAGAAGAATGCCAAAAACCAAAGGCAATTGAACTAACTAACAAGACAAAAATGGATGTTAGGAACGTAATATTAAATGTTTTTCGTTTCATGATTGCCTCCTTTCCGGTCCACAACCTTTATTTGGATCCAGTACAATAGAGCCCATACGAAAACAATGCCGGCAGGGAACAATAATTCTTTTGTAACTCCTGCAAATACCAGTACCCCAAACGTTACTAACATTGAAAAACCAACAACAATGATTCCAATAATAAGATTCACCACATGAATGATTTTCCTGCGCTTTGCCATCTTTTTCGTTAGTTTTTTATGCGTTGGTGTTTTAATCGCTGTTAAAATAATCATCACAAGAGTGCAAATGACTAAAACGACACCAAATATATCTAATATCGGAACATACCAATGTTCAGACGTATCGATAATGAGAAGGTTTATAAAATAAAACGGATTCAAAACGGCCAGCAGAATATTAACTAACACTTTCCTGTTTCTGAAATAGTGTGGATTGACTGCCGCAAATACTATGCTAGATGCAATTAATACACTCAATGTTAAAATGATGTACGTATTATCTGAGAACATGATGACATTATGGTAATAGCTCGCAAAACTGAAAAGAATCGAACCAAATCCGATCAAAAGAAGTAATTCTTTTCGGAACGGAAACATTGAATGCTGCAGGTCATTACCGATTTGTTCTTCTTTTCCAAAGTCGTTCACAGCCATGTTTTCTGCCTCCTGTTCAGAGTACCCCTTCTTTTGATACTCTCGTTTAGCATCGATGAGGTGTGTGGTGATTTCTTCGATGATGTCCTCACGTTCATGATCATCGCATTCCACATTGGCTAAAATACTCTTCACATACTGATCAATTCTACTCATGATAACTCACCTGACACATTGCGAATCAAATTGCTAATGCTATTCCATTCTCCGAGCTTTCTGTCCAACTCATAGCGTCCATCATCCGTAATTCGGTAATACTTTCGCCTTCCTGTTTCAAGCTCTGCCCAATACGATTCCAGCCATTTTTTCTTTTCTAACCGCTTTAGAGCCGGATATAACGTCCCTTCGCTCATATTGTATAGATCATTGCTTTTCTCCTTTAATACCTTCACAATCTCATAGCCGTACATTTCTCGGCCAGAAATCACCGACAACAGTAAAATATCAATGCTGCCCTTCATCAGCTCCTTATCCAACAAAAGCACCTCCTTATTTGTTAGTACCATTGTAATACGAGGTACATCGTATTACAAGTAAAAATCATGAAAAAGTTAATTTATACCATCTTGCACCTGTCCATTTATAAAAAAAAACTGCCCTATACAGGCAGTTCAATCCATACTTATTTACTTGGTTCAAGATCTGAGTATACAGTAACACAATTCCTGCCATTGGCCTTTGATTGGTAAAGTGCATCATCAGCTCTTTTGAGAATAGTTTGACGAAGGTCATTTGGTTGATAGCCACTAATCCCAAAGCTTGCCGTCACATTTCCGATAGAATCAAATGAATAGGTTGAAATGCTTTCTCTCAACTTTTCTGAAAGACTTTGAGCTTGTTTAGGTGTCTGATTGCTGCAGATAATAATAAATTCCTCTCCACCCCATCGTCCAAGATAATCATAATTTGTAATATTCTGAGAGACTACATCTGAGAATTCTTTTAGTACGTTGTCTCCTATGTCATGACCATATTGATCATTAATATCTTTAAAGTGATCAATGTCTATCAGGATAACAGAAAAATCATTATCAAATTCGTCTACGTCATGTAATTGTTGATTCAACCGTTGGTCCATCGCTCTTCTATTCGGAAGGTTTGTCAGGTAATCTGTATTCGCTAATTCCTGAACGGATTGAGCATGAATATAGACTTCGATTAACCTGTGTAAAAAGAATAAAAATAAGAATAGAACTAAACTAGATAAATAAAATTGAATCAACGTATCGATAACTTGGCCATTTGTAATATGATCTAGGAGCAATTTAGAAACACCAATTACCAAGGACGATCCATAGATAACAAAGGAGATAAGTAAAGCCTGTTTTCCTCTAAACGTGAAGGAAATAAATAAGTAGATCAGTGGAACCCAATAGGCGTATTCACCCAAATTATATTGATAATTCTGTCCAAGTTCATAGTGAACAACAAACGTGAATTTTATTAGATGAATCAATGAAATGATCACAAACGTGACAACTTCCATATGCTTGTAGATTTTCTTCTTTACTAGAATGGAAACAAAGACATACATAAACCAACTAAACATAAGTGGCAGATTGATTCTGTTAATTGGATCAAGCTGGTCGCTTTGTAATTCCATGATAAATCCAAACAAAGATGCACCTATCACAAATGGTAAAATAACTAAATATATTTTTCGTTTCAAATCCTGAAACTCTTCTATGATGTAAGTATTCATGAAATAACCTCATATGATCAGATTGTGTATGTATCCTACTGATTGAATTGCAAAGAAAATAACCCCTTTATCATGGTAGCATGATAAAGGGATTACGGCTAGTCTTAAACTCTTTAGACTACATCAATCAATCTACTTTTTGGATTCCTTCTTGTTTCAACAATACCTCGTAGTCATCTTTATTAATTGGTGGTGAATAATAGTAGCCTTGAACCTCAAAGCATTCTAATTTCTTTAACAGTTCCACTTGCTCTGTTGTCTCCACACCTTCAGCAATGACTTTAAGGTTTAGATTTTTTGCCATGGCTATAATGGTGGATACCATACTACTGTTTACTTGAATTGTATCAATGAATGATTTGTCTATCTTTAATCGGTCAATTTGCAACTTATGCAAGAAGCTAAGGGAACTGTAGCCAGTTCCAAAGTCATCCATGCTTATTTCAATTCCTAGTTCCTTCAATTTTAGAAGCGTTCTATTCACATATTCTTCGTTTTTCATGACGATCCGCTCTGTAATTTCTAGTTCAATTAGAGAACCATCTATGCCATGTTGATTCAACTGTTCCACAATATAATCTACAAAATCCTCTTGGAAAATGCTGATAAACGATGTGTTGATGGAAACTCTATTTAATTCTAGCCCTTCTTCTTTCCATTTAGCTAGAGTGGAAATGACGTACTTTATGACATAACGTTCTAATTCAACGATAAGCCCAACCTCTTCAGCTAAAGGTACAAACACATTAGGTGAGATAAAACCGTCGATTGGATGCTTCCATCGTAATAGTGCTTCTGATCCGATCAGTTGATTAAATCGTATATCATATTTAGGCTGGTAATAAATCTCTAACTCGTTATCCTTTATCGCACTTCTTAAGTCATTTTCGAGCAGGATATTCACTTTCTCATCTAGCATACTACTAGAGAAAGTAGAAAATGTATCAGCCCCGTTATCCTTTGAATTGTACATCGCAATATCTGCATATTTTAATAATTCATCGATTTTATTTGAATGCATCGGATAGGAGGAAATGCCGATACTGGCAGTGGCTAGAATATCGACACCATTAACAGGTAAAGAACTTCTGAAGGCCGATACAATTTTCTCCGCCTCTTTTGTAATCTCCATATTTTGAGAGATGACTAAAAATTCGTCTCCTCCAAGCCTTGATACAATTGTCTCTTCCGGAAGAATCCTCTTTAGTTTATTTGCCACCTCGGACAGAAAATAATCACCAAACGTATGCCCAAAATTATCATTAATTCGTTTAAATCGATCAAAATCAATTAATAAAATGGAAAATGGTACTTCTGCCTGTAATAACTCGGCCAGTTTTTCCATGGCCTTACGTCTGTTAGGTAAGCCTGTCAACTCATTAACATAGGCTAAATGTTCAATGGTTTCAAGTGCTTGTTTGGATGAAGTGATATCTTCAACGATTCCGTATACCCCGACGATTTCTTTATCGACAATGATTCGTACAGCAGTAATTCTAACATCAATCAGTGATCCATCCTTTTTAACTGCCTTCGTCTCAATATTTTTCGTATCCCCTGACTTAACGGCTTTAAGAATCATTTCTAGCTCTGTGTTACGATCCTGCCTGAGAAGCTTGAAAACGGGTTTATTCTTCAGTTCCTCCACACTGTATCCTGTCAGATGAGACGCTTCCTGATTCACATCTAGAATTCTTCCATCTAGATCAATGGAGAATACCGCATTCGGGTTATGATTGGACAAGGACTTATATTGGGATATAAGCTTAAACAAAACCTTTTCACCAAACAAATCTGGGCAAATCATGAGTACCACGTTTGCTATTGCCATATAGATAAACGGTAATAAATAGAATAGCTGTCCCGTTTTTACAGCAAACACACTCTCTATATTAATCGTTGAAACAAGTAAGATATAAGGAATCCCCGCAAGTGCAATCCCTGTAAGGAAAACCCCTACATATAACCAGTGTTTCTCAACATTAAACAATTCTTCATTCGTAACCTGTATTAAGAATCGCAGCATAGAAAACGAAGTTGAAAAAACCAAAATGGTAGATAGAAACAACAATAAAGGCTGTATTTTAATGATTTCATGATATAACGTAAAGAAGCCTACAAGATCAGCACCCAAAATGACGAGTCCAATACTAACACTTGAAAATATATATCCCGTTTGGCTGTACTTTTTATCCTGTGATATCCATAACGCGACAAATGATCCTACACAACACAGAATAAAATTTAAGCTGAAATAGGAAATAAACTTCTCTTTCGCATACGGAAGTCCAACTGACTCCACCACAAACAAATTAGTGGCCCAAAAGAAAAATCCGAGCAAGATGGAGTAAAGCACAACTGTCTTCAGTTTATGTTTCGTTTCATAGATTTTCTTTATTTTCTTACTAGCCGTTAATGCGGTTAACGTAGTAATGGATGACAAAATAATTGTCACGATAATTTCTAGGAAGTTAAAAATATAAAAAGGTAGTACCATTACTCGATCTCTCCTTATTTGTGATCCATCCATAAAGGAAAAATCGCTATTATTCCATAATGACTATTGTACTATATTTCTTTCGAATTTTCTTTATGCGAATTTTGCCAAACAGAGGCAAACAGAGGGACGGTTCTCTTGCTTCCTTTAGAAGCAGAAGAACCGTCCCCCTGTTTGGTTATATCGTTGCAACCAAATCACAATCTTTAATCAGTGATATCGTAAAAGTCGTCTCACCTTTTTTAGTTATGAAGGATAAGTCACCTTTATTTTTTTCTATTATTTGTTTACAAATCGATAACCCAAGACCTGTTCCATTGGGCTTTCCGGTAACAAATGGTTCAAAGATTTTCTCTTTTACTGCTGGGTCAATACCATCTCCATTATCGCTAATGCTGATGTAGTAGTTATTTTGATCCTGGTCCGTGCGTACGATGATTTTTCTAGGACCATTTTTTTGACTTAATTCCTCTATCGAATTATTAATTAAATTAGACAAAACCTGTTGGATGGCAATTTTCTGCACAACAAGTGAAAAGGATACATCTGATTCTAACACGAGTTCAATATTTTCATTGATACACTTTGGATAAACAAGATCCATTACAGATAACAAAAAATCATGGCTCTCATACTTACCAAATGGTTCTTCAATCCCGTTATTCCTTGAAAAACTTAAAAAACCAGTAACCTGTCTATACAGTCCCTCTAGTTCTCCCTCAATAATATCCATGTATTTATTAACTGTACTTAAGGCGTCTGGAGATAAATCTGAACGAATTAACTTTAGAAATCCTTCAATGGCTGTTAACGGATTTCTAATTTCATGAGCCATATTGGCACCCATTTTTCCTAGTAAATTTAGGCGGTCATTATGAAGTCTTTGAATCTCCTTTTCTCGTTCATCAATGATTTCTTCTGCTTTGTTTATATAAATGCGACTAATAAGTCGTTGAGCTTGGTCAATTCTCTTATTTAGGGAATCTAGTACACTCTTCACGTCGGCTAATGGCACATTTTTTTGATTAAAGTACTCCCACACATATGTAAAAACAGCTTCCCTCCATATATGAGAGGAATGGAACAAATGTTCAACAGGTGTATTTTTATTCGAATGATACTCACTTGTATCAGGGATGATGTGATAGTACTTGTGATTTTCAATCGGTTGATAAATATCAATTAATAATTGAAAATAGATGCCTCCGTTTTTCATAAGATGCGTATGGTCGTACAACCCAGGATAGTGTTCCTCAAGTATTTGTATCCACCGATTTAAAATTAACTCTTTGTTCTCTTTCTCAAACTCTGTTAACCAGTTTACTTGAACCATGGCTGCACCTACTAATATTATTTAAATTTCTTCTTTATTTTACAGTAAATTACTAAATAGTAAATACAAACAGAGGGACGGTTCTCTTGCTTCCTGTGGAAGCAGAAGAACCGTCCCTCTGCTTTCCCGCCCACACGACTATGAGTCACATACATACACTATCCTATAAACCGCCAAGGAGGTGCTAGTATGAGTGAAGTTGTAGAAGCAGGAATTGGGTATGGCGGAGGTTTCACCTTGATTGTCGTATTGTTTATTCTCTTAATTATTGTTGGTTCAGCGTATGTTGGATTTGGATATTAATAGAACCATATAAACCATAAAACCTCTATAGAAAGGTGGCGAAAGTTCAATGGCATTTGGAACAGGATTTGGATACGGTTGCTCAGGTTATGGGTATTCAGCTCCAGTAGCAGGTGTAGGCTACGGTGCAGGAAGAGGATTTGCGTTAATTGTTGTGCTTTTTATTCTCTTAATTATCGTCGGCGCAGCATGGTGCTAATTCGTAACTAGTCTTCTAGCTAAAAAGTAGATTGCATGTGTAATCTGCTTTTTAGTTTTAACGTTACTCATTACGTTATTGTTTATTATTTTCATAGGAGGTGAATCGTAATGGTGTATTCAATCACTAGAGATTATATTCGTTTTGGAAATTCCAGATCTGGTGAAACACTAGACGATGTAAAGTTTATTGTCAGTCACGATACGGGAAATCCGGGGTCTAGCGCCTATGCCAATCGAAATTACTTTGATAGAGTTCAGCCCAGCGCATCTGCCCATACGTTTATAGATGATAATTATATCTTGGAGATCATTCCGACGAATGAAAAAGCCTGGCATGTACGCTACGGTGTGAATACAGACAATAACCGGTATGGTGAGGATGCGAATGATGCTGCAATAGGAGTCGAATTGGCTTACGGAGGCAAGATTGATTTCTGGGAAGCGTATAAAAGATATGTTTGGTATCACGCTTATTTAGCTCGTAAATACAACCTAAACCCACAAACAGACATTATCGCTCATAGCATGTTAGATCCAGCAAGACGAACAGACCCACAAAACGCACTTCGAAAACATGGTATTTCGTGGAATGAATTTATAAACGATGTAACCGAGGTCTATCAAAATTTTGATGAAAGCAATCCTACTCCCCCAATGGTAAAAGGAACGTATATAGATCTTCCTCTATCAATTGATGATAAAGGGACATTTGTAAAAGAGATACAACAAGACCTTATACGAGCTGGTTTCAATTTACCGATATATGGAGCAGATGGAATTTACGGTCAAGAAACGAGACGAGCTGTTTTAAATTTCCAAAAGAAATATAACTTACTGGTAGATGGATTGGTCGGAAACCAAACACTCGGAAAACTAAATGAAGTACTATCTTCAAGTAAGCCGATTGCTGAATTCCCGTTACCAACTGGGATTCTTAAACAAGGTGACAGCGGTGAAGAAGTCAAACAGCTTCAACGAGCGTTAAAAGAAATCAATTTTGACCCTGTATATATTGATGGAATTTATGGTCCAAGAACAGAAGATGCGGTCAGAAGATTTCAATCTATGTACGCAGAGTTAGCCAACGATGGAATTTATGGACCGAATACGAAGGAATTCATTGAAATGGCGCTCGCGAATAAATCGTAACCATCCTTTATCCTGCTTATCTATTCATAAATCTGAAATGTCGGATCAAGGAATGGAGGGATTTCATTGAAGGTCCTACCGCTCTTTGGAATAGGATTTATTTTGTACGGCTTATTACTAAGAGCACAAGACTGGAGAGAAACAATAAACTGGATTGAATACACGTTTTTTTCAGTTGGAGTCATCAGTTTGCTTGTACCCTTAGTAATTCATATCATTCAAATGAGGAAAGATCGGATATAACTACTATTTGTTCAGTTAAGGAAGAACTATCTGCAAGAGGGTTCTTCCTTTTTTTTGGGACAACCCTTCAGTAGTATAACAGAATGCAAAATTGCGTATGGCAAACGAATAAATCCGTTTCCTTCTTCATATTCTTCTGAGATTGCTGAATTTATACATAAGGAGGAATCGTTAGTGAATGTACTGAAATCAAGTCAACTCCTATCGAATTGGTCAACAACATTCATCATATATGGTAGTGTACTAGGAGTTGTTTCAACCCTTCTGACAAGTGCGGGAATGCTGGGTGGAGTTGGTTTTCTTTTGAGCGCCTCAAGTACTCTTCCTATTTTACTAGCTACTTCTCTTTCAGTGCAGTCTGGCATCATTAGTTATGGTGTTGCAACAATTCTATTCGCATTCATTCAACCAAGCGAAATGTTTGCCTTTCCGTTAACAACCGGATTATTAGGAATCGTTATAGGACTAGGTTTTCGCTTTTTCCAAAGAGTAAGGTACGTCACGTACGTATCAGGGGTTTGTTTAACAATTGGTATTCTCTTTCTTATACAGGTCCTTCAATTTCCTGTGTTAGGTCCAGATATCACTCAATTAACCTGGATAACAATCCTCGGTATCTTAATTTTCAGTTTTCTATACAGCTGGTTATGGGTCTATTTATCCTCTATTGTAAGGAAAAAGAAAAAAACAGCAAAACAAAAAGCAGAAATCGAAATATAATTCAATTTCTGCTTTAACCCTTTAACTACTACCACATCCACCGCCACAGCTTGAGCAGCTCGATCCACCGGAATCTCCGCCACCGCCACTGTCATTTGAATCACCCCAGCCTGTGCCACAAGCAAAACCAGAGCACGCCGACCCACCGCTCGAATGGTCATGTTTGTTGTAGTACTCTTCTGGCATCACTTCGCCCATATGATTTTGGAAATCATCATCATCATACAGGGAATACATGACGGCTGCAGAAGCGGCATACATGTAAATATGGGCTTCACTAGAACTAGGAGCCGAAGGAAATTTCTTAGCACCTTCATGAACTTGCTTCGCATCTCGCAATTCATTTTTTAATTTTGTAATTAAATGCTTTTTCACATCCAGCCAGTCATCGTTATTTCGGAAGTATTTCTCTAATAACTCTTCCTCTGAAAGTGAATGAAAGTCATCCAAAATCTCACGCTTAATCGGGTTTTGTAAAAATTGCCCCCAAATCGCCCGGCTGTTCGGAGTTGATTCAAACAAGCTTAAATACACCCAATCGAAAAAGGCTCGCTCCCCAGGAATCGGAGTACTGTCTGTGTTCGGAACATGATGCAGCATCTCGTGATAAAACTTCTTCGAAAAATCCTCGTAATCTCTTGTAAACATAAGCATCTGATGCCAAATCTCATCTACATTATGACTGAACATCGGAACCGATTTTAACAAAGAGTTCATGATAAAATACCGCTTTAACTCAAACATTCCCCAATCAAACTCATGATCCTTCCATTTCGGATGATCTTGAAGGACTCGATTTTTGACATTATCGACGTATCCAGCTTTTAACGTCTGATCTAGCTTTTGTACAATTGGCAGTGCCTTCTCTTCCTGTAATCCTAGATGCAACGGAATTGGATCATTTTTCAATGGTGCTCTTTTTCCTTTCGAAGAAAGACCTATACCCAAAAGGGCGAAAAAGCCCATAACAACTGCTCCAATTATTAATCCTGTCATGCTCCTACCTCCTTTAACCTATCGAGTTCTTTCCTATATATACGAAAAGGCTGATCATAAGTTTCATTTTTTTTTTACTTATTCCAACACAATCTGATTTGTTAACAATCCTATCAAAAGAATGGCTAACGTAATCGCGACTATAGATAACCCTATTCTACTAAGTCGTGACAAGGGCTTTATTCTACTTTTTAGCCCATGAAACCAGACCATTGCAAGAGCGATGCCGATTGCAATGACAGTTGCAATTCCATCAGTAAGAGTAAATGGTTTACTTATATAGTCATCTAAGTAAAAATTGGCGAGAACCAGTACACTAAACAAACTAAACTGAATCACAAAATACAGAACATAATGCATGAAGGATGCTCCTTTTTTCTAACTAGCGAAATGACTTCTACTAATTTACTAATTTATCATAATTTTCCTCATAATTATAGAGAAACCTTACCAATAATAAAATTCGTATGATTGGTTGAAAAAAGGAACAATATCTTGACTCAAAGGGAAAATTAAAGAACATATTCCATTACACTTATTGTAAAATAAAGGTAGAACTGAATATATATTTTCACTTTACGAGGATGTGATCACATTGTCATCTAAGCAAGAATTTTCACCCAAAGCATTTATTTTTTCTTCTGTCTCTATTAGTGTCTTTTGTTTACTAATTATTTTATTTATGATTTACAAAGGTCTATTTCCTATAGAGAGATTTCTCTCCTTTTCCTCACCAAATCATTTACTTTTTGTAACGTTTATCGGAACGTTGTGCGCTGTTTTATACGGCATACTTGCAGCGAAATTTACTCCAATTTCTCATGTAGACGAAACAAATCAAACGTATCAATCTTATCCATTGGTTACCATTATTGGTTTTACCTTTTTTGGTGCGATGTTTGAGGAGCTGTTGTTACGAGGAGTGATTCAGAATATTGCAGTTTTCTTTTTAGAGAAAGAATGGCTCGCTATCATCATTTCAACATTCATTTTTACCCTTTTTCATCCTCAGTATTTTTCTAAACCTATGATGGTTGTTAACGTAATAATTATGGGGATCATTTTTGGATGCATTTATGCAATTACCCAAAACCTATTAGTGCCTTTTATGACTCATTTCCTCGTAAACCTTACTACTACAATTTTATTTAAATATAATATTATAACTCTAAAGAGTTCTAAATCTATGGTGTAGGAGTCTTTTTTATCTCTATTGTTTAGCATTTTCACCACTTCGAGTAACACCGACTACATACAGTTCAAGAAACCAAAGAAAAGAGCCGTGATTTCTAGTCTGAAATCAACGGCTTCTTTGTGTTTTTTTGTTACATTTGTATCTGAGTTTCCTTATTTACCACAGCACTTCTTATACTTTTTGCCACTTCCGCACGGGCACGGATCATTTCGGCCGACATTTGCGGCTGGAGGAATTTGAACTGCTGTCTGGCTATCTTGATTTTGAGGTTTTAGTTCAGTTGGCATATAGCCTTTTAAGAACCATTCTCTTGTATTATTCATCAAGTACACAAGATGAGTCATCATCGCTTGAACGTCTTCTTGCGCTTCGAATGTGACAATGTTTGCTAAATATTGCATCACTTGATTTGGTGAATGACCAATATTCGTAGCATAGACGCACTCCTCGACAATGCTGTCTGCTTCCTCTTGAGTCATATTATAGTTCTTCATTAAGAAGCTAACAAACTGCTTGTAGCTCACGTTTCGATCCACAAATCCTACTTCACCTGCAGCGAGTAGCTGATCCTTCGTAAATGGATAAAACGAAACATGCTGTCTCATATTGTGTTCTTTTAAGACTTCTTTCGGATCGAACACTCGTCTCGTTGAGTAGCCGTTCATATCGACATAGTGCTGCTTTTGGTAGTCATTTGCATCCTGCATTATACTGGTAAATTCTACTGTGTCTATGTCTTCTAACGTGTAGTTCTTGACCATCTCAATCAGTTGAATCGTTCTTAGCGTCCCATAGTAAAATAATAATCCATTGGCAAGCTGGATCCACTCTGTGTTTTGACTTACTTTAGCTCGAACGGAAACATTATTTTTCAATGCCAGGATCGCTGGAATAACTTCCTGCGGCACAGACAGTATATGCTTTCCTTTATGTATACCTGTGAACACTAGCCCTGTTGCACGCAAGTAGTTCAGTTGTTCCGACTCTAAATACGGTGCATTCATCACGCCACCACTAGAAGCAATGCTTGTGATGAGATTGAATCGCTCGAGATCCCACTTATGAGCGAATTGTTCCACTCTGCTCAGAATGTTTTCATGAAGAACAGAGACAAGATCATCCTTCTTTAAGCTACTAGCATTTTTAATTTCTAGCTTTTTTCGAATGGTATCTAACTCATGCTTCGGGTATTGACGAAGACCTTCAGTAAGTGAAAATGGAATCTGGATATCACTCCAAAAACGCTTATACTCTTTCTCTTCTGTATCGTTCTTCAGTTTTTGCAAGCCCTGTAACGCTTGCTTCATCCCTTTTTCTAGCTCTTTATTTGCTTTGTTACTCATAGTTGTCATCACCTATCTATTACATTCATTACTTTTATTTTAATAGCCTCAAAATCTCTCAACAAGAAAAAATCCGTTATCATTATACCATTTTCTCTAGTAGAAACGAACCCATTCAGCTGAAAAAGTGATGATATCTTCTAGATTCGCTAGTTAGAATGGGATTCATATTGATAGGTATACCGTGAGTTTTGTCTCATTCTAGGCTTACTAAACGCCACAATACTGCTGGTGAGTGTCTCTATAGTTACCCCAATTTAAAAGAAATGGCCTGTCCCAACTATCAGGGGCAGACCAACGTATTAGATATACGTGACATTCACAGTATAACCGATATTCTTAAAAAATTGCTTTAATGCTTTTTCTGCATTTTTCTCTGCAGCATCTAGTAAACCAGCAGAGATGACGTCTTGTCGCATTTGCTCTTGTGCCTTAGCAGCCAAGTCAAAACCCTCATCCCAATTTACATCACCACGGAAAAGCCCAACATCGTCATATGTTATTATTTTATCCATCTGTAGTGATGGCTCCTGAATGAGCTCTGCATGAGGAAGGGTAATATCTATTTCTTTTGTTTCTTCATCAATCACCATGTTATCAGATGTAATTCCTTTCAAATCAACACCAGCAATTACCGTCCCAGGTACGATTAATAGAAGCTCTCTCTTTGTTCCTGGTAAATTTTTAGAGATGTCTTTTCCAAGAATCTTATTATCCTCTTCGTGTATAACAGCTTTTGTATGAGCTTCAGCTGTTGCCAATGTGGCTAACTCTTGAACATGTTCAACAAACACGACAGACTCTGATTTTGAAGTGCTACCTCCAAATAGCCAAATTATCACTGAAGCGATGGCTACTAGACCAAGTATGACCATGGCAAAGATAATCTTTATTTTACTAGCTTTTAGGATAGATTTAAGTATTCCTTTCGGTGGAGAAAAAGATCTTGAGTTAGGTTCTACTACAATTGTTGCAGCCATCTGTTGCCTGGCTTCATTTAATTCTCTTATTTGTCTTTTTAGTTGGGTGATTTCTTCGTCTTTTTCTTTGATCATTTGGTTGGTTATATCCAATTTGTCTCACCTTTCATTTTAAGGATTACATTGTTTAGCTTCTAATCTATTAATCTATTATGGTTAGAATTAATTACATAATAGCATACGAAATGAAATTTTATAGTAATTAACATAATGTTCCTGGGGATTCTCTTTTTCCTATTTTCAATGCAAAACCCTTAATAAATATTTATAAAGACAAGAAAAATAGAACGTTATTGAAGTTCGAGTTGAAACTTCAATAACGTTCTGATCAATTACAAGGCTTTCGTATATCTAAAAGTAGGATAACTGGTACATCCTTTAATCATTTTGTATTCTACATTTCCTGTTTGCCATCTAACTCTCCCAATATCATTTTAAATACACTTGAAGGGTTAGACCTTAATTCTCCAATAGACTTTGTAAACTTGTTTACTTTAGAGATGATATCAACTGTATTATCAACTTTGTTAAATCTCAAAGTAACATTTTTTATCTTTAACTCGTTGATAGAACGTGCTGAGTCTAGATATGTACTATCTAATGTAAAATTGATTGTATCTGAAACCCTTCTTAGCATTTGCCAAACTAGTCTTTCATCATCTGTTTTCATAAAGAGTTCTGGCAGTTCTTTGGCCATCTTTAAGTTTTGTATCGTAGTAATCATATAGTTGGCGATACCATAATTAACAGGTTTAATTGGCTCTTTTAATTCTTTCCAAACATCAATGTGAAGAAGAATATCTTCCTCATTTACCTGTAAAATCTCAATTTTTCCGTAATTAGTTACTCCATTTCTCGTTCCAACATCTTTTGTTAGGTAAAGGGCCACATATTTTGCTTCCTGCCATCCGCTCTTTAATAGTGATACTGGTATTCTATACTGTTTTTTTTGTATACATGTTTGGTATTGAGTTAATGAAGACACAGTTCCTACAAGTACTTTATCTTCAATCGTCTCTTTCCATTTTTCGAGAGATCCAATTGGAAGAATACCTTCTTCTTGTAATTCTTCAGAGCTCTTCTCAATTAGATTTTCAACAAAACGCTCAACTAGATTCGTTGCATTTGGAAGAAACGGAAATCCTCCAATGTTCACTTTATCTATACTCTTATAGAAATGATGATCTAAATATAGTTGCTCGTCACCCCACGGAAATAACACGTATGCTCCAAATGAAGTTCGTTCATACGGACCTGATTGTTCTGCAACAATTGAGTCACGATAGCGGTGCATCGTGTTAATATCATCCTCCATTGGACCAGGGGAACTATATTTTCTTCCGTAGTAACTCCCCTCTGTTGCAAAGTCAATCCGATATTTCGCATCAAACACATAGTTATAGGTATACGTATCACCTTTTTTCTCTATGCTCAACATTGTATCTGGGACTTGTGTAATGGTAGGTAATTTATTCTCCCGTTTCTGGTAGGTTAATGTTATTTTTTCATTTGTTATGGGATGTTTATATACTCGCTTTGCCTGCCTATTGGCATCAAGATTTACAAATAGCCCATCGCGATTCACTTTAATGATATCCTGACTAACGAGTGTATATTTTCTTCCTAAGATTTGTCCAAGTTTTAGATATGTCCAGTACTCATAAAGTGTAGCTACATCTTTAACAGACATTTTGTGAATGCTGCTATGCAAGGTTAACCCTTTTGAAACAGTTAAGTAGATCTGATAAGCATCTCGATATCCAGGAGCAAGTTGAAGTACTAAGCTTGAGAATACTTGATCTGGCATAGGCATCTCTCTCCAAAAAGGAAGCCCTAGTTTTTTATGAAGTTTGTTTTTCATTCCTTCAATTAACTGCCTAATTTCTTCATTAACTGTTTGTTCACCCCAGCTTTTTAGGTTTACATAACGATTATACAAATCCTCAAGCTTCATTAAAAGCCTAGTCATCATCAACTTAACAAACTTATTCTCATGGGTAACATACGTAATTTCTTTTTTAGCTGTTAGCCCTTTTATCGGAAGGTATTGTTTAGTTCCAATTTTGATCCCATGATCCACTGGCTGTAAAAGTCTACTATTTTTGATCAAATAGTTTCTTGATTTACTGTCTAAATTCTTAATCCGATCTCCTCGAACAACCTCATGACTCTTCTCTAGCTTATGATGTGGTTGACGTTCAATTTGTTCAATTGACTTTATAAAGCTGTCAAAGTAATACGAAATTAATCGGAAGAATTCAACAGGTGAAGGATTTCCCTCTAGCTTTGTCTTTGCACTTAAATATGTCTTCTTCAAGAAATGGAACGCTAAGTTATAAATCTCATCATTCACTTCATTTAATAGATTCTGATAATCATCTTTATAATTTAACTTCGTTGGAAAAATCTCTAATGTAACTTCAAGTAGGGTTTCTTCATTATTTCTCACTTCAAAGCTCGTAAATCCAATTTCACTTTGAAAATGTAAATTTCCTAGTAACACATAAGAATTTCCAATCGATACTCGATCCACTGCTTTTCGGAGGCTTGGATGCTCATGATAAAAAGAGAGTTCCTTTTCCCCCTTTGGGGATATCATCACCTGATACACACCATTTTCGAAAAAGATTGGGCGATGCTTACTCGGTTCTACTAACGATTTAGAGTTAACATCAAATACCTTCAGATCTTCACAATCTCCAATTACCCTGAATTCCATCTCATCAAAAAATTGCATACTATGATATTGCTGTAGGCCAACATACCTTTCATGATACGGCTTTCCTTTTATGACAAGTGAAAAATCAACGGTTTCAATTTTGACTAACTCAACATCTTCTTTAGCTAATCCAGAAAGAGGTAAAGTTGTCATCTTCTAGCCTCCTAAGCATTTCATACACTTTAGCTGTACTCTTTGGATATTTAGATAATTGGATATCTTGTTCGTAGTTTTCGATATCGAGTTCCACTACTTTATTCGTCAAAAATCTAAATAGTTCGGTTAGAGTTCGTTTCACTCTTGAATCACTACCAGATATACGTGGTAGAATCTTTTGAAGTATACAGTTATCAAAGGCTTGCTCTTTCGTTAGTAACCTTCCACTTTGGTTGTAAGCCACATACATACAAATCTCATCTCTTACGCGGTAACCAACCTGAGCACCAATTGGTTGCAAACAAGTATTTACTGTAATAAGTTGCGATGAGACTTCTTCAACCAAACTCATATTAGCTGTTGCTAAATCCTTTAAATATAAGAATTCAGAACGGAACATCTTATTTTCAATGTTTTTATGGCTTACTTCAGTAAAAGTATCTCTTAAAAAGTCTAGATAATCGAGTTGTACTCGGTTAAACTCTATTGTATTAGCGCGATCCAATACCTTTTTACTAAAAGGGTGAGTCGTTTCATCCATATTAACTGTACCAAGAATATAGAGGTTTTCAGGGAACCAAATATCCTCTCCAGCCTCTTCCTCTGACAAAATTAAGGATGATGTAATACCACCACGTTCCCAGTCACGACTTTCCATCACACTGAGCAAATCGCTGAAATAATATTCCACCCGTGCTAAGTTCATTTCATCTAGGAGAACAAAGAATGGCTTGTCAGGTTCTTGTTTAGCTCGTCTAATCACCTTTGTTAATGGACCGTCTTTAAAATCACCCTTTATGTCTCGGTACCCAATTAAATCAGAACCGTCACTCCAATCCGGTCTGACCGGAATGAGTGTGTAACGACCATTTCGTTCGTTTGCTCCTACACTTTCTGCAAACCATTGGATAACTTTTGTTTTACCCGTTCCTGAGATACCAGAGATAATGACGAAAGGTTTTGTTTTAA
Organism: Bacillus sp. BGMRC 2118; assembly: GCA_008364785.1. Classification (GTDB taxonomy): domain Bacteria; phylum Bacillota; class Bacilli; order Bacillales; family SA4; genus Bacillus_BS. The sequence continues at coordinate 36,537 of VTTJ01000001.1, read as the reverse complement.
TTGATAAATAAAGATTGATGAGTTCCTCTTTTTCGTAATAGAAGCCCTTGCTTTTTATATAGGAGTTTATGTGATCAACAAGTTCTTTCTTAGTAGTATAATCGACGCTATCATCAGCTATTTCAACTTTTTCCTTTTCTGTTGAAGTATAACCAGTAGAATTATTATTGATTAAGGTTAACAAGCTGTCTATAGTCGTATACTTTATTGGATTTCCTTTACCTTTGTGAATTTTACTAACATCTAGCCCTATTAATTCTCTAATTTTAGAGTCTACTGTAATATGACCATGAAGAATGAACCTAGATTCTTTGCCTACATTGGGATCTGGTTCAAAACTATCTAAATTATATATTTCAATAATTTTATTTTGAAATACAGCACAATAATATTTAATATTACCTTCATTTAGTTTACTCTCACTTATTACCCAACTAATACTAGTTGCCTTGTAAAGTTCTTTAGCTGACATCCCATAATTGTAGGATTTATTAATTTTTATTAACATTGTATCTTCAGTCATCATTGTAACCCTCTCTTACTTAATTAGATTATTTTAACTATTAACAGTGAGTAAAAATAATAGCGGTTCATTTGATGTTTTCAAACAAACCGCTATTTACTCTCTACTTATCTTCTCAAAAACAAGATTTCGCTTCTCCATGAATGCTCTGTAACTGCTGTTATAGGATCTACCAAGAATCTAATGTTAGGTCGAGTAGCTCCGGTACCCTTTGTCTTTCCAGCTGCAAGAATTGAACTAAGATAGACTGGATAGAATTGTCCATTTGGAATACTTATCAACCTAATCTCTTCAATGAGATTTGTGCGACTATATGTAATTCTTAATGCAAATGTGAGGTTTGGTATTTCACCAAATCTTACATGATTTTCATAAAATCTGAGGTTTGAACGCCAGCCTTTCCCTGACACTGGTATATCCCGAGTAGAATCATATGATGTTTGATTTCTTTCTAATACAATTCTGTTGAATCTATGGTCATCATCTGTATCGAGAATTGTCTTTGCCTCAAGATGAATTATTGCATCCCCACATTCAAAGCAACTATCACTAGAAACACCCATTGATGCAATGTTCCAACCTTGTTGTCTATCAATTATTCCTTCAATAATATTTTGTGCACCCTTTTGAATTGGATTTGAAGTACCAGACGGATAAATTGGAATATTCTGCTGACTATAAAGTTGATTAATAATCTCACCGAGATGCTCAGAAAATATCCTCTTTAAAATATCAAAGTACTTTTTCTCCAAATTAATTAGTTCAGAATCAGTTAGTGGCATTTATTTTATCCCCTTTGCTATATATAAGACTATTTTAACATAATATTCAATTTATTAGACATCCAAATCAATTCGATAATTACCCACATTAGTTATATAAATGAGAAATTTGGCCATAATAATAAAAAATAATAATGAGGGTGACTAAAATGTCTGAACATCCGATAAAAGGCCTAATGGAAACAGCCTTAGATAATCTTAAACAAATGATAGATGTAAATACGATAATCGGAGATCCTGTAGAAACTCCAGATGGTAGTGTAATATTAACTGTTTCTAAAGTAGGGTTTGGATTTGCTGCAGGAGGTAGTGAGTTCTCGATAGCGGATAACTCAAGTGGTTCTGATGCGAAACAACCATTTGGTGGAGGTAGTGGTGGCGGGGTCTCTATTACTCCAATTGCATTTTTAATCGTTAATGCATCTGGCGTTAAAATGATCCATCTCGATGAAGGTACACATTTAATTGAGAAGATTATTGATTATGCTCCTCAGTTAATTGATAAGATAAAAGGAAAAAGTAAATCAAAATCTGAGGATAGCAATAATAATGAGTCAAGTAGCAACAATAAACAAGAATCTGTAGATTTTTAATCATAAAATGGAAGAAAGGCCTGTCCGTATAGACACGCCTTTTTTCTAATTTATATTTTTATTTAGTAACTAATTCTGATTCCTTAGTTGAGTTAATCGACTCTTTGATACCAGTTGCAATTTTTTCTGCTAGTAAAACTGGGACAGCATTTCCTACTTGAGTATACATAGCATTGATACTGCCAGTAAAAATAAAATCATCTGGGAATGTTTGTAAGATCGCGCATTCTCTTACAGAAAGACGTCTCTTTTTATTAACGTGGATTTCTGGTTGTGATGCTGTGATTGTATCACTTGGTCGGTCCCAGTTTGTTATTCTTAACGATTGCTCAAACTTAATATCTTTTTCTACGAATTCAGTAACTTGTTTATCGTATTTATCATCAAATCCAAGTAGCTTTTTTAATTCCCACCAATCTTCTGGTTTTGGTATACTACCGGATTTGTTATCTTTTCTAAACCAATGTCCTGCTGTATGTCGATAACCAAAATGTTTATCAATATTCTTAACAGAAATTCCTGCCTTTTGTCTCCATTCTTTTAAATAATCACATATATCGAATTGACTGACAGGATGCTTCCTTCCCCAAAACTTATCACTAACATTTTCCGAAGCCACATGGTTAAATATTGTCTTTCCTTCTAGTTTGAAAGGTTCATTCCTTGTACGAACATCACTAAGGTGTCCTATCGCTTCTTCAACAGAAATATATGGAATTAAATCAAGTGGAGATTTTTCTTCTTCTGTAAGTTCATATAAGTTTAGCTGTTTTTCTATTTCTTCTTCCTTTAATATCGGACCATGGGTTACCTTTGGATAAGGGTTTTTAACAGATATTCTATTTCCAATAATTATTACCCTTTCTCTGGCTTGAGGTACACCATAATCCGCAGCATTTAAGACCTCATAATTAACCTTATAACCAATATCTTCAAAATCTTTCTTAATCATTTCAATTACTTTCCCTTTCCCCATAGAAAGTAACCCTTTAACGTTTTCAGCCACAAAAAATTTAGGCTTCTTGTCTTTTACAATCCTTAAAAGTTCGAGGTAAAGAAAGTTTCTTTTATCTTCCATACTTCTTTTCGTGTTAGCAACAGAAAAACCTTGACATGGAAATCCACCTATTACAACATCAATATCATCCGGAATAGCTGAACTAGGAATCTGCGTGATGTCGCCATGAACAATATGGTTACCAAAATTAAGTTTGTATGTTTCAACAGCATATTTATTAAAGTCGTTAGCCCAAACAATGTCGAACCCCGCATTTTTAAAACCGAGATCCATTCCACCCGCACCAGCAAATAATGATACAACTCTTAATTTCATAACTAACATCACCCTTACAACCTATATTCTAATAACATTATTATATCAGAACTAATGTTCTGTTTCTAGTGTTTTATTATCATCTAATTATATACAATGCTACTATTATAGTAAATGGATTTATAAACTACTATTTTTGGGAAGATAACCTATAATACAAAAAAGAAAAAATAATCCTCCACTTAGAAGAATTATTTTTCGGTTACTCATTTTTTTATGCATAAGGAGTGATGTGTTCTCTAATTGTGCTTAGTTTACTCTTAATCTGATCTGGAGTATCTTCATTAAAATACACAACCCTAATTCTTTTTCTACCTTCTAATAACTTGAAATTCACATTTTTAGCCCATGCAAATCGAATGCTTTTAGAGTGGGTTTCTCTCTTTGGATTTCCAACAGGATAAAGTACCTTTCCGGCTTTTAATACTGATTTTCCATATAAGTCAAAAAGCTTTCCATTAGGCATTGACAATAAATTGATATTTAAAATATTCAAGTTAGTCTCTTCGTATAGAATGGTGATAAAATAAGTTAAACAATATTTTTTTGTTCCATCAGGTACAGTATAATAAACCGGTAAGGAAGCTTCATCATATTCTTTTTCAACACCATTAACATCCAATTTTCCGTTATAACTATTTTGATTATTACCTACAAATATGTCCTTGGTATAATCACCAATATTTCTTGTTTGTACCGTTTTTAAGTCGATATGTATAAATGCATCTTCAACCTCAAAAAACAGATCTGATCCAATTGGAGAAGAATTTGGTTGACCAATACCCTTACCATTTAATAATGAGTAAACGATCCTTTCAGCACCTGTTGCAAAATCCGATATACCCTTTCCCTCTTCATTTGGATTCCACTTGCCTTTCCAATCTGCTTCTATTTTGTACTTAGTCTTAAAACCGTAAAGCAACTCATCTTCAGCAAATTTTAGGAAGTAGTAATACTTATCTAAGTATTTTAATTCAAGTCTTTCAATTTCAAGTAATTCTTCAGAATTAGACATATTTACCATTTTAACTCTCCTTCTAATGCATATATAAATACAAAGGTTGTCAGTATATTTTCACCAATTTGGAATTACATCAACTTAAAAGTATTTCACATTTTAATGTAACCACCTCTTCAGTGTCTTTTTAATCATTTCCTCATCAACTAATAGTTATATACATTTCTACCAGGTCACGAAAGACATATTTTCTCATGCCAATTTAAAAATATTTTTTAAGGTTGAAGTATAATTGAATTGGTTCAGTAATTACATTTCTTTGGCATGGTAATAGTAATCTTTTTAACCTTTCTTGAGAAACAATTGAGTGTCTAATATATGAAATGATGTATATACCTTAGACAAAAAGCTTATGAAGTAAGGAACAAAGTGCAATGCCATTTTCTTCGTCATCAGGTCCATCCGCTTGGTGCCACGTAATGTGGCAGCTTCAATACCACCAACCAAGTACTAGCTCTCCTTATAATAAATCCACAGACAGGACAGGTATAACCATATGCACGAAGAATCTTATCCTAAACTTAAGATCACTTTTTCTTTCCTTTATTAACAGTAAAACCAAGACCGCTGCTACAATAATATCTTCATGAATCGATTCAGCAAATGACTTTCCAGCACAATATTTGCCATTTCCTAGATAGAGTTTTTATGTATCAATGTAGAATATACTTCGTCAGTATATCCACCCATTACATGTTTCTGAAGCAATTCTTTCAACAAAATTCAGATGATCTATTTCTGTATGTAATTCCCATATGCCATCTTTATCTTTAAGATGTACAAATAGTTCATCTGGGTGATATATATTCGAATTGATTCAAATTCAATTAATAATGTCTTCAAATGTCCTCTTACTTGTTCGTCCGGTAAAAAACGCGAAGAACCCGCTTGAATTTGACCCAACGTATATAAAATTAACAACGGCTTTTCTTATCGACATACTACCTATACTAGTCTTTAGTTTTTCTATATCCATTTAGTTTCCTATATAATAGGATTATCACAATATAATAAAATAATAATATTTATGCCTTACTAATATTCACGTAAAACCCTTGATACGACATTTATTACCAGTGAGAGACTTGAAATCCCACTCATACCTCTGACAAGGATTTAGCTTCCCTCTGATCTAACAAGTATAATATCAAAGAAGATTTCTTAAGGATGATTTTTAATAATTGAACAACTAACACCTAAGCTTCTCTAATGTAGCTTATTCAAAAAATAATATTAATCTTGATTGTCAAAAATATCTTTGAAATAATCTAATTTTCTTCTATATCTGATATCCATATCATCCTTAAAGTAAACTACTTTAACCCTTTTATGTTGTGGGTCCAATAATTCAAAATTAGTAACCTTTGAAAATCGAAATCTTGTTTTATCGATATTTTTACCAGCAGATAGTACTCGTTCTTTATAATGGCTTTCTAATTCTCCGTTTGGCATACAAACAATACTTAGAACAAGTGTATCCAATGTATCCTTGTCATAAAGTATTGTAATAAAATATGTTAAACAAATCTTTTCATTTTCTTTTCCTTTATTATAAAAAGGCGGCAATGAGGCAAAATAATCTCGACTGCTTTCATTTGGCTTTCCTTCATTCACTAACATTTTACCAGTATAGCTATTTTGATTTCTTCCTACAAAAATTTTAGATGTATAATCCCCAATATTATTAGCCCATGCCCCTTGAGGATGAGTTTTTTTTCTTGGGTTTAATGTAGCACCAACTGTTTTTAAATCAATATTTATAAAAGCATCACTTACTTCAAAAAATAAATCTGAGCCAACGGGGCTTGAATTAGGTTGTCCAATTCCTTTTCCATTAAGCAACGAATAGACAATTCTCTCAGCCCCTACTGCAAAATCGGAAATACCTGATTTATATTTATCAAACCAGTCATCTTTTATGACTTCTTTTGTTTTAAAACCTTCTAATATTTCGTCTTCTGCAAATTTTAAAAAGTGATAATATTTTTTTAGGTACTTCAATTCTAATCTTTCAATATCTACTAAGTTCATAATATCCCCCTTAAATAATACTGTTGTTCTATTTACCTACTCACAATTACAAATTTTTTCTTATGAGTGGATAGATTCCCCCATCATATGTTTGACTTATTTAGGGGCAAAAAATGTATAAAATATATATTTTTAATATTTAAATCAAGAGAACTACTATCATTAAACATACAAAATATCTTATTAAGTTCTCCATCTATTTTATTATCATTACACTTTAATGGTCAAAATAGTTTTACCTGAGCATTACTTTTCTCTTCATCAAGCTGCTCATCAAAATTACATATAATTTGACAAATAAAGAAATAATTCTTCTATGCTTTTAGCTACAATGTCAAACACCATCTATTTAGTAATTTCTCTTAAGGATAATTTTACCACAATATAAATTATCAATAGAATAAGCTAAATTAAATAACACACAAAAAGCAATTTGTAAGACAAATAGGTTTTTACCAATAATTATTAAAGTAAAGTTGTTTTCTAATGAAATCTTCCGAATTTATTCTTTGGTATATTACAAGCAAACACTATATGGATGAACAGAGGAAAGGTTAATATACAATTGACCAAAAGTTATAAAGTATTTGGTAAAAAGTATAAAACAACCTCATTTCTCACAAGCGCACCGTGGAATTCAAAAAAAGTGTAACGAGCATTTCAATGCCATTACACTTCTACAACTAATTTTGTTTCATTTTCCCTATCTTCAAATACATCATAAGTCTCCCTATTATCATCAATTAACTTTAGGATTGATATAGCGATTGCTTTTGCCATTAGAGGAGGTACAGCATTCCCTATTTGTCTATACTGTGCGTTTCTGCCTCCACTAAAAGAATAGTCTTTGGGAAAAGACTGAATTAATGCAGCTTCATACGGAGTATATGTTCTAGGTTGGACTGGATGGATAAATTTCAAACCATCTTTCTCCATATGAGCAAGGATTGTATTAGATGGCCTATCCCAAGAGTGCTTAACATAGGTATCTTTATGTTTATTTCTATTATAGGGATATAAATCCGAAAGAAGTTGATTGTAATCAGATGATTTTTTGTCAATAAATCTCGAAGAATTACTTCCTTGTTTTGTTAGAATAAAAATAATGATATCTCTGAAATTATGTTGTCTTGAACTGTGGATAGTGTCAGAATTCGCACTTATATTTTCATCTAGACACAGTTGTATAACTTTCTCATTATAAATACTGAGAAACTTTTCCAATGCATGTAATTTGTATGATTTCCTGTTCTTTATCTTTTCGTATTCGGGTATAAGTGTAATATATAAATCTGTTAGTTTACTTTTTGTTTCGAGATCCTTTTCCTGCTCAATAAGTTCAAATATCTTTTCTAGGAAGACACTTATACAAAAGGATAAGTTTTTTAATATAATATCATTATTCTTAATCCTTTCTAATGAAATTTTACTAATAATAGGTAACCTTAATGGCAAATGAGAGATTGCATCTCTTACTGTCATGAGTCGTTCAATTTTTTCAGGTACAGGATTAATTAAGTCTAATTTATTTGCTAAAATAATAATTCTTTTACGATATTGGGGAACCCCATAATCTGCAGCATTTAAGATTTGATACCTTTCTGTAAAACTCTCCCCAATTTCAGTTTTATAACCCATTGAATCAAGTTCATCACAAATCAATTCTATTACTTGTGATTCTTTGTTAGACAAACCTTCTGACTCTACTTTCTTAGACGCTATTCCTACAACATTTTCAAAAACAACAAATTTTGGTTTTATTTTATTAACTAAGTCAAAAAAATGTTTATATAATGTGTTTCTAGGATCATTTTTTAAAGCTTCTCTCATTTCTTTAGTTCCAGACCTTGCTGGCCCAGCTAATGAGAAGGTTTGACAAGGTGGACCACCTATAATCATATCAACATCGTTACATTCGTATATTAGCTTTTCTTTAACAATAGGGTTTGTTATATCCCCCTTAAAAACCTTTTCTTTTCCTAGATGCTTTTCTAGAGTTCTACATGCGTCATCGTTTATCTCAAGAGCTTTAACAATTTCATATTCTAAGTCATTATAATGCGCTAATTGGAAGCCGGTAGAAAATCCTCCACCACCAGCAAAAAGATCAAGGACTTTAATTTTCTTCTTCATATTATTTCTTCCTTTATTTAAAAACTAGTATATTAAATTATAACACAAGATAATATTTTGACTTTATAAAAATACTATAGTACAAAATAAAAGCACTAGAACTTCTAGTGCCCCATCTAATTATCTATTCAGAATCTTCTTCGTATAAGCCTTCGTCTAACTCAAGTACAAATTGAGAGAATGGTTTTCTAGCAGTAATGTAAAGTGTTTTTTTTGCTCTGGTCATTGCAACATAGAATTTCTTTCTTTCTCTTGACAAGAACTCTAATTCATCTTCACCTGGGTCTGATTTTTTATAAGGAATTTCTCCTTCTTTTAGACCTGTAACGATAACATGATCAAACTCAAGACCTTTAGAAGAATGGTAGGTAATTAATTTTACACCAGGAGAAATAATATCTGCATCGTCATCTCTTATCTTGAAAGACGGTATTCCTTCAGAAGAGAGTAATCTGTCTAACTCTTCAATTTGGTCCTTTGTTCTTACAATTATTCCTATTGTATCTGCATTAAATGAGCTTCTAACGTTTTTCACATGCCTTAAAATGTCATTTTGCTCTTCCGATTTACTATTACAAAACCTTACTTTTGGAACGGCCCCATCTATATTTGGTTCTACAGCTTTTAGGTATTCTTCATCTGTTGTAAATAATTCGTCTTTTTGTTGAAACTGGTTCGCTAGCCTTACTATTTGGCGTGTAGATCTAAAGGTTTCATCTAAAAATCTACTTCGATTTCCTACAACATCAATTCCAGCCTGTTTCCAAGTAAAAGTTCTTCTGTATATCTGTTGACCTTTATCAGCACCAATTGTTAAACTTTTCATGGCACTTTCTTTAATTGCCCTCAATTGAACAGTATGAAGATCTTGTGCTTCATCGACAAGTATATGATCTGGTCTTTTGTTTTTTGGAATCAAATTCATCTTTTCAATTAAAATATTTGCTAGATCTTCACCATCTACACCTTGGTATTTATAATGGCTTCGTAGCAATTCATTATATTTTTCTAAGACAGAATAAATAGTTTCACGATGTTTCTTTGTTACCCTAATTTTATTACCTCTTCCAGCACGGGGAGTCTCCATATATTCTTCTTTAGTCTTTATATTATTCCCTTTAATCCATTCGATTTCATCTGCTAAGAAACTTTCTAATTCTCTTTGCTCGTTATTCCCAATCATATTTGGGAACTCAGCGCTTTGATTATTCTTTTTTATTATGTTTTTTGCAAATCGTACAGCTTGTAATCTTTGGTCTCCTAAAATCAGTTTTGTATGTGGATAATCAGTTTCTTTTATAAGGGATTGTGCCCAAAAATGAAAAGTTAGCGCATCGACTGGTGTCTCACCAATCTTAGAAGACAATTGTTTCACATAATTACAGAGTGTCCGATTATAAGTTAATATTAGCACTGATTCACTCGGAAAGTTCTCCATTAGATATTGTGCTCTGGCTAAAATAATTGTTGATTTACCACTTCCCGGAATTCCTCTTATCAACAATGAACCTTCAGGTTTAAAGTTTACACATTTTTGTTGTTTATCTGTTAGCCTCACTTGATTACTATCCAGTTCAGACTCATCCTTACCATTCTTCCATGTATTTGGCGATTCTGGCTTTGTGTTGCTCAAATTCATGTTCTTGTTTTCTTGTAGTTTCTCTAATAATCTTTTTATCATTTTCTTTAAGACCATACCCTTCTATATTCTCATTTTCCACTCTACTGTTATAGTGTAAATAACTAGAATTGGCTGTTTTACATTTCCCTAAAAAGTCTTCAAATCGAACTCCATGTTTTCCAAGTATATATAACCTCTCTTTTGCTCGTGTAATACCAACATAAAAGAGACGCTTTTCTTCTGCAATATCTGGGTTGCTTCCATGTGGAAATTGTTTATCACCTATATACATAATAAATACAATGGGAAATTCTTGTCCCTTAGCTGAATGTACTGTTCTTAATGTAACCTTACTCTCTGCTTGTTCACCTTCAGTAATCCCATCTATTTCTACAATAAAATCAATTAAATCATCAGTATATAATGCACCTGAAGACATTGTCTCCTTGATATAGGTCACTATGCTATCATTAGTGCCCTTTGCTTCTAAAAGAGGCACCAATTCGTCAAGATTATAATCAGGGTATTCTTCATATATAGCTAATACTTCTTTTTTAATATCTAAGCCATCCTTTAAAGTGGCTGTTTCATTGTAAGGTATTCCTAATGAATCTAGTTCTATCTTTAATGAGTTTAATTGAGGTGAATGCTCAGTATTCTTTCGATATAAGACACAGATATCATTTAACGAAACATTGTAAGACTTATTAAGCCTTTGTATTTCTTTAGCAATATAGGCAGATGCTAATTCTAAAGATTGTGTATTAATAATAATAGGAAATTCCTCAACATCAGAATTAGATTTATATCTAGGCTGAGTGATTAACTCTTTATTCAAAAAATGATTTGATAATTCAATGATTCTATTTGTTGATCTATAATTTTGGGTTAATTCTACTCGATCAGTCAATTTGTTATTTAGTCTTGAAAATATTCCAAAATAGCGTTTCATATTTTCAACATTAGAACCATTAAAAGTATAAATTGTCTGATTCTCGTCCCCTACCACTGTAATATCTCTAGAATAATCAGCAAGAGAGACTAGCAGTTTTTCTTGTGAAAGTGAGGTATCTTGATATTCATCAACAAATATATGCTTTAAATCTTCCGTTACCAACCTATAAGTGTTTTCTTTAAGCGTTATGAGTTTCAAAGCTTCTGAAATTAACCCTTGGTAGTCAATTTCATTTCTTATAAGAGACAATCTTTCTACTCTTTTCCAAAACTCTATAATATCTTTTCCACTAACATTTATTCTTGTGGTAGCGTCTATATTTACCTTATAGAGGGTATTGACTTCAATCTGTGACCAATGCGTAAGAAAGTCATTCTCCAAATGGCTTCCTTGTCTAAGTAGATTTAATGTCTGTGATAAAGCCTTACGAATTAAGTCGCGGTCTGCATACTCTACACACAGCCCTTTTATAATATCCTCTTTAACAAGAACAAAGTCTTCCGTCTCTATAACTTTAAACCCTTGTCTATATTTAGATTCTCCAGTAAAAATACCATATCTTATTATTCTATGTGCCAAACTATGAAATGTAAGAATTTCAATGACACTTCCATACCCCATTATGTTTGTATACTCATTCATTTTTTTAATAAGTTGATATTTTGCTGACTTGGAAAAGGATATGGCCAGCATCTCATTTTGCTGAAGATCTTCCTCTAATTGTTTATAAAAAATTCTTGCTGCTAGAGTAGATGTTTTACCAGTACCAGGACCAGCAGCTATTTGTAAGTAGTTAGCCTTTGAAGTAACTGCATTATATTGTTCTTGATTTAGAATACTCAAGATTTTTTCCATATTGATCTCCCTCTAGTCCTATATATCTATGATTATCTATATTTTAACATCCATTCCAACTTACTGGAACACTCCATTTATTTCTGTTTTAATATTATTAAGATATTATAGTTAAGATAATTAAATTATCGTGGAGGTTTATAAATGAATCATGACAAAAAAGAATATGTTGAAGTGCGATCCGAACTAGTCAAACGGCTTCGAACAGATTTGGTTGGACCAGAGTCTTCCAGAGAACAAATTAATGTAAAACCATTGCACAAATATCTATGTGGTATTCTTTGGCCACTTAACTCGTCTTTAACAACTGAAGAAAATGAAACAAATACGTCAGAAGGTAAACAAACGAATTTAGAAAACATGGAGTCACTGTCACCATTAGCAAAAGCAATGAATCCATCAGCTATAGGTCTATCATTTTTAATTGATAGAAATAACCCATTAGTCACTATTGATGTGGACTGTGGGATGTATAAAGAACTAGATGATAATGACAATTGGGAACGAGAATCCTTTAATCTCTCATCATTTGAGATTGACTTTTCCATTGCAACTGGACAAAAACATAGCCAATCTTTAACTAATAATAAATACATTAGAATTGAGTGGTTATCTAGACCCTACAAGGATGCCTATGCCGTTAGTCTCTTTTTGGTAAATCGTTATACACAAGATATAGATGAGCATAAAATTGATCATAAATGTGTCTTTCAACCAAGTATTCAAATTTCTGGTAAACATGGTCTTCCTTTTGTAGTGAGGCACGCATTCTCAAATAATGAAGAAATATTTAAGGATGAAGACACTCAAACGAATGAATTACTATACAGAAACGAATCGGTTTTTGCTGTGGGACACAGTATTGCTGTAGAGTGGAAAAACGTTTCAGAAGATTTTAAAAGAGCTGGAACACTAAAAACAAACATTATTCCTGCATATGAAATTCCTATGGTGATCCCACCAAATTGGGAAAGTGGTGGTACATTAGATATGATTGAACTTGCAGGAATGAAAACAGGTCAGGAAATGGAAGATGCTTTAACCCCATTATGTAACGAATACGATAAATGGATTAACCTGAGGATTGCTGAAATTCCAACTATAGAAGACGAAGCTCATCGACAGACTGCTGAAAAACATATGAACCAATGTCAATTGTCATTAAAAAGAATGAGAAATGGAATAAACCTATTAAATGATAAAAACAATCTAACATACTTAAAGGCATTTCGGTTTGCTAATAGAGCAATGGCCCTACAAAGACAGCAATCTGTTGCACCTAGAATCGGTAAGAAACCAGAGGAAATCGAAGCAAAGTGGAGACCTTTCCAGATTGCCTTTATACTTCAAAACCTAGAAGGTTTAGTAAATCCACACTCTGATGATAGACAGATTGCAGATTTGTTATGGTTTCCAACAGGTGGTGGTAAAACGGAAGCATATCTAGGACTAGCAGCCTTTACCCTAGGTTTTAGGAGAATGAGAGAAATAGAAGGCTATCGAAATGATGCTGGTGTATCTGTCATCATGAGATACACTTTAAGACTCTTAACTATTCAACAATTCCAAAGAGCGGCAGCTCTAATTTGCGCTTGTGAAACAATACGGAAGGAAGCTCCAAATTTATTAGGCACTCGTCCTTTTAGAATTGGATTATGGGTAGGTGAAAAAAGCGTCCCTAATAAGTATGATGATGCAGAAAGAACAATTACTGAAATAAAATCTGCTATTCTCAACAATAGAACCTTAAACGTTGACTTATCAAAAGGTACTCCAGTACAACTTGTTGCTTGCCCATGGTGTGGAGCTCCCCTTTTAGATGAAGACAATCCTAAAATATTTTTAAAAACATATAAAGCTAAGAATATCACTAGACGCATCATAGTACATTGTTCAAATAAAGAGTGCCATTTCCATTCTTCATCATCAGAAGAAGGATTACCTGTACTTTTTACCGATGAGGAAATATACCGTCTTTTGCCGGACATGTTAATTGGTACAGTAGATAAATTTGCAAGAATGCCGTGGAAACCCGAAGTCCAAAATTTATTTGGTAAAGTCAAGGGTGAAATAAATGGATGGGGTTTTGTATCAAATGGAGATACAGCGGATGAAAGAAAATTCATCTCTCAGGTTACAAAAGCTAACTCAACGAGAGTTACCGATACAAGAACAGTTCTCCCACCAGACTTAATTATACAAGACGAACTGCATTTAATATCTGGTCCATTAGGTACAATGGTAGGACTTTATGAAACAGCCATTGATTACCTCTGCTCAATTGAAATAGACGGTGAAAATAAAGGACCCAAAATTATAGCGTCGACTGCTACTATTAGAAATGCCGATAAACAGATAGAAGGATTATTTACAAGAAAAGCAAAAATCTTCCCTAGTCCAGGTCTTTCATACAAAGATTCTTTTTTTGCTAAACAAAGACCTTTAGAAGATCACGCTGGTAGATTATATGTAGGCATCTTCCCTCCTGGACGTAGCATGAAAACAGCTCTACTTCGTGTCTACGCAAATCAATTAGCTAGTACTCATGTAATGGAAGGTAGCTACTCGGAGAAAGCGATTGATCCTTATCAAACTTTGGTAGGATATTTTAACAGCTTGCGCGAGTTAGGTGGAGCTGTCCGATTGATTGAGGATGACGTGCCAAGTAGGATGAAAACACTTGAAAAATTAACAGAAGACGAAAACTCCACTTATAAGTTTAAATTACGAGAATATGAGAGAGATGTACCGGAACTAACTAGTAGAATTGATTCTTCTGAAATCCCTAAAATTCTTAAAAGGTTGGAACAACCGTTTTACAGTCAAAATGAAAACAAAACAAATCCAATAGATGTACTTCTCGCGAGTAATATGATTTCAGTTGGTGTCGATGTTTCCAGATTAGGCTTAATGGTTGTAAATGGACAACCTAAAACAACTGCAGAATACATTCAATCTACTAGTAGAGTTGGACGTGAATATCCAGGCCTAGTTATTACTGTTTATAACTGGATCCGTCCAAGGGACATCTCTCATTATGAAGAATTTTATGCTTACCATTCTGCAATCTATCGTTATGTAGAACCTATAAGTGTAACTCCCTTTGCCTCACGAGCTAGAGACAGAGGTCTAGCTGGAGCTTTGGTTTCAATGACTCGTCTTGGTTATTCCGAAATGACACAATCAAATGCACCAAAGAAATTAGTTGAAAATATAAGGATTAGTCAAGAAGTTCAAACAGCACTTTTAAAAAGAGCCAAGGATATGAAAGCACCAACTGAAGAAATTTCAAATCACTTAAAAACTCTATTTCAGCAATGGGAAGAAGCAATAGAGATTAGCCAGATAGTCTATAGTAAGAGTAAGAAAAAAGAAATTACCAATCTTTTATACCCTCTTGGTACAAGGGAGAATGGAACCTTTAAGACTCCTAATTCTATGAGAGATGTCGAACCAACAGCAGGAATTTATTTAAGGAGGGATTAACATTGAAGAATGAAATAGGTCAAGTTAGGCCAAGCCAATATATTACTACCTTTGGTCCGGGTTCTATAGTAGATTTACCTGACTTTTCAGTCATAATGGGTGGTATTAATAAATGGGAGGAAATTACCACTCTAAAGTATTCTTCTGAGATTGATGAGGAACGGTTACGGAGAAAACTTAGAATAAATAAAATTCGTTCCATACCTATTACTAGCGATACAAAGGGTATTGGTACTATTCCTGCCTATCGTTTTCCTGAATATCATGTTTGTCCAAATTGCAGAAGAATTGGTTCAGGAGGTAATGTTTTTACTGAGGAAGATGGAATTTTATACTGTCAAAATCACCATAAGGAAGGGAAAGCTCCTTGTCCTAAGATAAAAACTCATCCTGTCCGTTTCTTAACTGCATGTAAAAATGGACATATCGATGACTTCCCTTGGGGATTCTACGTTCATTCTAAAGATAAAAAATATGATCCAACTAAATGTCGTTTATATTTAGAAGACACTGGATCAAGTGGTTCATTGAAAGATTTAATTGTTAAATGTACAACATGTACAACAGAAAGGTCTATTGGTGAAGCATTTAACAAGAACATTCTTCCTAAGTGTACAAGTAGAAGACCTTGGCTCGGTCTCAAGAATAAAGATGAAGAGGAATGTACTGCGGAAAGAAAACTCCTTCTTCGTGGTGCATCAAATCTCTACTTTCCGATTATTGAAAGTTCCATCTCTATTCCTTATACTTCCGAAGATCCATTTGAAGATTTAGTATCAAAAGAAATTGATTTTGATAATGAAGAGATTATTAATGATTTTGAAGAATTCAAGATCGCTGTTAAATATAATAAAAATTTAAAGCATTATGACCCACAAAAGCTATGGGCAACTGTCCAAAAGTTAATTAGTAATTCACCAACTGATGAGGACTTATTGTACCCCGAATGGGAATTATTACAAACAGGTCAAAGCCCAATTGATGCTAAAGACTTTGAATTAGAACCTGAACAGATACCCGGAAAGTATTCAAATTTTCTATCCAAACTAATTCGGGTTAAAAGGTTAAAGGAAGTAATGGTTCTAAAAGGATTTACCAGAATTCAACCAGTTCCCGATGCCACGATGCGTTTATCGGGAGAGCAAGATTCAGATGTTGAAGAACAAGAATTGAAAATAGCCCCATTATCTGATAAGAAGCTAGATTGGCTACCAGGAGTTGAAAGTTTTGGAGAAGGAATTTTCATATCTATTAATGAAAATACTCTAAAAAAATGGGAAGAAGATAATAAGAATTTAAGTAAAGAGATTGAGAATGCTCACATGAATCAGTTTAGAGAAAGAAACGTACCAGAGGAAATTATTCCTCCTTTTCCTGGTATAAGGTATGTTCTTCTTCATACTTTCTCTCATTCGCTGATGAGAGAACTTTGTCTACATTCAGGATATTCCTCTTCTGCACTTAAGGAGAGAATTTATTCTAATGAAGAAAAGAAAATGGCGGGAATACTTATATATACAGCAACGGTTGATTCTGAGGGAAGCTTAGGTGGATTAGTTGAATTAGGTAAAACTCACAACTTTGAATCAATTCTAGCTAGATCTTTATCAGCAGCAAAGTATTGTTCAGGGGATCCTTTATGTGCAGAAAAACATTCATTTGAAAGCCTTCAAGATGTAAATGGTGCTGCATGCCATAGCTGTTTGTTAATGCCGGAAACTTCTTGTGAAAAATCGAATCGCTATTTAGATAGGTCAACACTTGTAACAACCGTCGCAAATCTTAATCGTGAGTTTTTCAAAGAAAATGGATAAACTAAAAGAGAGTATTTTTATATTCCTTAAAGCATCAATTAACAATGACCCAACGATTATTGAAAAATTTATCAAAGTTCTAGGTAATGTAACTGGAGATAAGCTCAAGGTACATAGTATCCTAAGTGAGCTCTCTTTATCACACACTTTACATTATTATTTGAGTGAGTTGTTAAATTTAGCTAAGTCAATTGATATTCCGCCAAAAACACTTGCAATTTTGATTGATATCGCAACTTTCACGTACCAAAAGAAAAAAAGAGAAGAACCGAAAATTACTCCTGTTTGGACGGGTCCTACATTTTCATCGAGTCCTATAAAACACAGAACATATGAAACCATAAAAACGATGTTTGAGTCTGCACAGAATGAGATAATAATTGTTGGCTATACATTCTCACTTGATAATCAGAAAGTTAGTCATTTAATGGACAAATTAATTGAAGCCAGCAACCGTGGTTGTCGAATCACTATTATTTTTCATAAGAATACTACTAATAAAGATAGAATTCTTAATAAATGGCCAAAACATATACGTCTTCCCTATCTATATTTTTGGAAAGGCAATGGAAATTTAGCCACTACAAGCCTTCACTCCAAGCTTATTTGTGTAGATCAAAACCAACTACTTGTGACATCGGCAAACTTTACTTTAAATGGGTTAGAGAGAAATATTGAAACAGGGATATTAATTCAAAATGAGCGTTCGGTTCAAATAATTTGGCAGCAGTTTCGTTCTTTGCTCTCAAATAGAGAAATTGTTGAAATATAAATAGAACCATGTAGGGCGTTTCCCTACATGGTTTATAAAAGTCTACTATTTAATCGTTTCTAACTCCCAAAAATGATTAAACCTCTGATAGGCTAAAGGTCTCCCTAAACGTGGTAAGTTATCAGCAAAATCTATAATGGTACATGTTTCAGTACCCCCAAATTTAGGACCTCTTAACCCCCTACCAACTATTTGTTCATATAGAATAACACTTGTTGTTGGACGACATATAACAATATATTCAGTCTTAGGAGCATCGAAACCTGTAGTAAGCACACCATAGTTAAATAAAAATTCTAGGTCCCCTTTTTTAAAGGCATCTATATACATTCTTCTAGTATCTTTTGTTGTATTGGCAGAAATACAAGCTGCTTTTCTACCAGACGCATTCATAACAGAAGTTAAAAATTCCGCATGGGAAACAGTACATGCATAAACAAGAGTGGCTTTTCCAGCTGGGATACTAAGTAATTTTTTTATAATTTCATAATTTCGTCTTTCATCGTTTGCTAGAACTTCTAGAAAGTCAATATGGAAATCTTCATTTTGAATGTCAATTTCCTCTTCCCTTATTTCGTACTCAATACCTGATTGATGGATAATATGAATAGGTTTTGCTAAATAGCCTTGTTCCCTGAAATACAATAATGGATTTTCTTCATATTGCCGTTCATAGGGCAGTTCTGGTTTTATTAAATAAGCTTGAAATTGATTTACGAGGTCAACTGTTTCATCATTACTTCTTCCTGGAGTTGCAGTAAGCCCACAAATCGGAAATAACTCTTTCCCATGAATCTCCTCAGCTTTTTGCAATAATTTACTGTATATTGGAGCTATTGCGTGGTGCGCTTCATCAATAATCATCGCTCCACAATCTTTTATAAATTCTTCAAATACTTTGTCCTCATTTTGTAACCTAGAGTATAGCTGTTGAATACTAGCAACTACAACTCCACCAATTAATTGATCCTCAGATACTTTTTTTCCTGCAAAATAGCGATAAATCCTTAGCGATTCTGGAAACTCCTTTTCTTGCCACATATCAGCAATACATGTAATAGCTTGTTCACAAAGTTCTTCACTTTGTGCAATCCATATTAAATATTTACCTTCAGAAAAACGGACTTGCATCCATTCAATAAAACTCTCTACTGCTACCCTCGTTTTCCCTCCACCAGTCGGTAAAGTTACCACACAACGAGTTTTGTCACCTTTCAAATTAAGAACATTTAACATTTTTTCTTTTATTTCTAATTGAAAATCTACTAGATTAGGTACTTTCTTTCGCGCCTGAACATCTTCAACTGCTTCTGTTTTATTTGTTTTTGGTATAGAAATTCCTGAAAGTATTATAGGAAATCCTAAAGCTTTTACGAAATCTCTTGGCCAAGATCCTCCAACAATCCACTTTTTTTGTACTAGTGGCTTTATCATATAAGAAGGAGAACTAATATCTTTTCCTTGCGCAGGATTTCTATTATATAAATCAACTAATGACTCTGTTGGTATTTGACGTAGTAAATACTCTCTTAATTTTCTAACTTCATCATTACTTCCCGAAAATAGGTACGCTCCTCTTTCAAGTATAAGCATTTTAACTAATTCTTGTGTATTTAGTTCATTCCTTCCAAGATTAGACAACAGCATGTTTAACTTTAAAAATGTGTCTTTTCCGAATAACCCTTTTATTATAGGTTCAGGAACCTTATAGTGATCTACCATTAATTGTACTGTTTTTTCAACATCTTGGTTATTTGGAATAGTACTCATAATACAACCTCATTTTAATAAAAATTTTATAAACTCTTATTCTGAAAAATAATTTTTTTATTACAGAAAATGATTAACTAAACCTCTTGATACCAAAATGTTTGTTGAAAACTTTGATTTATAGAATATCATCATATTCTGAAATAATTTTAGGTTTTTCATTAACTATACCCTCTAGAAGTTGTGAAGGTGTATCTTGATAAAAAACTTTAACTTCTTGTTGTGCTCTTGTTAGAAGTACATATAGTAATCTAGCGTGTAAATTATCCTTAGGGAAGTTTTCTTCATTTACATTTACAATTATAACTGCATCAAATTCCATCCCTTTACTATAATAAGAGGAAAGTACCGATACATATCCTTGTTTTACTTCCTGATCAGGATCTACATACACAGCATCCTGTTTAAACTCGTTCTTCAGGTAATCAGCTAACCCTTTAGCCTTCTTTTCATCTTTGTGAATAACTGCAATTCTTTTATATTTTTGCTTCCACTTATCAATGGTTGTTACCACGTTCTCTAAAAGATGCCTACCAGACATAACTCTCTCAAAAGCAGGTTGTTTACCAGAACGGTTTAATGGAATAATAGGATAATAGGTATTACCATACTGGTTCTCTAACACTTTATTAGCTACGTCAATAATCTCCTTAGTAGAACGATAACTGGTATCGAGAGACAATAAAATATACTTTTTATCATGAAATACCAACTTCATTAAATCATTCCAATTGTACTGACCATACCCTAGGAAAATAGACTGTTCCTTATCTCCTAATATAGTAACTGTATTAGTCATTTTCTTTAACGAAACATAATGGACGAAACTTAAGTCTTGCCCTTCATCTATCACGATATGTGCAAATTTTTCAGGTGTTTCATAAAATAATAAATATATATAAAATATAGGAGCAATATCAAAATAATTTACTGTTTCTAATTTATATTCTTTAAAGAGATTGGCTATTTCATTTCCTATTTCATGATTAAACATATCCAGTACTTCAAATGAGAGAATTTGTTTATAGATTGTAAATGGATCTGGTATCTCCATTGAGTTTTTCCATTTTGTAAATTCAACTTTAAATTCCGTTCTTAATTTTTTTATCTTATAGTCTGCAACTTGAAAAATCTGTTTTTGAATTGTTTCTCTTTCAGTTTCTAATAGGCCACCATTTTTGTAAAAGTTATTAACAGACTCGACTTGAGTCTCAATATCTTTTATTTTAGAATTCATAAGGTCTCTATAATGTTTTTCAACATGTTCGATAAATTTTGTTACCTTTTTAACAAACGGAAGATAAGAATATCCCTCAAATATTCTTAATAAATCCGAAACTAGTAACCTTTCATCAAAAATCTTTAATCCTACGAATAGATTTGCATACTCGGATTGAATTTGATCCACGAAAATATCAAGAATCCGTACAAAATCCTCTGAACCTTTAAACTCTGTAATTACTTTTTCTTTTGTATATCCTTCAACAAAGAGTACATCCTCAAAATAGCCTTTATAGCTAGTTTGGGTTTCTAATGGAATAAATGGTCTAAGATGATCCATAACTAGATTCTGAAAGGTAGATTGTCTTATACCATCTAAATTTAAATCTGGTAACAACCCTTTGAAAGAACTAATAAAAAGGTTTGATGGGCCTAAAATTAATAAATCCTGTGGTTTAATATGTTTATTATTAAATAACAAGTACGATAAACGGTGGAGAGCAATTGATGATTTTCCTGACCCAGCAACACCTTGAATCATAACATTATAATCTAGTGGTTGTCTGATTGCTTGATCTTGCTCTTTTTGAATAGTGGCTATAATCTCTTTTAAATATCCTGTTGTATCACTATTCTCTAATATTTCTCTTAGGAAGTCATCCGTGACCGTTAATTCATCTCCTTTATCCGTAATCGTTATATTGAGATCGCTATTTGTTTCACCAACTTGTTGAAGCATTTTAATTATTTTTTTATCTTTTATTGTGAATTCTCTTTTCATTTGAACTTCTACGTAGTTTGTAATCTTTTTTTTGTTTTTTTCATCTATTACCGTGTAACTTTGTCTTGATTCTCCTGGCATAAAGTTATAATAAACTGAAGCCATCGGCATTCTCCAATCAACTACAGCAAGGTTTTCATTTTGATCTCTTACACCTTGTTTACCGATATATATTGTTTCTTTAAAGCCATCCTCTAGGATATCTACTCTTCCAAAGTATGGTGCTTTTTTAGCTATCTCAAACTGCTCTTGATCAATTTTCCCTTCTTTATACGTTACTTTTTTAAATTGACTTTGTCTTTGATCTAGTAATTCCCATATAAAGTATGTGTGGTCTTCATTTTTCGAATTACTTCATTTAGATGAATTTGCTCTTTTATAACTTCATTTTTATCCAAACTGATCACCTCAATATTTATAGAAGAAAAAATAAATATAAATGATTTTTTTGTAGAAAATTGTAATAATACTATTCTACTAGAAAATGTAAGTAACTTAAAGGTGAAATGTTTTATAATTCTTCTTTTAACACTAACTAACCTATTACTTAAGTAGAATAAAGTAGAGGGACAATAATTTAACCCACTTCTTCTAACAAAATATTTCCTGATGTAAAAAATTGATAATAGAATTAATGCTTTACAATATTAAATCAATTAGTGCTAGAGTCTCATAAATATGTAGAATCAATAGTAATACATATCTGAGCTTAATTATGTTAGACTACTTAGTTCATACTTATTATCAGTAAACATAAAAACACCCACTAACATTGATATTTCAACATTAGTGAGCACATTAAGCAATGTTTAATACTGTAAGTTTACACACTATGATCCAAGGGTCCACCAAAATCCGTGATTATAACTTCTTCATTTAATTAGAAACAGATTTTGAAAGGGCTTCACTAATCAACTCTATGAATGATTTAGCTCGTTAATAATGAATTCTTTGAAGATTTCATCTAAATAAATAATGTGCTTCAATTTTATTAATTAAAAATGATGATCGAGATTCGTGAGAAGAACATGATTACCATTAGTAGACAACTGCTTCTTTATTACTTTACATTCGACATATATAGTTGCAGTAACGTATTAACTATTATTTTAGTTTGATTGAAGTTCTACTGAATCCTTATAGTAGGCGCTTAAATATCTAAGAAAGAGTTTTTTAAGCTCCTCCTTAACAAGCATCGGTGACATTACAATAGGGTAACTTTTGTTAAATTCAAAAATGACCCTTCTCCCTACGCGTTCATCTTGCCCAAGATCTGGTCGGTCCTTTATTTTCGCCTTCATCACTTTCGATAAGTCTAGCTCATCAATTATATCTAAAATATTGATTAGAAATCTATCATTTCTAAAAATCTCGTATTTAATAATGTAGTTATAGACATCTAAATTTTCAGTAATAAGATTGTAGTATCTGGTTCGTTCATTTGAATTGGAAACATTGTCATTAATGTACTGGGCACCTAATACACATTTATAAATGTAGTTTTCCCAGTCAAAGTCTTTTATCACAATATTATTGAATTGATTGATCCCGTTTTTTATTTGAGGATACTCTTCCAGTAAATAATCTCTTTTATACACCGCGAGTAAGGAGTGCCAAAACACTTCGTCAAAATGAATATCCCGTGGTGTGTGCAAATAGGAAGACGAAATCACTTCGAAAGCTTCAAGGAATAAAGCAGCCTTTTCACTTTCACTTCCATGTGCAATATAAACTGGGAAATCTGGAGCAGCATCAATGAATGCTACTTCCTCTGAGAAGTATTCATCGTTATTTTTTATTTGGTCGTCCAAGAAATCTTGGTAGAATTGCTCATTATTTTTATAACCCTTCTTAAGTAACCTAATTTCCATTAAAACTCAACTCCTTTACGGCAGAAGTGTATCTCTCTATGATCTTATCTGATATGGAGTAAATGACTTCATCAATATTTTCTTGGTTTAAATCAGTCACCATCTTTTTCTTCATCAACGTGTATAATTTTAAATCCAAGTTATCAATAGGTGTATCAATTTGATCTAAATCTACTTCCCCTTCATAGCCATTGTTAGAAATGAATCGATACAATGCCTTTTGAAGTCCTGTATAAATATAAGGATTGTTTAATGTATTACTTTTAGGTAATTCATTAAGTTGTAATTGTTCATTTTTATAATGAATAATAATGGTTTCACTGCCAAGTTCAATTTTAATATCTGACTTAAGATCAGGGTTGACCTTTTTCTCGAAAAGATCTAAAGGTTTCGTACTGCTACCATCAAATGTTACTACATTAGAAAAGCCTAACAACGAATTTTTAGGTACTACAATTCCATCTTTAAAATCTTGATAGAATAAACTTAAGTCATGGTTCTCTTTAAACGAAATTTCTTCCCTTGACTGAAGATGTAATTGAATTGTTGTTCGATTACTAATGGATATACGAGATTTTGGTATTTCTTTGAATCTTTCATCTGGTTTGATATAAAAGAATTTATTATCTTTTGATTGGATAACTAATATAAGTTGGGCTAGTCCGTTTTGAATTAAATTATTAATAAACAATGAATCAATCTCATAATTGATTTCAAATCTATAATGATGTGAATTCTCTTCCAGGTTCACGTCCAGTATAAAATTACTACTTTCATAGCTTTTTGACGTGTTTGTTAGCAACGGATATGGGAAATTAGCATCTTTTTTGTAAATCATGTTACACCTCTACATAGTACACAAATTTTAATGCTCGGTTATAGTTATTCTTTAACTCTAACTGTAGTTGTGCAATTCCTTGGTTTATTTCAATATTCTTTATTACATTATTTTCAATTTTGCATTGCTTTCCAGTTGTTCTATCCACAACACGATCGTAGTTATCCGCTAAGTTGAACTCATTCGCATACTCTGCACCCATGCCGTCTACAATTGATAAAGAAATATTGCATGATTTCTCATTACTAATCTCTTTTGAATCTGTAAAGTCAAATTTAACAAACTCTTTGTCACCTACTAGTAATCTTTCTACTAAATCAGGGTGAGCACTGTACTTATTAACCTTACCACCATTGTCAGTTGGGTCACCTTTTGGTTTAACTTTTCTCAACCTTTTCGGTTTATCAGGATCTACTGGCTTACGAGGGTCAGCTTTTTCTTTTTTCTTCTTTTTAGGAGGGTCAATCCCTACTTTCACAACAGATTTCCCTTTGTTAATCTTCACCGTTGCCATTGCATTTGACAGATCCTGTTTAAATTGATTTTCAACTAAATAAAGAATATCCTTTGTGTTAATTAATCCATCTGTTGGATTATTCTTCTTAATTGCTTCCTCAATAATTTTTGTAATTTCTTTTGAAATGTTACTAATGAACTTCTTTGCATTTTTTTGTAACTGCTGATCCTTGATGTGATCAAATGCAAGTTCTGTATGCGATTCATTTTCCAGCGATTTTAAATAGGCATCTTCTTGCTTTCCTGCTACTAACACAGCATTGAATGGACGATTTATATTGTTTTTAATCTTTTTATCTTCAATCTTCATTCCAATTGTTCTGACAATCGCTACTCTTCCTTTTGGTATCCTTTCATCATAACGGAAGTAAAGGTTAAATGTGAAATCATTTATCCCATTAGAAATCTTTAATGGCATAGGATCTTTGTTTATATAAGTATCTAAATATAATGGAGTAAATTCGTGCTTCATTTCAGCCAAATCTTGAGTATAGTATTCATGACTAAACACAAAATCTTTTATTGTTTCACTCGTAATCTTCTTATCATTTACGTGCACTTCTAACCTCTTTTCAAGAATAGAAATAAAGAAGCTATCACAAATACTTTTAATAATCTCTTTTTCATCATTAAATTGGTCACGTAAGAAGGGAATAATGATCTTTAGACCTCTTGTCTTCTTTTCGAAAACTTCATGGAATGTGTTCACAAACGGATAGAACTTTGTCTTATTAGATTCAAGTAACTTTATCTCTGTAAAGTATCCTGATGAACGATAACATTGATCATTATATTTATGTTCTACTAGTTGTACAGTTCCTCCAAGATGCTTATTCCCTTCTGCATCGCAGTTTGCAAAGTACATTAAATGAAGATCGGAAGCGGCATTTGAAGCAATTTTCCCAACACCATGTGATCCACCTCTTGAACTCTCGACAGATTCATCTTCTTCCTCAGAGTGAACACCTTTATTGTAAGCGTAAATAGCCCAAGTATCTTCTTTAGATTCACTTTGACCGTTTATAGCACCTTTAAGACCTCTTGTATTAGAATCTTCAAATGAAATATAAGCAACTTCATCTTGTTTCATTTTGTTACGCATATGTTCAATCGTTTCTCTTGTATATGTATTATAGCCTTTTAAGCTTGATATCCTTTCCTTCACCTCCTCTATTCCAGGAATATGTTCTATTGGAATTTTTCCCGTCTTAATTGTTAAAATAACAGGTTCATTGGAAGTTAGTAATCTACCATCTAATGAGTTTTGTGTGTTTTCACGAACTAAACCTGATACACCCATGTTATAAAATTTTTCTAATATTTTATTGAAGTTGGATTCTTCAATATTAGGAATGAGTGAAAATTGCCATAGTTTTTTATTTTGGGTTTGAATCATATGTTACTCTCCTTTTTTTACATATGAAAATCGTATTAATTTTGGAATTCAATTTTTTGAATTCAATTTATTAACTCAAATGTTAAATTCATTTGGACAAAATTATATTCAAAAAATAAGAAGGGGGCTCCTCCCTTCTTATAAATTATCATATGAGACTAGTTTTCTTGGTTTAAGTCTATAACTAGATGGTTTTGTTCTATATTCGCCAATAACATTTTATAAACTGCACCAATAGCTGATGCACTACCTGAGAAATTTATCGACTCATTATTTTTATCCCAAGCTCCACCAAAATTTAACCAAACATCGTTGTTTCTCCATTCAGTTTCTTCAATCGTTTTATATATAATGTCATCCGATAACTTCAAAGTGTTCTTTGCGTTATAAATAAACTTACAAATTCCCTGTAATGCAAACGCTTTACCTAACAAATATTTTTTTCTATTTGTTATATCACTTGGAAGTATAGCAAAGATGTTATCGAAAGTTTCATTCACTATTGCTCTTTGATCTTGGTAATTTTCATTTGTTAAGAATGCTTCATTTTGCTGATTTTTACCTAATAACAAATAACAAATTGAATTTGCAATTGTATTTAATAAGGCGAAATTCGGATTCTTTTCTGAAAGAATGTTATTTTCCATATCCACACCATAAGCGACTAAATACTCGTTCTCTTCAGAGATATCTTTTGCTAATTTAACATATAAATTAGACTGATTGAATCTTAAGTTAACAGATTTACTAGGTTGTTTAGCTAAATTATTTAAATCGTGGAATAATTGCATTTCTTCACTCTCTGAGATATTCGCAAAAATGACTATAGGAATTGTCATTTCTTCAAGATAACTTAACTTTTGTTTTAATAACTCTTTTCCTTCTCCTGCTTTTGTCTTTCTGATTTCCTTCTGCAATTCAGCCATTGCTTTTTTAATACCCTCAAATCTATGTTGTCCATCGTTTACTGACAATTGACTCGAAGTATCAATAGCAATTACTTGTTTTGTATCATTAAAGAATATGTTACCTCGACAAGTAGCAGTAATTGAAGTTAAGTAGCTCATATTTCCATCTTCTAAACCCTTTAAAACATAACCAGCTATTAAATTCACTCTCTTTTTTTCTACTTTTCTTTGTACATTTTGAAAAACAGCTAGGAAAGTTTCTAAATCTCTAAATTTAATCAAAGAAGTATAGATATCTTTTCCGAATTGTTTCCCTTTTGTACCCGGAATCGTTGTAATTGTACCTGTATTAAGCATTTTTTACCTCCTAAGAATAATCGCTACTTGTATTTAAATTAATATATTATCTAATTTAGATGATAAACTCAAAGGAAGTAAAAATCAACAACATTTTTTAAAAAAACGATGAATTTTAATCATTTAAATCATTTTAATATCAGTTTTACGCTTCCTTTCTATAAAAAATCAAACAAATCATAAATTTATAAAATTCCTTTCAGTTTATCTTTAATAGAAAGTAATTCCCCTTATATTTATGTTCATTCTTTATATTATGAACATATTTCAATTGGATTTATATTAAAACACCAATTTTTATATACATTTTCTTAAAAATACTGTACCAAAATTGTTTACCTTCTTGCAGGGATAATAGATACAGCATAAAGCTTAGGAAATTTAGTTGTGACATTGTTTTGTATAAAGACTTATTTTCGTTGTAGATCATGAATATAATTAGGCGTATTCAATCAATATTTAATTCTGTAATATAATCATCGGAGGCAAATGATTGATCTGTTTTAATGGAGAAACTTCTTTTATATTTGGTATAGTGAAGAAAAATACGAAGATTATCTCTTCGTTCTTTTAATTAAATCATTCTCAGTAAATACTACTGCCTCTATTGTTCCCTAATCTCTTCTGATAACTTGAAGGAATCTGCGTTTCTGTATTCGGATATGTATAATCCCTTTTTCCATCCTAGAATAAATCACTTGCTAAAAAATTTCCAGTTGTTTACTGTAGTCATCAATAGTATTAATACTTATCATTATGGAATATGATTTTTTAGGCTAAGGATTATTAATACAACAACTATTTTAGCTAACAGAAAGGAGAAAATACAATACGAAGAAATTATATAGTCTTGTTTCCTATCTTAATGATCTTGACGTTCTGTTTGGAAAGTATTCATACTGTAGCGCATAGTGGCCGTACTAATTCTTCAGGTTGTCATAATAATAATTCAACAGGTACATACCATTGTCATAATGCTAGTGGCTCAAGCAACAGTTCCACATCCTCTTCTGATAACTACCAATACAGAGATAGCGATCACAATGGGATAAATGATTACTACCAGGATTGGGATCAACTAGTAGAAAATCTTCAAAAATTGGGCTATAGTCATGGGGTTAGTGATGCCGACCTTGGTGTTGAATTCAATCCTCACTATACTCTATATGAATTATCAAACGCAGAATACAGCTGGTACGAAGGTGGGTATGAGAAAAGATATATAGAAGAGAAATTTAATATCCTTAAAATGGAAGCTTATGATACAGGTTATCAATCGGGTTTGCAAACAGATTTAATAGAAATACCTAGAGAATATTCACAAGACAATAATATTCAAGCTTCTTATGAAATTGCCTTTGAAAAGGGACAACTTTATCGCTGGGAAAAACTTGCTGAAGAAAAAGCACTTGCTTATAAAGAACTTACCTATCCCGACGCTCTTCCTCAAAAAGTTAGGGAAAGTGCTCAAAGAAAGTACAATACAATTATTGAAAATGAAATGAAGATTGCATACGAAGCTGGTTATGCATCTGCTTTTAAGGATGAAAGTATTGTCATACCTAAAGAATATGAAAGTGCAATGTCAATGAAGGAACAATATAAGTATGGATACGAAGATAATAATGAAATCATTGTATAAAAAGCACGCATACCAAGTAGTTTAGAAGGATCTTTATATACAGTTCCTTCAGAAGTTTTGGAAAACAATGCAGAGGCTTTATATCAAAGAGCCTATGACCGTGGAAAAGCCGAATACCAGAAAAAATGGAATATAGTAAGCTTTATTCTAATTGGATTTTTACTTTTATACATAATGATTATTTTGTATATTAATAAAAGAAAGAAGAAAAATCATTATAAAATGCAATAATATTTATGAATCAAATCTCTTATATAAAAGAAAATTATTCTTAATGCTAATAGTAGGTTTCTATTTCAGCTTCGATACTTTTTAAATGATTAAAGAGCTATAGCAAATGCTTTAGCTCTTTTGCTCCTTATTTTCTATGTGGATTTTTAAAATTACCAACAAAAAACAAGATCATTTAATAAATTCCTTGGTCCGGTGTTACTTCTCCTGTATTATAGTCCACCGTGACACCTATAATATGTTCAGTTGGACCGTCTTGAAATTCATAAACTCGAAAATTCCCCGAATCCCACTCATCTCTTAATAGGTTATTGTAACCATTCCAATTATCTACATATTCTTTTGCTAACTTTCGCATTTCGTCTAAACTTAGAGTTGATTCACTATTTTTGTTTTCTTTAGATTTTTTATTTTGTTCCTCAGTTTGTTGAACCAAAATATCTTCCTCTTTTTTTGTTAGTGCATTGTCAATGATACCATTAATTTTATCTAATTGGTTTATAGTGATATCTTTTTCATTCTTCAAGATATATCCTTTTTCTATAACCTCATCAAATGTCCCTTCTTCTAATTTTTGAATCAGTTCACCAATTTCTTTTTCAATATTTTCGATTGAGGAAATTAAAGTTTTCAGAGAAGACTCATAATCAAAAATCTGATTTTTAACATTTGAATATAATTCACTAAATTTTAATCTTTCAAGAACCTTCTCAGCCTTTTCAATTTCTTTATTTGTAATATGATTGGATAGTATCTCTATCTCTTCAACCAATAACAACCATTCCTTAGCCTCTTTATTATTGTTGTCTTTTGATTGAACCAATTCAAAATTACTCTTAGATCTTTGGAAATTTCCATCAGCTAGTGCTAACTTTCCATTCTCAATTGCATTTTCAACAACTATGTTCCTTCTAATTTCAGTTTCCTTCTCTTTTGTTGTTTGGCAGCCTATTAATCCTATTTGTATAGTAATAAATATAAGAAATATCTTACAGAACTTCTTCTTCATAATAATTCTCCTCATTAAGTGAGGTAAATCTAATCACTTGTATTTTTATTTCAAATATATAATAAAAAAATTATATCAATAATCCATTCCATTAACTTTTGGTTATTAATGGAATAAAATATGTTTCTGGTCTACGTCTTTAGGTATATGAAGCTTGTATCATCGGCTCCTATAAGGACCTTTAGGTAATTTCCTTACGTTGCAATAACAACGGGGTTGCTGTTGATTCTCCTCGATAAGCAATATTTTTCATCTGAGTCAAATGGTTGATTCGTTTGTAGGATAGTTTCTATTACCTAAAGCTAAACTTATTGTTCCCTCTCGAGTTACTTAATGGAGAATTTTCTTTCATAAATCGGATAAAGAAGAAAAAGAAAAAAACGAAGATTATCTCTTCGTTCTTTTCATGGAATCATACTCAGTAAATACCACTGCCTCTATTTGCTCCCTTAACTCTTTTGTAATAGGGTGCGCAACATCTGTAAACTGGCCAGTTTGTTTTCGTTTACTCGGCATTGCCACCAATACTTTATGACTTGTTTCAATCACCCTTATGTCATGTACAACAAACTCATGGTTCAGTGTAACTGAACAAATTGCCTTCATTCTACTATGTTCATCATTAACCAATCGTAAGTCAATATTTGTTATGAAGATACTCATGATGGACCTCCTTTATAACAATGATCGATAAAAAAGATGCTCCCTTGTTCAAATTAGGAATCATCTTTGTTGCTTCACAATATCATTGACATAGATACTAGTTTCATTTACTAGCTTCCTTTTTATAGTTGTTTGTAAGCGTCGTGTGCTTTCTTAAGGAATTCTTTTACATCCCTGTCTTTTTTCCAAAGTTGTAACAATTGGTGAATATCATCATTCTTATCAGAGTATCTTTCAAAGGCATGCAGTAGCTTGCTGGCTTCTTCCATTTTTGCTAGCAATCTCTCGTTCCAGTAATCTTTTATTATGGCTATGTCTTCCTGTGTTAAAGAGTATTTTCTTATGTTTTCTTGGTGTTTCGGAAATGCTTCGTAATTCTCCCAGCTTGGGAATACTTCTTTTTCAAGGAAGGCATCCATATGCGCCTTAACTACCCCCTTAAAGATCTTTCGTTTTGAGGTACCACTTACTGGAATCTTTAGTAAACCACCGAATACATTGTATTTCATTTTTGTATTTCCTCTCAATTTTATTCTTAGTTGTCACGATGAGATGGTGTTCGTTAACAATATTTCTGGTCTGATTTAATCATCACAAATTCCATAAAATCTAGAAAAGTTGGAAAGACTTCAAACTCTTTCCCAATAGGTATTTCTTCATCGGAGAGTTCGCTGTACAGATCTATCGTACGGATAACACCGCAAAACATTTTTTCGAATTTCTTAGCATCGCCGTCTAAGAGTAGTTTGAGATCTTGTTCCGGGTCAAAGAAATTCGGATTAACGTTCGGATTCATATCACACAATGCCCCTAAACAAGTCAAACACACATCCACTTGCCTTTCAGACAATCCGAAAGTCTTTAACGGATATTTCTTTCGATAAAACGAATGAAAATCAATGATTTCTCCCATTAGACACACCTCGGTTGCATTGATGATTACTTTTAATTTTCACAAATCAAATCGCAGCTCGGAGTTCTTCTCCATGGAAATAATATATAGACTTAACCACTATTTTGTGCACATAGACCTATAAGGTTCTAGAGTGAAAATTATATTTATATAATATGTGGTAAGAAACTAATTAAACTAAATGCGTGTAATCGTTTTTAAATGTTAAAGGGGTCTATGTCGTGACAAAGAAAATTATTATCTCTAGTAGAAGTAACATACTCGAATTTTTTGTCTTAATGGCTGCTATTTCAAATGCACCGGCCAACATCGGTGTTGTAGCAGCATAGGTCCTTTATCTTGTGTATAAGAATTGGAATAGCAAAAAAATTCAGTAACCAAAGATGAATCACTTTGAAAAACAATGGATGAACTAAATATATAAACAGTAAAACACCAATTTAGTAAAGTTGGTGTTTTTTGTGTTGTTAATGACAGTGTTATAATAAATCCGACTTTATCTATTTAGGAGGAAAAACCTTGAAGTACATTAGCATTGCTAACACTGAGTTAAAAGCTTCGAATATGATCATGGGCAACATGCGGTTACCTCAGCTTTCAATACAAGAAGCTGAGAAGTTAATCCGCACAGCTATGGAGGAGGGAATTAACTTCTTTGACCATGCAGATATTTATGGAAATGGGAAAAGTGAGGAAATTTTCGCAGAGGCCATTTCTATGACACCAAGCATCCGCGACAACATGATTCTGCAAAGCAAATGTGGAATCCGCACACCGGAAGGTTATTTTGATTTTTCAAAACAGCATATCATTGCCTCAGTAGATGGTATCTTAAAGCGGCTAAAAACGGAGTACCTTGATATCCTTTTACTCCATCGCCCTGATCCGTTAATGGATCCAGCGGAAGTTGCATTGGCTTTCGAAGAGCTCTATAACAGCGGGAAAGTAAAGTACTTTGGTGTCTCAAATCATAATCCAATGCAAATAGAACTGTTACAGAAGTACATACCCTATAAATTAGTAGTAAACCAGCTTCAGTTAAGTGTGGCGCACACGCCGTTAATTGATTCAGGAATTTCATTAAATATGAAGGTTGATCAAGCTATTAACCGTGATAGCAGTACGTTGGAATATTGCCGTCTTCATGATATTACCATGCAGGCTTGGTCACCATATCAGCATGGATTTTTCGAGGGAACATTTCTTGGAGATACAAAAAATTTTCCTGAGTTAAATCTTGTGATTGATGACATTGCCGAAGAGTATAATGTAACCAACACGGCCATCGCTACAGCATGGATAACAAGACATCCAGCTAACATTCAAGTAGTGTTAGGGACAACCAACAAAGAGCGACTTAAGGATGCATGCAAAGGCAGTGAGATCAAACTATCAAGAGAAGAATGGTACAAAATATACAAAGCGGCAGGGAATATGGTACCTTAAAGTGAAAACGGTCGAGGAGATTTTAACTCCTCGACCATTCCTTAATCTACAATAGCGATAACTGGCGGCTTGGTTAAGTACGGCATGAGATTCTTAACATCGCCCTGCACTTCCATGCCTTCTGGTGAAGATAAGGCATGATTCAATGTTTCTGGACTTTCAAAATGCAGCTCTGCAATGAGAAATAAACTTTCATTAGTAGTGTTCATTACTTGTAATACTCGGTGAACCTCTGCACCAGTTAGATGTGGTAATTTTTGAACCAATGGGATATGTACATTGTGATAATACTCTTCAAATCCCGCTTGGTTACTCGGTTGATTATACATAACGATTAGTTTTGCCACTAGTATTCCTCCTTAAATTACGCTACAAATCTTGTATTCCCTAAGACTAGTATAAGTTCATTAATAGTAAAATAGTATGAGAAGTGTTCGACAATAAACTGGTCAATTAAATAGGTTCACAGTGGAAATTTTTCGAACAAATTAGAAAAATATACGTATGTTGGAAGCAACTTTTGTTAAATCCTCCTTAACTAGATTTATACTTACCAATTACTTCTTTATAGTTAACTAAAGCCCACCATGATATAACACCCGTCAGTAATTCCAAATTTTTTCATATAATAAATAGTAAAAAATACGTTAATTTGGTTTAACAATATTTGTATTCTCAAAAAAAACTTACAAAAATGATTTGTAAGTTCACATTAAATAAAAATTTTTTATTCTTGTTAGTGAAGTGAATCGAATTTACTTATAGAATTTGAGTCTGGATGGGACATTGATTCCATATAACAAATGAAGCTATAACATTATAAGAAAAATTTATGGGGTTACTTTCATTCTTATATTTATATTGCTTCAAGGTTCTAGGGACTTACTCACCCACCATACCGTCCTTATCATTATCACGCATATAGGGGTATAACCAATGATCACTCGTTATTGGCATTTTGTAACCTGCTGCTTTTGCTTCTTTTATTGTCACCTGTCCATTACCGTTTGTATCCACACTTGAAATATCACCGTTTGTGTTTGGACTAGTTGAATCGGATGGCTCACTTCCTGTTAAACCTAGTTTTGCGTTTACTTCATCGGGGTTCACATTGTCAAATTTATCAATGATCACCTCACCTTTTAAAGTGTATTGTACATCTGAATTTACTGGGATAAATATAACAAAGTTTAATTTCTCTACACTTGTACATATTTTTTCCCATGTCATATGGGTGAAATTATTATTTTCAAGATAGAAAAAGCTACAATTATATAAATTAAGGCTCTGTTAAAGAATTGTGTTGATTTTTAATATAGAAATAGCTTGGTTTAAGAACCAAGCTATTTTTGCATTCATTTAAATGTCTTCTTAAACTAAAGCCCCCTATAGTTTAAGTGAAGGGTTTCACAAACTATCAAGCGTCATGAATAAAATTATTACATGAACCTATACTCACTTCGTAGGACAAGAAAAGTAATGGCTTTAACCCAAAATAAAATTAGCTACCTGTATCAGAGCCAAGGTAGCTAACAACTTAATATACATACTAATACTTTGAATATTCCACTAATAAATGCTCAATTTCTTTTTCACCGACGATACCTAAAGGGTTTTGGATTTCATTACATTCATTATCAGTAATAACTTCGCAATCAACAATCGATTTTATTGGATCACCCACACTCTTGTAGTTTTTCCCCATAAAGTTTATCTTATATTTTATTGTTTTTGGATCAATATCAATAAGATTATTATACTCAGTTACAAAAACCCACTTTTTACTTTTGAATCCAGTTATTCCTGTACAAGCATAAAACCGAAAGTTGAATTGTTCAATTTGTCTACAAATTTCAGTTACAGTTAATCTTTCAGAAGAATATGTATTAAGATAACCAACTAGTATTTTATCATTTTTCCCATTACCTTCGAAGCTCTCCGCATCTATTATTACACAGTAGTTGAACTTATTTATGCCTTCTAAAAATATCTCAAATATTTGTCCTTTATTAATAGTTAAATGAGACTTAGTAGTTTTGGTTTTTATATTTACTCCAATTATTTCTTTATTAATAAGGATTCTCCTGTCGAATTGATATAATTGAATAATAGTTGATTCTAACATCTTTATTTTATTTTCATCGTCAAGGTCTTTAAGTAGTATCTCTAAAATTGATTGTAACTTTTCAATCATTCCTTTACCTCCTTACTCTAAAATATCTATTTCTATTAATTTCAATTATCTCTTCATAAACAAAACTTCCCCTGTAGTGAAAAGCTATATAAATGGCAGCTATGTTCTTCACACAATTTTGTTAAACGAATTATATTATGCGTATTGCCTCATATTCTTTTGCTATTACATATGAATCGCCAAAGACGATTATTTTGTAATTCTCTCTTTTTTTTATATTTTGATTTCCTGCAGGTATTATTGAAGTTCTTATTCCATATTTATTTAGAATTTCTTTGTAGGTTTGGTTCAGGTGGTCTGGTGCTATTGAAAATAACCCTTCCTCACAATTTAATAACCATTCCAAATCTCCACAACCATTCTTATTTATATTCAAGAAGTATTCTAGTGGTAATTCTCCTTTTGTAAATTGAAAATGTGTTAAATATAGGTCTCCCATTAGTTCATTTATTGAGTTTGGTTTACCTTTAAAAAACAACTCATTTCGATTATGGTTATACTTCCATAAACGCGGATGTTCATAATAAGACTCAAAGTTATCAAAATAATATAATTCCAGTTTATGTTCCCTATAATCAACACATTGAACTTCCCACTTTTGTAACACTTCAGCATCTTCTTCATAAGTAACATCAAAGAAAAGCTTAAGCATATCTCCATCTAAATCAATCTGAACTAAACTTAGAAATACATCATCTTTAAAAGCAGTTTCATTTAAAGTTTTCGATATATTTGAAATCATAGTTTCCCTCCAGTTACAACTTTTACATTAAACAGGCTATTGAACTATCCTCCCTCTATATAGAAAGGTAAATCTCTCGATTTCTCCTGTTTTCTCACAATATCATAGCCATCCATTTTTTAT